>DEIU01000085.1:9867-40507 GCA_002352645.1 Acidimicrobiia bacterium UBA2766 | reverse complement strand
GACACTACCGAACCCGACTCCCCCCAGCCCGACACTACCTGGTCACCTCACCCCAGGCATACCGACCCCAGAACATTTACCAGCATCAAGTACTGAAGCCGTATGGAAAGTTCCCGCAATTGTCTTTGCCGGCATCGCGCTTGTTCTCCTCTTCGCTTTGCTCTTCACCTATCAGCAGGGAAAAGACTGGGAGGAAGAAGCAAATGAACTCGAACAGCAAAACAATACGCTGCAAAACAACCTGACAGACTCCGAGGTCGACGTATCAAACCTCGAGAAGCGTCAGACAGAGCTCGCTGCCGAGAAGGCCTCCATTGAAGATGAGCGCAAAGAACTCCAAATATTGGCCAGCGTATTGGCAGAAGCCATGTTCGCCTCGCAGGAGTGTTCCATCAACCTCAACAAGGTGATTGCGATCCTTTTCGAGTCCCGAGAGTCGGCGTATTTGCCTTCGGGGCCTGCTGTCGAAAAGACGTTGGATGAGACAATTGAGAGCTGCGAAAAAGCAGACGAACTCTTTGAGAGCATCATGGAAAAGGTAGAACTAGCTGAATAACCTGCCCACTCGCATGCACCTCTTCCTATCATTCTTTTTTGTGGCCGTCCTCACTGTCAGCTGCCTAAGTGACCCTGGCAGCACAGACAATGAACTTTCCCCTCAGTCTCCCACCACCCTGCATAGCGAAGCGCCCAATCGCCGTGCCAGGCAGATCTCGCTGCGCGTCCGTAATAGCAGCTGCACGGGAATCGCAATCGGGTCAGGGTGGGCGCTCGACGCACATCACCTCGTCACCAACAAACATGTCATCGCGGGGGCAACTAAAACTGAACTCGAAGTCTCCACTTGGAACGGAAAAACCCTGCCCGTGATCACAGCAAAAGCTGCTGTTTTTTCGGATCTCGCTATTCTTGAAGTCGATGCTGTGCTATCTGAGATCGCAGTTCTTGGCAACAATGATCCTCTACCTAAAGACAGACTCACTATTGTCGGTTTTCCAAATGGGGATGCCCTCACCATAGAAGTAGGCAAGCTCGTCGATTACAAGACAGACAGTGAGTATGGCGAGACTGGTCCAGTCATGCGCATAAATACTTCTATCCAACCCGGCAACTCAGGCAGCCCCGTTCTCAATGCGGCAGGAGAAGTGATCGGAATCATTTACGCCATTGAACGCGCCACCGGCTATGGACTCGCAATCCCACTCTCCAGATTGGAAACAAGTATCGCAAACAACAGCTTTGGCAGCATCCCTTCCTGCGAGCTTTAATGCAGTCTTCGGTCCGCCGATGCTCTGTTGTGTCACTTGCACCCAGCGCGACGAGAGCCAGACTTCCAGTAAACAGTATGCAGAGACAGATGTTAAATACGCGCAATAGCCATCTCACCCGCTGTTTGCGGTCAACGGCCGGAAAACAGTGCCCTTGACATCTGGTTGCTCTCACCTATCTCATGACATGGCTCAACACACACCCGAAAAATCTGCGACAGGTTTCTTGAAACCGCGAAAAACTCGCAGGGCTGCCTGCCGCGCGACACTTCCACAGACAGTTTCGCACTGCCAGGTACACCAAAGAAGTCATCCGGTGAGCATCTTCTCAACTCACACTTTCACCGACATGCGAAAACGGTTCGGGTCTGCAACAGACTTATAGGTTTTGGCGATAATCTCTAGTTCCCCAATCCGAAGAAGCACAGGAACACCGTCTGTAGAAACGCAGAATTCGCCGCCCTTCGAGAAGTCCACACCCACAACTTCGCCAAGGGTGGGCGAGGCAGGGTATTGAAAACACGCGGAAGGAGCAGTTCCCACAGAAGCGTATCGAACAGCCATCCCCGGAAGGACTCCGCTGTTGAGCCCAGGGACTTCTTCAGACACGTCAACGATGGCAGAAAGCTCGTTCGTAAGGCGTTCCAAGCCTTCCAAAGAAAGCAGATCGAGGATGGAAGTAAAACCAGAAATTCCTCCGAGCTGCGCTTTTTGCTCTTCTGTCGGGTCACACACAAGGAAGTTGTCGCCTTCTTGACCGCACAAAAGAAGCTGTTTTCTGTCGTCGAGTATCTCGAACTTCACCACGCTGGTATCCGGTGTACCCACGACCCCTGACATCTTGAGCATCTCTGGCATGTCTTCCAGCACGGGCATATGGTCAATAACCACTTCTCCCACACCACCCGGCAATCCCTCGATACGGATATCCCAGGTCATTGCCCATTCTCGTCGCAACATCCGGTCGAAAAGTCCTTCGAGCACACCAGCGGGGTTTGCTTGCAAGACAGCGAAAGGAGGCAATCCGTATTTCTCTGGCGATTGTGGAAGAGGACCAAAATCAACATGGCGAGGAAGCAGTAAAGGCGGGGAAACCTGCACAGAAGAGTCTTCGCCAGATCCACTATCGCACCCAGCGGTAAGGAGTCCCAGGACGATAATTCCTGTCATCACATAGCGGGACACGGGCTTTCCTCGCACAATGCACCCCTCCTTCACTCCGACAATTTTTCAGGAACCCTCAGAGAAGCACACACTCTCAGACAGGAAGACGAAACACGCCAGGATCAACCGAAATATCATAGGCAACAGCCCGCATTGCAACTTCGCCTACATCAACCAGCATCAAAGCCCCATCATTCGACAGGCAGAAAGACCCTCCCAGGGAAAAATCAAGACCAAGCGTCTCCCCTGTCATGACGGCAGGGGCAAGATTGAAACAGATAGAAGGCGTCTCGGCAAAAAATCGATACTTTATTTCCACGGAAGTCCGGGAAACAAGATCGGCCAGTATCTCTCCCAGGCGGTCCATGCCCTCTATACTCAAAAACTCCAATAAAAGCTGGGCGTCTCCGACGCCACAATTGTAAGGGTTCTCGTCTGTTTTGAAGCAAAAACGAGACCCTTCACCGGCATCCAGCAAGTGTAAATCGATAATACCGATCTCTTCCAAGCCCACTTCTCCCGTTATGTGGAGCTGTTCTGTTTTTCCACCAGCAGGAGAGAGGTGTGACATTGTCACTGTTCCGGCGTCGACTCCGTCGAAAGAGGACATCAGCCATGTGACTGCCCAAGGACGCGTACGGGCACGGGAGAATAGATCGGTAATGGCGTCGGCAGTCACCATGCCATTCCCGTTTTCGGTGTCGGCAAGAGCGGGAAGCCCATACTCTTCGGGCGGACCGGGGAGAGGGCCCCCCGGAGGAGACAGGCTCGACAATTCCGCAGCACTTCGTCGAGTCCCGCCTCCGAGACGCCCTTCATCTGAGGCGCCGGTAGAAACACTGCCGCACCCGGCAAGAAAAAAAGCGAGCACAACGCCTCTGAAAAACGCTCGACGCAACACTTGGGCTCCGTCCGTCCCATCCCGTTTTATTGCTTTAATTTGGCCGCCGCCTGTGCTTGCGTTGTGGCACGAGCTGAGCCGGCGGGTTATAGAGCACGAGATCTCGCCGGTAGCTTCGGTGCACTTCTTGCACCTTACGCTTTGCGTCCCGCATGACGGCATCAAGTTCCGCTTCAAGACGGGCAACACGACATTTCACTGCCAAGAGCTCCAGACGCAAGTCCATAAGCTGAGCAACGCCCGCCAGATTGATGCCTTCTTCTTGCGTGAGACGCTGGATCTCCCGTAACAACTCGATATCTTGTTCTGAATACCTTCGCGTATTCCCTGAGGTGCGGGAGGGACACACAAGCCCCTTCCTCTCGTACATCCGCAATGTCTGCGGATGCATACCAGAGAGTTCAGCAGCAACCGAGATCACGTAGACTGGTTCTCGAGAGAGTGACTCATCTGACTGTGTCATGATGTACCGC
The DNA here is from genome assembly GCA_002352645.1 of Acidimicrobiia bacterium UBA2766. GTDB lineage: Bacteria > Actinomycetota > Acidimicrobiia > UBA2766 > UBA2766 > UBA2766. The sequence continues at coordinate 36,701 of DEIU01000085.1, read as the reverse complement.
CTACCGTTTCGTCAGCAGGAAAACGCGATCCTGCCGACGGAGTAGCTCCTCTTAAGTCGACATATCGCCGAAGGGCTTGTACTGCCTCCATCGAAAGATTTTTTGGGATTTCAATGTCCAATGTCACGAGCAAATCCCCGCGGTTCTTCCCATTCTCACTAGGAGCCCCATAGCCACGCACTTTCAATACTCGGCCACTTGGCGTCCCTGCAGGTACGCGTAAAGTCACGACTCCATCGATTATGGGTGCCACGATACTCCCTCCAAGAACCATTGTCTCAAAAGGGACCTGCACAACAACCTGCAAATTATCACCCGTGCGATTAAAAACCTCATGCGGCGCAATTTGCACATCAACAATAAGATCGCCGGCAGCTCCCCCATAAGACCCGGGCTCACCTCGCCCCTTCACGCGTACCTTGGTGGCATCCTTCACGCCAAGTGGAATCGCAACCTTGATCCTACGGGTTTTACGCACAACACCAGCAGTCCTACAAACTCGACATGGTCGCTCAATGTGCTGACCAGTCCCATTACACCTCATACAAGGTCTGCTGAGCGCAAAATATTCGTGCGGATCAGAGATCGTGCCTTTTCCTCCACAATGCGAACACGGCTTTATCGTAGTTCCACGTTCGGCACCCGACCCCTCACACCTATCACAGGGAACATCGGCAGGCACGGTCACTTGCGAGGTCACACCACGCAGCGCATCCTCCAGGGTGAGGTGCAGCACAACAGAGATATCGTCCCCACGTTTTGGGCCACGTCTTCGGGAGGAAGAGCCTCTCCACCCATCAGAAAAAGGCTTATCCCGAAAGTAGTCTGCATGAAATCCATCAGAACGAGAGGACTTTCCGGCCTTGCGCCCAGCCCGAGAAGAAGGTATCCAACCAGATCGAGCCGTCATCCGATCACGATCGTACTTTTTTCGTTTTGCCGGGTCTTTCAAGAGGTCGTACGCTACAGACATCTGCTTAAATCGCTCTTCAGCCTGCGGATCCATCGGATTCGCATCAGGATGAAACTCTTGGGCAAGCTTCCGGTAGGCCTTCTTGAGATCTGATTGAGACGCTACTTCAGAAACGCCGAGTATGGCATACAAGCTATCTTCAGAATTGAAAGAACTCATGATGCCATATCCTCGTCCCGACCTGCCACAACCTTCCGGAATGACGCCTTCTCGGCTCTATCCTGAAGGCCAGCCGAACTTCACCCTATCCTTACATTTCCAGCGAAAAACCGATCTTTCCCTCCTGAGCGTGTATTCCTGACCTCATTACCCCTCGACTTCTACCATTGCAGCCCGGAGCAAACGGCCTCGCATCCGATAACCGCAACGCAGCATCTTCGTCACAACCGGCTGTCCACCATTCCCGTCTTTTGCAGGACGGTGCACAACCGGCTCCATGAGCGCCGGATCAAACTCGCATCCTTTCACTGGCTCAATCCGTTCAAGTCCTTCCTTCGAAAGGATGTCAATGACTTGGGCACACACAGCCTCAAGACCAGGATGCAAAGGGTTCTCCGCCGTAGACGAGAGAAATGCCATCTCCAGCGAATCGACTGCCGGGAGTAATGCCTCAACCAAAGAAATATTGGCCCGCTCAACAACATCGGACTTTTCGCGCAGCATACGCTTGCGAAAATTATCGAACTCGGCTTTCATGCGCCGCAGATCTTCGATATGTGTATCGCGATCCCGGCCGACTTTCTCCACTTCACGATGCAAACTGGAAGCAAAGTTCCTTAGTTTGACAAGGTCCTCTAAGGTGTTCCACTGTATGTCGGACGAAAGATCAACGACATCGGCGATATCGGCTTCAAGATTGGCAGCAGACTCCTCAATGAGAACAGCATCATCTGCATCTTTTTCCGTGTCTTGACCAGCCTCTGCATCGGCTCCGGTTTCTTCAGATCCGGTTTCCTCCTCCTCGGTTTCCTCAGATCCGGTTTCCTCATTGGAATCAGCGTCAACATTTTCGCCGGCATCAGCACTCTGGTCTTGCGAAACTTCCCCAGTCGCTTCAACCTCAACTGAAGCAACCACAGGGATGATTTCAGTATTACGACCGACATCTTGAGAGTCCTCCGGTTTGGAGTCCTCTGAGAGCACAGTCTCCGCACTCGCGGAATCGCTTTCGCCCTCTGTTGCATCTTCTGCCAGAGAAGAAACTTCCTCCTCGTCAGCGTCTGCTTCTCCATCCGAATCAGACGAATCAGACGAATCCGCTCCATCTTGCGTGCTGATTTCGGTCAAGGTTTCTGTGCCGGCCTCTGCGGCAAGATCAAGACCAGACAGCTCCTCGAGATCAGCTTCGTCTGTTCCAACATCATCTGCCTCGAGAATTTCGTCTGCAGCAACCTCCATCGCAACATCGTCCAGGACGATGACCTCAGCCGGCACGACATCAACGACGACATCAACAGCATCATCCTGCGTGACTTCAGCCGCAGCACGCTCAACATCAATCTCAGCTGCAACAACCTCAGCCTGCGCCTCAACTTCAGCCTGCGCCTCAACTTCAGCCTCAGCAGCATCGTCTCGTGCGATTTCATCTTTCAGATCAACAAGGTCGGAATCATCAGCGGCCTGTGTTACTATCTCCGGTTTCTTATGAACAATGCTTTCGCTCTGTTCAGCCATTCGCTCACTCCGACTCAATGGTTTGTTGCTCAATGACCTTGATACGCCGAGGCTGCGCTGCAACGATCTTGGGCACTTCCACGGTCAGGACGCCGTCGGCAACTCGTGCTGTAACACCATCTGGGTCAAGCTGACCGGGGGGAAGCCCAATCCGCCGCGAGAAGCGCCCGAAACGGCGCTCCACACGGTGGAAAGAGTCTTCTGATACTCCAGAATGGAATTTTCGTTCCCCTTGGACAGTGAGCACACCACTTTCAAAAGTGATGTCGATCTTGTCTCCTGAGACCCCCGGAACGTCGAGCACAATGACAAACACATCTTTTGTCTCATATACGTCAAGAGGAGGCTGCCACGCTCCGACAGCCTGACCAGATACCACTTGCAAGAGGTGCGAAACTCCTGGGGAGATCGTAAAAAATTCCTCTTTATAAGACCGTGGACGCATCAGTGTTGCTGACCGTCATCAATGATCTCAGCTTCAACCACATCATCACCTCCGGGAAAACCGTTCCCAGGGGAAGAGGCGCCTGCACCTTGATCAGACGTGACATTCTCGTACATGACAGTAGAGGCTTCTTGCAACACGGTCATCAAAGATTCGCGACGCTTATTGATAAGGTTCACATCCGAACCAGCCAGCGCTTCTTTCAAGCTCGCAATCTCAGCTTCCAGGCGTTCTTTCTGCCCGGCAAGCTGTTCTGCGTTCTCTCTCACTAGCTTTTCAGCCTGGTACACAAGCGAGTCTGCCTCATTGCGGGCATCAGCTTCTTGACGGCGCGTGCGGTCCTCTTCGGCGTGAGTTTCCGCTTCACGCACCATGCGGTCAATGTCATCGTTCTCAAGCGCAGACTGACCAGTAATCGTCATCGCTTGTTCTTTTTGGGTGGCAAGGTCTTTGGCCGAGACATGCGCGATACCGTTGGCGTCGATGTCGAAGGTGACCTCGACCTGAGGAACACCACGCGGAGCCGGCGGGATCCCAATAAGCTGGAACTTTCCCAGGCTCTTATTGTTCATTGCCATCTCACGCTCTCCTTGAAGAACGTGGACTTCCACAGAAGTTTGGCCATCTTCGGCAGTGGTAAAGATCTCTGATTTCTTCGTCGGGATGGTGGTGTTGCGCTCAATCAGCTTGGTCATGACACCACCCTTGGTCTCAATACCCAAGCTCAGGGGAGTGACATCCAGCAAAAGGATGTCTTTCACTTCGCCCTTGAGCACGCCGGCCTGAAGCGCGGCACCAATGGCCACAACTTCATCCGGATTCACGCCCTTGTGCGGCTCTTTGCCAGTGATCTCTTTCACAAGAGCTTGCACCATCGGCATCCGACTCGAACCTCCGACCATGACAACATGGTCAATGTCCGCAATACGGATACTTGCATCGCCCAGAACCTGCCGGAAAGGCCGGCGGCAGCGGTCAATCAGGTCAGCGGTCATCCGCTCAAACTCAGAACGGTTAAGTTTCTCTTCGAGGTGGAGGGGACCAGCACTCGTCGCCGTAATAAAAGGCAGGTTAATGGTGGTTTCGGTCACCTGAGAAAGCTCAATCTTCGCCTTCTCTGCCGCTTCCTTGAGGCGCTGCATGCTCATTTTGTCTTGCGACAAGTCCACACCATTGGTGTTCTTGAAGCGGTCCACAAGCCAGAGAATAACGGCGTCGTCCCAGTCATCACCACCGAGCTTGTTATCACCCGAGGTCGCTTTCACCTCGAAAACGCCGTCTCCAATCTCAAGGAGAGACACGTCGAAAGTTCCACCACCAAGGTCAAACACAAGGATGGTCTGGTCCTCGGATTCTCTTTCAAGACCATAGGTGAGAGAAGCAGCAGTAGGCTCGTTGATGATGCGCATCACCTCAAGCCCAGCGATCTGGCCTGCTTCTTTTGTGGCTTGACGCTGTGCATCACTGAAGTAGGCAGGGACAGTAATCACTGCCTGGCCAACCTCAGTGCCAAGGTAGCTCTCGGCATCCCTCTTCAGCTTCTGCAAAATACGGGCACTGATCTCTTGCGGCGTGTATTGCTTGCCGTTAATGTCAACAGACCAGGCTGTTCCCATATGACGTTTCACGGAGCGGATCGTGTGATCCGGGTTCGTGATCGCCTGGCGTTTTGCAACCTCTCCGGCGAGAACTTCACCAGACTGCAAAAAGCCAACAATAGATGGTGTAGTACGGTCACCCTCTGCATTCGGAATAACGACAGGCTCTCCACCTTCAAGCACTGCCACAACAGAGTTCGTCGTCCCAAGGTCGATACCGACAGCCTTCCCCATACTCCTTCTTCTCCTTCTCATCACGGGCGACCATGAACAACGCGACAGCGCAGAATCTTTACCGCCCAGGTGTTACAACAGCGGACCAATCGTGAACCGGCTCGCCTGAAAAAGGCATGGCTCACGGTTTTCACCGGCTTCGTTTTCCGCTTCTCCCCTCACATTCCCCGTATCAGTTCTCGGGGTCGGTCCTACGCGCAGCTGCTCACGCCAGCCTTCGCGCACCCCGGCATGTCCCGCAGAGGAGTGCGGAAATGCACTGTTGCATACTACGGAAAACTTAGGAACAAGTTTACCGCAAGATGTGCAAGAGCACAATAAATGTGAGTCTGCCAATATCAACTCTTCTGCGCTTGGCATTGTTCCCATTCCCTTTTTTTCTAGCCCATCACGCAAAAAGTCACAGACAAAGCGATCGTCCAACCCCCGAATAGCCCAACCCCAATCAATCACCACGCCAATCCGCAGAGCTTCCCAAGAAGCCGAAACACCAACCCAACCTCTCACTCTCGCGACCCACTCTCGCCTCTACCAAAAATCCGATCGCGTACCCTCAACTCTGCCGCGTGTTCTTGTGGTAGAGCGAAGGAACCGGACCACTTTGCCCTTGATACTTTGAACCCAGATCAGGGTGGCCGTAGGGCCGTAGTGCCGGCTTGTCCAATGCCATGAAAGACACCTGACCAACACGCATGCCTGGCCACAACTTCACCGGCAAAGTCGCCACATTTGAGAGTTCCAACGTCAAATCCCCCGGCCCAAAGCCCGCGTCCACAAACCCCGCAGTCGCATGCACAAGCAGCCCAATCCGTCCAAGTGATGATTTTCCATCAACCCGCGCCACAATGTCATTCGCAAGCGTGAATCGTTCCATCGTCGCGCCAAGCACAAACTCGCCTGGATGCAACACAAACGCTTCGCCTTGTTTTACCTTGACTTCTTCTGTGAGCCCCTTCGGCATATCATACGGATCGATACACTCCAAGGTGTGATTGCGGAACACTCGCAGAGTAGGCGCCAATCGAATATCCACACTGGCAGACTGGACCTGCTCATCTTCCAATGGGGCAATCTGCAATTTCCCCGATTTCAGCAATGCCCGAATTGTGCCGTCAGACAAAATCACTGATACTCCTCGCGCTCTCCTGTGCACAGGCCGCTCTTCGAGCTTTCTTCGCGCCCCCCCAAGAAATCTCGAAGCAGCCGCAAAGAAAAAACCCCAAGCAAAATGCAAAAACCAGGGAGATACTTGCCACTAATTCTGGGCGGGAGAAAACTTTGCTGCTAGCCTATTCCTGCTCCCTACGCAAAGCAGCAAGCCGCGTGCTTCTCTGCGGGTGTAGTTCAATGGCAGAACACAAGCTTCCCAAGCTTGGAATGAGGGTTCGATTCCCTTCACCCGCTCTCCCTCCATCTTTTCTTTCTCTGCACACCTGTCTCTCCTGCATATCACAGTTCGCCTCATTCCGCCGCCCCCAGCTCGATACACTCCAGGCGTGAGGCTGCACCCCAACACAAAAAACCTTGGGTCCTGGCACGATCTCTCTGCGCTGCACAACACGCAGCACAGCCCTCGGGGAGCAACAGCCCTCAGCTTCGCTTACAGCCCTGTTTGCTGCTTGCAGATCATTGGGTTTCCTCTGAAAAATCTCACGGGCGTCAGAAGAAGAAAAACCCAGGGGAGCAGAATCGAGCTCGACAAGAACACCCCAACTGCGAACTTCGCACGCAGGCACTTGCCTATGGGCAGGCCAGAAGGCAAACTGCAGGACGCGTGGAACAACAGACAAAGCAAATGCTGTGCTGAGCTTTTCACCAAAGACATAATGCTCAGAGTTCCGGCCTTTCGTCTCAGGAAGCAGTCAGCTCAGAGCCAGTCCATCGTGAGGCCGGCCACTCCCACTATGACAATCCCGATACCAATAGCCATCTGCACAATTGCCACAAAACCATTAACTTGCTGTGGTTCTTCTGGCTTCTCCGGAGGTTTCTCGCCCTTCTTACGGTGCTGCTTCTTTAGCTTCTTCCATTTCGCCAGCTCGATGTCATAACGGGACATCGCAGCCCGACTATGCAGCAGGGCCACTAAGTTCCCAAGAAAAAACGCAGCGCCCAAGGCAACAACAAGCCCCTGCACTACTTCAATAACAAAACTGGAATCGATGCCTTCTTCTGCAAAAAACACACGACCACGCTACCTCGTCTGTCCCAGCAAAGAAGATTTTTTCCCTCTTTCCCCGACCGCCACACACCGCAGACCTATTACATAGATACTGTACAAATATCGCAGCAAAAACCTCCTTCACCTACAATGTCGAACGAATGTTCGATCTCCCCTCGAAAGAAAAAGCCGTGACACCAAGCGCGCCACACAGGGAAAAAAACAAGACAGAAACCAGGGGAAGCGGAAATATCAAGACAGGAAACGTGCAACAAAGGCAATGGATAAAAACTAAGTTTCTTCCCATAAGGTGAATAACCTATAAAAACTATTTTTCTTAGCAATACCTCCCAAAGACCAGAGAAAAAGGTTGGAATATTCGCATAGACAGGTACAAAAAGTGGCATTCGTGAGAAATCCACCGGAAATCCACAAGCTATCCACAGCCTTTACACAGGCCATTCATGCAAAGATGGGGAAAACACACTTCAACTTGTCAAACACGAGGACGCAGTGACCCATCCACTCCGCACCGTCTCCGCCTCCGAGCGCGTACCCCCACAAAATATCGAAGCAGAAAAATCGCTACTCGGCGCAATGATGCTCTCCCGAGAAGCGATCGGAGACGCCATTGAAATTATCTCCGCCGACGATTTCTACAAACCCCTCCACGGTCGGATCTTCGAAGTCGTCATCAACCTGTTCGGAAAAGGCGAACCCGTCGATGCCATCACCCTGAACGAAGAACTCCGCCGGCACGGCTCTATCGCCGACCTAGGAGGTCTCTCTTACCTCCGCTCCCTCTCGGTCGACATGCCATCCACCTCCAACGCCGCCTACTACGCGGAAATTGTCGCCAAAACCGCCACACTGCGGCGACTTATTGAAACCGCCACTGCGATCGCCGATCTCGCCTACGACCCGTCCTCCGACGCCGAACAGATCCTCGACTACGCCGAATCCGCAGTGTTCCAAATAGGGGAGAAGAAAAACACCTCCCAACTCGAGCACATTAAAGACATGCTCGACGATACGTATATTGCGCTCGACAAACTCGGGGCAAACCCTGGCGCCATCACTGGAATTCCCACCGGCTACTACGACTTCGACCGCATGACCGCGGGTTTGCAGCCCTCAAACCTCATCATCTGTGCAGCTCGCCCCGGTATGGGGAAATCCACATGGGTCACCAATGTCGCGGTCCAAACTGCCCTCAACACCGGCCCCACCGCTGTTTTCTGCCTGGAAATGTCAAAAACAGAAATGGTGACACGCATCCTGTCCGCACAAGCACGTGTCGACCAGCAAAAAATGAAAACCGGCAACCTCACCGAAACCGACTGGACAAGAGTCTCACGCAGCGTCGGACGCCTCTCGGAATCCCCCCTCTACATCGACGACAGCAGCATGCTCACCGTTATGGAAATCAGGGCAAAATGTCGCCGTCTCGCTGCAGAAAAACCTCTCAAACTCGTCATCATTGACTACATGCAGCTCATCCAAGGATCAGGCCGTTCCGACAACAGGCAACTCGAAGTCTCCGACATCTCCCGTAACCTCAAAATGCTGGCCGGCGAGCTCGAATGTCCGATCATCTGCGCCAGCCAACTCAACCGCTCCCCCGAACAGCGAACCGACAAACGCCCCATGCTGGGCGACCTGCGAGAAAGTGGCTCGCTCGAACAAGATGCCGACCTTGTCCTCTTCCTCTACCGAGACGACTACTACGACAAAGAAAGCCCAGAAGCCGGAGAAGCCGAACTCATCATCGCAAAACACCGTTCCGGCCCCACCGGCGTCGTACGCCTCGCCTACTTCCAACACGTCTCCCGCTTCGAAAACCTCGGATATCAAGAAAACTTGCAATAGGTTCGTAGGCTCCGGCGAACATGGCTATTTTCCGGGATGGTTGGCCAGCTTCCACCCAGGCCAACTGTACCCGGAAGGACAGGAAAATAGCCTGCAAAAGCGGCTCAGCAGTCGCGATCAGCTTGACACCTCTCTTCTTTCAAGAAGCCCTCTGGCGAAAACAACACTCTCATTTCAAAAAGAAATGGGCACCTCCTCCTCTCCCCCAAAACCTGGATGTTCCCTCTTCGGAACCGAAAGATCTTGCCCAGATCTATCGGGATCTCCGCAAAGGCCGGGAAGACGCGAAAAACGAACCAGGAGCGGCAGACTTCTCCTACAGCGAGATGGAAATGCGCCGACAAAGTGACCTCTGGGACACTCGTTGTCTTCTCGATGCTTACTGGATTGTTTCCGACTATGGCCTCCGGCCTCTTCACTCAGCGCTCTGCCTCATTCGCCTGACCCTGGCCATGACGTTCTGCCTGCAATCCAAGGAGATAAAGCATTGGGAAGCCTTCCTTCTCAGCCTCGGTCACCTTCTCAATATGAACGCTCAAGAAATTGACAGTCTCAGCGTAGGTGTTCACGTTCCCTTCCGACTTCTCGGTGCAATCCTGCTTGGCCTCACCGTGCCGGCGGTGCGCGGTCGGGTGAAACGCCGGCTCAGGCTTGTTGGTGAAACAGGAAATATTGAGCAGGCATCTCGCGTCACGACGACAGACACTACGCAGAAAGAAGCTGTTCATCGATCCGGAACCTACACTTGTAATAGGTTCCCGTAGGTTCCGGTGAACTTTTTTGATTCACGGCACCAAGCGTCGAAGTATCTCTTTGATAGGTTCCTTCGATTTCACCTTCCCGGCTTTCAATCACGCAGGCATTGGGTCGGGCCTCAATAACCCCAATCAGTCTGTCGTATTGTTGCTCGAGTATGACGATGCCGCCATTTTGCTCGACCAAAGCTCGGGAGTTGAATCGTGCCCCTGGAACTTCTTCTTTTCGAAGGAAGCGTTCGCGTGCGTTCTCGTTTGTGTCGAGGGGGACAAACTCGTAAAAGTCGCTGCCCGTTTCTGCAGCGAGTCCTGCAAGGTCGCAGATGAATCGAAGCCGCCCGAGAAATTGAGGGACGATGACGTCGTAGCGGTAGGCCAGATGCTCGCGGGCCATCGAGATCGCGAGTCGTCATGCCTGCAGCCCTGAGTCTTGTTGACGGCCGATCCAATCGCCGAGCAGTGATCGCACAAGGTCGATATCCAAGCGAAGCGCCGGCGGGTGGGCATCAACCTACTTTTGCGCGAGGGTGGACTTTTCAATACCAGGAGGTCCGTTGAGGAGAATCAGTTTCGCCATGAGGTACGGGCTCTTCCTTTTCCTGAAGCAGCCGGGGATACCTGCAAGAGCAGGCGTCCACAGAGGTTACACAGCGCGCTCCAAGGTGCAGCTGATTGCACCGCGTAAAGCCCCGGCACGCTCTGTTTGTGGGTACTTTTCCGGAGGATTACGAGACCTCGTTGGCAGTGAACCGAAGGGTCGGTTGCGTGCTGCGAAACAGAGCAGTCTCAGAGTGGTTTCTGTGTAAGTGCGTGTGTCCGGCTCAACCTCTCCGAGGACGGGGAAACAGCCACTATGACAGGAGTGGCCCTTCCGTCAGAGACTCTGGCATGCAGAAAGACGCAGGAGCGGAGGATTTTGGCATTGGCAGGTCGGAACAAGCACAGTCATTCCGGCGCTGCACATTTCCGGAACGTACCGGCAAGACGTCGCATGCTTTCCATAGGCAAGACCCGCAGGATTGTCGCAATGGCGGGTGCAGGGCCGCGTTGCGGGGGCTCGTCCTGTTGGTCTGGCTTTCTTTTTCTCCACAATATGATAGGATGTACGTACATTCAGTCATTACGTGAGAGGGTACTCACGGGTTTTCTCTATCCTAGCCCTCGATCTGAAGCACAATCGGTCGAGAAAATCAGTGAACACAGATGGCGAGCATATGCCACCCACCAAGGAGCACGCAGATGGACAGGATCCACCACAAAATTCTGATTATCGGAGGAGGCGCCGCAGGTGTCGCGGTCGCGGCCCGTCTGCGTCGAGCAAAACAAGACGACGTTGCCCTTCTCGAACCCTCTGACACCCACTATTACCAGCCACTTTGGACGCTGGTTGGGGCCGGGTGCGCATCAGCCCACACAACAAAGCGCGCCGAGGCAAAGGTCCTGCCACGTGGGGTTGCCTGGATCAAAGACGCGGCTGACGAGATTGATCCCGAAAACCAAGTGGTCACGACCAGAACAGGCGTCCACATCCACTATGACCTGCTTGTCGTCGCTCCTGGCATACAACTTGACTGGGACAAAATTCCTGGGCTCACGCCCACACTTGGCAAAAACGGTGTTTCCAGTAATTACCGCTTTGACCTTGCCCCCAAAACCTGGGAAGCCATACAGAACACAAAATCTGGCCGGGCACTCTTCACCATGCCCTCCGGGCCAATCAAATGTGCTGGGGCACCACAAAAAATTGCCTATATGGCTGCAGACTATTGGCAGAGGCAGGGCTTGCTCGACAACATCGAGGTCACCCTCGTCATCCCGACTCCCACCATCTTCGGGATTCCAGAGTTCGCCCGTGTGCTCGAGGCAGTGATCGAGCGCTACGGCATACAAATGCGTTACCAACATGAACTCGTCGAAATCGACCCCGACAAAAAAGAGGCTGTCCTGATCGACCAGAGTCAGGATGGACGCAAAGAACGTCTCTCTTACGATTTCATGCACGCCGTCCCACCACAAAGCGCGCCAGACTGGATCAAAGACAGTCCGCTTGCCGCGCCAAACGACCCCAAGGGCTACATCGATATTGACAAGCACACCTTGCAACACACGCGCTGGCCCAATGTCTTCGCGCTGGGCGACGCCGGGAATAGCCCGAATTCAAAAACTGGGGCAGCGGCTCGTAAACAAGCGCCTGTTGTCGTGAAAAATCTGCTCGCGCAGATAAACGGCGACAATCTCACTGGGTCGTACAACGGTTATGCATCCTGTCCCATTGTGACCGCCAAAGGAAAAATGCTGCTCGCGGAATTCGATTATTCCATGCAGCCCACCCCGACCATTCCCCTCATCAATACCCAGAAAGAACGGCGAGACATGTGGCTTCTGAAAAAGTACGGTCTCCCGTTTATGTACTGGAATTTCATCCTGCGCGGACTCGCCTAGGAGATCCTTCTCTGATCGTGAGTCCTCACAAAATCAAAAAGGAAGAAGAATGATTTTTAAACAGTATTACTTGGGGTGTCTCTCTCAAGCCTCTTACTTGATTGGAGACGAGACAACAGGCCGCGCCATTGTCATCGACCCACGTCGAGACATTGCGCAGTATCTTTCGGACGCGCAAACGCACAATCTCACGATCGAGCTTGTGATCGAAACCCATTTCCATGCGGATTTCCTCTCAGGACACCTCGAGTTAGCAGCCGCCACAGGAGCAAAAATCGCGTTCGGTGCCGCGGCCGCTGAGCACGTTTCCTTTCCTATTCACGCACTTACCGACAAAGAACGCATCTCCCTTGGTGACGTGACCGTCGAAGTGCGAGAAACTCCCGGACACACCCCGGAATCCATCATTTTGCTGGTCTATGCCCATGCCACAGACGAGATACCCTATGGGGCGCTCACTGGCGATACCCTCTTCATTGGTGATGTCGGTCGTCCTGACCTGCTCGACACAATCGGGAAAAACCCGCGGGACATGGCAGCAAGCCTTTACCACTCGCTGCACGAAAAGATCTTGTCGCTCCCCGACGAGACACGTGTCTTCCCGGGGCACGGCGCAGGATCCGCGTGCGGAAGGAACCTCTCGGCAACCATCGAGTCGACAATAGGGGAGCAGCGGGCCACAAACTATGCCCTCGCGCTGCGGTCACAGGAGGCTTTCGTGGAAATGATCACGAAAGCCCAGCCACCTGCCCCTGGCTACTTCCTTTTTGACGCCATACGGAACCGAGAAAACCGACCGCTCTTCGATGAAACCCAGCTGTCTGCCGCGCTCTCACTCGATCAGGTCAGCGCGCATTGTGCACAAGGAGCTGTGGTCGTCGATACCCGTTCTCCCGTCGAATTCGCCAAAGCCCATCTTGTGGGGTCTATCAATGTTGGCCTTGAAGGCCGGTATGCTGAATACGCGGGCAGCGTAATAGCACCCGAGACGTCCATCATCTTGGTGGCAACATCAGGAAGGGAACAGGAAGCGAAAATCCGCCTCAGCCGTATCGGATACGATAATATTCTCGGTTTTTTGGAGAAACCTGAAGAGGCCTTTATGGAGGCACCGCACCTGGTGCAGCAAGCATCTCGCCTCACCGCAAGCGAAATGTTTCAACGGCAAAAAGACCTGGCAGGGCTCGTTCTCATCGATGTGCGCAGCCCGAGCGAATACAAGCTGGAGCATTTGCCTGGAGCAATCAGCATCCCTTTGCCACAACTTCACGAGAAAATGGGCACCCTCAACCCTGAGGCGCCCACGGTCGTCTATTGCAGAAGCAGTTACCAGTCCTCAATTGCCGCGAGCCTGCTGCGGAAAAGGGGATTTGCAGACGTGAGCGATCTTCTCGGCGGAAAGGATGCAGCGGATTCTCTCTCGGGTCGCACAATCACGGCTTCTTGACACGAACACTCTCGCAGATGCTCTCACACGAAGAAGGTCCGCCCGTGACGGGCGGACCTCACATTATCTCCCAAAGAAGGAAGCTCACACTTCGGGAACTACCTCGATCGTGAGTTTGAACTCCACTTCGGGGTGGGGACGCACAGACACCTCGTGCAAGCCAACCGACTTGATGCTGTCTGGAATGTGAATACGCCGCTTGTCGAGTTGCTCGTTCGCCTGCTTCTCTGCCGCTTTTGCGACGTCCGCAGCAGTGATGGAACCAAACAATTTCCCGTCAATCCCAGCTTTTGCCTTCACGCGCAGACGAGCCGCAGAAAGCTTCCGAGAGAGCAGGTCTGCAGATTCACGCTCACGCTCATCTCGTTGTTGCCGCGCGCGTTGCATCTCACTCGCCTGTTTCACAGCCCCAATCGTGGCCGTGATGGCAAACCCCTTCGGAACCAAATAGTTGCGTGCGTACCCATCAGATACGTCGACGATATCGCCCTTGTGCCCCAATTTCTGGACATCCGACCGCAAGATGACTCTCATCTGCTACCTCAATCTTTCTCGCCCGAGTCTCGCCCTCTCTCCGCCCCGGGGTCGGCGCAAACCGCTCGAGGAGCGCGAAAACCAGCCTGTCATTTTTTGCACGCAAATTCAGAAGGCAGGCTCGTCGTCCCAAGGCTGCTCGTCTGCTCCCCCGGAAAAACCACTGTTGACCGGAGCAGGAGCGGAAGGTCCGCCGCCATAGCCCCCTGCCGGTGCGACAGTAGGCACACTCGCTGGGGCCATATCTGGCATGCCGCCGAAATTATTGTCTTCTCGCCGCACCTTGGCCACTTGGGCAGTCGCCCAACGCAAGCTCGGACCGATCTCATCGGCCTGCACTTCCACCATAGAACGGCGTTCCCCTTGGGGGGTTTCCCAGGAACGCTGAGAAAGGCGGCCCGTCACAATGACACGAGATCCTTTCACAAGAGAACTCGCGCTATTCTCCGCGAGTTCTCTCCAAGCGGTGACAGGAATAAAGTCTGTTTCTTCCCGCCACTCGTTACTCTGGTTGTCTCTCCAGCGCCTGTTGCAAGCGAGTCTCATACGCGCCATTGCCGTGCCGCTTGAAGTAAATCGCAGTTCGGGAGCATCCGTAAGATTCCCGATTATTGTCACAGAATTATCGTTGCGCGCCATCTCCGCTTTCCGCCTTCCTGCTTTCAGGCACTTTTCCCTGCCTGTGCCAGTGGCACATGGTCTGGGATCCGAACAGTTTTGGAGCGCAGCACACTATCTGCCAGCGAGAGTTGACGGTTGACTTCGTTCACCGGCCCAATCTCGGAACTCAGCAACATGCACACATAAGTGCCTGTCCGGTAGCGCACTCCCTGACGATCTTTGATTTCATATGCAAGACTGCGCCGACCCCAATAATCGATATCACGCACAGTGCCACCCCCCTCCTCAATAATCTTGCGCAAGCGCTCGGATAGCTCACGGACCTGGTCTTCTTCAGTCTCCGAGCTAAAAATGATCAAAGACTCATATACTCTCATTATTTTTCCCTTTGGGCTCTCCGGCTTGCAGCAGAAAAAGCATTTTCCAAAGCCGGAAACAGAGGCCCCTTTTTGCGGGGCAGGGCAGCAGACCGCTCCAGCTGGATTTACCTGAAAGCTTCGCCACAGAGACTTCTTCTCAAGCCCCATAGGACGAGACAGCACCACACGTCAACGCAAATGCCTGCTCACTGACACGGACCAAACTTCTTTCGGATTCCCGTTACAGCGTCTTCCCCTCAGAAGTCATGCACACTCACACATGCAGCATGACACAGAGAAAATTCGCCGCTACTGAACCGCACCCTGCCGGGAGAAGAACCGGACGCTCACCACAACCCGACAACTCGTCCGGCCAGTACTCGTGCAAAAATCAGCAATCAACGTGGCACGTGAGATTTCGCGCATAGGGTAATGCTCACTTTGAGCGGGAACAAAATAATTCTAGCAACATTCCGTTCCAACACGGAGGTTCAACCGCAGGACTCTTCTCCTTTTTCAAAGTACACATCTGCTTGTCCAGGAAAGATACCCTGGACTGCGAGTGTTCCTGCGGGAAGTTCCACAGCACGAGAATACGGCAACACAGGAGTATAAAAGGGGCAATTTCCGTCGGGACATGTGCGCATCGCAAGCGGTGCGGACACCGTATGATCTTCTGCGACAGGAAGGAGTTCCAGATCAAGTAGGGTGTCTTTCATCCAGAACGAGTACCGCGACTTCTCTGTAAACTCAAACAACATGCCGTCAAAGCCAGACAAAGAAGCGCGTCCAGAAAGCCCGACACGTCGCTCTTCCTCTGTATCTGCGAGCAGAAGACACGCGTTCCAGGTAATGACAGGAATCGCACTACTCGTGTCAGATGTGTCGGAGGCTTTCCCGGTCTGAGAAAAAAAAGCAGAGATTCCCATCTCTGGCGTGGAAGATGACGACACTGCAGGGGACACGGGCGAGAGAGAAGAGGACGCCCCGTTCCCGGAGCATGCCGCAAGAAAAACAAAAAATCCGGAGAACAAGGCGCCTCGGATCATGCTCGCCGTCCTTTTCACGTACACCACACCCTGTTCAGCCTGGCAGAGACAGGGAGCGGAGTCAGGTGATCAAACGCCGCGTAGCTTCGCCGCCACCTCTGTAGGCAATGTGTAGGATTCCGCTTTCTCCGGGAAAGTGCCCGCACGCACGTCTTGCGCATATTGCTGTACGGCATTCACCGCAACATCAGCAAGATCCGCATAGACACGAACAAATTTCGGCACGCGGTTTGCGGTCAAACCAAGTAGATCATGCAGCACAAGGACTTGCCCGTCGCAAGCAGCACCTGCGCCAATTCCAATGGTCGGCACTCCAACATCTTCAGTGATGATGGCCGCCAGCTCAGCAGGTATTCCCTCAAGGACCATAGCGAACACACCCGCCTCTGCAAGGGCAGCAGCATCGGCAATAATCTCCTCAGCCTTGGCAATTGCTTTGCCTTGCACACGAAAACCACCCATGGCATGCACACTCTGCGGTGTCAATCCGAGATGCCCCATCACCGGGATCTCGGCATCAAGCAGAGCAGTAATCATATGTAGACGTTTTCTTCCTCCCTCGATCTTGACGGCAGCGGCCCCGCCTTCCACAATCAAACGTCCAGCGTTGCGGATCGTGTCCTGCACCGAGACGTGATAGCTGAGAAAGGGCATATCTGCCACAACAAGCGGGCGGAGCGTTTGAGAAGTCACTGCCGCGGTGTGATGGCAGACCTCCTCAACAGTCACGGAGAGGGTATTGTCGCGTCCAAGCACGACCATGCCAAGGGAGTCTCCCACCAGAATGACGTCGACACCAGCCTCATGCGCAATACGCGCAGTCGGAGCGTCGTAGGCCGTCGTCATCACAACCCGAATGCCAGATCGCTTCGCCTCCCGCACCATTGGAACAGTAACGTTCTTTTCTCGAGGGAAAGAAGAACCCTGCCGCTCAGAACGGAAAACCCCGCCATCCTGTCCAGAGGTAGCAGGACGATTCGAGAGAGAGTCAGCCGAATAGCTACTCATGAGTGCCTCCTCACGTCCAGCGCTCAAAAAGAGCTGCCGGCGTCTGTTGTCAGGCCTTTTCTCAGAGACTGCTCCGCGGGGAGCGGTCCCCGTTTACATTCTTCAGTGTCCAACAACAAACACCCTGCTTCCCATTCCGTGATTTTTTTCCACATATCTGCTTTTTCAGCAGAAACGGGAGGACACACACATGACATGTGGCGCACGATGGCGAAGGCAGACAACCCGCACACGCGTGCAACGTGCAGACACCCGGGGGAGAGGAAGGCCAGAAAAAACTCCCACTTCCAACTCGGGGAGGCTACTGATCGTAACGGTACTCATAAGAAGAGGGCTCTTGCGGGGGCGGAGAAACCTCTTTCTCACGCTGTCGCTGTTCCGGTTTCTGTTGCCCGGGCTGTTGCTGTTCTTTCTGCCTATTCGTCGGAGGAAAGGGAAAAATTGGCAATCCACCTGGGAGAGAAGGGTCATTCGGGTCGATCCCAAAAGGAAACCCTTCCGCATTTTCTTCCTCTTCCAGAAGCAGAATATTGGGATCAATATACACACGTCCAGGAAAACTCCGTGGCCGGGGAAACAACGCTACCTTTTTTCCTTTCATAATGCTCGACATATGCGTCTGCCACACACGGGCAGGAAGTGTTCCTCCCTCCACACGAGAAAAACCGTGGAGGTTCCGCATCGATTGCCGATTATTTTCCTTGTAGCCTACCCACACAGCAGTGGTGTACATGGTGGAGTAGCCGAGGAACCAGGCGTCCGTATAATTCTGAGTGGTTCCCGTTTTCCCCGCCACATCGATACCGGGAATACGTGCACGCCACCCGGTGGCACCCTCACCGGAGATCACACGTTTAAGAACATAGGTGAGGTTGTCGGCGACAACCTGGGTGAGCACACGCTTCGATTCCAGCCCAGACTCTTGACTTGCGTCGTACAGCAAGTCTCCATCAGAGTTGTAGACCTTATCGATCGCACGGGCTCCGTTTAAGACCCCGCGGTTCGCAAAAACACTGTACGCCTTGGCCATTTCGAGAGGGCTCACTTCAACAGATCCCAAGGTGAGGGAATCCACTTCTTGCAGTTCACTCTCCACACCAAGCGATTTGGCTGTCTGCATGAGTGTGCGGGTCCCGATCAGTTGTTGTAACTGCACGTATACCGTGTTTGACGAACATTCCATTGCCCGTGTCAGCGTCACCGCACCTTTGCAGTGGCCACCACGCACAGTATGACCGTTAATCTCGATGGTCTTCGGCGAATTGAACCTCGAGTCAATCGAATAGTTGTTATCAACAGCTGCGGCCAAAGTCATCGGTTTAAACACAGAGCCCGGCTGACGTCCATTGCTCCCAAACCCATCGCCTGCTCCCGTCGCCAGGTTCACCTCGCTCTCGGCAAAGTCTTTGCCCCCGACCATTGCCACGATCCTGCCGTTCGCGTCGAGTGTGACAACAGCAGCATCCGGGTCGTCCGTACGACCCAGATTTTTCTTGACGGCATCTTCTGCAGACTTCTGTATTATTGGATCCAAGGTCGTAATAACCTTGAGACCCCCTTGGTACACTTTTTCCGCTCCATACAGCTCGACCAGCTTTTTCTCGGCATACCGCGCGAAGTACGCTGACCCCTCTGCCGAGGGAATTGTCTTACGCTGTTGGACATCCAGAATTTCCTCAAGGGGCATCGCCGTGTGCAGGTCGGCTTCGGCTTGTGTGAGGGTTCCTGTCTCCACCATGGCCTGGAGTGTCGCATCCCTTCGACGTGTAATACTTGCGTTGTTTTGTGCTCGTGTAATGCGGTCACCAACTGCGGGGTTGTTGATCATACCGGCCAGGGTTGCGACCTGACCGACGGTCAGAGAAGGCTTCCCCGACTCATCAGTAGAAAAAATGCTTTGGTTGAAATACACATTGGCAGCTGCTTCGATGCCATACGCGCCTCGGCCGAAATAAATAGTGTTGAGGTAAAGCAGAAGAATATCTTCTTTTGAATACTTCCTTGTGAGCTTAAAAGAGATGACCGCTTCTTCTATCTTTCGCGTCAGGCTGCGCGAACTCCCCACAAACACATTCTTCACATACTGCTGTGGAATCGTTGATCCACCTTGCACGGGTTTGCTCCGCAAGTCTGCCCATAGGGCACGGAGAGAACCGCGCAGGTCAATTCCAGGATGCTCGAAATAACGGCGGTCTTCTCGTGCGATCACTGCATCAATCACCATTTGCGGGAGATGCTCATAGCAGGGCTCCATGCGCCCTTCTTCCGGAGCTTCCCCTTTACAGACAAAAGGAATAACGATCCGATTCTCTTCCTTGAATGCCTCAAAAAGAACTGTTTGTCCGTCTGAAAAATACACCTGGGTGGTTTCCGCAACAGGAGGAGTGCTCTCAGGGAGGGGGATCTTCGAGAGGAAGTACAGGACTACCCCGGCGATTCCCATCAGTAACGCAAAGGCAGCAAAGCCGGCAAGGAGCACCAGACGAAATGGGCGCTTCGTTTTATAGCCCGTTTTCCGCACAGAGACAGTTTGGGCACGTGAAGGAAAATACTGGCGACCGCCCTGATGTGGGGCACGGCTTTTTGTCGCCGGCACGGAGGAAGGCATCGAACTTGACTTTGCTCCGTTCACCGTTTCCATTCTCCTCTACTGCAGCACGGCGGAGGTCCCATCCATCCGGTAGACCCGTCAGCCATCAGATGCCGCTCTACAGCAAAACCGTTCACAACGCAGTAAGAAGTAGTTCTGTCAGTTTGATAGAAACTTCGACAGCACATCAGGTTACTCCCCGTGAGAATCTCCACTCACAAAGGTGCCCCGTCCCCAGCAGACCAGATTGCCGCACCGCGACCCCGAAGAGAGTCATCCGTCAGAAACATCGGGTTTCACTGACCGTTCCAGACCGATGTGGGACCGCAACAGATAGTTCCACGAACAATCAAGACAAACCTCAACGGTGTAGCATCGCACTCCCTCAGTCGCAATATAAGAGGGAATCTCATCGCGCCGCACGACACGACCATTGCGGCGCGCGAGGCGCTGCCCAAAAGCAAACGTCACTTGCAAGAGCTGTCCCGTCGGGCATACCGGACACTCAACGTCTGTCACAACGCCTTGGTACCGAGCAGCACGCAAGAGCTCAGTCTGGGCGTCACACACGTCACCCCTCGCGCAACGCCCCTCTTTGAGATCGGCGAGAATAGCCCGCCGGGCCATTGAATAGTCGGTTACCCCATTGATCAACACGCGCCCATTCTATGACGCGCGGCGCACTCACGTCTCAAGTCAACCACTCACAGAAACGAAAGTGCTTTTCAGAAAGAAGAAATACAGTTTCCAAAACCCTTTCACGAGGGACAGAAGGCGGAGCAAAAGACAAAAAAAACAGCCACTCTCCTCTTCGTTTTTTCGTCTTTCCAGAAGAAAACCAAGACATCCACTACAGGGTGTCACACGCTCTTCCGGCGAGAAAACCCAACAAAACAGTATGTATTTCGGAAACTAAGTACCTTTTCACACGATAAGTAGTTTATCTTTCTGCAATCTCCACACAACAGCAGTTTTTCCTCCTTCGCTCATGCGAAAAAAGGAAACGGGACCCTATGCGAAAGTAGACGCGCACAAAGGCATCACCACTCATAGTGGCTAACTGAATTTCTCGCCCTCCCTCACCAAGTACAAAACCAGAAAAGAGAGGGAAAAAGATCAGGGGCTGCTCGAACGTTCTGCCCACCACGCGTCAAGCCGTTGCGATGCTTCTTCTCGCGAAATTTCGCCTTCTTCGAGGCGTAGTGTCAGAAGAAAACGCATCGCCTCACCCACCTCCGGACCGGGAGCCACCCCAAGCCGGGTCATGACCTCGTTCCCGTTGAGAGCAGGACGCAATGCATCGAGTTCTTCTTGTTCTCGTAACGCAACGATTCGCTCTTCGAGCTCATCCATCCGGTGCTGCAACAAAAGAGCACGTCGCTTGTTGCGGGTCGTGCAATCACAACGAGTTAATTCATTCAAATCCACCAAAAGATGCCCCGCGTCTCGCACATAACGCCGCACAGCAGAATCCGTCCACCCATTCCCGTAACTATGGAAACGCAAATGCAAAGCCACGAGCTCTGTGACGTCAGAAATAAGGCCCTTTGGGCACTTCAGCACACGCAAGCGGTGCCGCACCATCTTCGCCCCAACAATATCGTGGTGATAAAAATGCACGCCGTTTGGGCCATATGAGCGGGTTTGCGGCTTGGCAATATCATGCAAGAGCGCGGCAAGACGGAGCCGAAGTCTCGGGGAAGTTTTTCCTGTCACCGCAATGGTGTGGGTAAGGACATCTTTGTGCCGGTGAATGGGATCTTGCTCAAGCCGCATCGAGGCAAGCTCAGGAAGAAACTGATCAGACAATTTTGTATCGACAAGCAACCAGAGCGCTTTTACAGGGTCATCGAGCACAAGAATCTTGCACAGCTCGTCACGCACGCGCTCAATCGACACAATCTCGAGCCGGCGTTGCATGCGCGTCATTGCTTGCACCACACGGTCAGAGGGGAAAGCTCCAAGCTGAGAAACAAAGCGGCAAGCTCGCAACATCCGAAGGGG
Organism: Acidimicrobiia bacterium UBA2766; assembly: GCA_002352645.1. GTDB lineage: Bacteria > Actinomycetota > Acidimicrobiia > UBA2766 > UBA2766 > UBA2766. The sequence continues at coordinate 14,938 of DEIU01000085.1, read as the reverse complement.
ATCTTCCGTGAAAGACTCTTCAGGCGAACGCGGGGTATCGAGACAAGCAGCAGCAAGCGCCTTCACGCCGCCAAAAGGATCAACCAAATTCCCTTCCGGCAACGAGATGGCCATCGCATTCATCGTGAAATCGCGACGGCGCAGATCTTCCACAATCGAATCACCAAAGACCACAGTCGGCTTTCGGGAGTCCGATGAGTAGACATCACTGCGGTATGTCGTGACTTCGACCTTGTGACCTGCAAGTTCTGCAGCAATCGTGCCGAACTCCCGGCCGACCGTCCATAAAGCAGAGGCGGCAGAGGAGAGCAATGACTCGATCTCCTCCGGAGTGGCGCTCGTGGCAAAATCAAAATCCTCCTGCTGACGCCCAAGCAGTGCATCTCGGACGCTCCCCCCAACCAAATACAAGTCATGATCAGCGGCGCGGAAAATTTCCGCCAACCGCATCACGGCAGGGGCACGTAGTATTTTTTCAAGAGAAGAAGTAGTCGCAGACATCCGGGTCACTGTACGCGCCACCTGCGGCACAACACACCTTGTTTTTTTGGAAAACAACCTTCGCGCATTTTTTCGGGACTGTCTCATCCAGTAAAGTTCTTTTCATTGGACTTCTTCCAAGCAAGATTCTTGCAACGGGCACACAACAAACACCCAAGGACAATCCTCACGCGAAGAACCCCGTTTCCCCCAAAATTCACAGGGAAACAGCAGTCCCTTCCGCATTCCGCATCACGCCGGACTGTTGCAGCATGATTTTCAAGTCATGTGGATGGGAACAAGATGACAAAGCGTCCTGTATCGTGATCCGCCCATTCACAAACAAGTCATAGACAGCTTGGTCAAAGGTCTGCATCCCATAGTACTCGCCCTCTTTTATGAGTTCATGCAGAGAATTTGTCTTTTCCGGATCCACAATGGCATCGAAAATACGCCCTGTCGTCACCATGACTTCAACAATAGGAGTACGCCCTTGACCGTCTGACAATGGGGCCAAACGCTGACTCACCACTCCTCGCAAAGCACCAGCCAGCGACAAACGCACTTGTTTCTGTTGGGCAGAGGGGAAAAAATCAATCAGACGGTTCACGCTTTCTTGCGCGTCGGTCGTGTGCAGCGTCGAAAGCACAAAGTGTCCCGTCTCTGAAGCAGCGAGCGCTGCCCACACTGTTTCAGGATCTCGCATCTCTCCCACCAGGATCACATCGGGATCTTGGCGCAACACCCGCTTCATTGCTGTCGCAAAATCCTTCGTGTCCATGCCAATTTCACGCTGACTCACGAGAGCCAGCTTATCGGTATGGATCACTTCAATGGGATCTTCGATTGTCACAATATGACAGCGCCGGGTCTGATTGATCCGGTCGATCATAGAAGCCAGCGTCGTTGTTTTTCCCGACCCGGTAGGGCCTGTCACAAGCACCAATCCGCGGCGCTCGTCTGCCAAATTTCCAACGATCGGCGGTAATCCCAGCGCAGTAATGTCAGGAATCGCGCTCTGCACACGGCGGAATACCATTCCCACTGTGCCACGCTGCCGGAAGGCATTCACGCGGAACCTTCCTATGCCTGAAATGGAATACGCAAAGTCGGCTTCGTTGCTCTGTCGAAATTCCTCACTCAGCTTCTTCGGCATGATGTAGAAAGCCCAATGTTCAACTTCCTCAGGAGTTAAAGTCCTGTCGGATAAAGGAAGTAAATGCCCGTTCACTCGGACACAGGCAGACGACCCTGTTTTTACGTGTAGGTCCGATCCGCGCTGTTCGACGAGCATACGAAGAAAATCGTCGATCTCCACCACACCGCCCTTTTCCGCATGAAGGTCAAAACCGAAGCAGCGCCGCAACCGCCCAAGTAATCCTTCGTTTTCCACGCCAGACACTTTATGGGGACCAATCGACGCTTCATGCTCTCACCACAGGCAAGCATCAGTAGGGAAGAATCCTGGCTGACACAAAACCTCATCTCGCCTTCTTAACGGCAAGCCAACCCAAAAAAGTAGGAATTTCGATACTGTCTCTCCCAAACTGTTGCTCTCAAAGATCCCAGTAAGAAAGGAAAAGAGACCGTACCCGCTCGATTACTTCATGGCCTTCTCGACACCGACCGTCTCCAGTCGGACGCCTATCGGCCTCTCCCTGGTGCACAAGCAAAGCTTCCAAAGTGGTCTCAAAAGAGGCAGCAAGCGCTTCCAGATTGTATCCGCCTTCCAAAAAGAAAACGAGACGCCCTTGTGCATGCTGCCGCGCGAGCTCTTGGACTCTCGCAGTCAAAAGAAAAAAGGTGTAGGAGCGAAGTCCTAAGTCAGTCAGAGGGTCCGCGTAATGCGCGTCATATCCTGCCGAGACAAGAATCCATGTCGGACGGTACTGTTCCATCACGGGCACAAGTACTTCGTCAAAAGCCTCCAGGTAGACGGCTTCCCCGGTCCCGCTGGGAAAGGGAAAGTTCATTGTGCATCCGATACCCTCTCCCCGTCCTGTCTCATGGAGCGCACCGGTGCCAGGAAAAGCCGGATACTCGTGCAGAGACACGTAAAATACGCGAGAATCCTCATAAAAGATGTCTTGTGTGCCATTCCCATGATGGGCATCCCAATCCAAGACGAGTACACGTTCCCCTTGATCTCGGAGCACTGCAGCAGCCACGGCAACATTGTTCAGCAGACAAAATCCCATCGAACGATTGACTGAGGCATGGTGTCCAGGAGGACGAATAACAGCAAAAGCAAAAGGAGCACCATGACGCACAGCCTCAACCCCAGCCAGACCAGCACCAACCCCGCACAGGGCTGCCTGGTACGAAGCGGAAGACATCACGGTATCTCCGTCGATCATCCCTCCGCCTTGTTCGTCAATCTCATGCAGGTGCGACAGGTGATCAAGGGAATGAACGAGCCGCAGTGCTTTGCGCTCTCCCAGCGTCTGAGACGAGAGCGTCTCCACTCTTTCCGCCAGATCTGGACGACGCTTATTGAAATTGGACAAGGTAAGCAATCGAGATGCTCGTTCTGGGTGTTGGACTCCTGGATCGTGATCCAGGCCTCCCTCGTTAAAAATCAGCATCGGCTGCATACCCTGATCCTACTGGGACTGAGGAAATCCCCTCTCTTTTCCACACGAAAAAGAGAGAAGAAAAGTACCATATTCTCGTAAATGTTCTCGCGAAAAGGAGTAGCACAAGAGAGACACGTGCATTTTTCCAGACTGCGTCACACTGCATATTGCAGAACCTTGTGCTTTTCTTTCATGGGACAGAGGCCAAGGAAAAAAATTCGCATCTCAAAAGTGTCAAACAAAATGGCATTCTTTATATACCCAGTGTAACAGGCAGGTTTTTCTCTTTCAGACCGAAAGAGCAGCAATATTTCGACAAAGACAACCGCGCGTTGGTGCCAGAGCAGAACAAGAGCAGTACTATCCCGCTTCGGCACTTGTCCTATGTTCCTGTCAGCTCACAAAGGCTTTCATGGACCATCCAGCATTGCCGTGGAGACGCCTATGGCGCCGTCCAATCAGACATTTCAGTAAAGTATCCGTCAGCGACGAACAAGGATCGGGCGTGCCGTCCGAAGTTCACATATGGAATGGCGAACAAGCGCATGTGGGGCAATGGCGCGGACTCGAAGGAGTTGCCGTTATCGCTGCCCCCCAAAACACTCCATTGTTGACCCCTCATTTTATTCAGCATTGTTGCGAATGGCTCACAACAAGTGGGTTCGCTTCTGTGGTCACTCCGGCCCTCACCCCAAGCGAGATTGTTCCTTATCTCCAAGCAGATTTCTCGGCGCGGGAACACTTGCACGTCCTCATCCACCGTCTTGGTGCACTCCCACAGATAAAAATTCATGAAAAAGTCGCCATTCGCCGCGCGGAAGCAAACGATATCCCGACCGTGTTACAACTTGACCACACAGCGTTCGACCAATTCTGGCGTTTCGATCGTGATGCCCTGATAGAGGCGTGCACAGCGACACCACAGTCTTCTTTTCGCGTGGCAGTAGCTTCCAAGCCTTTTCGTTTTCCTGCACCACGATGGGAATCAGACAACACCCAAAGGAAAACCATCCCAGAAGGCACAATTTTGGGATACTGCATTACAGGACGAAATCGTCAACAGGGATTTCTGCAGCGACTCGCCGTGGTCCCCTCTGCACAAGGCAAACAAATCGGAACTTCTCTTGTGCGGGACTGCTTGGAGTGGCTCGTGCGCCGTCGTTCAAGGTCGTGTGTCGTCAACACACAGGAATCAAACCTCCGGGCACGAACGCTTTACCAAACATGCGGCTTTGAGATGCTGCATTCTGGCTTGTATGTCATGAGCCGTTCTCTGCAAAAGTCTGCCAAAACAAATGGTGACCTCCCATGAAGGGAGTTGTGCGCCGAGCCTTGGCGTCACAGCGCGCAAGGCTCTCGACCGCTCTGTTCTTTCTCCTCGCGCTCGCACTCTGGGCACTTCTTCCGGGCGGTGCGCCCTTCGCTCAGACACACAGTTCGGGGATCACCGCAGCGGGAAGAAACAGCGAAGACACCCCAAAGAAATCATCTCAATCCACCCAAGCTGCAACGCCTGATGCTTTGTCCGGCTCTTTCAGCTTTGCAGCAGCCTCCTTCCGCCAGGCCCCCAGATCGCAGGACACACACAAAATCGAATTGATTTCGATCCCGCCGCTTGCCGAGCCCGGCAAAAAATTTCCCCTTCTTGTTGCCGTACAATCTTCTTTGGCTGCAGCACAGCTCGAAGTCGGCGTTCATATAGCTTCACGTGTCACGACCCGGTCAGCTTTTCTTCTCGCGACCGCGCAGTCACCTGCCCCGCCGCCCCAGGTGACTATCCCTGTCATCACACAACAGATTTTTGCTTCGCAGACAGACACCACATCACCGGGTCTTGTGTCATCACCGTCACCCGAAGAAGAGAAACCGAGAGCAGGCAGCCCCGCAGCAGAGAACCCAGAAGAAACACAAGCATTATCGCTCTATACCGCGACCTTCTCTCCGCTCGTTGTCAACGATGGCGCACACTCCTCTCGCAGCCTCATCCTCAGCGAAGACGGCGTCTATCCTCTCAG
>DEIU01000085.1:2636-9796 GCA_002352645.1 Acidimicrobiia bacterium UBA2766 | reverse complement strand
CTTGCGTGGATCTGGCCGCTGCAATCTCTCCTTCCAGCCACTCCTGACGATACGAAAACCCTCCTTTCCGATCTCACATCAGAAGGTCGCTTAGCGGGCTTGACCAGAGCAGCAGAGTCGTCCGATCTGCCTCTTACCCTCTGGCCTATAGCGGAGACGATAGAGCGGGCTCGGGCGCACGAGAATATCCCGCTGATCGCCAGATGGCTGCAAACCTTGCCGGATTTGGGGGCAAAGCATGAAATTTTAGGGGGATCCTTTACCCACATGGATGCGGATGCACACCCCATCTGGCATCTTCTCCGTAATGAGCAGCAAAACTATGGCACGATCCACACCGAAAAAATTCTCATCCAGAATTTCCACGCCCAACCAGTGCAAAACATTCGTGTTGTTTCCGCCGAGGGGATTTCTCCCGAAGCCCTGTTTTTTCTTGCGGACACGGGAGTCCATACCGCAGTCGTGGCTCCGCATGCTGTGTCGACCGTCGATACCGACATCCTCCGTACAAGCCTGACACAAGCTTTTGCGTTCTCAGACGAATCCCGCCTCCGGGGCATTCGCACAGATCCCTTTTTACTTGGGGATTTGAATGAAACAGAAGGAGGGCCTGTTGCGGCAGCTCAACGCCTGCTTGCAGACCTCACGATTTTGCATCTTGAGCGGCCCTCCGAAAAAAGAGGGGCCGTCATCCTCTCCCCAAGCGATTGGTCCCCGTCCAAAACTTTTCTGGAAGAAGCAGCCTTTCGCATCAACAGCGTGGCACACCTTCACGCCCAGTATTTATCAGGATTTGTAGAGTCTCTTCCCTTTCAACAGGTGAAGCAAGGCCGGCAGGTGCACGCTCTCACGCTGCCTCTCACACCGTCTTCTCCGTCTCTGGAAAAACGCAAAGAACAATACGATCTTATTTCTGAAACATTGCAAGAGCTCCATCGTTTGTACGAGATGCTCTGCGTTCTTCCTGGTACGGCCGGTTGCCCACGTCAGCAGCCTCTGCCAAAAGAGTTTCAGGGGGTGTTCGAGCAAGTACTGCGCGCCACTGACCAGAGGATTATTTCCAACGGGGGAACAAGCGCCTACATTGCGCCTATTCGAGCACGAATCAACAATTTATATTCGGGCATATACATACCAGAAGATGTTGATCTCACTCTCACTTCACGAGAAGGCGAGATCCCCATCTCCATTCAAAACAACACAGGATACTCTGTCCGACTCCTGGTCACCCTGGACTCTGCCCCCCTTGAATTCGAGAACAAAAAACATGGTGAAACCAAAAAAGTCACCGTGCCAAGCGGGAACTTCACGACAACATTTCACGTCAAAGCCCCATCGCGCGGGAAATACGTCCTCGATCTAAAAATCGCCTCTGCCGCAAATCCCCCCTATACCCTGCTGCAACGCTCCCTACACATTACGAGTACGACAGTAAATACAGTCGCCGTCGCACTCTCGCTTCTTTCCCTCATCATCCTCGCTTTTTGGTGGACCATTGACGCCAGACGTCGCCGTCACCAACGCAACACACCACAGCTCCGCCACGCGCGAGGAAACAGGAGGTCCACTTCCCAGAAAAACACGACCCAGAAAACAACAGAACCAGCAACACACAACACCAGCAAAGACACAGTCTCAGATCTCGCGCTTTCTCACCTCCAGAGTGCCGAGACGAGAAAAATGATCATCCCTCCCGGCCTCTTACAATCCGTCCCACCAGACATCCAGCAAAGCCACTCGGAATGGGCCCCAGACACAAACCAGCCAAATTCCCACTTCAGGACAAGGGACGAGACAGGAGACCAGAAAAACATTTCAGAACACAATGAGACGACAGAAACCACAAAAACCACAGAAACAGCGAAGCCCACAAAGTCTGACGACTCCCCACCATTAACGGACAGTCCACCCGCACCCGCAGGCACCGACCGTCTCCTCAAAGCAAGCGGCATTCTTGCGCTTGGCACGCTGCTCTCGCGGATCACAGGACTCGGGCGCACTGCCGCTCTCGCGTATGCACTCGGCCTCGGCGTGATTTCCAACTCTTACAACTACGCCAACACTGCCCCAAACCAGATCTATGAACTCGCACTTGGTGGGGTCTTGACCTCCGTGCTTGTGCCCATCTTCGTAGAAGAACTAAATCGTTCTCACAAAGAAGACGGGCAGCGCATGATCTCCACCCTCTTCTGTCTGGGGTTGAGCATCGCGGTCATGGCTTCCGCTCTCCTCTCCTTTGCTGCTCCCTTTATTCTCGATATTTCTGGACCCGACCTCACAGAAGAAGAACACAAAATTGGAGTCGATTTTCTACGTTTCTTTGGGCCCCAAATCTTCTTCTATGCCCTCAATGCCCTGTCAAGCGGGCTACTCCAAGCCCAACGACGCTTCACGGTTCCTGCCTTCGCCCCAGTTTTGAACAACCTCACGGTGATCGCGTCTTTTATTGTCTTCGCCCAGCGCACAACGGAAACAAACGGCACGCTCTCCCAAGGAAATCTTGCCCTCCTTGCTCTTGGCACAACCGGCGGCGTGGCAGCAATGGCAATTGTCAGCACACTTCCTCTGATCTTACGCGGAGAAGGACTTCGTCCCCGCTTTGCTTTTCGCGCTCCCATCGTCACGAAACTGCTCCGCTTATCAGGCTGGACCGTCGCCTTTGTTGTCACCAACCAGATTGGCTTGATTGTGATCCAGCGGCTTTTGTCCTCGGACGAAAGCGCCTATGCCGCATGGAACTATGCCTTCATTTTTTTCCAACTTCCGAACGGCATCGTGGCAGTCAGCGTGATGACTGCGCTTCTTCCGGCTCTCTCGGAACACGCCAGTGTCGGAAACCATGAACAATTCGCGGCACGACTCATTGGAGGGCTTCGCCTCATCGCTTTTCTTATGCTGCCTGCCACGATCGGCTACCTCTTCCTCTCGGATCAGATCATCACCCTTGCCCTGCAGTGGGGGAGCTTTGGCACAGCAGATACCAGCGTCGTAGCAGAACTTTTACGTTTCTTCTCTTTAGGGCTTCTTCCTTTTACCTTCTTTATGCTTTTGCTGCGCAGTTTCTATGCAACCCAAGACACAAGGACTCCTTTTTTCGTCAACCTGATCGCCAGAGCGGCAGCAATCACAGGCTACCTGCTTGTCTATCCGACTTTTGGTGCCACAGGACTCGCCTTTGTCTACGGGTTTTCTTTTCTCTTGGCATCGATCATCGGGGTGATTGTGCTCTCACGCCGCCTTGGCACCTTGCATCTCGCGCAACAATGGCCCGTCGTACAAAAAATGCTGCTCGCAGGCAGCATGATGAGCCTTGGTCTCTTCGTGGCAACAAAAACTTTGTTTCATGCCTCAAGCCCTGCCGGGGCACTTGTCGAAATCAGCGGGGGGGTTGTGCTCAGCGGTCTCCTCTACTTCGGCACGGCAGCGCTCCTCGGCGTGGAAGAAACCTGGGAGTTCTGGCGACTTGTGCGCCGAACTCCCCCACGCCCGAAGAAAGCTCAGTCCTCTTCCACCCCACAATGAAGAAACCTGGGAGCAGACTTCGGCGCATACAAGAAATGAGCGACAAAGCGACAAGTAGAAAAACTACGGAAGAGGGCAAATGACTGGATTCCTCCTGAAGATCCTGCTCGGTATCACGGGGATGGCTATCCTTGGTTTCGATCTCTTTTCCCCTCTCATTGCACGCGCCGCCCTTGACAATGACGGGCAAAATCTGCTGCGGGAATCACGCAACGCCTATAAAGCAACTGCACAAAATGAACAGGCCACACGACACAAACTTGAACAAAGTCTCGAAGGCACGGGTATCCGCCTGGTGGACTTCACCATCTCCGCTCCGTCTTTCGAAGCACAAGGTCAGACGTCCCGTACGATACGCTTAACTATCGAACGGGAAGCAAAAGGCATTCTCCTCAATAGAATCAGTGCTTTCTCGAATTACTACGAGGTACAAGTGGTAGTTGAGACGAAGAGCGACAAGTGAGGTTTTGGCGCGGCACAAAGTCTGCGACAGGAAAGATGTAGGATGCGCATATCGTTTCAGACGAAGACACACGCTATTCCTATAGGGGGGCATTCCTCTTTAGCCAGGCAATCTCGACAGACACAGACACAGACACAGACACAGTACCATACCGCAAAAGCGTATGGGGAGCAGCAAAATCTGTCGCTGATTCCGGCCTATTAGTTACCGTGGAGACGTCATAGTGCCTGACCGGACGACACAGGTTCTCGCACAACGCTACGAAATCACTGAGCCAGTCGCCAAGGGCGGCATGGCAACAGTATGGCGCGGCATCGACCAGCGTCTTGGTCGTGAAGTCGCAGTCAAAATCCTCCATAACCGGCATCGAGATGACCCCAGCGTAAGAGAACGATTCCGTCGAGAAGCAGTCGCTGCCGCCTCTTTCAACCACTCCAACATCGCCACCATATACGATAGCGGCGAAGATGACGATGCCCATTTTATCGTGATGGAGCTCATCAAAGGCCCCAGCCTCTCCCGTCTTCTGGGCCCAAACGGAAGACTGCATCCTCCTGAAACTGTGCATCTCCTTCGGTCAGTCCTCTCTGCCCTCTCCTATGCACACACACGAGGGGTCATTCACCGAGATATTAAACCGGCCAATATCCTGCTCTGGGATCATGTCGGGGCCGCGACTGTGAAAGTTGTGGACTTTGGGATTGCACGTGCCATCTCAGGAGGCGACCTCACCCAAACAGGCTCCATCATCGGAACCGCTTCTTATCTCGCTCCCGAGCAAGTCGAAGGCGCGCCATGCGACCACCGCGTTGACCTCTATGCCTTGGGATGCGTTGGTTATCGCTGCCTAAGCGGTCGTGTACCGTGGAGCGCCGAAACGGACATCGGCACAGCGATCGCCCGTACAAGAGAAGACGCCGATCCTCTGCACCCCCAATGCCCCAAGGCCCCGAAAAAACTCGTGCAGGTGATCGAAAAGGCCATGGCCAGGGCCCCTTCCCAGCGATTCTCCTCAGCCGGCGAAATGCTTCTTGCCTTATCGAATCTCAAAGCAGAAAAAATTCAGATTAGTATGGCACGGGTTGATACCCCTGCCCCACAGCAAAACAAACCTTCCCGGTCTCGATCGGTTCGTCAGGATCCTTCTCCACAGCCCGTCCCGGAACAGCCCGCATTCTCCTCTTCTCCCGCCCCCACCGAACCGCCTTCGCCACCATCGGCCTTCTCCTCAACAACGCCGGCAAGGCGAACACAGCGTCACAATCGCAAACCCACACCGAACCGTCATACTCGTCTCTTCAGCGAAAACTCCGACGAGTATGAGGAAACCTCCCCCAAAACCCTTGACCGTTTCCCGTTTTCCTTCTCTTCACAGAGACAGGCTCGCTGGTCTTCACACAAAAAAACTCCAGCGCATTCCACCTTGTCTGCTCAGCGCACGGAGCAGACTTCATATTCTGCAGGAAACATTGCAAAACGCAGGGCAAGACAGCGTCTCACGACTGCCCCAAGAAACCGGCAAACGAGAATCCCAAGATCTACTTCTCCGTCCTCGAAAGGAGGGATACTTCTCGGTGCCACTGCTGCCATCTTCGTCTTTGCCCTGCTCTTCCTCATCTTCTCCAACAAATCATCAGTCGAAGACAAAAAAACCAGTGACTTTTTTGGGATCAGGGTTATCGAGACAATCGACTTTGACCCTGAAGGAGACGACAGACAAGAAAACCCGAAAATGGTGTCACAGGCCACAGACGGAGACCACACCACAGCATGGAAAACCGAGAGTTATCGTAATTATCCAGATTTTGGGAGGCTCAAAGATGGCGTCGGCCTCTTTCTTCGAACAGAAAAGACAACAAAACCTGGGAAAGTCTGGATTTACGCTGATCCCGGCACAACAATAGAATTACGCACTGCCGATAAACTTTTAGAATTACACGAGAAAAGTGATTTTTTTCCAGATAATGCCAGTCTATCGGACATTGCCCAACACACTTCCCTCGCCGATGTGACCCAACACACTTCCCTCGCGGCGCAGGCAGCCACCATTGGAGCAGAAGGCAGGATCAAACTCGATCTCGGAGAGACTTCCGCTCGCAACTGGTTACTATGGATTACTCACCTCCCAGCCACAAACAACAATGCCTTTCGCACGCGCATTTTTGAAGTCCAATTTGGAGAAAACACCAGCTCCAAGCAAGTCGCGTTCTTTCTACCGACAACAACACTCCCGCCAGAACTCACCACAAAACCTCCAGCACAATGACCCCGCCAGAAGCTCCAAAACACACAGACAACAGGGAAGACAACGAACTCGTCAAGGCATACCAAGAAGGCGACCGAAGCGCTTTTCAAGCCTTATACGATTGCCATCGCGAGCGTGTTTTTCGCTTCTGCCTGCATATGGTGAGAAATCGAGAAGATGCTCTCGATATCACGCAAGATATTTTCTGCGGACTGATCAAAAGCCTTCACCAATACGAAGCAAAAGCAAAATTCACGACATGGCTGTATCGCGTCACAAAAAACCGCTGCTACGACTTTCTCCGAAAAAACATCCCAATTCCCATAGATAACTTGGGAGATGCTCCTTCTGTACAGACGGCTTTGACAGTTTCCGAACGGCGCAGCGAAACCGACATGGCAACCAGTATCGCCATCACCATAGACACGGCCGAAGCCATCCAACACCTCGACCCGAAACATCGTGATGTCATCATTCTCCACTACATAGAGGATTACTCATACGATGAAATAGCTGACAAACTGGAGGTCGCCGTAGGCACCGTGAAATCCCGCCTTGCCCGCGCCCGCGCGAAATTAGTGGATTTCTTTCCCGACCCAGGGAACTTAACACCAACATCATCCCGTCCAAGTAGTGGTGATATGCGTGGATGAAAAAAAACTTCAAGACATTTCTGCCTCTCTCGACCACGAACTTTCCTTGGAAGAGGAAAGGGCAATCGAAGCAATGCTCGAATCGTCGGCAGATGCCAGGGAGCTTCTTACCCAATTCCAAAAGGTGGATACAGGTTTTTCCCGTCTTCCTCGCCCTGCGCCTCTCACAAAAGAAGAGAGAGAAAAGTTGGACGATACAGTGCTGCAGGCCCTGTGGAGCACAGACACCACACAACAGGCTTCTTTCGAGAGCCCCTTGGACAGTCCTCTCGACAAT
>DEIU01000085.1:0-2489 GCA_002352645.1 Acidimicrobiia bacterium UBA2766 | reverse complement strand
GAGGCTTCCCACGCGCCAGAAGATGCGGGAACGAGTCAGCTTCCTCAAACCAGAAAAGACAACAACAACGACATGGAGACAACCCACAAGAAACGTTCCACCCCCAAACCTGCCCCAGAAACATACGAGAACACAGAAAAGGACGATTCCCCGTTCTCCCTCGTTCCCGCCCCTCTCCCGACTCTTGTTCTCCAGACTGAAAAAGAGCTACACGATCTCCTTCTTCAGTCTCGTACAACACAACAAGAAACTGTCTCGGACGGAAAAAACGCCGCTGCACTTCCAGACTTCCCTGATTGTCTCCTACCTGAAGGCTTCAGGCCTGACACCATGTTGGAAGGAAGCTGGAAAGGTCTTCCGGTTGTCTTCCTCATCGGTCCTTTTACTGCTTCCTGGCAATCCGATGTCATTGCAGTCCTTGATCCCACCACCTGCGATTTTCTTACTATTGTGAATTGATGTGCCTCATTCCTCAGGCTTCCCTCACCCTTCCATTGTCCGTCTCTTTGCCCACATATTGTGAAGCAAGAAACACACTCTCTTTCGCAAAAGAAAAAACCCTGACAAAAAAATTTCTGGGAAGAAAGGATTCTTTGTGACAGACCCACATCAAAATAACGTGCAGCACACACCGCCTTCTCCGGCAAGCACCGAAAGCGCGGCATCTTCTGCAGAAAACAACTCTGCAATAGCACACACACTCGACAGCGAAAACCCTCTTTCTCGACCATTCGTGAATCTCGATATGGCAGACAAGGTCGGCGAAAGCGTTGAGTCACTTGTCACCGGTCTGCGAGAAAAGACCATTCTTCCGGCAGAAAAGGTGATCCGAGGACTCAGTTTATCCATTGCGCTCACCCTCGTTACCCTCAGTATCCTCCCCATGATCTGTATCGGGTTGATTCGGGTTCTCACCTACTATGTGGGCGAAGAACAAGTATGGGCAGCATATTGGGGCACAGGAGCGGTTTTCCTCGCTACCGGCGGCTTCCTGTGGACTATGCGCAACCGGAAAAAGACAGCCGCGTAACACGTGCTGCCTTCTCCAGGAATAAAGAACCTCAGGCAAAAACACCACTGAAAAAGGGTATTTTTCCAGAATAAATCACCTGTTTTCCTGTGTTTCCCACAGAAGAGAAACCAGTACCTACCCACCTGCAGATTTTCGCGTCACTATTGGAAAACACTCGAGAAGAGTCTCCCCGAAGAGGAAGAACCCAGCAGAAAGAAAACCCAGCTGATCACTGTCATCTGCTTTGACGTGCGCCCGACGCTTCCAAAGTTCTTCCCCCTCATTGCCAACAATGAGGGTACTTCCTCTTCAGAACAGTCCAGCATCCCACATCAAAACCCCATTAAAGGTCCTTGAGTAACATGTCTGAGAAACAACTGGTCATTATCGGATCCGGTCCCGCGGGCTTGACAGCCGCAATCTATGCAGCACGCGCCAATTTGGACCCGCTTGTGTTCGAGGGAACACAGTCCGGGGGACAGCTCATGCTGACAACAGAAGTGGAAAACTATCCCGGATTCCCTGAAGGCATTCTCGGCCCAGATCTCATGGACAACTTTCGCACTCAAGCCGAGCGCTTTGGAGCTGAGCTGCAGCCTCTCGACGTGACAGAACTGGACTTGTCGCAACGTCCCTTCCGTATTCGCGCAGGAAACACCGAAGTCAGAGCACAGGGCGTCATTCTCTCGACCGGCGCTTCCGCCCGATGGCTCGGCCTCGAAGACGAAATGCGCCTCAGCGGAAAAGGCATCTCGACCTGTGCCACATGCGACGGGTTTTTCTTCCGAGGTAAAGAAATTGCTGTCGTCGGAGGAGGCGACTCCGCTATGGAAGAGGCAATTTTCCTGACAAAGTTTGCAACAAAAGTCACAGTGATCCACCGCAGGGATCAACTCCGCGCCTCAAAAATCATGGCCGAACGTGCCATGTCGAACGAGAAGATCTCTTTCCTCTGGAACAAGCATGTGACCGGACTCAAAGGAGAAAACACGCTGGAGAAAATCGTGCTCGAGGACACTGTCACAAAAGATCACTCAGACTTTGCCGTGGACGGGTTGTTCCTCGCGATAGGACACGACCCCAACACTTCCCTCGTCAAGGGCAAAATCGACCTCGACTCGTCAGGCTACATCATCACACACCGAGAAGTACGTACAAGCCAGCCGGGCGTGTGGGCTTGCGGCGACGTGCAGGACAGCATCTGGCGTCAAGCAATCACTGCGGCAGGAAGCGGATGCGCTGCCGCCATCGATGCCGAACGCTATCTCGAAGAAGAGGCTTTTCTGCGCGAAGCGACCGGCCAACAGTCCGGGGGACAAGGAAACCAAGAAATAGAGTGGTGAGCAGCGGGAAGGCGAACATCGTTGATCCTGGCCTTCCCGCACACCCATGGCAGGCGGCACGGTCTTCGATGGTGCCGCCTGCCGGCCGTTCTCCAGTGGCGATCAGTTTATCTTTCCCACGTCTCTTGCCATCC
>DEIU01000035.1 GCA_002352645.1 Acidimicrobiia bacterium UBA2766 | reverse complement strand
CTGCAACTGCACTGGTTTCTTGTCTGTCCAGGGCGTCTTGGCGTTTGGTGAGCCAGAGTTTCTCCAGCGACTCATACTCTTTTTCTTTTGCATGCAGTTCGCGAGAGATTTCGTCACGAAGACCTTCATACTTCTCTATTTCCTGCACAAGATCTCTCGGTTGCCCATAGAGAGCATTCTCCAACAGGATTTGTTTGCGTGCCTTTTCGGCCTCATCCAAAGCTTTTTTACACTCCCTGAGTCTTTTCTCCCACTCGTTTTGCTGGATCTTCACAAAATCTTTATTGACTGTTTCCGCAGCGAGAACTACTGGTGTCCACGGGCTCCTGAGATAAATTTGAAGCCGTTTGTCGGCAAGAAACCCCCGAAAGTTTTCGCCGATCACCGCATTCTGGTTTGCCCGGCGAAAATAAAAGGCCGTTGTACAAGCGAACCACTCCTCCTGCTTATCCTTTACAGGATTTCCGCTGTTTCTTTCTTGTACGGACATCTCTGGAGTAAAGCCAAGACGGTCCAACATGAAATCACTCATGACAGATTGCATGGTTTTTGAATTGAATTTGCGGGGCAGGTCTTCATGTCCTGTCCGGAGTTCTCCTTTGGGAGATCCGTTTTCTACGTCGAAACACACCGAAAATGCTTCATCGCCGACTTTGCCCTCTAGCTCAACATGGCGCAACCATTGTCGCACATCGGCTTGCAGTCCTTTGGGGTTCCCTCGCAAAGCCCACACGATGATCTCAAGTATGCTGGTTTTCCCTGCACTATTTTTGTGACTGAGTAACGCAGACAAGCCAGACTCGAACTTTGATTCAAACTTGAACGGCTCTACAGACTTTGATGAATGCGAGTCGTTTTCGACTGTTTTCTCTCCCCTGAACTTGATCTGATCGACATGTAAATGACGGGACCCAAAAGAATCGGTACTTGGATATATATTGTGACGGGTCAGAATTTTCCCGGCATCCTCCCGACTACAACCGGCCTTGTCAGCCACCGCACCTGTGAAATCCTTCTCCCCGCTCATATCGGTGTCTCGCTTGCACGCATTTGATCGAGGTGTTCCCGCACCAAGCTTGTAATTGCCGGAATTTTTGTGCCCGGTTTTGTGCCTACATACTCGGGATGCTTCCACTGTCGTCTTTTTAATACCGTTCCGTTCTGTTTTTTTGCCACTTCACTCACGAGCACTGCCCGGTCGTCATACCAGGCCAAGACCGGTTCTTGTTTGACGATGTCACGTGCCATGTCTCTTCCGGCTTGAAGTAAGTAGAAATTCTTCCGCACCTTTTTTGCGGACAGTCTTTGCTGATCCCGGTCAGCAAGCCTTCGCGCGACAAGCACAGCAAACGCATTGTCCAAGGGCTCGTAGGCACTGAATTGAGACATCGCCATCGGGTAGCGTCGCAATTCCGGTTCGTCTCCGTCGAGCAGCCCCGCAGCTACGCCAAGATCCGACTTTGGACGGACACCATCTTCGATGTCGCGCAATATCTCATGCGCGAGAAAATCCGGATTCCGCATCCAAAAAACCATCGCTTGCACCCGAGACTCTGCCCGCACAACACAGACCGCCTCTGGAAGTTCCTCTTTTTCAAGTGGTTCTCCAGCCCGGTCCAACAAGAACAGAAGTCGGACAGCATCTTGCAAGTGCGACCCCCGTTTATCCTCATGACTGACCATTCCCGCTGTACTCCCTGCTTGCCCCAGACCTCACATCAGGAAAATATCCCCTCAAATACGACAGTAGTGCTTATACAAGAAAAATAAGCAAAGAACACTCCTGAAATTCCCTGCTCACAGGCCAAAAAACAAACACGCGTCAAATATGGACTACTCAGTACCGAATATTCATGCTTGACACGTTAAAATCTCACAGACCGCCCCAATGCCTTATCGCAGCATTTCAAACAAGGCCGGCCTCACCCGGCAGAATCCAAGTTCAACTTTTCAGACGCGAGAAAATAACATAAACAAAATCGTACGCACCGTCTGAGAGGAAGTCCCGCAAGGCAACCTCCGATTCCGATTCCGCCACTCCCACCAGAAGCAGATCAAGCGGAGGACGTCCCGGCTTGGCGCGACCAGCCCACCACCGGACACAGCGCGTGTCTCCGATCTACCGACACGAAAACTGATATGCCTCTCATGGGCATCTCTCTTGCGAGCAGCAAGGCACCTGACACATCCGAAAACGAAAACTGCGTTACTGCCACAAGCACCACAGGGGTTGTCCTTGATGGAGCGAGTGTCCCCCCCACCTGCAAACCGGCTGCATTCACAGCACTCTGCAGTATGCAGAACAGCTTGGCACGGAACTCTTTACTGAAAGTAACCCTGGGGGCATCACCGACATCGCTCCAAACACCACGACAACGCCACGGCACTTCTCTGCCAACTCGATAAACCCGCTCAGCTCCTCCAGGGGAAGAGCGTTTTTCTTTCCATTGGGGGGATTTTTGGTTTTTGGAGTGCTGAGCAATCGCTGTTGAAAGCCTTGATCATTTGAAAGAACTGCGTACAGATCTAGCTCTTTCAAGCAAAACAAGACAAGCACTTGAGCATTGTCCACCTGAAA
>DEIU01000019.1:6682-21979 GCA_002352645.1 Acidimicrobiia bacterium UBA2766 | reverse complement strand
GCGTGCACTCAAACAGAGTCGTGTGCACGCGTGCGGAGTCGCGTGGTCACACGTCATCCATGCCCTCCCTACAGGGTCACTTACCTTTCCACTTTGGGGGGCGCTTCTCGATAAAGGAGCGAGGGCCTTCTTGGAAGTCCTCCGAACCAAAAATGGGTGCCATTTCTTTCAGGGTGAATGCCCAGGCTTCCTCCTCATTGAGGAAACGTGTGCCAGTCACAACTGCGCGGGAACCTCGCACCGCAAGTGGGGCATTGGCATTGATCTTGTCGGCAAGCTCGAGTGCAGTGTCGAGCACGTCATCGAGCGGCACGACCCGATTCACCAAACCCAAATCATACATACGCTCTACGGTAAATGGATCTGCTGTGAGGGCAATCTCCATTGCCATTTTCTCCCCAATCAGCCGTGGCAGCCGCACCAGACCACCGGCCGCTGCCAAAAGGGAGCGTTTTGCTTCGGGCAAACCCATGCGGGCACCTGCTGCGCCCACAATGAGATCACAGGCAATCGCGATTTCGCATCCGCCGGCCAAGGCGTCGCCATTCAATGCCGCAATCACTGGTTTGCGACGTTCGCGTCGTACAAATCCTGCGAAGTCACCTCGCTGCGTCATAATGTTGCCGGCACCCGAGCTCACTACCTTCAAGTCGGCACCAGCGCAAAAAACTTTGCCGTTCCCCGTGATCACACCAATCCACAAATCGTCGTCTTCTTCAAGACGGTCCATCGCGGCCTCAACCGCGTTCGCCACGTCACCGTTCACCGCGTTGCGGGCTTTCGGCCTGTTCAAAGTAATAATGAGAGTATGACCTCGGGTCTCCGTCAAGACAACAGGTTCATCAGACATAGCTCAGTCCCCCTTGCGCCAGCACTGGCAAGACACTGGCAAGAAAAGAATATCAATGCGTTTCGCTCTGCCGGCAGGCCAAAAAAGGCCTCCCGCAGAGAATGGCAACAGAAGCAAGGAAACGATCAGCGTCTCCACTCCCTATGCAGACTATCTTGCCAAAAGGTAATGACTCCAAGCTCATTCCCGGACCTCCTTGCGCTCAGAACGGTAAGATGCCCAAAAGAAGTGTGCTATGTGTGTCGTGAGAGAAAAGGCACAGTTCACGGATAAAGGAGCCCCCTCTGAGCTGGATCGATATCGTCGTGATTGCAGCATTGCTCGCCGCTGCAATCTGGGGTGGGACCTCGGGCCTCATCGTACAAACAGTGACCCTGGGAAGCCTCGCGATCGGACTTGCAGTAGGAGCAGTTTGCGCAGTCTTCTTGGCCGACGTGCTCGAAGACCCAAATGCCTCGGCAGCCCTTGCCATTGGCACGCTCTTTCTCGTTGTAAGCCTCTTCCATATCGGCGGCACAATGATTGGGGGCAGCCTGCGGGACAAAGTCCCCCAAGGATTCGCGCGCGGCATTGACGCCGGGGCAGGCACCGTCACTTCTATGGTAGGAGTGGCCCTCGTCGCCTGGCTCGTCGCACTCCCCCTGGCAGAAGCCCCCTTCGCGACCATCGCCGACGGAATGCGCTCCTCTTTTCTCATGCGCGTCGTGCAGTCTTCTCCGCCCCCTCCCGATGTGCTCTCCACCTTCCGTCAGGCATTCCGTGCCACAGACTTCCCCATTGTTTTCGACCGCATTCATGTGCCTTCGATTCGTCAGACCTCCCCCCTCGAAACCGACATTGTGATCGCCTCTTCCGTTCAGGAAACCGGCTATTCCACCGTCAAGCTCTTGGGCAAAGCATGCGGACGCGGAAGCGAAGGCAGCGGCTGGGTATTTGCCCCGGAATACGTGGCAACAAACGCCCATGTGATCGCGGGAGTTACAGAAAAAGTGCAGGTAAAAGCGCGTTTTCCCTCACGCAATCGCAACTTGGGCGACATCATAAAAAATTATGATGGCGTGCCGGTCGCCTTCGACTCCAAACGCGACATCGCCGTGCTTCACGTCCCGAACCTGCCGCTTCCTCCCGTCTCGTTCACGGCTGCTCCGGCGCCGGACGACCTCTCCGTCGCGATTCTGGGATACCCCGAAAACGGCCCATACGTCGCAAAACCCGGACGGGTACAACAAACCCTGACAGCGAACGGACGTGACATCTACGATGACAACTCCGTCACACGCGAAATCTATGAGCTCGTGACACGTGTGCGCCCCGGCAATAGTGGCGGCCCCATGGTGGCCCGTGACGGCACTGTGTATGGCATGGTCTTCGCTGCCTCAAGCACAGACCCTGCGATTGGCTACGCTCTCATCGGCGAGGAAGTCGACAGCGTGATCAGCCCGGCACGGGGCAGACAAACGAGAACATCCACAGGGTCCTGCCTTCACTAGCAAAGAGCCCGCACACCTTTTCGCCCGGCTGGGCTTCCCCACCCCGTTCCACGCGCGCTTCCCCTGGCCGGAGGTCACTTTTTCGACTGACTGCCCGAGTCGGCTTTCTCCTTACCGGCAGTCTCGGCGTCTGCATTTGCAGCGTCCACGCCTTCCCAAAGAAGCTCGATCAATTCCAGTACCGCGCCTGGTTTGTTACTCACAAACCAGGCAATATTCTCAAAGGGATCCGCCAGCAGCAAGTGCACTGTATTCCGGCTTTCTACCCGGTACACCACACGCTCCCCCATCAACGTCTCCTGCAAGGACACGCCATCTCGCTCCGCGATTCCTTGTGCATAGCTTTGCACGAGCTGCGCAGGCGTACCCACAACTCCTGACAAGTCACTCAGCTTCAACGTGAGGAGCAGCGCGATCTCCTTCTCGTCACGCAACACCTTTTCGGTTTTCACATCCCGCACAAGCGCAGAAGCAGTGTTATCGGCAAGCAGCTGCTCTTTTATCTTCTTATTTTCTGTCTCCACGATGAGGAAATCCCCCATCCGATAAGCTATCAAAGAAGAAGTCGCACCAGGTAAGGCTCCGTCCTCTTTCGTGTCGCTGTCGTCCCCGCAGCCCGCGACCAGCACAGTAAGACTGGCCGCAAAAAATGCCAAGACCAATCTCTGCCATTTCTTTGTATGGGTGCCCATTTTCCCCCTGCGCATCTTCTCCTGCCCCTCTCGCGCACAACAACATGCAGCGTCTTTCCGCAGGAACATCAGGCTCTCAGTATCAGCGTCGCGACGCGCGCCGGCAACAAGCCCTATCAGGAGCGCTTCCGCCGCCACAACACAATAAAAAGCAGCAGAAGACTCAGAAAACCGACCACGGGCAGGAGACGTTTCCCCACCGATGCGCCGCCAAGTTCAAGAAGATCGATCGGTTCAGCTTCGGGGGAATCAATGATGCGTGGTCCTGTGGTCACGCTATCGGCAAGTGTCCCGGCAGGAGGCACAGCTTCAGTAGCTTGCGCTTTCAGTTCCGTAGAATGCGCGGCCAATTCGGCTTCAGCAGCTTCAATAAATTCGTCAACAAGCTTCTCTGCCACATCGACAAGAATTCCCCGTCCAAACTGGGCTACTTTGCCGCGAATCTGGAGATCTGAGCGCACTTCCACATCGGTTTCGGAACCCCGCTCTGTCATGCACACTGTCACAGCCGCATTCGCGGTTCCCTGCCCCTTCGTCTCGCGCCCCTTTGCGCGCAACACAAGCCGGTGTTCCTTTTCTATTATCTCCTCAAAAATAACTGTCCCTTTATACTGGGCGTTCACCGCGCCCACCTTCACCTTCACGATCCCCTTGTACTCATCTCCGTCAATCTCGGTGAGTTGGGCGCCCGGCATGCAAGGGGCAAGTCGCTCCACATCCAAGAAGAGCTTCCACACCTCATCAACCGGCATTCTCACGGTAAAATCGTTGTCGATCTGCATTTTTGCTCCAGTTCTCTGAGTTCTTGCGGAGTGTCGACATCAACGGGATCACCCTCGCACGGGACTTCTACCGTAGGGTGCACCCGCAATAAGGCACGAGCCCCCTCGTCTCCTTCGAGACGCTGGGCGGCTGCCCATACCGAACGCGCCAATAACACGGGATTGCGACGTTTCCCGGCATACGTCGCGACTGCAAGATCTGCTCCTGCTTCCCATGCTGTCGCAAGCCTCTGGTAGGCACTCGCACGCACAAGAGGCTGGTCAGCCAGCCCAACACAGACCGCTTGCACATGCGAAACCGGCAACAAAGCACGTAGGGCAGCCTGCAGGCTCGTTGCGATGCCCGATGCCCAGTCCGCATTATGGACCAACAAAAGACCGCTACTTTGTGTGGTTTCCCCCACAACCCCCTCACGGGGATCCGAACAAGTTGCCGCGCGGTCTTCGCGTTCCCGACCAGAAAGGCTATCTCGATCAAGAGACACCCCAGAGCCACACAGCGCGGCGTCTTGAGGCCCGTCCGCCCGCAAGACCGGTTCCTCGCGCGCAAGACCGGGCTCTTCGTGCGCTGCACGCGCTGCCCAAAGACTCGCGGCGCGATGCACTTGCGCCGCCACAGCCGGAGCATCCGCGCCCGTCACAACGACAATAGGGAAAAGCCCACTCTGCATCACAGTCCACAAAGCATGCGAAACCAAAGGCTTGCCTTGGAACAAGGCAAGCGGCTTTCGACCCCCAAAACGCGTCCCGCCACCGGCTGCCAAAAGTACAGACGCCACCTGTCCACACCTCGGCCCAGGCGCAGCAGATCTTGCTCCCGACAACTCTGCCCCAGCAGATTCCGCTGCCGGCACACCATCGGGTACACCTGCAGGCGGTTGCTGCGACGGCTCATGCTCAGGCATGAATAGAACCGCTCCCCCCGGTAAGACGACCGCCCTCCCGACCGGAACGCAACGCCACTATCTCAGCAAAAACCGAAATAGCTGCCTCCTCAGGTGTTGCAGCCCCAATATCAAGACCAATGGGCGCTGCAATCCGCGCAATGTCAGCTTCCGACATTCCTGCACTTTGCAAACGCTTCACACGCACCGCATGCGTACGCCGTGATCCCATCGCCCCGATATACGCAGCAGGAGTCGCCACGGCGGCAAGCAGCGCGGGAACATCGAGTTTCGGATCATGCGTGAGAACGGCAATTACTGTGCGCTCATCTATCCTGGTGGAAGCAAGATAGTCATCAGGCCAGCTCACAACGACTTCATCGGCCTCGGGAAAACGTGTCGTCGTCGCGAACACTGACCGGGGATCGCACACCGTGACATGGTACCCCATTATTTTTCCAATGCGGCTGAGCGACCGGGTGAAATCGACTGCACCAAAAACAATGAGACGAGCAGGAGGCGCAAACGATTCTATGAAAACTTCCACGTCGGAAAGTCGGGCTTCGCCCTCCAGTCCATAATGACGTGTCTCAGTACGCCCATTGGCGAGAAGGCCTGCAGCATCATTTGCCACAGCCCGGTCGAGAGCGGCAGAGCCCATACTCCCGACAATCTCTCCGTCTTTCTGCAGGAACATCTTCGCACCGACAACAGGACCAGTTACCAGCGTGCACAAAGCAAATGCCTGATTTTCTGCCAGCGCCACCTTCACTCTGTGGAAAACTTCACCCATTTCGCCCCTCGCTTCCCAAGCTGTGTTCAAGCACTTCGTCTCGCAGAATCCCTTGCTTTTCTCACGAAGCGACCTCGGATTCTTCTCACCACGCGCAAGCGCCGGCCTCAAAAATCACGACAGCAGGCGAAACCGGTCTCAAACCCGCCAGGTCCCGACAAGAGTGCGTCCAGAAACCAAACAGGTGGTTCTCCACACGCATACGGACCTCCATGCGCGCACAAACCTGGCCATTACCAGGTTTTTCTCGACCGTCTCTCGTGACCGTCTCTCGTGACCGTCTCGCTTGACCATCTCCCTCGATGGTCTCTCGTGACTGTTTTTCTCGACTGTTTGTTGAAACCGTCTACAACCGCGCCACACCTACCAGGTAAGCGGTTCCACAAACAACCGAATCGTACCCCCACATGTCAGGCCAACCTCGAATGCCTCATCATCGGAGTAACCGAAACTCACAAGACGCGGAATTCCGCTTTCGAGCACGATAAGCGACTCTTCGACCACCGCACCCTCAACACAACCTCCGCTCACGGAACCAGCAACTTCTCCTTTTTGACTCACGGCCATCACCGCTCCGGGCTCTCGAGGACCCGACCCTATGACATCGACAACAGTGGCAAGCGCCACTGTTTGTCCCTCATCAAACCAGCGTTCTACATCAGCCAAGATCTCTTTCATCTTTCAAGCACTTCCCCTTTTGCGCACTATTTTGGACAGGCTGCCCGTCCGTGCAGTTCGTCCCTGCTCTTCTCTCGCCCCGCACACTGCAGTGCGGTATATGGCCGTCTGTCACCAAGCTTGTCACCGCAGCAAAAGCACACCCGGCACTCGCTGCATGTCTCATATTGACACTGCCTTCGCTAAATTTTCCATGCTCATCCAGGCATGCCCCTCAAGGAACTCGTCCACATACGGCAAAGCAGCCGCCATTCCCTGTGCAAGCGGCGCATAGCCCGGAGTTCCCTTCAGCGGATTCACCCAGATCACACGATGGGCGAGACGCTGCAAACGACGCATCTGTTGGGCAAGCTCGTCAGGATCACCACGATCCCACCCATCAGAAAGAATCACAATGTCCGCGCCACGCGCCATACCGCGGCGACCCCAATCATCCAGAAAAGTTTTGAAGGTCTGCCCGAGACGAGTGCCCCCGCCCCAGTCCACCACAGCAGCCGACGCTGCCTGTAACGCCGCGTCAGGATCACGCGAGCCAAGCTCACGTGTCACACGGGTAAGGCGCGTCCCAAAACAAAAGGCCTCGACGTTTCCCCGAGAAATACCACGTTCCGTTTGACGACTCGACACCGCGACATGGAAAAAGCGCAACACTCCCCGGGCATACACCTCCATCGAACCAGAAACATCACAGAGAAGAATAAGCCGGCGGGGCCTCGGCCCAGGACGGTCAGCAGCAATCGACACCGGCTCGCCACCATGCTTCAACGCAGTCCGCAACGTGCGCGACAGGTCAGGCCTGCCCCCATGTTTGGCTCGCACGAGGCGACGGCCAGGCTTGAGGGAACCACGCACACGCAGATGGGAGGCAAGGCGGCGCAATTCATGGAATTCGGCTTCGGTGTAACGGTCAAAGCTCTTTTCGCGTAAAACCTCTTGCGGAGACCAGCGCACTGTGATGACATCCACAGGGGGATTGTCCTGGTCCTCTTCTCCTTGGTCTGTTTCAGGGGAATCGCTGTCTGCATCAGTGACCACGGCCACAATATGGCGCAGTGTTTCAGCAAAATCCTCGCCCTGCCACTCTCCGCCAAAGACCAACCCCCACGCCCGATCGAAACGCGGAAAATCTTCGGGACGTGTACAAAACACGGCACGACCCGCCCAATATGCCGTCGTCGCATCATCAAGGCCAACAGCGAGCAGCGCTTCCAGAAAAACATGAACGCTACCGGCATCAACACTCATGCCACAGGCCCGCAAGACGCGTGCAAAGCGCACCCCTGCGCGTGCAAGGTCCGGCACTGCGGGCCTGGCCTCATCGGAAGATTCCGGGAAAGAAAAATCCGCCGGCTCTGCCTGCTCCTGCTCGCTGCTCACTGCCCCAGACACCAGAGAAGCCGGACCGTCTGAAGCGGGAAGACGCGCACCCGTGCCCTCGGCTTCCCTCTCCTGGGATTCGGTCACCCGTTTTGCATGGTCTTCAGCCTGCAAGGCCCATCGCCTCACTTAAAAGAGCCGGCACACCTTCGTCTCGCACACGTTCTTGATCTTCTCGGTACTTGAGCACTGCCCCGAACGTCGCTTCGACCAGATCAGTCGTCACCTCTTCTGCCCCAAGCGCGGCAAGAGACTCTGCCCAATCCAGCGTTTCTGCCACACCCGGCGGCTTAAAAAGTTCTTTTCCCCGCAATGTCTGGACCAGGGCCGCGACTTGCCTGCCCAAAGTCTCCGGCACACCCGGCAAGCGCACCCGCACAATCTCCACTTCACGTTCAAAATCAGGATGCGCAAGCCAGTGGTAAAGACAGCGGCGTTTCAGAGCATCATGGACTTCACGTGTGCGGTTCGACGTCACCACCACAGCAGGCGGACGACGCGACACAAAGGTGCCAAGTTCCGGCACAGTCACGCTGTACTCCGCCAAAATCTGCAAAAGAAACGCCTCAAATTCGTCGTCAGCCCGGTCCACTTCGTCAATTAAAAGAACCCGCTGCGGTGCCCCTTCCGGGGGATCGACAAGTGCCTCCAACAAAGGACGACGCAACAAAAAACGCTCTGAAAAAAGATCGTCTTCCACGCTTGCAATATCTGTTTTCGCCGTGGCAGGCATTGGCGCGTTTTCGGCCCGGTCGACACCCGCGCCCAGGACTTCCATTGCGCGAATGTGCAAGAGCTGGCGCGCGTACGACCATTCGTACACCGCCTGGGACACATCAATACCCTCATAACACTGCAAACGAATGAGCGGCCCGCCAAACACCCGAGTGAGTGCTTTCGCAAGTTCTGTTTTTCCTACACCAGGGTCGCCTTCAAGCAAAAGAGGACGCGCCAAACGAAGCGAAAGAAAGACTGCCGTGGCAAGGCCGGTATCAGTGAGGTAACCCGCGTCAGCGAGGGCCGCCGCCATCGCGGGCACATCCTCCACTCCTTCGGGCAAAGTGCCAGGGAAACGTGTGGACTCGCTCATGAAGAGACCTTACCTGCACGATCGGGCATATCCAGTAAATGCGGCGAAAAGCCAAGAAGCACACAGTATTCCCACCCGGACATCACCGCTTGGAAAATTCCATTGCAAAATCGCTTTCTGGCAAAAAATGACAGAAACGCAAGAATACCGGGCAGCCAGAAAAACCTCGAACCGGAAAACCCTGCAAAACATCACAAAGACCCAGAAAGCTCACGTCCCGTCGCCCAGGTCACGATGCACGATGACACGTACCCGATTGTGCACAGCACTGTATAAAGAACAATGCACCGCACTTCCCACAAAAGGGAAAAGCAGCTCGCCCGCGCAAACGGGTCGGCTTTCCTTGCTGTTTTCGCTCTCACTGCCACACGCATTGAGGTCTTCGCGCCTGCAGTCGCTCCAGGCTACGGCAGTACGCTGCAGGCTACAGCGGTTGTATTCCGGCTTTGCCTGCCATGCCTCAGGACACAGGGAGGAAGTCTCGCGAGGGTCCCTCTGGCTCCAGAACCGGTTTTACCGCGGGCCACGCGCGTGACCCGCGCGCTTTTAGCTTCCGGCTTCCTCTAATGCACGTCGCACAAGCACCCGGGCAAGGTGCTCACGGTAAGCCGCGGAACCATTGACGTCTGCTGGGGCATTTGTTCCTTCAGCGGCAACAGCAGCGGCATCAGAGAGAGACGCTCCTGCCTGCAATGCGGCTTCAACTGCAGTCGCACGCAAGGGAATCGAGCCCATATTGGTAAGCCCAACGCGTGTTGTGCCGTTCTTCACGGCGACAGCTCCCACGATCGCCCAGTCTTGCGCGCGACGGTTGAACTTCTGATAAGACCATCCGGCATTTGGCAACTTCGGGACCTTGATTGTGGTAAGCAGCTCAACATCTGTAAGAGCAGTCTCCCAGAAGCCGGTAAAAAAGTCGGAAGCGGGAATCTCGCGCGTTCCCTCCGGCCCATGCGCCACCATCACCGCGTCGACTGCGAGCAACACCGTCGGCAGATCAGAGGCAGAGTCGCCATGCGCAACAGATCCCCCGATGGTGCCACGATGACGCACTTGCAAGTCGCCGACTTGCCCGGCAGTGTGCGACACCACAGGGCACTCTTGCCGGAGCAAAGGACTGTGCTCTATCTGCGCGTGATGCGTCAATGCCCCAATAGATACCATATCGCCATCATCACGGATATTCGCCAAGTCACCAAGGCGGCCAATGTCAATCAGCACACCCGGCTGTGCCAGACGCAGCTTCATCAGAGGCAAAAGAGAGTGGCCACCAGCAAGGAGCTTGGCTTCCTCTCCATGTTCCTGCAAAAGGGAAACGGCATGGTCAACCGACTCCGCTCGCACATATTCAAAAGACGCGGGAATCATGCTCTCCCCCTCAGCTGTTCTCGGCAGCCCACTGAATGGCATCCACAATATTCTTGTACCCAGTGCAACGGCACAGGTTACCTTCAATGCCCTCTCGGATTTCCTGCTCAGTAGGATGTGGATTCTCGTCCAGCAGACTGACTGCGGCCATGATCATGCCAGGTGTGCAATACCCACACTGGAGACCATGCTTCTCCACAAAACCCTGCTGCACAGGATGGAAGGTATCCCCATCTGCCAGACCCTCAATCGTGGTGACCGCGCACTCATCTGCTTGCACAGCCAGGACCGTGCAAGATTTTACCGAGACACCATCGAGTAGGACTGTGCATGCACCGCAATTCGAGGTGTCACACCCCACATGCGATCCCGTGAGATCCAATTTCTCACGCAAATACTGGATCAACAAGGTACGTGGCTCAACTTCGTCAACATGAGCCTTCCCGTTGACAGTCACCTCGATTCGCCGATTTACGACTGCAATCGCCACCTTTGCCCCCTTGTTCTTCCGGTCTCTCAGGAGAAAATGTCTCTTCCTCGCCATTTTGCAGTTGTCCGAGACTGCTTCACAACCATTGCGCGCTACACAGCGTGCAACTTCAACACCTAGATATCCCCTAAAAGAACCGCGTCCGCTGAGGAACCGACCGCTGTCAAATGTAGCGGGAATGCAGCAGGAAACCTGGTTTCCTGCTCTCCTTCCCCCTCTCCCGTCCGCTCTTTTTCGCTTTTCCCAGCCTCCAGCAAACGGTTTCACGTGGCAATCTCACCTCGTGGTCTCACCTGAGGGTCTCCGGTGGCGGTCCAGATGGGGAGC
Source organism: Acidimicrobiia bacterium UBA2766 (assembly GCA_002352645.1). GTDB lineage: Bacteria > Actinomycetota > Acidimicrobiia > UBA2766 > UBA2766 > UBA2766. The sequence goes on along the minus strand of DEIU01000019.1, from coordinate 11,158 downwards.
AACCAGGCCTGTCGCAAGCCGCATCAGCACGGGGTCGGCGTCCCACAAAGCAGCGACCTTCTCAGATCCCACACGTTCCACCAGAGTCTGTAGGGCAATGTCGTGTCGGATGAACTCCACAGACAAAAGCACGACAGCCGGGTCGTCGGAATAGACGCCCCAACTTTCACCGGGAAGTGCACCTGCAATAAGAACTTCGCGCTGGTCAACCACGATCACAAGCAAACGGCATCCGACGCGTGCAAGTACCATTTCAGGTTCAGTGAACAAGTGGGCAGACACATGGCCGACATCGAGCAGTTCACCACCAAACTGCATCACGCAAAGTTCCACGTCGCGCGCGGCCGCGCGGCGCAAAAAAGGTGCCAGCGTGTTGTTTTCTTCTTCCCAAAGCGAGAGAAAGAGATCGCTTTTGGCGTTCTCCACGAGATCACACGCGCGTTGCATTACCGCAGAAGCGCCGCTGAGATGGTGCATCAGACTCGTTGCAACCGGGCCGGCCACTTGCGGCAACATCTCCTCAAGCACGTCGATCTTTCTGTCGAAATCGCGGCGCAAACGGTCCAGCAGCGAAGGCGCAGGCAAGGCAACATACGTTTTTCCGCCATCGACCAGGACAACCTCAAAAGCCGCGCCCCGTTCAACAAGCTTCCCAAGCGATTCGTAGACCATGCTGCGGGGTACGCCCGATATTTTCGCTACCTCATACCCGTTGCAAGGTTCTCCGGCAGCGAGAAGGGCCACGTAGGCCTTGGCCTCATACGCGGTCATTCCTAGCTGTTTCAAGTGGGAAATGGTCTCGTCGCGCACCGTATCGCGCACCAATGCTCCAGTCCTGAGGTTTTATTTTGCGCGCGCGTCATTTCATTACAGCACGCTCTCCAACAAGCCGGATTTTTGTACCGACTCTTCACCAAGTCTCTGTCTCTACACCCTGTATCTATATTTAGTGGTCTCGTCCCATCTTCGCCGACTCTTCCCCACAAAAAGCCTTTTGACGTGTTCTCTTTCTTCCCCCCAAACACTCTCTCTCACAACTGATCACAGCGATAGACAGCAAGAGGCACTTCTCACCTACGGATCCGAATACTGGCATACTCTGTCACACCCACTCTGTATTTTTCACTGCATTCTGCACTGCCTCCGCCCGCTCTTGCAGCGTAAAAAATACAGAAAAAAACAGCGGAAAAAACAACAAGTGGCCCGCCCTAAAAAAACGAAAGACAAGCAAAAGACAGCCTCGAAAAAAGATCCGCTTGCTCTTTCTCACGAGAATCTGCTCTGCTACACCATAAGGACACAAGGCGCCATAACTCTTACTGTCCGCAACACTGTGCTTGTGGTGTTTTTGACAGTTTTCCTCTTGCTCCTTGTTTTTCGTACCTGAGACGAGGCTCCATGACCACTGAAGAAGTTCTGCTGGCAATGCATCTGCTGGGCATAAGCGTGTGGATCGGCGGCCAGATCGTGCTGGCTTTTCTCATGCCAACCCTGCGCGCTGCAGGACATGACGAAGCAGATAGTCGCCGCATTATCACAGCTGCAGCTCAACGCTTTCAGCTCATCTCCTGGGCTGCACTTGTATTCATCCTTTTCACTGGAATAGCGCTCATGCTCGACATCGACGACATGGGAGGAGACTGGGGACGGATCTTCGGAGAAAAGTTGACCTTTGTGGTTTTGTCGATCGGGATGGCCGTCGCTCACTCCCAGTGGGCTGGTCCGAAAATCCGCAAGTACGCTGAATCAGATCCAGAGCAAGCGACAAAATTCAAAAAGATCAATGGAGCCCTCGCCGGTATCGGTCTGGGATGCGCAATCATGGCCTTGGTCTGGGGCATCCGTCTCTTCTTCGCGTAGACCCTCCCCTCTCAAGGCCCTACCACCATCCTTTTCTCGGTCCATTCCGGTTCCCGGTCCATTCCGGCCTACCTGTGCACTATTCCTGCTCGTGCACTTTCTTCTTCCCGTTCCCGAAAAAGAGGGCCGAGAGAAGACCCGGAAAGGGCCGAGACAAGGACGACTCCGGGTTTTCCTGTCACGCGGCGCGCACGTGTAAAACCACCACGCGGGAATGCACTTTTCTATCTTGGGAGGAACGAAAGGAGAGCCGGTACTCATGGTCGCCTGCTGCTGCCAGACAGATGGCGTCCTTCCACTCCCCGGCGCATACTGCCTTGGTTCCCGATCGCCCAAAGGCATAAATCCCTGGACCCACAACCTCGATGTCTTCGGTGGATCCTTCCACTGACCAGTTGAGTACTGGAGCATTCTTCATAGAGTAGGCGATAAGACCATCAGCTTGGGTTTCGCCGCGCACTGTATCCGGGAGCAAAGACAGCGCAAATTTCAACTCCTCTGTCCCAGAAGAAGAAGACGGAAGAAGGGTTTCAAAGACATCATCTTCGGTGGGATTTTTTTGATCCGATGCATCCGGCAAGGCGTCCGGTGCGCTCGCATCCGCGTCGGTATCGTCTTGTGACTCATCCGTAAAAGATCCGGCAGTTTTCTCTTTCGTCACATCCTCTGAAAAATTCGACAAGTTCTCTGTCACCTTCGACTCTTCGGACGCAGACTCGTCACTCCCGGACCGCAAGAAAAGTGCCCAAACAAAAAAAGCCGTGATACAAAGAATAAGAAGAATTCCCAGGATCAAGGTAACGTGCTGCCCCGTTCGGCTCTCCGGCGCCGGCTCAGCCGGCAGCGGAGAGAAAAAACGCCAGGTTACATCTTTTGCCGGCATCTTGGGAGGTTCAGCGGGCATTCCCCCCGTTTGATCTCCTCCAGCGGGTATTCTGACGGTCTGGTCTTGCGCAGGCGCAACCGGAGGGGGTCCCCACGAAACACTTTCGGCATCATCCGGGGGAGAGCCGAAGTTTCCTTGAGTATTTTGCCCCTTATGCTGGCCAAACTGGCGGTCCTCTGGTTTCCCCGCCCCCTGCTGACGCTGATCCCTCGACTTCACCACGATCTTCTACTCCCCAAAAAATACCAGTTGAAAACAACAGAAATACGCATACCTACCGGAAAAACCATGTAGGCGAATGCCCCAAATGATGCGTCTTTTTGCGTCACACAAAATCGGACCTCTACCTAGAAAAGGGCAAAGCCCCGTCACCGGCACAAGCGTCCTCTTCCCCGAAGCACATGATAATTGGCAGTGGGTATGTTCGCAGACGCCAAAAGCAAGATCAGCTTCTGTCTTGCCAAGAGATTGCCGCAAAGTCTCGCTCGTGTTCGCGTCCTCGGTACCACATTCTTCCTCGCAGCAATGCCTTGCGCTCCTTCTTTCACTACAGCAAGGAGGCAACAAAGAAAATTTTTCATAGCCAATACAAAAAAGAAAAAAGAAGTCCGGCAAAAAAGCGGTGACATACAACACAGAGGGTGACAATATATCAACGGATAGTGTCGAAGCTTGTTTTCATCACACTTACACTTCGGACCCACACCACACATCTCACCGGAACACACAAGCACGGCGCACAAGCACGGCACAAAAAAAACAGTCCGCAAGGAGGTAGCGGTGACGCAAAAAAACCCGAGGAGATTTCCACGAACAGGACATACTGCTCTGGGAAACGACATCATCGGAAGCAGGACCTACGACAGAGCACTGTTGCAAGCAGCCCACGAAGGCGACCCCAACGCATTCGGCTACTTGTATGACTTATGGTTCGACACTCTGCACGACCTTGCACACCAAATCGTGGATGACACACAACTCGCCGCAGAAGTCGTGGGAGAAGTCTTCTACACCACATGGCACCGGCTCGACCAGATCCTCTCTACCCCCACAGAATGGCCCGGTCCACACTTATATGACGAAACACGGGCACTCTCCATCCAGAGTGTGGTACGCCCCCTACCAGGCACTTCTTATCAGGAAATCGCCCACGCTGCTTCCCGAATCTCTGACATTACCGACCCCACAGCGATGGAAACCGACCAGCTTGCCGCGCATTTTGTCGCAACGGCAGCACGCAGCCTTGGAAACTTCAACGCCAGCCTCTTAAACCTCCATCTGCGCCACGAACTCACCCCGCACGACCTCGGCGCCATGCCCCACATCGCCCTCCCCCCCAAACAAGTGGAAAGACACCTGAGCGGGCTACTCCAACGTTTCTCAGAAGCCATGCGCGCCCAGCTGCTTTGGGCAGGAGACGGTCCGGCAAACCAACAGCTCCGCCAAGCCCTCACCCAAGCCGGAACAGACGCCTTCGATGCCCACGCCTTTCACCTGATCCGCAACCACATTCGGTCCTCCGCAGAAGGGCAGCGCCTACAAGCGCCGCGACTTGCCCCGCACGTGCTCTACGCGTCCATCCCGATTCCTGCCGTCTCCTCCGCACTCAAACAAACCATTGGCACAAGCCTGCTCCAGCAGGGAGTGCCACTCCAAGGCTCAATTTACGAACTCTCTCCAGCCAGAACAGAACAACCCCATCCCACACTCATTCCGCCACCTTTCCCCGT
>DEIU01000019.1:0-6576 GCA_002352645.1 Acidimicrobiia bacterium UBA2766 | reverse complement strand
CTGCACCATACTTCGAGCAAAACGTACACCATGTTTCTGCTCCCCCTGGCTTTCCCGCCCCTCCCCACATCACATCCCCCCGCTACGCCACACCCAGCACCCCGTCATCCCACCCCACGGCGACTTTTCCCTCTTCACTTCAACGTCTTCGCGTACAATCCACACAACCACAAACCCCTGCAGTAGCAGCGCAAGACAACACTGCGGACGTTTCCTGGAACACCACCTCTCCCCGCAACGCAGACCCCAGCCCAGGCCTCAACGCAGACCTCAAGACAGGCCTCAACGCAGATTTCTCTTCACAGTCGCAAAAAACCGTGTCCCACTCCCGCTCAGCCGCACCACCTACAACGCGACACGACCTGCCAGGACACGACCTGCCAGGACACGATCCATTGGAACACGATCTCGTCGACCTCTCTGCTTTTTGGAATTCCGTTCCTTCAGAAGCTGCCCACTCCCAACATCCGGTCTTGCATTCCCACGACAAACCTGCAAACACCGACTTACTTTTGCAACAAGATCACGACACAGAAAACATTCCTCTCGTCTCGCAGACTTCTTCAGAGGCCTCTGCGCAGATCATCTCTCCTCCTTTTTCCTCTCACCGGCCTCCGCTCATCATCTCCCCCGACCTCTCGCCCAATCTTGTGCGCGCCGACCCATCGTCCGGCTCCTCACCCGGCATTACCGAAAACAAAGGCTCTGTTCCGCCGTTTCTCCCTCCAAACAGGGAAAACGAGAAAACAGCAACGGCCTGCTCTCCTCCCGCTTTTTTCGGAGAAGGCTTTCCTGCGCAAGAAGGCGCGCCACACAAGACCCCCGACGAAAACAATGCCGGGGAAAACACGGAGGAGACCCACAAAAGCCAGACAGACCAACAAACAGCAGAAAAATCAGGAGACGCCCGCTCCTCGATCCATAGTGCAAAAGAACAAGCAGCCTCTCAGCACCAGCCCCAGTATCCATACACCAAAGTCCAATACCCGAAAGGAGGTCGCCCAGAAAACCACGAGAAAAGCCCAAGGAAAAACCGGAGAAAACTTCCTTTCTTTGCCGGTCGCCGAGTCCTTGCGTCTTCACTGCCGCAGCAGGACTCAGAAACAGCAGCAACACTTCCCCGGCACGCGCACAACACAGCCGCCAATCCAGCGACACCCGATCCTTCCCTACCGAACCCCTCCAGCACGAACCCCCCCAGCACAGAAGAAACAGCCAGGAGTCTCACACCCAAATATGCTGCACAAGAGCGTGTCCCAAAAGAGGAGACGCCGCCTTCTTCTGCAACAAGCGCAAAAAAGAAGCCTCGCCATCGCAGGCGGCGTCTCCGCAGCGCGCTACTCGCCGGCACAGCCAGCGCGGCCATCATTGGCGTGACCACCACAGTCGTCACAAAAATCCAAGAAACCACAGATACGCCAGTAGTGCGCTCGGAATCTGCGACGCCCTTTGAAATCAACTCCGACAGCGCGGGGGCGGTCAGCCCTGTCATTACCCAAGTCGTTCCGAGAAAGCTTGCACTCCAGCTCGGTCCTGACGGCAGCACACTTGGCTACTCTGCCACTCGTGCTCCTCTGCTCATTTGGTTCCTTCCCAAGAACGCAAGAGTGCACGAAATTACTGGACCGTCCGGGACACCGCTCACTGTCTCCCCAGGAGAACATTTCTTACGGATCTGCCCACAACCCATCGAAAATTTCTGCACAGCTCAAATCGGGCAATACATGATCTCCGTCACGGCAATTCTGGAAGACGGAACACTCATCACGGGGGAAACTGGCGTGTATTTCTATCAGGATTCGTGAGGATTCACTGGATTAAGCGACTTTTAATGCACAAAATTCGCTACACTCCGCAACACGCACTATACGCAACTGTCTAAAAAAAGCTGTCTGTCGTGTGTTTCCTGCTGTGTCTTTTCGGAGAGTCTCCATAAAGACACAGCAGGCGTGCTTGAATAGAGAGAACCGGAGAGTGTCCTGGCACGGTGAGCCCTGAAACCGCATCCGCCCCTGCCTTCGCTCTCCATCAGGACTCGCGATCAGGGAAGGATGCTCTTCACGCGTCAGGCCACAATACTGTCGCCGGCACATTCTGTTCGCTCTACCCTAAGCGAAATAGCAGAGAATCAGACAGAATAGCGAAAACTTCATTCCCGAGGGTTCCACGTCGATATTTGATAGTCGATACTCGAATCAACACTGGGAAAAAGTTCAGACATAGCCTCATCCCCACAACAAAAGCAGCAGACAAACATGTGTTTTGCTCACAAACACCCAATCGGGACGAGACGCATTCGCACAAAATCATCAGACAACTCCAGCGCAAAGGTTCTTCGTTCGTGGTCTAATGCCTGGAGATCAACACGCGCAGCAAAAACTGTGCACACACAATCTCGCGCGAGCACTTCTCTTCCTGACACACGCACGCGAGTGAAGAACCTCAATCATCGACAAGCGTTGAGTACAACGGAGGACTCATGGCCAGAGTCGAAATTACAATGCCCCAACTCGGCGAATCGGTGACCGAGGGCACCATCACCAAATGGCTCAAAGAAGTCGGGGAAGAAATAGCAGAAGACGAACTCCTTTTTGAAGTATCGACCGACAAGGTCGACTCGGAAGTACCGTCTCCTCGTCCCGGCTATTTAGCTGAGATTATCGTGCCCGAAGGAGAGACCGTAGAAGTCGGAAGTGTCCTGTGTTTCTTAACTGACACAAAAGCCGACACCGGAAAAACCGGCACCCAAAAGGCAACACCAACGGCAACTGTCGCAGAAACAACCACACTTAATGGTTCGAGCCCTGGAAAAAGTAGCGGCCTTCCCCAACCTCTCACAACACCGAGTTCTCCTCCCGTTCTTCCCACACAGCCCACCTCCGTACCAGACGGAGGAAAGCCCGTTTTCGCAGACATTTCTGCGCAGAGCAGCAAGGAGAAGCACCCGAGTATGCTCCTCTCGCCTGTCGTGCGGCGACTTCTCAACGAAAACACCCTACGTCCCGAACAAATCCAAGGCACGGGACCTGGAGGACGCATCACGCGCGGCGATGTGCTCGCGGTGATTGAGCAAGGCACCATCACGCTCGAACGCACAACCCCCCAAGTGGAAACGCACAGGGCCGCTGCCACCGTGCAAGCAGCCCCGACGCCGGTGCTCCCCCCAGCCCCGTCTCACTCCGCCGGCCTGACGGAGTTCTCAGGACGTTCCCACACAGTGCCTTTCAGCAACATCCGTCGACGCACAGCCGAACACATGGTCATGTCGGTGAAGACCAGTGCCCATGTCACAATATCGATGGAAATCGACTTTGAAAAAGTCGCGCAAGTTCGCCTTGCCGCCCGGTCCGAGTGGAAAGCAGAAGAAAACTTCAGTCTGACGTACCTGCCTTTCGTGGCCCGCGCCCTATGCGACACCATACGAGAGTTCCCTCACGTCAACGCGCAAGTCGATGGCAACGCCCTCTTGGTCCATCACTATGTCAACCTCGGGATTGCTGTTGACCTCGACTTCAACGGACTCGTCGTTCCCGTCATCCGAAATGCCGAAACAAAACGCCTACGCGCCATCGCCCGTGAGATCTCTGACCTGGCAAGGCGGGCACGAAACAAACAACTCAGTCCAGATGAGATCATGCACGGCACATTTACCATGACCAACCCTGGGCCTTACGGGACTTTTCTCTCCTCAGCCATCATTAATCAGCCCCAAGTTGCCATCCTGACCACAGACGGCGTGAAAAAACAGGCAGTCGTTCTCGAAACAGAAATGGGCGACACCATCGCAATCCGCCACCGAGGATCAGTATCTTTGACCTTCGACCACCGCGCCTTTGACGGCGCCTATGCCGCGGCCTTCCTCCACAAACTCAAAGAAACCATCGAAACCCGCGACTGGGAAACCGAACTCGCATAACCCGAGCCTGCCTGCACACACTTCCCCTCAGGTCAGGCCCACAACACAAACATCAAGACTCGAAGGCAGGTAGACCTCCCCCTGCCTTCGAGTTGCAGCGAGGGCGCCGGCGTATCACACCGCGCTACCTCGCTTCTCGTCCCCAGACCTGCTCTACGCCGTACCAGGAAAACAGCACAAAATCCAGGATACAAGTCTCAAGACACCCCTGAGAACTGCGAAAACTACAAAAAAGACCAACACTCCCAGTAAGTCGTGCAAAAACCCATCAAAGGCCAGAATCAGTAGGGTCAATCTCGCCAGAAAGAAGCCGTTCCGCCACAACCTTCATCGTGAGACGATCGCGCATGGCAGACTGCTGAATAAAACGAAAAGCCTCGTTTTCCCCCATCCTCTGCACATCCATCAGCATACCTTTCGCCCGATCTATCAGCTTGCGCGCCTCAAGACGGGCGTTTAGATCAGAGACCTCTTCCTCAAGCATCTTCATTTCAGCAAAACGACCGAGGGCCAGCTCAATCGCAGGAATAAGATCCGTTTTTTGAAAAGGTTTCACTATATAAGCATAAACACCTGCTTCTCGAGCAGTCTGCACAAGATCCCGTTGTGAAAAAGCAGTAAGAATCAAAACTGCACAAAGACGACTTCCAAGAACTTCTCGCGCCACACTAAGGCCATCAAGACCCGGCATTTTAATATCAAGAATGCATAAATCAGGCACAAGTTCTTTCGCGAGTTCTATCGCGTCTTTCCCATTATTTGTCTCAGCAACGACATCGTACCCTTCTTCCAAAAGGATCTCTTTGAGATCCAGGCGAATAATCGCTTCATCTTCCGCTATAAGCACCCGTGCATGCGGAGCAGCTTCGGTCATGTGTCACCATATGTTCGTAGCCACTGAAAATGAGCAAGAGCCCGTCAACAATTCCCATCACATGCAGAGTATCCACACACGACACTCGGGAAACCGTCACAGCACATACCCATTTTCCTCCTCTTTGACTGTCACTTTGCAACTGCAGCACACAGCCACACGCGTGTTCTGTCGAAAAACACACACTTCAGAAGAGCCACAGAACTCTATGTGAAAAAACTCCAAGGCTCTTCCGCTTCCCCACAGGGTAAGCACCCCTCCATCAGATACCAGTACTTCTCATCAATACAGTTAATTTATCGAAAACTCGGTAACGCTATCGTATGCACTGAAAACGGGCCGCAACCTTTTTGTTTTCTCCAGCCCATTTCTTCACGCACACAATCCCCACAACATCGCAGAACAACACCTATCCTCAGTTTGACAAAGCACCGTCATCAGAAACAATCCGGTGTTCACGAAACCTCGCGAGTATGCTTCCCCCACTGCGCCCGGGTGGCGGAATCGGCAGACGCGACGGACTCAAAATCCGTTGCCCGAAAGGGTGTGAGGGTTCAAGTCCCTCCCCGGGCACCACAACCAACCAGGCAAAATACCCCTCTACCTGCGACCTCACTGCGACAAGAACAAAGACATCCGCTGTTTGGCCCCTCTCTGCCCCTTCGGAAAGTTCTCGTCCGACCCGTTCCCGGCCGAAGAAATATCCGGCACGGAGGCACCCAACGACACACCGACACTTGGAAAAACGGGGGAAAACCGCCTAGCGGTTGGTCGTGCGAGAAAACGGTCGCCGCCACACCCGCACCATCCACGCCGCAACCCGCAAGGAAACCGGCCCCCCGCCGCTTCGGCGCCATCCAACTCCTCGACACAGGCATCCCCGGTCCCCCACCGCCTCGGTCACACCGACGGCACCACCCTCCGCATCTACGCCCACACCACAGAAAAAGCCGACCGGCAAGCCACCAACGTCATGGGCAACCTCCCTCCCCACCACCCCCAAAACCTGTTGTTGCCCCGATTCAGTGGATACCTGACTGAAGGGCGTGAGCCCGGACTGGGGTGTCCATACCAAGTACAAATGGCCGCCGTCGTTCGCGGCGGAAGTTCACCGATCATAAAAATACGAGAAAAAACCACCGCCCATCCCGCCCAACAGTATCCCTGCAAGCAAAATCAAGACAGGAGAATCGGTACTCCAGTTGATAGCCGGAACACGAGTACCGACACCGAACCAAAGCAGTCGTCAATAGGCCCGAACCAGCACACGATCACATCGTCTTCTACCGGTTTAAAAGTTCTCAGGACCTTGGTACGGATCGAGTCATCGGGAGAGTGAACCTGTAGCGGGTCGCTCACAGAGCGACCGTGGCCATCCGGTTCTTCTCCTTCCTCACAAACTGTGTTGCCATCCTCCTCGTCGCAAACCTCCGCACCACTTGAAGGCCGCCGCGGACACACCACGGCCCCTATCTACGACAAAGCACCGCCGGAGGTACGCTTCAAAGCAACCTACCTGGGAACTACACCTACCACATCGACCGAAAGTTGCGGTTCAAAGGCGAGGTTCAAAGGCAAGGTCGACTTCTCCCGGGCGACGTTCTCGAACTACGACTGACTACGCCGCCAAACCCCATTGGCAAACCAACGACCACGACTGTTCCAACGGTCTCAACAGATCCTCCGGAAGACCAGCCCGCTTGTCTCGTCCCCAGGAGAACATTGTCTGTGCGACAGCACCGGCAAGATTTTCTAAAAAGACAAAAAATCGAACAAAATAACAAAA
>DEIU01000094.1:21368-44904 GCA_002352645.1 Acidimicrobiia bacterium UBA2766 | reverse complement strand
CCACCCGAAATCACCCAACTCACCGACCTCAGGAATCTTCAGCTTGATGGGAATGAACTCGCAAAGTTGCCTTGGGGACTTGGGGAACTTCCTGGTCTGGAATCACTCACACTGGGCGGGAATCCTCTGGAGGATCCGCTGCAAGAAATTGCGGAGGGGGGCACGGATGCTGTGCTCGCCTACCTGAGAGATCTCAGCAAAGGAGCAAAGGAGCTTTATGAGACAAAGGTGATGCTTGTCGGCGAAGGGGAGGTTGGAAAGACCTGTTTGGTGAAAGCGCTGGGAGGAGAAGAGTTTGTCCCCGACGAGTCAAGCACGCATGGGATTCAGCTTGGAACGCTCAAAATGCTGCATCCCGAACGAAACGGCATGGAAGTCACGCTCAATACCTGGGATTTTGGGGGGCAGGAAGTTTACCGGATCACACACCAGTTTTTCTTCAGCAACCGGGCACTTTACCTGCTGGTGTGGAAACCGCGGCGGGGACCGGAAGAAACTTCACTGGAGTATTGGCTTCGCCTGATTGAACTGCGGGTTGGCAAAAGTGTGACAGTCATTATTGTGGCAACTCATGGAGAAGACGGGCGACGATCCGACATTCTGGATCTTCCCCGACTGCGGGACCGGTTTCCGTCTATGACCATTGAAACACATACTGTGGACAATCGGACGGGACTCGGCATTCCGGAACTGCGGGAAATGATGGCCCGACATGCGGGCAAACTACCCCAGATGGGCACATCGCTGCCCGTGTCGTGGATCAATGCCCGAGACGAAACACTCCAGCTCGCCCGCACGAAAAGCCAGATTTCTCGCGCGCAGTTCAACAGGGTTTGCGCGTCACATGAGCTGGACGGGGCAGCGACCGAAGCGCTCGCGCGGCTCCTTCATGATCTCGGGCATATTGTGCACTACAGCCAAGAGGACGGGCTCAAGGACATTCTTGTGCTGCAACCTGAATGGCTCACGACTGCAATCAGCTATGTGCTCGAAGATCCAACTACATCGCAGCAGGATGGAGTGCTTGAGCATGAGCGGCTCGGGACAATCTGGAACTCCGGCCAAGCCGAATGGGAATCTTATAAGCCGGAGCTGCATCCCTATTTTTTACGCCTCATGGAAAAATTCGATATCTGCTACCGCTTCCCCGAGGGAGATCGAAGCCTCGTTGCCCAGCTCGTGCCCTACCCAAAACCAACGCTCCCCTGGGAGACCGAAGACAGCACACCAACAGGCAAAAGAACGATGTCACTCGAAATTGGAATGAGCGACGAGCCGACCGGGCTCATCTCCTGGCTCACGGTGCGCACGCACCGTTTTGATCACGGTCTGCGCTGGCGCAAAGGGGTTTTCCTGACTTATGAGGAGTATGGATCGGAAGGCATCCTCGAACTTGTGGCACCCACACGCCTCCACCTCGCAGTGCACGCGTCCCAGCCCGCCTACCTCTTCACCCTCTTACGCGACACCGTAAAGCATCTCTTCCGGGAACGCTGGCCCGGTTTGAAATATCAGGAGGAGATCCCCTGCGGGGGGGAATTGTCGGACGGGATCTCCTGCCCAGAGCGCTTTACCCTCGAGGGTTTAGAGCGGTGCCAAGAAAAAAGGGTGCCGCGCTTGCATTGTCCCAAATGCGCTCGAGAGCATAATGTGCTCGAGCTGCTTACCGGCTTCGCACCACCGGTCTTGCCGGTAGCGGCCCTGCCAGAAGAACTCAAAGCACAGTTTGCCGATACTCAGGCTGCGCTGCGGAGCATCTGTCAGCGCATGGATACCGAGGTCGATGACTGTCCCCGCCTTTTCGTTCTCGAAAAAGCCGGGCGCAAGATGCTTGATCCGCGCCGCCTTGGAAGCGTCTCCTACCGCATGCAGCTTTGGTGTGAACACCCGAGTCTGCGTCATCCTTGCGGGCAGTATTACACGTTTGATCGTCCACACGGCTGGATACAAAGTACAGCCTCGCATCTTCGTACTGTCACACAAATTCTTCGGCCTGTGCTCGCAATCGCGGGCGCGAGTCCCGTTTTGTTCAGTGGAGCGGCAGAAAACCCGAGCAGTCTCAAGCGGATTGAGGCCGGGGTTACCTTTATGGAGGAGACGGCGCATGCAGCCGAGGTTGCCACCGCCGCCAAGAAAAGTCCGACGACCCAAGGGCCTGACGTCGAAGCGAACGGCCGGCAAGATAGTGCCGCAAAGACTGCGAAAGGAGCCGAGGGGGCTGGTCTCCGGCAGTTCCGCGCCCTACTCTTCGAAATCGACAACGACCAAGAATTCGGCGGCCTGCGACGGGTACGCACCGCCGCAGGCGACACCCTCTGGATCTGCCCGGAGCACTACAGCGAATACGACCCCGGCCTTCCTGTTCTCTAGTCCTCCCCAGGTGTGTGGCACTTCTGCTACCGGAACGTAGGGAACTGACAGGAAGGACCAAACCCCGGAGAGAACACCATAAAAAAATAGAAAGAAAGGCAACATGTATGACTGAGGAAACGAATGGGCAGACAGGAGCACCGCCCGGAAGCGCGAGAGCGGGGCTGCTCAAGGCGGCAGAAGCACCGGCTATTGTGTTGACGACTTTTCGGCGCTCAGGGGAAGGCGTTGTGACACCGGTGTGGGCTGCGGTCGTGGATGAGAGAGTGTTTTTTTCGACTGAGATCTCGCGGGTGAAAGTGAAGCGGATCGCGCATACACCGAAGGTGACGGTCGCGCCGGGCACGCAGCGGGGGAAGCCAACAGGTGACGCGGTTCCGGCCATTGCCCATCTTGTGGACGATCCTGATCTCGATCAGCGTTTCCAAAAGGCTATACGGCGGCGACACCCGGTGACTGGGCGTCTCATAGGAGTCTTTTACCTACTGCGCCGCAGTAGTGAGCACCTGTTGTATGAACTGTCTCCGCTCGAGGCCGGGGTCGAATAAAGGTCAGACCAAGGCCGCCACATTGACGGGTCCCACAGGCCGGCAGGCCGGCAGCACGGTGACTTTTTCGCTTGCCGCGAAAGTTTGCCTTGGGCGGAATCTGGATGTGGTTAGGGGTCGGCTTGGGGCCAGGCGTTGGTGGCGGTACACATGCGGCTGGGATCGACGACGGGGTGGACGCCCCCTTCATCGAGTGTTTGTAGCAAGGGTTCGATGCCTTTTTCCCATTTTAGGGAGACTTCGCCTCCGGTAATTGGCTGTACTCCGTAGACACGGACAGGGACAGAGCCGACACGGAATCCTTTGAAGTCCTCATCTTCCAGCATGGGGGGTAGAATAACGACTGATGACAGGAGAGACCCTTGAACAAAAGGCACAGGGGGATCTGAAAAGGCGACGGTGTCTCCGACACGGAATGCGGCTTCTTTCATGTGGACGAGACGCCCAAGCATGCCGAGTAAGCGTATTGGCCAATACGCTGCTTCGCCATAACGGTTGAAATCGAATGACCAGGTGGCAGGGAGGTAGAGAATGAACTCCAGGTGCCGTAAGTCTGCCGGGTCAGAGAGAAGCGGGAAAGCCCGGACGCTGGCTCCACAGGTGAGGAGGCGGTACCAGGGGCGATCCACTTCGGGAGCGTACACTCTCACGTCAAGTGGTACCGGGTTTTTTATGACGCCCGGGTAGACCATTGACGGACCGAAACGCCCGTCCATTTTTTCGCCTAATTCCGTACGCCATGCCGCGGACACTTCTGAGATGATTTCAGGTGAAGGAGAAAACAGACTGGCGTGACTATCGAGTCCTGCACCAGGGGGGACTGCCTTCGTTCCACCTTTTTCGTATGCTTCTTCGACCGTCACACGCCTTCTCCATGCACTCCGCCTCCACTCAGCGCGTCAGACCCGAGCAATTCGCGGTGCCCCCCTGTCTGCTGCACGCCTTCCTCTCACTCCATCCTATTCTGACATCCCTCTCGTCTGCTCACGCAAACTGCATATATGAGATATTCTTCCTATAAGATATCTCCAAAAAAGGAAAAAAGACCTTAATTTGACGAGCAACGCGTTCGGGCATGGGGAGCAAGCATCATCACGACATCAGCAGGTATACACAAAAGAGGCTACTCTTCGGCTTTTTCGCCGTTCTCACTGTTCTCGACACGCGAAAGCTCATGAATTTCACGCATCTCTTCCGGAGTAAGTGAGATGCGCATCGCCGCCGCGTTCTGAGAGACATGTTCCGGCTTCGTCGCCCCAGGAATGGCCACGACCGTATCCCCGTGAAAATTCACGAGCCAGTACAGCGCCACTTGCGTCGTCGTCATCCCATGCACGCTCGCAATCCGCTGCAAAGCCTCTACCAGATCGCGGCTTTTGGCAAGTTGCCGCCGCAGCTGCGCGCGACGCATTCTCGGGCGGCTACGCAGCAGATCGGGGTCTGCATGGAATTTTCCGCTGAGAAGCCCCATGTCGAGAGGAGAGTACGCGATGATCGTGATGTTGAGTTCTTTTGCCGCATCAAGCACCCCATTTGCCTCGATACGGCGATCGAGCAGGCTGTATTTCACCTGGTTCGACGCAAGGGGAATGTCATAGGACGCCAACATGCTGTGCGCAGAACGCATTTGTGCAGCAGAAAAATTACTCACTCCTACTGCCTGCACTTTCCCCTCAGCCACAAGCCCGGCCATCTCTTTCATCTGCGATGACAACGACGACAGCGACCAAGGCCAGTGGATCTGATGCAGGCCAACAGAAAAAGGCGACAGGTTCTGCACTCGTTCCGGAAAAGTACGGCGAATTGAGCGAGCAGAACGAAAAGCAGGCCACCATTTTGTCGCCACCATAAGCTCGCCGTCTTTTTTGCCCGCAGCTTGCAAGCTCCGCGACAGCGCGCGTTCGGCACGTCCCTTCCCATAGTGCTCTGCGGTATCAAACCAGGTGATTCCCTCGCGCAAAGCAGTAGCAACTATTGCGTCTACTTCACCGTCAGGCAAAGCAGACCACATGAGACCGGCCAAGCTCCGCCCTTCTGAAAACTGCCATGTTCCCAGACCAAGAGAAGAGATCCCAATATTTGTTTGGCCCAATCGCCGTGTGCCCGTCACCAGCAAACCTCCCTGTTGCATTCACGCGGCAACACACTACGCATCACGCGATAAGACTAACTTGTACCCAAAAAAGAAATGGTATTTCGTTCTGGAATGCATTTTCCAGAACACTGCAAACCTGTTGCGCAACCTGTCACAACACCTTGTCGCCAGACCTCGTCGCCACAGCTTGCAGGCTTCTCCCTGCCGAAGTTTTTTCGGGATGTACCCCGGAAACCAGGCATTCACATCCATTGCCTGCCTGCCTCTTTCCCTCTGAAAAAACGAGAGAAGAAGCAAAAAGCGTGCAGCAAAACATGGGAAAAAAAACAGCAGGGTCTCCCAGCTCAGCACACTGCCGAGCCGAGAAATCGAGCCTCCACAAAAACCCACTTCTTTTGTGCCCACTCTCGCGAGTGGGCACAAAAGTGAGAACCTCAGAAACCTTCAGGACCCTCAGAAGCTTGAGGATCTTGTGTTTGCTGTTCAGTCGTCTTCACCGGAGGACTCGGTCGAGCGTTCCAGGATTTCTGCCACGATGGGAGCATTCGCCAGCGTTGTCACATCGCCAAGTTGACGATGTTCAGAGATGTCTCGAAGCAGACGGCGCATGATTTTGCCGGAACGGGTCTTTGGAAGATCCTCAGTGAACACAATCGATTTCGGTTTGGCGAAACGACCGATGTCCTCGGAAACCTTCTCGCGGAGCTGAGCGAGCAAATTCTCGTCTCCTTTTACTCCTGCCCGCAACACGACAAAAGCCGCGATTGCCTGGCCCGTCGTGGCATCGGACCGGCCCACCACGGCGGACTCTGCCACACTCGGGTGTCCGACAAGGGCAGACTCAATCTCGGCCGTTGAGATACGGTGTCCCGAGACGTTCATCACGTCATCGACACGCCCAAGCACCCAGATGTAACCATCCTCGTCGCGCTTGGCGCCGTCTCCGGCAAAGTATATGCCCTCATATTCCGACCAGTAAGTCTTCTTATACCTTTCGTCATTGCCATAAATGCCCCGCAACATGGCAGGCCAGGGCTTCTTTATGACGAGATACCCGCCGTGCCCACGCGGCACGGACACTCCGTTTTTGTCGACAACATCTGCACTCACACCGGGCAAAGGTCTCGTTGCAGACCCAGGCTTGGTCACCGTGACCCCGGGCAAAGGAGAAATCATGATCATGCCGGTCTCGGTCTGCCACCAGGTGTCAACAATGGGCGTCTTGTCGCTCCCAATCACCTTGCGGTACCAGATCCAGGCTTCAGGGTTGATAGGTTCTCCGACCGTGCCCAAAAGACGCAGCGAAGACAGGTCATGAGAACCGGGGTACTCATCCCCCCATTTCATGAATGTGCGAATCGCAGTGGGAGCACAGTACAAAATACTGACCCCGTATTCCTCCACGATGCTCCACCAACGGTCCTTGTCGGGAAAGTCGGGGGTGCCTTCATACATCAATCCTGTTGTATGGTTCGCAAGCGGACCAAACACGATATAGCTGTGGCCTGTCACCCAGCCCACATCGGCAGCACACCAGTAGACATCGTCGGGCTTCACGTCGAACACCCATTTGTGCGTCATGGCCGTCCCGACCATGTAGCCACCCGTTGTGTGCTTGATGCCCTTGGGTTTCGCCGTCGTACCCGATGTGTAGAGCAGGTAGAGCATGTGTTCCGCATCGAGCTCTTCTGCAGGACACGTGTCGCTCTGTCGTGGTATGAGATCATGCCACCACACATCGCGCTGCTCATCCCAATCGACCTCGTTGCCTCCACGCCGCACAACAAGTTGCCGTTCCACAGTCGGGCAAGATTTCAGTGCCTCGTCTGCTTGGGGCTTCAGGGGAAAAACAGATCCGCGACGATTCGACCCGTCCGCGGTAAGAAGCAGTTTGGCACCCGAATCGTGGATACGATCGGCGAGAGAGTCGGCCGAAAAACCAGCAAAGACCACAGTAAAGGGAGCACCGATGCGCGCGCAGGCCAGCATCGCGATCACCGTTTCAAGCACCATTGGAGAATAAATGGCGACTCGGTCGCCTTTCTCGATGCCCAGCTCTTTCAAACCATTTGCTGCTTGGCACACCTCGGAGAGAAGTTCCGCGTAAGTGATGGAGCGTGTATCCCCAGGCTCTCCCACCCAGTGATACGCGACTTTATCGCCACCACCATTCTCTACATGCCGGTCCAGGCAGTTGTAACTCAGGTTTGTCGTCCCGCCGACAAACCACTGTGCAAAAGGCAACTGCCAGTCAAGAACTTTGTCCCATTTTTTGAACCAATGGAAAGTCTCCGCATGACGAGCCCAAAAACCTTCAAGATCCTGTTCGGCTTCATCGTAAATCGAGCTGTCCGCAACATTCGCCTGGGCAGTAAAATCCGGGAGCGGTGGAAAAACACGGCTCTCTTGCAAGAGGTTCTCAATCGCATCGGGATCTTCGGCCATTTTTACTTCCCCTTCTGCATTTTCCAACAGATCGTTGACTTTCTTAGGCAAAAGCTCATCTTCGCAATCCGCGAAAACTCCACCGAGAACAGGGAGAAGAAGTGATCATGAAGAAAAAACCTTGAGCACAGGCCACAACCAGATCTCTTCGCCCTCGGTCCAGTGCCGGCTTTGCACTCTGGTTTTCCCGCGTGACACCCTGTCCACAACCCTGTTGCAGCGGAGTGTACCGAAAAAGAAGACGAAGCTGTCCTTCCGTACGCGCACTTTGCGAACTTTTCCACATTATGGAAAATTATTTGCATGGCACAAGAACAAACCCCTTCCCCGAAACAAACCTCGACAAACCTCGACGATAGCCCTCGTGCAACATTAACTGAGAAACGAGCAGGGGATCTCTCCCTCACGTCCCAAGCCGAGCAACAACTCGTGCGAAAAGTTCACGCGGCTGAATACCCGGCATAAGAAAGACCGCGTCATTTCGCTGCAGCAAAAAGGAAGGAGCCCCCGTCGCTCCTTGCAGCAGCGCGCCGGCACGTGCTTCGTCAACATTCCGAGAGAAATCCCCTGTTTCCAGGGCTTTTTCCAGCATGGCAGCCGGTAGGTTTTGCTCTTGCGCAAGTGTGACTACGACAGGAATCGCGCCAATATCGAGTTCTTGTTCCCAATAGGCAACGAAAATCGCCTCGTGCATTGCCAGAGCAGCCTCCGCAGAAAGATCACGTGCCCATTCCACAGCCTCATGTGCGCGTCGAGTATTGGGAATCCGGTCAGGGAACCGCAGCGCGACACCTTCTTCTGCAGCAAGAGCAGTCAGGTCATCTCGACGCGAGGCACCAAGCCGGCCAAAAGCAGTAGCAGGAATACCTGCAGGCGGGATCTCTGGATGCAGTTCATAGGGCTGCCATGTAACGCTTGCCCCGAGGTCACGAATCCAAGAGACCCGCGGCCTGCTTATCCAACAATAGGGACAGAGAAAATCACTCCAGACCGTGACCGCGAGACTGTCCAGATCAGCGGAAGGCCGTGCAGGAGGAGCATCATCCAAGTTATCTACCACAGTACTCATCCTTTCACATGACTCCTCGCCCTGACGTCCACACTGACGTCCACACTAGTCTCCAATGCCCTTTCCTACCCGCAGCTCACGCAAACCAAAGACATGCAAACCAGCAATCTACTCGAAACAGATTTGCTACCGATCCTCTTCCTGTCCTCTTCCCGTCCTGTTCCCGGACATGTTTTTTCGTAACCCCGGTTTGGGGGATTCCGATTCTCTCTCCCACTCTTTTCCTTCTACAATTGTCCGGTGCAGACTATTCCCCCAAAAAACCCATCCGTTTCTCAGAAACGCCCAGAAGAACGCAGACACCCCTTGCAAAGGGGGTTGCGCGTCGGCATTTTCATCGCGGTGCTCCTCGCGGGCATTCTCGGATTCATCACCCTGTACGGTGTCGGAGACATCCAATGTCGCGATGAGTGCACCTCATCCAGAGAAGCAATACTTTGGGGTATTGGTGGTGCAGTGTTTACAGTGACTGGCACAGCAATTGTCTCAGTACTTGTCGCTCGGTCTTTCGGCGAATGGCAGATGTTACGGCAAATAGCAGCAAACGACATGCAACGCGGCAGCGAAACAAGCGATGCCGCCACTCCCCACCTTCGTGCTGCATCGAGCGAGACCGAAGGAGAAAGCGGGGCAGGCAGCGCTCCTCTCCCTCAAAAAAACCCATCACAACAAGCATCAGGTACTGTCCCGCAGAAGACTCCATCAGACACTCCTGTTCTCTGAACGACCATCTGGGAGCGCCCCATCTGAGTTTTCCGACAGTACTCCGAAAGCGTAACGAACGATCCGAGTATGACTTCTGCGCCGCGACACACCCCATCACAACAAAAACAAACAGACAGCACCGCATTACGCCGTGAAGCAGAAACAGTTCTGCGCCATCATCATTTGCATGCCGCGAATAAGTTGGCGCGTCTCGCTCAGTTCACTGGTCTTTTCAGCCTGCTTTTTCTCATTGGCCTGTTTGGCAGCTGGACGGTTGGCAGTATCTCCTCAGAAAGCACCACTTTTCGCATCATTCTCGCGTTCGGTCTGCTTTTCATCTGCCTCAGCGGATTGACCGCCGCTTGTTCCTTCATCATTGCACGCCCTTATATGGAAACAGAGGAAGAGGTCGCAACAGAGGAGCAGGCAGACGAAGAAGCCCATTCCCTGCACGACAAAACAGCGCGCCAGACCGTAAAACCCCAGAAGAAAAACACCGTTCCAGAGAAAGATCTCCAGGGAGAGAAAGCTGGAGCCACAGGCGAAAAGTTCTGAGCAAACAGGCACCTGTTTCTTTGTTTCCCTGCCTCTTTTCTCCTTGCCTCACAGGAGAACGAAAGTCGGCGCGGGGTGCTCCGGCAATTCCCTCCCCCTCGTCCTGCAAGTCTTTTCTGCAGGTCTGCCCCTCAGAGGGCGCAGCACACCCACAACAAAAAGACCCTGCCCAGACTGCCGCTTCCCGCGGCTCTCCCAGACAGGGCCTTGCGTCCCAAGACGCGTGTTACGAAGGAAAACGTGTGGGTGATTTACCCAAAAAAGGTGGTCGCGACATCGTAAAGGTCGTCATCCACTGTCTTGAGCGTGCCGGTCGCCTCTTCGAGGGGAACGCTCACGATTTCGCCGCAGCGCAAGGCAACCATTGTTCCCCATGCTTCGGTCTCCACTGCATTCACGGCAGCAACCCCGAAACGGCTCGCAAGAACACGATCGTATGCAGTAGGGGTACCGCCTCGCTGCACATGCCCGAGAATGGTCACCCGCGCCTCGAAGCCCGTTCTTTCTTCGATCTCTTCCATGATGAGATTGCCAATCCCACCCAGCCGCACATGCCCGAAGTCATCAACTTCACCAGAGTGGATCTGCAGCGTGCCATCTTTGGGCTGTGCACCTTCGGAGACGACAACAATCGAGAAATTCCGACCGCTTTCATGCCGGCGTCGAATCGCGTCACACACATCTTCAATATCGAAGGGTCGTTCCGGGATGAGAATCGCGTCTGCCCCTCCAGCCATGCCGGAATAAATGGCAATCCAGCCGGCGTGGCGTCCCATAACCTCCACGATCATCACGCGATCATGCGATTCGGCCGTAGAGTGCAGACGGTCTATTGCGTCCGTGGCAATCTGTACTGCTGTCTGAAAACCAAATGTGAACTCTGTCCCAGACAGGTCATTGTCAATGGTTTTGGGAATCCCAATGACCTTTCCACCGATCGCTGCGAGTTTCGAAGCCACACCCAGCGTGTCTTCACCCCCTATCGCGATGAGACCGTCGATCCCCACTTTCTCGAAACAGTCCAGGACGTCTTCGGGAGAAAGCTGCTCTTTAAAGGGGTTCGTGCGGCTCGTTCCGAGCATTGTGCCGCCCAGATGCAAAATCCCTTTTGTGCTACGCAGATTCAGTTCCTGCGTCTCTCCCACAAGTAAGCCACGCCATCCATGACGCAGCCCGACAAACTCGTAACCAGCTTGACGGACGCCTTTCCGCACGACAGCACGAATCACCGCGTTCAGGCCGGGACAATCGCCGCCGCCTGTCAATACTCCTAGACGCATCATGTCCTCACTTCTGTTGTCTTGGAAGAAAAATCACACAGTACAAAAACATTGGATGACTTTTCCTCCTAGTTTTGCAATAGTCCTGCCGGCCCAACGTGACAGTTTTCTTGGGTAGTGCGACAGACCAGCCCATCTGAGCTGCCTCTTCTTCGCCGATTTCTCTGCAAACTGGGATCAAAATCCTCAAAAATCCTCAGGACAGTCCGCAGAAAAATCTTTGGGAGCCGGCGCACACGACATCCTCGCGCATATGAAAAGGCAAGCGTGTTGTACTCGGCGTGCAAAGCCCATCACACAGCAAAATTTTTCCAGCTCCAACCCGTCCGACAGTCAGGAGTGGTTCCATCAGAGTATGTACACAGTCCCAACACATTAGGGAAAGAGAATGCACCCAAAAAAGTCGTCAGCCACACAGTCACAACAAGGTCGAAAGGAGTGGGAATTCCCGCTCCTTTCGAGCCTCCCCACAAAAAATTTCCCATACATTCACCATCCTCAAACATACAAGGGGCATTTGTCAGCCAGATAAACAACACATGACAAAGATCAGAAGGAAATCACTGGTCAAGAACCGTCTCAAGAAGAAGCCTGATGCGTACCTCCTTGCACTCCGTGTAAAGCTCGAATGATCTCGGGAATGACGGTTCGTCCTGCGGCCACCGCCTGCACCCCTGCCTCCCACAAAGAAGCCATGCCTTCAGCGCGCGCTGCTTCTGCAATCTGCTGATCAGTCGCTCCCTCTCCCAACAGAGCACGAATTGTCTCGGTCACTTGTAAAATTTCGTAGAGGCCAAGCCGACCACGCATCCCCGTGTCGCCACAATTCGGACAACCTCTTCCATGCATATACGTTCCATCGAGAGGAAGGTGCAGCCCATAAGAGGCAGCCAGCGTCACAGGAGGTTCTTCTTGTTCTGCACATTTCGTGCACACAGCGCGCACGAGTCGCTGTGCCACGACAAGCGAAAGAGCAGAACCAATGAGGTAGGGCTCGATGCCCATATCGACCAGGCGCGTTAAGGTAGATGCCGTGTCATTTGTGTGAATGGTGGAAATCACAAGGTGTCCGGTAAGAGAGGCACGCAAGGCAATTCGGGCAGTCTCCGCGTCACGGATTTCGCCAACCATCACGACGTCGGGATCCTGACGCAACACTGCCCGCAAGGCGCGAGGAAAATTCAGGCCGGTCTTTTCGTCAATCGCCACCTGGGTCGCAGCAATCACCTCTTGTTCCACAGGATCTTCAAGCGTGATGATGTTGTTGATCGGGTCGGCGATCTCTCCCAACACAGAATACATCGTGGTGGTCTTGCCCGAACCAGTAGGGCCGGTAATCAGGATGAGACCTTGCGAAGCGCGAATGGCCGGACGCAATTTTCCCAACAAACCCTCTGAAATGCCGAGCTTGTCGAGCGGAACCACCCCGATCGACCGGTCCACAAGTCGCATCACAACTTTCTCCCCAAACACAGAAGGAAGTGTGGAAACACGTGCATCTATACGCTTGTGAAAGACCTCGAACGTCGCTCGCCCATCTTGGGGGACACGCTTTTCTGCAATATCGAGATCGGAGAGAATCTTGATACGCGAAACGAG
Source organism: Acidimicrobiia bacterium UBA2766 (assembly GCA_002352645.1). Classification (GTDB taxonomy): domain Bacteria; phylum Actinomycetota; class Acidimicrobiia; order UBA2766; family UBA2766; genus UBA2766. Next base: position 32,238 of record DEIU01000094.1, on the reverse strand, counting down.
AGAAGCCATCATGTCAACGCTCGTTCGCAGGACAAAGCTCAAAAGCCCATCCACACGTATCCGGACAATAACCCCCGACCGCTTTGGCTCAATATGAATGTCTGAGGCGCCACGACGCACAGCATCCTGTACGATCACTTCGAGCAGACGTTCCGTCGTTTGTGTTTGGTCCCTGCGTACAGGGGCAACATCCTCTCCCCCCTGCATACGTGACAAACCACGTTCTACTCCAGAAGGCAATGCCACATAGGGAATAATCTTGCGTCCCGTTGCAATGCGCAGGTCGTCAAGCCCAATCACATCTGTGGGATCAGCCATTGCCACATGCAGAGTCCCGTCTTCATCCGCGCGAAAAGGCACAACATGCAGACGGTGACAATCGTTCATGGGGATACTGTCCACAACCGACGCAGTGATCACCTGGGAATCAAGATCGACAAACTCATGCCCGAGACGGCGAGCAAGCGCCAGAGCGATATGGTCTTCTTCTACCACACCCATCTCTATCAGCACAGTCCCGAGACGTTTGTGCTCGGTACCCGCCTTCTGTTGGGCGAGGGCCTGTTCCAAAAGATCCGTGTTAATGAGCCCCTCGGCGACCAGCACTTCTCCAAGACGCAAGAACCGCATCGACACGCCGGCTGAATCTGTGGCTTCTTCTGAAAATTCTTGCTTCGTCAGCGTTTCGGGAAAAGCAGGAGTAACCGTTTCCGCAGTATTCTCATTCCAAAAATCCACACCCTCCACACCAGAAGCAGTCGTGACAGGGAACTCCTCCGACCTCGCCCAAGAAAAAGCATTCTCGTCAAACCTCTCGTTTTCACTCAGACGAGAGAGCAGGCTCACGTCCCCACCCGGTCGAGGCGAAGCCGGGAGAACACCCCTTCCTTCCTCTCCCCCATGAAAGTCAGAAGCAGGCTTTTTACGCGTTCCGCTATACGCAAAAGGTGAAAAGGTGTCGGCTAACAAGGAACCTTCGGCATCTACAGGGGACGAGTCATCCGCGGCAGGAGAAAGCGAGGTATCGCCACACGCAGGACAAGAAGTGTTCCCATCACGCAGAGGTCTCCCACACTTCCGGCAGTCCACGACACGCACACCTTCCGAATACCCAAATCCCAGTCCGGTCTGCACACGGAAAAACTCTACCAGGTGTTTCTCGTCACCCGGGGAAGTCTCAAGCACTCTCGTGCGTCGAGAAAAAGGCTTTATCCACAGCCACATACCCGCGATAAAAATATCGAGCCATCTCACAAACACGCGCACAGTCTCGGTTGCTTCTGGCATCGACTACTTCCCAACCCAATCAAGCAATACCAAAAAACTTCAACAGAGAAACTCCGCCGGCGGAGAGGGGCGCTGCACAGCACACGGCGGGAGCAGGCCCTCTCCTGCCAGGCCTGTCCGGGCCCTCTGCCCAGACAGGCCAATACACACTGGAAACACCTGAACTCCAGGAAGCAGCAAACAGAAAAAGTAGCAACCGAAGCAGGGAAACCCCTTCCCTTAGGGAAGGGCAAGATTGGCGTCAAACGCCCGTTTTATGCCACGTAGGCCCTGTCCGATGCGCTGCTCATTCTCAACCAGAGCGAAACGCACAAAACCATCTCCTTCAGGCCCAAACCCTACGCCAGGACTGACCGCAACTTTGGCCTGTTTCACCAGACGCACAGAAAACTCAACCGATCCAAGATGGCGGTACTGCTCTGGGATAGGCGCCCAGACGAACATCGTCCCCTTCGGGCGTTCCACACCGCTCCAGGCAATACGCTCCAGCCCATCGCACAAAACATCACGGCGCACTTTATAGAGATCACGCACCACCTTGGGGTAATCCGGCGCTTCATTCATCGTCACAATCGAAGCAATTTGGATAGGTTGGAAAGTGCCGTAGTCAAGGTAGCTCTTGAGCTTTTGCAATGCGGCAATCATCTCCGGGTTCCCCAAAACAAATCCCACACGCCACCCTGGCATCGAAAACGACTTTGTGAGCGTGTACAACTCAACGCCCACATCTTTTGCGCCAGGGACCTCCAGCAGACTCGGAGGGCGATAGCCATCAAAATAGATGTCAGCGTATGCGAAGTCGTGGACGAGAAAAACATCATTTTTCTTCGCGAATTCGACAAGTCGCTCAAAAAACCCCTTGTCCACGGAATAGGTCGTGGGATTATGCGGGAAAGAAGTGATAATGGCCCGCGCACGTGGCCAGCTCCGCTCATATGCCTGCTGCAAGGCAACAAAAAAGTCTTCGACATGAGGCCCAAGCTCAACTTGCGTCACACGCGCGCCTGCCAAATTCGGGGCAAACAAGTGAATAGGGTAAGAAGGTGAGGGCACAATGACCCCGTCCCCTGGCTCAGCAAGCACCCACATAAGATGCGCGAGCCCCTCTTTTGCCCCAATCGTCACGATTGCTTCGCGTTCCGGATCAAGATCGACGCCAAAATTACGGGCGTACAGATCAGTGATCGCCTTTCTGAGTTTCGGGATGCCACGACTCGATGAGTACCGGTGGTTCTTTGAATTTCGCGCAGCCTCACACAATTTCTCAACGGCAATATCAGGAGAAGGGATATCGGGATTCCCAAACCCCAGATCAATCACATCCTCTCCCCGCCGGCGCTCCTCCATCTTGAGGCTATCCACCACAGCAAAGACATAAGGAGGAATATTGCCAATACGCCTGAACTCCATAATGCTGCTCATCTTTCTCTCACAGGCACGCGATAACACGCGTTTTTACATCTCACTTCTCTCATGCGACCATCCTGCATACACCAGTTCCAGAGGGAGTTTCAGAAAACCTCCACAAAGAAACCCGGACAGCAACAGTACTCTTGCCCCGAAAAAACGCCGGTCTCCATCACAGGACCAAAAACCTTCCATCGTGGGACACGCTCTCGCATTCAGTCGAATCCCATGAGAACCAGATGCCACAAACCCAGAGCAGAACAGTACTCGCTTCGGTGCCTTTTCATTCCGGATTCGATGCCTTGCTTCCTTGTCAAGTGCTCGTGAAGTGGTCTTGGCGAAGCAATCTTCCTGAAAATCTTCCCGACCGGCTTCTCGACAAGCTTCCCGACAGCTGCACAAGCACTTTTCTCCCTGGCACCTGGAATATGCATGCCTCTCGGGTACCTTGGCGCACACACACGCCACAATACTCACGACAAGAGAAAACTAGCTTCCCACAAGCAACTTTCCAGAAAAAGGCCCGCCCCAAAGGAAGGACTCCGGCCGAACATCAGCTCCGGCACACAGCACACTAGGTAGAAGCAGTGAGTAGCCAAAAGAACAAGGGATCACCCATCGGACATTCCACTTCGGGCTCATCATCCCGGTTCCTCACCACTTGGCTGCCATCACTTGCGCTGCCACTCACTCCATTCTTTGCAACAGCTTCGGATACTGCATGCAATTGGCAACTAGAGAGCAGTACTTCGCCGTCATCATCAATATATTTCAGAAAAGACCATGAACCTACTTGGATCAAGATAGTTTCTGCTCTCTGAAAAGAAGCAGCAAGCCGCGCCTCTTTTGCTACCCTCCCGCCCGGCACATTTCTTTCTGTTGTCTGGCAATTTCCCACAAGGTCGAGGCATTCGCTTGCTTTCTGCACCGTCTCTTGCATTCTCCGCAATCGTTCCGGGGCACTCACGCTCGCGATATTTCCCCCAAAATTCCTGCTCACAAGCTGCTTCGAGCGGAAGATATCCCAAGATCCCTCAGCAATAATGTCGAATCCATACCAAGAAAAAAGCTCGTTAAAGGCTTCCCCCACTTCTGTGACAGCAAAATGATCCGGGGCCACCAAAGAGACTCGTACTGCCACAAGATCGCGACCAAAAAAAACAGCATCATCAAAATAAACAGAACGCGCGAATTGCACACCACCAAACTGCACAATTCCTGAAAAAGTACTCTTTTCAAAACTCACGATGCCGTGAAAAAAAGTCTTGCCAAACCCAGCCACACTGTCAAAAACAGTTCCACGAAACCAAGTGATACCTTGAAAAATAGAATGACCGAAACCGGCTTCCTGCAGAAATCTCGCACCACCAAAACCCACATCCTGCCCAAACTGAGCACCGCCAAAACCAGCAGGACCAGCGAAAACACTCCCCACAAAACTCACCATACTGCGGAAAATTGTTTCCGTAAACCAGGCAGCACGAGTAAACAAAGCACCAGTAAACCAGGCAATCCCTTGAAAAACCGCGCGGTCGAACAGGGCAAGGCCCCGAAAAGTGACCTCATTAAAAACAGCATCATCAGCGAATACCACATCGCGAAAATCCGCGTCATACAACACGGGGGTAGCCCCCTCCAATCCAGAGGCAACATCCAAAATTTCCTCGAGTTGGGGAGCAGTCAAAGAGGCAAACCCAAACATTGCAGGAGTACACGATCCACCTTGGCCGAGATGGTCGAGGAAATCCTGCCAGCGGTCTTCCATTCTGTTTCCTGTGTCATCACTGTTCATACGATTTTCTTTCCCAGGCCCAGGCAAAACCAAAAAAAACCAACCATAGCCCGGTCCAAAGGCCCATCCCCTTGGTCAAAAAAACACAGACACCTGTTCACTTCGTCTGCACGGAGGAACGGGCATCTTCTGCCAAACACTATCCCCAAAAACGAAAAAAGCAGTTATACCCTTCCCATCCCAAAATCCCAACAAACCGCAAAAAAACCACACCTGAAAAAAGCGCCATACGCAAAGCCTTCCTCAATCGAAAAGTCGGTATCCTCTCCTCTAGCATCAGCGCAGAATAAACCGATACGAACGACCCAGCCCGAGATACGGCACACCCACCGAAAACTGAGCAGCCCCCCTCCCGGTCACACGCCTTCGGTCGCCCCAGATCGGTTTTCCCCTCTGCCAAAAGCCTGCCGCCTCTTCCAAGGACACACCGAAAGACACACCGATGAGACTTTCTTTTCTTCTCCCACAGCTTCCTTCCCAGGACCTTTCTTCTCGTTACGTCTCTTCTTGCTGGAGCATTGGGCTGTTCCTTTTTTGCGCCCTCTTGCTCAACGCCTGCTCTTCAGAGGGAACTCTCCCCAACGCAGACTCAAGAGGTGGAAAAATCTTCACTGCACAATGCGCTCGTTGTCATGGTTCCGATGCAAGAGGCGGACAGGGACCCTCGCTCCGCAGCGACACACTCAGCGCCGAGATCATTGAAGACGCCCTGATCGAAGGGCCAAAATCCATGCCTTCTTTTGCAAAATCGCTCTCTGAAATTGACCGCGGCACGATCACTGATTTCATTCTTGAGCTCCACGCGCTGGACAAGGAGGAAAAAGAAAAAACCACATGAAATACTGGGGAAAGCCTGACTTTTCAGACCGCGACTCCAATTCGCTCATCATAGGAACAAAAGAGTCCATACACCTGACAAACGCAGAATACTCTTTTCCTGCTCCGGAAAATGCCTGCAAGTTGGGAAGTTTCCTGGCTCCCACTGCCAAGTTTCACACCACTTCAGCCGACAGATGCACCGGCATCAACCGGCATCAAAGGTAAGGGCCGCAGCTCCTACCACCCCGGCGTCCACACCGAGACGGGCTGGAAAAATCTCAACAGACGGACGGTACTTCCCTCCGATCAACTCTCGGGCCAGATACTCTCGCAGGGGACGAAGTAAAAACTCACCGGCCGCAGCAACTCCTCCCCCCACAACAACACGCTCTGGGTCAAAAGCCTGCACAAGGCCTGCCAGGCCGCGTGCGAGCAGCCCTGCAAAGGTATCAAAAGCCGCAAGAGCCGCGGAGTTTCCATCTTGTGCAGCCCGCACAAGATCAGCACCTTTGACTTCACCGGAAGGTCCGGATCCAGAAAAATCCTGAGGCTGCGCACGCACCAGATCATGCGCGAAACGATCAAGTGCCGTTCCCGACGCGACGCTCTCCCAATTCCCGTGATGACCATCAGCGCAGGGAAATCCCTCTGGATCTACATAGATATGACCGAACTCTCCCGCGAACCCATGTGCCCCACGGTACAGACGTCCGTCAAGCACAATCCCTCCCCCAATACCTGTCCCAACGGTAAGCATGAGCATGTGGGAAGATCCGACTCCTGCCCCATAGAGGTATTCTGCCAAAGTCGCCACCGTGGCATCATTGTCGACAAAAACCGGTAAACCACATTGTTGTTCAAGAAGGTCAGCCAGAGGAGCATTCACAAGGTCGAGATGGGGACCATAGAGAAAGTGACCGCTCGCCTGATCCACCAACCCGGCAATACCGACACCAACTCGTGTCACCCGACTGCCCTGCGCAGAAGAACAAAGAATGGAAACAGACTCGCCGATGGCGCGCACGACATCATCTCCATTTGACGATGGAGTCGGTACGCGTGTCCCCGTAAGAATCTTGCCTGTTCGGTCAACGATTCCTGCCGCGATCTTTGTACCGCCAACATCAACACCAATTGCCACTGGAGCGGCATCTTGTCCCGTCACGCCGTCCCTGCTCTTTCCGTCTTATGACACTTTTCAGAATATTTGTCAGGAAGATCTGACTCACCGTCACAAACACCCGCGAGTGCGCCACCAGACCTGTACACAGGCCGACAATGGCAACAGGACCGATTGCACAGACAGCGCAGCTTTTCGAGACCACCGATCGAGCTCTCCACACTGCAGCAACATCAGCGAGAAACCTGAGAACACCCTCTCCCAGCCCAGCTTCTGCAACCTGTACAGAGAACACAAACGGAATGTCTTCCAGATACTTTTCCACGCCCTGTGCACATTCCACGAATGCTCCACAGACACAGTGTGGACGTTGAGCGCACGCTCTCAGGGCAGGCACAGGCCTGAGTTGCCCTGAAAAACCGATCAAAGAAGCGCGTGTTTCAACACCTCATCAATGTGAGTCACCAAAATGATATCGAGTTCTTCCTTCACAAACTCAGGAACTTCCACAAGATCCTTTGCGTTTTTCTCACACAAGATGATCTTGCGCAGACCGGCACGGTGCGCGGCAAGCAACTTCTCTTTGAGCCCGCCGATCGGGAGCACCTTGCCCCGCAAAGTAATCTCTCCCGTCATCCCCACTTCTCGTCGCACTGCCCGCTTTGTAATGGCGCTCACAAGCGCAGTCGCTATCGTGATCCCCGCCGAAGGGCCGTCTTTTGGGATTGCTCCTGCCGGCACATGCACATGCACATCATGGGTCTGTTTCCAATCATCACCCATGCCAAAATCAGCGCTTCTGGTGCGCGCGTACGTGAGGGCTGCTTGCGCCGACTCTTGCATCACCTCTCCAAGTTGACCGGTCAAGATAAGCTGGCCAGTTCCTGGTGTGATCGAGACTTCCACAAAGAGGACGTCACCCCCAACCGGCGTCCACGCCAAACCTGTCGAGATGCCGACTTCGTCGTCTTCTCCAGCCAGATCAGGGGTATACCGTTCAGGGCCGAGCGCGGCATGCACCCTCTCTGTGTCAATGGCCACTGAGGCGAGACTGCCATCAGATTCCACAATCTCTCGGGCAGTCTTTCGGATAAGGGTCGCCAGAGAACGGTCCAGATTACGGACTCCGGCCTCTTTTGTATAGCTCTCGATCACAAGAGAGAGGGCGTCTTCCTCCAGCGTGAGCTGGGATTCTGTCAGACCATGCTCTTCTCGCTGCTTCGGAAGCAGATATTCACGAGCAATGGCCCTCTTCTCAGAATCGGTATACCCAGGGATTTCAATCACTTCCATCCGGTCGAGCAAAGGCCCCGGAATGGTGTGTGCCACATTTGCCGTCGCGATAAAGAGCACTTTCGAGAGATCGAGCGGCACATCCAAGTAGTGATCTCGGAAGGTATTGTTCTGTGCCGGATCAAGCACTTCCAGCAAAGCCGAAGCAGGATCTCCCCGGTAATCACTCCCAAGTTTGTCAACTTCGTCGAGCATGATGACAGGATTCATCATCTCAGCTCGACGCAAGGCTGTCACGATACGTCCCGGCATCGCGCCAATATACGTGCGCCTATGACCGCGAAGTTCGGACTCATCTCGTACGCCACCAAGAGACATCCGTGCAAACTTTCGCCCCAAAGCCCGCGCAAAAGACTGGCCCAAAGAAGTCTTTCCGACACCAGGAGGGCCAACAAAGCAGAGGATAGGACCTCTCAAATCTGCTTTGAGCTGGCGAACTGCAAGATACTCAAGAATACGATCTTTGGGCTCATCGAGACCATGATGGTCTTCATCCAGAATGGTCTTCGCCGAATGCACATCGATTGTGTCTTGCGTGACTTTGCCCCAAGGAATAGCCAGCATCCAATCAAGGTAACTGCGAATAACAGAGTACTCGGGCGAAACCGAAGGAATTTTCTCTAGTCTGTCGAGTTCGCGAAGGGCCTCCTCACGGGCTTCTGTGGGCATGGCCGACGCCTCGACTTGGGTACGCAGTTCGGCCGCTTCGCTTTCGGGGTCTCCTTCTCCAAGTTCTTTTTTAATCGCCTCAAGCTGGCGGCGCAGCACAAACTCCCGCTGCTGCTCCTCCATCTCCCCCTGGATCTCTTCGCTGATCTGCGTCCCGATCTCGAGCAGGGAAACCTCACGGGTAAGAACCTTGAGGATCTCTTGCAATCTGTCTGCAAGGTCATCCATTTCAAGAATCTTCTGACGCTCTTGTGTCTCGGTATTGATGTTGGCACCGAGGAAATCTGAAAGGAGTTCGGGGTCTCCAACGTTCAGCGCCGCCGTGACAAGACGCTCCGGCAAATAAGGCGCCAATTCCACCATGCGCTGGAAAGCCCCAAGCACACTGCGTTGCATTGCCTCAACGCGATCAACATCCGCAATCACTGTGTCGAGCGGGGAAACCCGCGCGCGAAAGTAGGGAACTTCCTGCACAAACTCTTCAATAACAACACGGGAAACGCCTTCAATCGCGACACGCAACGTCCCATCAGGCTGCTTCATCATCTGAATAACACGTGCCAAGGCGCCAACACGGTACAGATCATCAAGGGAGAGGTCTTCAGTTTCGGGGTCTCGAACGGCAACAACTGCAAGATATTTTTCGTCGTCACTCTCATCCGCAAGCACCGCTTCAATAAGAGCTTTGCTCCGGGGTTTTCCCACGAGGGCCGGAACCACAATGCCCGGGAAGAGAACTGTGTCTCGCAGAGGAAGCACACCAAGAACACTGGGGATTTCCTCTGTCCGGTCATCGCGGGATTCGGCGTCAAGAATTCTTACAGACGTTCCACCCGAAAGTTTGGAAGCAGGGCGAACAGTAACAGACGGGAACTCTTCGTCATGGACAACCTCGGAAGGGGTGGTATTTTCCGCGGCAGTGTCCGTTCCCATATCAGGGGAGTCAGTATCGGGATTATCGCCGTCTTCTGGCGAATCGGCATCGATGTGTGAAGCATCGTGTGAAGCATCTTTTATGGACATGGTCTTGATTTTAGCGCAGAATTCTTCATGTCGGTAATAATGAGTCACATACGCTCAACTTTTCTGATTGCATAAAAGAAAAAATCTTGCCACAGGGAATATCCATTCCTCTCCCCTCGTTGCATATATCGAACTCCAAAAAAGAGTGATCGCCGGAAGATCGCACGACAAAAGTGGCCGATACGCCACACAAAATGTCGCGAACAACGGTCACTCAAACGGGAGATCAAAACACGAAACAGCAAAAGGGAAAGAACAAAATGACAAACTTGGCGACCAGGCCCGACCCTTTTTTTGACATGCGAGAGTTCATGCGACGCGGTTTCGACTTCCCTGACACGAATTTTGCTCCAAACTTGGATATCGTCGAGAGAGAAAACGACATCCAAGTAAAAATTGAGATTCCCGGCATTGTCCCAGAAGATGTCGAAGTAAAAGTACACGACAACATCTTGATCGTTTCAGGAAAACGCCACTTCGAGAAGGAAGAATCGAACGAAACATGGCTCCGACGGGAAAGTACTTATGGCTCATTTGAGCGGCGCGTCACTCTCCCCAAGGGAATCGACTCCGACACTGTAAGCGCTTCCTACAACCTTGGAGTTCTGTCGGTATCCATCCCGAAACCGGAAAAAGCCATTCCGAAAAAAGTGGAAGTAAAGCGGTAAACCCGCTTCCAACGATACCTTCTCTCAGGATTTCCCTCCCCGCTACTTACCGGCTACATGTACACATCTAGTGGATAAATGTCGAGGAGATACCAAGTACCAATAGGACTCACAACCAAAAGACTCACAACAACAAGGACTCACAACAAAAAAAAGTGACACTCCTTGGAACGGTTCAGGTGAGAGAGACGCCCCATCTTCTCCACTTCCCGTTCCTACAAACGGCGGGCCGGCCTGCAGCATCTGGCTTTTTCCTCCCTTCGTCCAGAAGGCTGCATGCCAATTCACCCGCCGAGACGGCGGACGCGGGGCGTCCGCCGTCTCTCCTCCCCTTCAGGCTCCCCTCAAAAGACTTCTCCCAAAGTCCCCGCAGATCTTTTTTCCCGAACACACAGCACACCAGACAAGTCACCTCTTCTTCCACAAAACACCGCACACACTCTCAAACTCTTTTCCCTCATCTCTCTTCCCATTACAATGTGCAAGTCTGTAGAAGCGAGTAAAAAGGGGATTTGGTTCTTCGGCCCAATCCGAAGAAACGCCAGGCAACTCTGACCCCGCTTCTTCCCATTTGGGAAAACAAACCACACAGATCATAAAACTCAACAACCAGAGCAATCCCCAACAAACACAGGAAATGTCAGAATAAACTCGCCGCGCCAACAACCAACACGACAGACCCAGCGCGACAACAAACACTGACACAAAAGGGGAAGCAATGGGGAAACATACCGGCTGGCCAGAGGAAAGCGCAGATCCCCCTCCCATCCCCGTTCCACCCCCAGAACACCA
>DEIU01000094.1:6823-21239 GCA_002352645.1 Acidimicrobiia bacterium UBA2766 | reverse complement strand
CTGATAGCACTCGCCGCCGGAGCAAGTATCGCGAGTTATTTTCTGAACGATGAAGACGAATCTGTATCCCCTGCAACTCAGGCAGAAAAAATCACCACGAGACATCCCCATTCCGACAATATTCAAGTTGGCGAAAAACCGACTGGGGTGACATTTGGAGCAGAAGCTATATGGGTCGCAAACTCTGAAAACAGCACTATTACCCGCATCGACACCGTCACGCAAAAAATCGACGTCTCTGTTCCCGCCGCAGACCACCCCGCACGGCTTACCTTCGGCGCGCATAGCGTATGGGCAGCGCACTCTGAAGAAAACATCGTGTCGCGCATCGACGCCAACAGCAATATGCTGACTGCGACCATACCGGTTGGGAAATATCCAGTAGATCTCGCCTTTGGGGCGAACAGCCTCTGGGTCGTAAACGAACGAGACAATACTGTCTCACGCGTCGACCCAGCCACAAATAAAATTGTCGCAACCATCAAAGTCGGACGAACGCCTCGAAGCATTACATTTGGTCATAATTCCGTATGGGTGGCCAACTACTATGACGGAACTGTCTCTCGCATTGACCCTGCGACCAACAAACAAACAGCGGTGATCCCGCTCAGCATCAATGCCCTCCCGGGAGACATTGCATTCGGCGCGGACACTGTCTGGGCTGCAAACCAGTTCGATAACAGCGTGATCCGCATCGACCCCAATCTCAACAAAGCAACTATAGGTATTCCCACCAAGTTCGAACCGAGAACACTCGCTTTTGGCGAAAATACTCTCTGGGTAATACACCACCAAAACGACACAATTTCCCTCGTCAACCCCGAAGAAAATATGGTTGTCGCACGTGTCTACCCAGGGAGCAAACCCCGAGACGCGGTTTTAGGCGACAATGCCATTTGGGTCACGAATTACCATGACGGTACAGTTGCAAGGATTGATCCTAAGGTTATCGACCGTCACTGACTTCTCCCCGGCCCTCATCGTCACCCCATCATCACACAAGAATTCGCCGGCTTTGCTCCTCACACTGGAGAGTCGAAGAGCAGACGCCTACAGTGAAGACAGCGAAAGGTGGCACGGGACGCAAGCCAGGCCGAACACCTGAAAAGAGTGGCAATTCTCGGTCGCAATCAATCAGCAAACTCGACATGCAAGCAAAAGTTCGACCGGGCCGGCAACGGTTCTCAACGGGAGACGAACAGGTGTGCGCTATTCTGTCGGCATCGATTTGGGAACAACCTGGGCTGCGGCAGCAGTCATAGCACCGGGCACGACCGAAATGGAATGGCTGGACACAAATTCTGTCACTATTCCCTCTGCGCTTTGGCTCGGTGATGACAACCTTGTCTTACATGGACAAGCAGCTTTTCGCCGCGCCCTGGAAAGTCCTACACGCCTTGTCCGCGAATTCAAGCGGCGCATCGGCGACCCCACTCCTCTCATTGTGGGAGGAGAAGCTCGCTCTGCCGAATTTCTCTTAGCCCTCCAGCTCCGCCATATTCTCGACCACGTGATCGAGCGCCGTGGCGGGATGCCGGAAACGGTCGCCTTATCCCACCCTGCCAACTGGGGCAACTACAAAATTAAACGCTTCCACGAAACTGCCGACATGGCGGGTATCGGGCACGCGACCTTCGTTCCCGAACCCGTTGCTGCTGCGATTGACTACGAAGCAAAAGAGCGTATGCCGCCTGGTTCACGCATTGCGGTGTACGACCTTGGGGGCGGAACCTTCGACGTCGCCATTCTCGAAAAAACAGACGACCGCTTCGTGATCGTCGGGAAAGCACAAGGGGTGGAATTCCTCGGCGGCATGGACTTCGATGAAATTATCTTCCAGCATGTCCTCGAAAGCAGCGGTGTCAACCTGGAAGATCTCGATAGCACAGACCCTCAAACCATTGAAGCCGTAAACCAACTCCGACAGCGTTGTATCGAAGCGAAAGAAGGTCTCTCAACCGATACGGTAAGTGTGATCCGTACTCTGCTTCCTACAGGGGGAATCAACGTACGAATCACCCGGACAGAATTCGAAGGCCACATTCGCCCAAAAATCGACGATACGATTACTGTTCTGCGCCAGGCATTGCATTCCGCGGGTATCACTGCGGAGAATCTCTCCTCTGTCCTCCTGGTCGGGGGGTCTTCCCGCATTCCGCTGGTCTCCCAAATGGTGAGTTCCGAGCTCGGACGATGGGTAGCAGTGGATGCACACCCCAAACATGCAGTCGCATTGGGAACCGCCCGCTTGGCTCGTTCATTTGCAGCTTCCGGGACAGGCAGCATTCCTATCGTGACACCAAAACGCAGAGATGTGTTTCGGTCACACTCCCACACGGAAACGTCTTCGGAGATCTCTCCGCCTCTTCCGCCCCGCCATGACTCCGCCACCCTGGCCGTCAACCAAGCAGACGACCAAGCCGCGATGCTCCCCTCCGAACACCGGGAATCCCGGGCAGACCTCGCACCAGAAACAGTACAAAACAATCCGAGAAAGCCCAACATTCGCTCTGTCCCAGACCTCATTCCACAGGATTCGCCAGACAAGCAGGCAGAGGATCCCAGCGGTCCGGAAACAATAAAACCTTCCCCAGCGACAGTAAGAATACCGAAAACCCATGGTATTCCCCTCCCCACTCCCCGCAACTTCCTCTCTCCCTACAGCGAAGTCAGCGAACACAATCTTGAGGAGACCCCCGCGCTCTTCTCTCCCGAGTCTCTCTACGACGCACAGTTCCAACGGACCACAGCACAAGACGTTCTCTCTACTCCCCCCAATGATTTTTCCGGCACTGCACAATCTCGCGTACAAAACAGCGCGACAGCAGAGAATTCTTCCATCACCCTGATGCCAAGCTCCGACTCCAGACTCTTCCCTCCTGCCTACGACATGCCCCCTGTGCGCAAGGCTCCCACACCAAGCTGGCCCCATCGACTTCTTGCTATGTCCATCCTGGCCGCTCTTGTCTTGGCATCTGGCGCTCTCTGGCTCTGGGAACAGGGGAAAACCAGCACAAACACGACAAAACACCAGATCGCACCCCGAATCGATGTTGGAAAAAGCCCGATCGGTCTGGCATTTGGTGCAAATTCTCTGTGGGTTACCAACCTGTACGGAGGAACGGTTTCACGTATCAACCCAGCGACCAACAAAGCCCCGAGAGAAATTCCCGTCGGTTCCAACCCGACCGGCATCACTGTTGTCGCAAATATTGTTTGGGTGACGAACCGGAACGACAAAACCGTGTCGCTCATCGACCCCACTGTCAATAAGGTCATTCACACTTTTGAGGTTGGGAACGGCCCCGGGGACATTGTCTTTGCCGACGGGGCAATCTGGATCACGATGCTCTTTGACAACACCGTCACCCGAGTAGATCCACAAACATATGAGATTATTTCGAGGATTCCCGTCGGCGATGATCCTCGGAATATTGCCGTTTTCACAGATGAAAACAAAGACATCTCCATATGGGTGAGTAACTGGAATGACGACACTGTCTCACGCATTGACCCGAAAACCAACAAAGTTCTCGCGACGATCCAAGTCGGAGAACATCCCACAGGAATCGTGGCAGGCGACGGCAGCATTTGGGTGGCGAACAGCCGAAAAGACACGGTGTCACGTCTCGACCCGAAAGAGAACAAGGTCATCGTGACTATCCCTGCAGGCAACACGCCAAGCAGAATCATTTACGCTGCAGGAAAAATCTGGGTGACAAATGAGGACGATGACACCGTGACACAAATCGATCCCGAAACTAATAATTTTCTCACCAATATTCCGGTAGGCGACTACCCGATTGGAATTACGACAGGAGCGGGATCAGTTTGGGTTGCCAACTATAAAGACGACTCGATTTTGCGCATCGATATCAACGCAAACTCCTCTGACTTCTAAAGACGAACTTCACAAACCCCGGCTGGTGCCGTCACAGACAAAACCTGGCGGCACCACGCCAAAAAACACACAGCCGTCCAAGCCGCAACATGCCCACAAAGCCATTTTTCTCGACGCTTCCAGAGAACCAGTTGTACCGAAGCTTGTCGAAAAAACGGCATCATACAGCACCGTAAGCCCTGTAGGGCAAAGACTGGGACGAAAACCATCAGCCCTGTTGTCTCGGCGACCCTACAGGCCATGCACAGTAGCGAGCGCCATGCAAGCCCGCGCACGCGAGTGGGAAAACTGACACCAAAATTCCCCAAGCAGACCAAGGAAAACCCACAAGCAAGGGATCAGGATCGCTTCCCAATATGGCAACGCCCAGCGACAGCACAACCATGCCGGCAAAAGACCATTGGAACATACGACGCTCCCGCTTTGCCGCAAACACTGCCAAATACAAACCAGTCGCGTGTACCCCAACTCCCTGCAATGCACGCCGTCCGGCGATCCAAAAAGACAAGAGAAAAGCAGTCGAACCAAGAACAAAGAGTAAAAGATCACACCAGATCAAGGCTGGACGCACTGCAGGGAGAAAAATTGCGAGAACAGACAAAAAACCAAAAATACAACTTCCAGCAAATGCTATTTTGGCCAGCCAAGCCCCACCAATAGCAGGCGCCGGTTGAGTTTCCCTGTCGCGAGCAGCCGAAACAGCCCTTGCCTTCTGCGTTTCTTCCTTCTGACGTGTACCGGACATCCCGTCAACCTGAAAAGACAAGAAAATACCATTCGACCGACAACTACCGGCAACCCACCTTACCGGTTCATCTCCGTCACAATCTCATCCTGCTCAAAATCTCGCCCAGGATTCTCCTCGAACCCTCCGAAAACAAACGCCACGCTCATGCCGCCCACAGCACTTAGCAAAAGCCCACACATCACCCAAAGCAGGACACGCTCTCGTAAAATTTTTGCGGCGCTTCCCATAGTAAGCACTGCCCAGGCATCATACGCTGAAAGCAAAAAAACAGCCAGCCCTGTTCCCCAAAACAGCAGATGAAACAGACCCGTCGCGTTTCCCCCAGGGAGCAGGCTGCCCATCCACACAGACAGCAACACAATCACAAAACGCGAAAGTCCCTGTGCACGCTTCCCAATATACCACTGTCCACCCCCCGGGATCAGTGACCAAAGCAAAGCAGTCCGAGAATCTCCGCGAGGTTCCGTTTGTTCATCCTGCTCCGCAGAAAAAAGAGATGTGCCACAAGAAAGACAGATTGTCTTTGCAAGCGACTGGAATCTCTCGCACACAGAACACTTCCACCCCGCTTCTCCTCCCTCATCATGGGTCAGAAAATGGTCACCAAGAGGAGTATGTTCCTGCCCGCGCGTCTCGCTCACAGTTTCCTCACCCCCAGGAAGAAACGAACCTGGAGGGGAAACCGGGCTTTGCCCCACCGGAGCAGACATACCAGCCGGCATGCCAGAGACACCAGAGATACGCCCCTCTCCCGTTCCCGCGTATTGCACACTGTTCCCCTTCCATGGTGCTGGAGAAGAAAAGTCCGCAGAAAAACCTGGAGAAGCAAAAAACTCAGAGGATTCTGTGTGTTCATGCCCACTCTCATCAGAAAAAGCAGAGAAACACAGATCACACCACAACAGACTCTTGAGATTCTCAGTCCCGCAATTAGAACACCGCATGTTTCCTTAAAAAAAGAGCCTCTATTTAACTTTTATCCCCTGCTTTTTCCATCCCTGGTCAAGAAACGTCATTCTCGAAAAGAATCTTGAGACCATTCAAACCACGCCACGTGACACGACGCAACATCCGCAACAGGCGCTCCTGCCGGCGTCGCGGATCTGAGCGCACCCGCCAAAAAACAGAGACGAGTGTACCTTTTTCGGTTCCTGGTCCGGCCTCTTCACCCCACGGGCGCAAATACCATTCGGTCTCAGCTTCAAAGGGCTGCTGTCGACACCCAATACCGACACAAGGGTCAACAACACCCCGCACATCCATCCAGATATTGCGCTGAAGATCTGAGCGAAAGTCCATGACCTCGAACCTGCAGTCGAGCCCACTCGCCCCTTCCAGCGCGCGCACACGCCAGTTGTCTCCAATAGAAGGAACAGCACTGACCTCTTGCTCGCTCACACGCAGAGCAGCCCACCAAACAGGATAAGCGCCAGGATCAACCACCACTTGAAAAATGTCCGCGGCTTTTCCTCGTACAAAACATGTGTCTGCTGAATGAAGCGGGTTTCCCAAATCGATCACAATAGGTACCAATTATTGCGGAAAAGTGTGCGTGCGAAAGAAAGGAGAAACAGAAAATTCCGGACAACGACCTGACAAAATTCTACGGTCGCACAAAACCAGGTCCGGTCTTGCAAAACCAACAAAACATACATTACCGCACCGTTCGCTCTATGCCCGCCGTACTTGTCCTGTGTGCGCGCAAAAAAATCACAGAGAAGAGAAATGCCGATGCAACCAGTCAACAAAAGACGCTCTCTGTGCATCCCATCGAAAAACTTCTTCGACACGAGAACGCCCAGCCTCACCAACTTGTGCGCCAAGCACAGGATTATCAAGGTACGCGCCCAATGCCTGCACGACTTCCGCAGTATCGCGGGCATTAACCACACGACCGGTGACGCCGTCTTCAACAGCGTCTCCTGCTCCACCAGACCGTCCAGCGACGACCGGAACCCCACAGGCAGAGGCTTCAACAAAGACAATACCGAAACCTTCGGCCTCAAGACCCCGCCAACGATCATGACACAACATGGCAAAAACATCGGCAGCTCGATAAAAATCCGCGATTTGTTCATCAGGCACACGCCCGAAAAAACGCACCACGCCCGCGAGCGCACTGCCTGCTGCCCGCTCCTGCAAACGCCGTTCAGAGCGTCCGGTACCCCCGATGACCACTTGCAGGTCAGGGAAAGCCGGCAAGAGGTCCTCAACCGCATCGAACAATAAGTGCATCCCTTTGCGAGGAACCAAACGCGAAAGAGAAGAAACTGTGGGACGGTCCGGGTGCAAACCCAAAGAAAGACGCGCAGCCGTCTTGTCACCAGGACAAAACTCGTTGGTATCTACTCCTGGACATACCACCAGCATCTCAGGATTGGTTCTCCCCGTGCCGGCTCGTTGCACTTCCCCCGCAACCCAAGGTCCCAACGCCACAACACCAGAGGCACGAGAAAAGACACGCTTCTGCAAGCTCGCAACCACAGGTAAACGTCCTGGGACCGAAATATCTGCCCCATAGGCCATGCTCACAAAGGGAATATTCTTCCGGGAAGCCACCGGCGCCAGCAAAGACAATGGCAACACAGAGCCAAAAATCACGAGATCTGGCAAAAAAGAGTCGGCAATCTTCTCAAATCTTCGCACAACACGAGGAACAGGAAGCATTGTCTTGGAGGAAAGCCGCTCCACACGATACGGAAGCTGTGCGTCATACTCCGGCGCGCCAGGATGCCCGGAAGCCAGCACACACAGCTCATCCTCCGCAAACTCCCGGAACAATTCCGCCTGCACAACTTGTATCCCACCCACCTTTGGTGGGAAATCATTGGTCACAAGCAAGACACGCAAGAAAACCTACTTCACTTACGTTTCGCGTTGCGCCGGGGCCTACCACGCCCACGTCGCCGGCGATTCACCCGAGGACGCGCCGATGCCTGCTTCACCCAGCCCAATACCGCAGCAATGGAGTTCTCCGGATTGAGTTGCACGCGCTCCGTATCAAGCATCCATTCTGCCTCGTGAATCCTCCCTCTGCTCAGAAAACGAAAGCTGATCTGCCAGGCATGATCCCCCAATTTGGCGACCCACCAACCTTCATCGAGCACTTCTTGCCCGACACACACATTCCACTTCGAAAGATTTCCATGGACTGCATCACGTAAAGGAAGATCGGACAAGCCTGTCCCCTCACGAGCCAAGCACAACCCTTGCGCGGCTTCCAGGGCTTCCGCAGGAGAACCAACCTCGATCGGTCCTTCCGACAAGGGAACAGCAGACGGCGCGCGCTCCTCCTGTACTTCCACTCCGGCAGAATCTTCGGGACTTTTGTCAGAAGCCAGGTCTCGCAGAATTTTCTGCAAAGTCGGTCTTGTCATATCCAGAAAATAACCAGGAGACTCCGCCTTGGGATGCGCTGCCAAAAACAGCCGCAAACCATCATCGGAACACTCTAAAGCATGTAGTTCAATCAAGTCGCCTCACAAAACTTTTCACGATGGCAGGCCGTCACCATCATGCTCTGTCATTCGCACCCAAACACTTTCTTCGATTCTCAGCCTCTATGCACACGGCTGCCCACCACGAATCAGGACAAGAGCAAACCGCACATCCGCTTCAACAAGCTTTTCGGCACTCGATCACGGCACTCAATGCCGGCAAACAACAGCAGTAACGAGCTTAGCCGCACACCCTGACCATCCCCATCTTGCAAGAAAGAGTCAGGCCACGTTTTCCCCAGTCTGCCACAGCCAATTCCAGTCACATAGCAAGATCGTGCAACATGGCTCGAGAAAAAGGAAACAAGCACTGAATAGGAACCCCATTCTTGTCTCTGCGGTCTTTTTCCTGAAAAAGCGACGCCTTGTCGACGCCTTGTCGACGCCAAGATTTGCGGCATCATACCGTTTCGCGCGCTATTCCTTCATACACCCCACACACACTGCTCTTTTCCCGCCTTCAACCAGGAAAGACCCGTTCTCTTCCCACTCCAGCGGGATCATTCCTCGGCAGTGAGCGAATTTCGCACTTCAACCACACGACCAAAAAGACCAGCTTGTTGAAGCACACGCAACGCCCGTTCTTCATGGACATCAAAAACAGTGGCATCTTCAGGGTCGTGTGCGACAAAAAAGGAAACGACACAAGTCTGGCAGATCTCTGTTTCTCGCATTTGGCACTGGGAACAGTCGATCACGAAAGATTCTTCTGGTGTGATACTTCTTGGGAAGTCCTCCCGGAAGTCCCCCTGGGAAAAAAAGTCGTCTTCCAGCTTTCTCTCGCAAATAACCCCGCGATCGGCTTTGTTCGCGCAATTCTCTGAGCCTCGATTCCTCTATCGGCCCAAAGCCCTGTTTCGTTGGGGTTTTCTGCTTTTTTTCCAGGATGCTGCACTGCTCCTCCTGCAACCAGAAAATATGGTTGCAGCAGTCCGATCCCCGCAACCCCAACAACCCGACCCGCAGCTTCACCCCGCTGCTTGCCGCGAAGGCCCAGAAAACACTTGTAAAAGCAGGGAAGCAGAACAGTCACGCATTCTCTCACAAACGCTTTTGCAAGCTGTGTTCCTGCCCGAATACCCCTTATATTCCGGTACACGCACTATTCTATGGCGCACCTGTGACAAGTCCCGGCAAAACAAAAAGAAAAAATCGCAAAAAACCTGTAGCGAAAAAAGCGATGCCCTTCAGCTTTAATGTGATTTCTCTCTATAGGGCGACAGAGGATTCAAAAAGCCCTGGAACGAAACATTGTCTCGATGTACAAAATAGAGGAGAACAGCAGTTGCCGAAAAAACCCGTCTCTCGTATGAACATTCTCGAAACCCCATTTTGGGATTATGGGCAAGGGGCACTCCAACAAACGGGAAACACGGTTTTGTCGCTCTCGGGTTGCCCAGATGCCGAGGACATCAAAGAACGCAACACCACGATGCTCCCTTGGAGTCCGCGATTCTCGCAACGTGCCGTCGACAGCCGAATGAAACTTCGAGCGCCTCGCTGGGAAACCTTGAGTTCTTTCAGCCATGAAGATGCCTTTGACAGTGTGCAACTTCCTGGATCTCCCGAAAAAAAAGATGCCTACACAGATATCTCTCGTCGGGCAGAAATCCCTCTTGACCCAGAGAAACCCCTCTGGAACATCTTTTACTATGACAACCTGCAACAGGGTTCTCTCATCCTGGTACGATGCCACCACTCGATCACAGATGGCCTTAACGCCCTGCAAATGGTCCGTATCTACTCTGATCAAAGTCCCGATTATTCTGCGGAACTTAACAAAATACGCAGATCAGAAAAGGCAATGGAACGCCTACAGCGCCGAGCAAAAACAACCAAAGAGAAAGACCCCGAGAAATCTTTCAGTATGCTCCGTCCCTTTCTCAGCGGGATCGACCTCATTCGCGAAAAAAACACACCCTTGTGGCCAGACCCCATCACTGAAAAAAGGCGGATAGGCACAGTCTCTCTCTCCCTTTCTCTCCTCCGCAAGCTCCGCTCAACAACAAACACAAGTATCACAGCGCTGTACCACACCATCACCTCGATGGCGCTCGCAGAGCTCTATGCGGATCTTCCTGACGAATTTCCAGTGTCTCTCCCCATGAGCACTCGCCACTTGTACCCACAGTTTTCCCCACTCGAGATGAACAGCCGGCAGGTTTCAGCGCCTGTATCCTGGCCGATGCAGCTCGCCCCACGCGCTCGTCTCGCAGAAGTGCATGCGCGCATTTCCAAACAAGCAGTCAACCGCAAAGAGTTTCTACGCATGAGCCAAATTGCTGCGAAAATTCCCCGCCCAATAATGCTGCAGGTCATCAAGCGAAAAATGCGACAATCGAATCTCATTATTTCTTCGTGCCCCGGTCCGAAGAAACGATTGTCTTTGGTCGGAGCGCCCATCGAGGATATTTTTCTCAATACAAGCCTCGTGCCTTGCAACCCTGTTGCCCTTGTCGCCTGTACTTACGTTGATCGCCTCTCGATAGGCATCACAAGCGACCCCAATAGGGCACCTTGGGCTGGTGCGCTGCCAGAAGCCCTTTCCGCCGCGCTCAAGGAACTTGCGAACAGTTTTTCAGTACGAGCCTAAGCAGCAAAGCTCGAGAACACGACAAAAAACAGCAGTCGTCAAGTCAGGGGAGATAACTCAGACAGAGCTATTTCCAGAAATACCTGGCTTAGTGCGAAGAAAACAAAACACGAAACGCTCGCACCATGCAACGGCGGTCCTGGGGATACCCTTCCCATTTGGCAGCCGGAACAGCATGCAAAAGCACTTCAACAAAGCCGCATGAAACAAAAAACCCTGCGACATCAGCATTCATGGTCACAGCAAAAACGCCGTCGAGACCATCTTGACGCGCCTCCTCCACCGCTGCGGACACCAGCCTTCTCCCCACGCCTTCCCCTTGATACCGGCTGATGGTGAACAAAGCCTCAAGTTCCGCGAATCCTGACCCTTGATATGGTTCTGTCTGCAGAGCGACCACGCCCGCAGGATGATCTCCGTCAGCAAAAAAGACAAGAGAACGCGGCAAAATTCCCTCAAGTACATCAGGTGAGCGCGGGCGAAGATAGCCAAGATCACACCCGTGGCGTAGGAGAGCCGCCACCGCAACATAATCACGAAACCCCACACGCCGCACTTCCCCATACTCACCCCAGGTGAGAAGAGTGCCACTTCCCGCATAGGTGAAAAGTTCTTCGGCGAGACCTCCTGGTGCCACCAGATTCACACCATCGACGCCAGATTGCAGCACTCGCGCCAGCGCGCGCAACCTCGCAGGAAGCACAGTTGCGCCCACGTTCACAAAACTGCGTGTCCTTCCATTCTTTCCTTGAATCACCAGGTTATCCCCAATGAGCACAAGCTTGTGGACACGACATCGCTCTGCGATCGAAGTCCCGCATCCAAACGGATCGACATGCGTAAGGCAAGCCGGCTGCCCCGACAACATACGCCGCCACAGATCTACAAGTTCTCCATCTCTGATATCTCCCTGCCGTTTTCCAGGACAGATCAGGAGAACACGCACACCGGCACAGGACAATTCCGTTGCAACATCCTCGCACTCAGCAATATCACCAGGACGCTCTGCCCCAAACACAAGAAACCGATTGGCAAAGGCATCGAGGTAGTATGCGCGCTCTGCGGGACAGATACCCCCGTTCAACCCCACCTGTCTGCAACCTTCTCCCTCTTCAAGAAGAATTCCTCATTGGAGCACCGACAGCTTCAAGAAACACCTCGGAAGACACAAGGGCAACATTCAAATCAGCGAGACGCTGCCCCAATCCTTTGTCAGAGGTCACCACCATCGCAAGCTCGCTTTCCGGCATCCTCGCCACAATTTCCACGATCCGATCGTCAGCAGTTGGGCCACCACTAAACTCGTACCGCACTCCTCGAATCGAACGCCGCCCGACAAAATAGTCCGGTTTTTCCGCGTCAAATACCACCAAAATATCGGCCCCTCCATGGCGGCGGGCCTGCCAGCACCGGCTAATTAAAAGCTGACGTTGCTCCTGCCCAGGCAGCACGCCCCATCCTCTCTCAACTTGACGCGTCACATTGTACCCATCCACCACAATGCTCAATTTCTCTTCAGAAAGTGCCCAATCAACAGCAGCTGTCGAGCCAGGCATAAGTCCCTTCGGAAGAAGAGAAACCGAAGAACGAGAACGTCCCCTTCGTGGCACGCCATTGTGAGAGCGTGCTTTTCCTTTGGTTTCTCCCGATCCCGAAGTTTTTCGAGACGACCGCTTGTCATCTCTCGGAGCAGGCCGCGCAGCATCCCAGTCTTTCGTGCTTTTCTCTGTGTTCGCATCTTCTCCACCAGCCTCGAACACACGTTTTGCCTGCAAAAAAAGCTCGTCACCTGCACCATGGGACTCCGGCACAGCAAGACTCTCCTCTTTGCGAAAAGGTCGGGTCACTTCACGAAAATGAGAAGCTGTCCATTCCAGCAGATGCACAAACGGCTCCAGATCAGGGGCTTTTTCTGCACGCAAAACATCCATCTGGTGAGCAAGTTCCTGCTCTCTGCGAGTTCTCTCCCGCAACACCTCCGATTTGCTCCTCTCTACTTGTAAAAGCTCCTGCATCGCCTTTTCAAGATCAGTCCCGACCTGTTTCAGACGGGTCTCAGCCGTCTGAAAACGCACACGGCTCTCCTCCTCCATCTTTTTCAAGTGCCCGCACTCTGTATCAAACGCACGATTTGCCCCTCGTAACCGCTCAAGATCATGATCTTTGTCTGTTAGACGTTTCTCCAAACCGGCGATGCGCTCTTCAAGACGAACAACAACACGCTCTTCTCGTTTCTCGCTTTGTGTCTCCTGTTTCTCTGCCGCTTCTTGCGCCATTGCCCAGCCCTGATGCAGCCCTGCCCATCCTGCTGCTGCTGTCGCAACGATGACCGCCCAGCCATCGGAGCGCACAGCAGCAGCAGCACAAGCCTGCACACTTAGCGTTTTTCTATCATTACGCCCAATAGCTTCAACAACATGATGCAGCTTGGGAAGCGGCCCTTTGTACAATGCACCCGTAGCTTCGACAAGCTCAGGGTGCATGGAAAGAAGCAGGCGCAAAGCAGACCGCACTTGCGGAGCCAGGACCGCTTGCGGTGGTTTAAACTGCAGGTAAGGCACCAGCTCCTTCGGAGTTTCAAACAAGGACTTTTTCATCACTCCTTGTAAACGGCGTAAAAAAGCCCGAAAAACAGTCTCCCAATAAGGTCCAAGCACCTCATCTGCCATTGCCAGTACAGTATCGTCACTGAAACCCGTTCCGGTTGCAGCAGCAAGCTCACGGGCAGAAGAGTCATAGGGAAGAGCAGATGATCTTGAAGAAAATTTCTTTTTTCCCACAGCCTTCTCCTTAAGTAAGGACCTCAAAAATTTTGAGACAGCATCTTCATGCACCTGCACACAAGCGGGGTCCAAAACCTCAACACACTTGAATGCTCGTTACACTCCAAGAAGGATGACAGTGCACCAAGAGACTCTCACTTTTAAAACGCAGGGTAACAATGAAGTCATTGATTTAACTGATAGGGTAAAATCAGTCCTCTCTCAAACAGAGATCACGACTGGTCTTGTCACCGTGTTTTCATCTCACACCACAACGGCTATCACCGTGCTCGAGTTTGAACCAGGAGCAAACCGCGACCTCGGAGAGGTCATGAACCGGCTCATTCCACAATCACACTCATATCACCATAATGTGATGGATAGCAATGGTCACGCGCATGCTCGCGCTGCAATCATCGGACCCTCAGTATCGGTCCCACTCACACATGGCGTTCTCCAACTCGGCAGATGGCAACATATTGCCCTAATCGATTTCGACGACCGCCCTCGCGAACGAAACCTCCACATCACCATTATTGGATAAGTCGCAGAAAAAACCCTTACAAAAAACCCCGATCTGCCGAAAAGTGCAGATTTCCCAGCAATCTTCTTCTTTGTCCAGTCTTCGTCCACTACAACGCGTCACAGTTCCACGGGGGAATCTTCCTCCCTCAGATTCCCCCTACGTCTGATCCCCCCTCCCATCCCGCCACACAAAAGACAACCCCATCAGTCCCTGGAGGCGGGCAACACGAGACGTCCCCACAAGACCACACGGGACAGTCTCCACAGGCAACACAGGATACTTTTCAGAAGTGACACAGGACAGTCCCTAAAAAGGCAACACAAGGCATCCCGGGAAACGACACCGCAGACCACACAGGACAGTCCCGGAAGTGATACAGGACTGATATC
>DEIU01000094.1:585-6743 GCA_002352645.1 Acidimicrobiia bacterium UBA2766 | reverse complement strand
AAGACCGGACTCAACATCCGGAACCCGGTTCGCCACCCACAACCCCACAGCCGCATTCAGAAGAACAATGTCACGAATAGGACCGGGCATCCCCGCAAAGACCTTGCGCACGATCGCAGCGTTCTCCCCAGCATCCCCACCAACCAATGCCGCGGGCACATCAAGTGTCAATCCATACTTCGCAGGATCGAGTATTTCTTCTGCCACTGTTCCGTTCTGCACCCGCCACATACAATTCGGACCAAGCGTACTGACTTCGTCAAGCCCACCTGCTCCATGCACTACAACAGCGTGTTCTTTCCCCAAACTGTTAAGTACTTCCGCCACCAGCTTTCCAAGCGACGGATCAGCCACTCCTACGAGTTGATGTGTGGCACGCGCCGGATTCGCAAGTGGCCCCAAAACATTAAAAATGGTGCGTATCTTCAAAGCGCGACGCACAGGCATCACATGCTTGAGAGCTGGGTGAAAAGTTGGGGCAAACATAAAACCAATGCCCGTCTCCTCGACACACGCAGCCACACCTTCGGGAGACAAAACGATCTCTGCCCCAAGAGCCTCAAGCACATCAGCCGAACCACACTGAGAAGAAGCTGAGCGATTGCCGTGTTTGGCAACACGCACCCCCGCAGCAGCACACACAAATCCCGCCATAGTGGAAATATTCACAGAACCAGAACGGTCACCACCTGTACCGCAGGTATCGAGCAAAGGACCATCCAGAGGAACCGAGACCGCCATTTCCAGCATCGCTTCCACAAGGCCTGCGGTCTCGGCGATGCTCTCCCCTTTTGCCCGCAGGGCCGTCAAAAAAGCAGCGATCACCGCCGACTCTGTCTCACCCTCCAAGATCTCCACAAGTGCAGCACGCGCAAGCTCCCTGCTCAGGTCCTCACCAGCTAGGATCTGTTCAAGAGTCTCAGGCCAATTCAATCCCACCAAACATCTCCCCGGAAAAGACCATCTGCCACAAGGCCCTTTTGAATTTGGGTCGTCCCTTCGACAATCGTCAACTGACGAGCATCCCGATAGTACAGCTCAGTCATATGGTCTTTCATATAGCCCGCAGCGCCCAATACCTGCAGACAAACATCCGATGCCTTCACCGCCAATTCTGTGGCCATCCACTTCGCCATCGAAAGAAAAGGGGCATGATTCTTTCCGTACTCACCACGATCCGACATCCATGCAGCACGATACGTAAGCAACCGGCATGCTTCGATCTCGGCAGCAATCTCGGCCATCATCCATTGCAGGCCTTGGAAATGAGCAAGCGGCTGCCCAAAGGCAGTGCGTTCTTTGGCATACTCGACGGCGTACATGAGCGCACCCTCAGCCAAACCAATACCGCGAGCCGCCACAATAGGACGCATCGCATTCAGGCCTTGCATAAAAACGGAAAAACCTCCGCCTTCCTCACCGATCCGGTTCTCCAGAGGAACCCGAACCTGATCAAGCAGTAACTCCCCCGTAGCAACGCCACGAACTCCCATCTTATGGTCGGTGTTGCCCACAGTAACCCCATCCCATTCCCGTTCCACGATGAGGGCAACTGTCTGTTTGTGATCCCGGTGGCTACCTTCGTGGAGCTTCGCATGCACCACATACCAATCAGCAACGGTCACACCCGACATCCAACACTTCTGCCCACTCAAGACATAGTGGTCGTTGTCTCGGACAGCAACTGTGGACTGCCCCATGACATCAGAACCAGCTTGCGGTTCAGAAAGCCCGAAAGCAGCACGAGAAGTCCCGGCGGCGATTCCCGGAAGATAACGATGTTTCTGAGCAGATGTCCCGCCGATAAGGAGAGGACCGGTTGGAAGACGCGAAAGAAGCAAGAGAAGAGCCGCTGCCTGCGAATACTTCGCTACTTCTTCGATAGCCAGAGTAAGACCTGTAATACCTGCTCCGGATCCCCCGTGTTCTTCGTCGATCACAAGCCCAAACAGGCCTGCTTTGGCAAAGATCTCGAAAAGGTCTTCCGGGTATTCGTCTTGCTCGTCGATTTCTCTCGCTCGAGGTTTCACTTTTTCCCGAGCGATGCGCCGCACTGTCCCCTGTAATTCTTCGAGTTCGGGTGACAATGCAAAATTCATCTCGGAAATCCCTCGCCGGCAACCTTCATGCCTCTTGACAAGCACTCTTGCTCAGAAGACCCGATCATGCACTATCAAGAAGAGATTCTCAAACCGAGAAAGATTTTTCGACTTTGGCCTTAGGCACTACGGCGACGTCGACGAATAATCCTACGCCGTTCACGCACTGTCGCTCCTCCCCAGACTCCGTTTTTCTCACGTCGAGCAATTGCCCATTCCAAACATAGCTCGCGAGCCGGACATTCGCCGCAAATCTCAATTGCGTCGCTTGCCGCTTCCTCGTCGTCGGGGTCAGGAAAAAAAATCTCGGGATCCAAGCCCCGGCAGAGCGCTACATCCCGCCAGTGTCTCATGATAAACCTCCACAAGATCTCTCACAACACAGATGCGGGTACAGTCACGGCGTCCCACCAAAGTTCGCCTCAAAAAATAAAACGGAAAGATTGCTTATCCATGTCGCAAAGTCAGCCTCAATTTCGCCATCTAGTACTTCGGATTAATCAGAGAAAAACTAAAGAAATAAAAAATACTCTAAAAGAGAAAACCACAGCATAATCCAACAAAAAATTACAAAACATGGAAAAAGAAACAACGGTTCATTTACAGATTTTTATATCAAAAGATAAGCTGACTTATCAGGATAATTCATGAAAGGTTTATTGTTTCAATAACCCAGACAAACAAAAAAATCCTCTCTAAAAAGACAAGAGAAACTCCTCAGCATCTTATTTCCCCACTGCCTTACCCAGTTTTCCTCTTCCCCAAAAAGTCTGGAGACTCTTCTCACCACAAACAATTACAAAAACCCCGAATAACCAGATCACAAATCCAGACCGAGACAGCGCTTTCACACGAAAAAACGCAACAGCCCGCTCTGCCACAAAGTAGTGTATCCACAAGACAAAAGAGTAGATAAACTCCAAAAACAACAATCCAGACCATACACCAAGTTATGGCAAACAAGCAGAAAAAGCGTCGCTTCTACCCATGGTTGCATCCCCTTCCCCAAGTAAACCTGTACCGACCTTGGAGATACTCCAAAGCCGGTACAGACATGCTCAAAGACAAGGGAAACGCAAGAAAATTATGCCTCTTCGACTTCAGCGCCGGCATACGAAACAACGCGATTTTCCTCAGTAGCATCGGTACTTTCGCTACCGCGAAGAAGGTCCAAAATGCGTCCTGCGGGATAACGTCGATGTCCCCCCGGCGTCCGAACACTGGGAATTTTCCCCTTCCGTGCCCATTCAGCTACAGCCCGTTCTGAAACCTGGAACAAAAGCGCCACATCTTTCGTGCGCAACAACCGGCCCTCAAGCGCAGCCGGACAAGCCTCATCACCGGCATCTCTGAAGAGTTCAGTCACCAAATCCTGGCGAGCTGTCGCCATTGAAGAAGACCGAACATCAACCGCTTCATTCCCCATTAAATTTTCTGTTGCACTTACACTCACTCGAAGCCCCCCAGTCGACATTCACACTAACAAATACATATTCCTGATATACAAGTGTCCCTCCATTCATTAGATGAAGAATCGACTGTTTCCTGCAATCCATGCAGACTTTGCAATAAAATCCCGGAAAATCCCGGAAACCACAGGACATTTAGGCACTATAGAGGAATTTCGAGAAAAAGAAGAAGAGAGCGTTCTCGCCATCAAACCACAGGACTGCAAGTCAAGAAGTCTCCACCTCAACAAGACAAAAAACGCAAAACACTACAAAAACGCTGCCCCATCGGGATAACGCCGTTGCCCACAGACCCGGCAAAGCCAAGAAGAAGACCTCACTTTACAGAGGACAAAACCCCTTCCCTGCCTTTTTTCCTCGCACAACTCTTCCACCAGGACAGTACCCCGAAGAACTCCAACAGAACAGCCGAGAAGCGGGCCAGAACAGACCACAAGAGCATGCCATTTTCCTTTTTCTCGAAAAGGCAATCAGCCCATTCAATGCTCACAATCCTCTCATAATTCACAACAATCCAGGCACATGAGTAATACGGGAGCTACACCCAAAACAGGATTCCCGGTCAAGGATGCAAGAGACAAGCCGATACAAACCAAAGCGCTTCCCTCAAACACCCCTTCCTCCTGCAGAAAAACAGAGAATACTTCAATACAAAAAAAGGCAACTCGCTTTATAGCGTAGCCCGCAAATCTCATGATCTAGCCGAGACAAAAATGGAAGAAAAAACCGATCCGAAAAAAGATTTCGGACAGCAGGAAAGCTTCCATTCCCAGAGTACTTCCCAAAGAAGTACAAAAAAATCTGACAGGGATTCACGAGTGCTTCCAGGGCGACAAACAGAGAGAATTCCCAAAAAATCTCCCGCAAAAAAACTCTCTATCAATGAACTCAACAAGCTGGAAAAAAAACGCCTTGAAGTAGAAGAAAAACTCAAAGAAGAACAAAAGAAAAACAGTCTTCTTCTCGCAGAAAAAAACGCTGAAAATAGCAAAATAGCTGAAGAATTAAAGGAAAAATTCGCCCAGGAAATAACTCTCAAACAACAAGAGATAGATCAACTTCAAAATTCTATCGAAGAAGAAATAGAAAAAAGAACACAAGAAGAAACAGAGGAAATTGAAAACCTCTACATTCAACTCACCAAGTCACAAGAGGCTATAGAAAAACAGGTAAAAGAACACGACCAGCTCACCAAATCACTGGAACTGGCCAATAACCAAATAGCTCAGCTGGAAGCTGGTATCGAAGGAACAAGAAAGGACAAAAGTCAGAAAGGAAATATCCTCGAAGAAGAGCTACTAAAAACCCAAGAAGAACTCAGGAAAACAAAAGAAAAATCGCAGCTGGAAAGTGTGCATGCTGAACAGCAGATGGCTTCAACCATTGCCACACTCACAGACAATCTTGGAAACGCAAAAGAAGAAATAGAAAACATACAAACAACGAGCAATGCTCGTATTAAAGAGATCAAAGCCGTTGCGATCGCAGCAGCAGATGCCTTAGCCCATATAGAAATACAAACTTACGAACTCATCACCGAAAAAAATGATCTCAAAACCGCCCTGCTGACACGCGACAAAGCCATCGCTCATTTTGAGCGAACAATAAGCCAAGACAAAGTCACGCTGCTTGAACGCGACGAAACACTCACCCAACTCCACACAACACTCACCGAACGCGAAGACACACTCGCCCAACTCCACACAACACTCACCGAACACGACGAGACACTTGATCAGCACAAGCACACACTCACACAACGCGACGAAACACTTACCCAGTTACAAACAACACTGGCCGAACGCGAGCACACACTCACACAACGCGACCACACCCTCACCCAGCTACAAACAACACTGGCCCAACAAGACGAGACACTCGCCCAACTCCACACAACACTCACCGAACGCGAAGACACACTCACCCAACACAAACAGACGCTAGCCGAACGCGACAAAACACTCACCCAACTCCACACAACACTCACCGAACACGAAGACACACTCGCCCAACACAAACAGACGCTCGCCGAACGCGACAAAACACTCACCCAACTCCACACAACACTCACCGAACACGAAGACACACTCGCTCAGCACAAGCACACACTCGCCGAACGCGACGAAACACTCACCCAACTCCACACAACACTGACCGAACACGAAAACACACTCGCCGAACGCGACAAAACACTCACCCAGCTACAAACAACACTGGCCGAACGCGAAGACACACTCACACAACGCGACGAGACACTCGCCGAACGCGACAAAACACTCACCCAGCTACAAACAACACTGGCCGAACGCGACGAAACACTCACCCAACACAAACAGACGCTCGCCGAACGCGACGAAACACTCGCCCAACTCCACACAACACTGGCCCAACACAAACACACACTCGCCCAGCACAAGCACACACTCACACAACGCGACGAAACACTTACCCAGCTACAAACAACACTGGCCGAACGCGAAGACACACTCGCCCAACGCGACGAGACACTCGCCCAACTCCACACAACACTGGCCCAACGCGACGAGACACTCGCCCAACTCCACACAACACTCACCCAACACAAACACAC
>DEIU01000094.1:0-503 GCA_002352645.1 Acidimicrobiia bacterium UBA2766 | reverse complement strand
AACGCGACAAAACACTCACCCAACTCCACACAACACTGGCCCAACGCGACAAAACACTCGCCCAACACAAACACACACTCGCCCAACTCCACACAACACTGGCCCAACGCGAAGACACACTCGCCCAACGCGACAAAACACTGAGCGAACACGAGCACACACTCGCCGAACGCGACGAGACACTCACCCAACTCCACACAACACTGGCCGAACGCGACAAAACACTCACCCAACATGAACAGGCACTTGCCGAAGGCGACAAAACACTCACCCACTTACAAACAACACTGGCCCAACACGAAGACACACTCGCCCAACGCGACAAAACACTCGCCCAACTCCACACAACACTGGCCGAACGCGACAAAACACTCACCCAACATGAACAGGCACTTGCCGAAGGCGACAAAACACTCACCCACTTACAAACAACACTGGCCCAACGCGAAGACACACTCGCCGAACGCGACAAAACACTCGCCCAACACAAACACACACTCGCC
>DEIU01000001.1:8531-18807 GCA_002352645.1 Acidimicrobiia bacterium UBA2766 | reverse complement strand
GCCGTCGACATCTTGATTGTCGCATGCCTCATCTTTCTTATCACGACGACAGGCACGGTGACCATATGGTCTATCGCACGAAACAAAGATCATAAAAACCAAAAAAAAGCGGCAGCGCACGAGCGGAAAACAGAAGAAACCAATATCGAGCTTAGTGTGGAAAACGTCTACATGGCCGCGAAGGAGCGGCAGCTGCAATCATCCAATGAAGAGCTCAAACAGTTCGCCTATATCGCATCGCATGATTTGCAGGAACCCTTGCGCATGGTGACCGGATTCACCGACCGGCTCAGCAAGCGGCTCGAAGGAACGCTCGACGAGATCAGTCTTGAATACATGAGCCTCGTCTCAGACGGGGCAAAACGCATGCGGGAACTCATCTTGGACCTGCTCCAATTCTCTCGTGTGGAGTCTCCCGAAGATCCACACCGCTCCTTGGTTAACTTACACTCCACTTTTGGGGCAATCCTCACTGATCTTTCAACGCTCATCGAGGAAACCGGTGCTGTGATAGAGGTGACACGGAGCCTTCCGACCGTGTGGGGTTGGCCGTCCCAACTCCACTCCCTATTCCTCAATCTCCTGTCAAACGCGTTGAAATTTCGACCTCCAGGCATGACTCCCCATATCTGGATTGAGGCAACAGAGGAAACAGCAGACGTCTGGACAATCAAGGTGCGTGATGATGGGATTGGCATTGATCCGGCTCAATTCGAACGTATCTTCCAACCTTTTCGCCGGCTCCATACACGCGAGGAGTATGCAGGCACAGGGATCGGCCTCGCCCTCTGTCGCAAAATCGCACAACGCCATAACGGAAAAATCTACGTCACAAGCACTCCTGGCGAAGGTGCTACTTTCGTCGTCACCTTGGCGGGCAGTCTGCAGCAGGAACAGCACGAAAGCGAAGGAGTTTTTGCATGACCCGACCAATTGAAATTCTGCTCGTCGAAGACAGTCGCGGTGATGCCCTCCTCACAAAAGATGGCCTCGCTGATGCCCGCATCGCCAATGCCGTCCACCACGCATGGACTGGGAAAGAAGCTCTCGACCTTCTCTTCAATCAAAAGTGTCTGCTCGACTTTGTCCTGTTGGATTTGAACCTGCCCGATATGGCAGGAATCGACATCCTCGCGAAGATCAAAAACAACGAGAGTCACTGTCATATCCCGGTAGTGGTGATGACGACAAGTTCACATGAAACAGACCGGATGCGCAGTTACAACCTACAGGCCGCCGGGTATATCACCAAGCCTCTTGATCCTGATGAATTCATCAGAGTGATCAAAGGAATTAGTACATATTGGTTTCAACTAGTCTCTCTTCCCCACAAAAGCTAGAACACCTTTTCCCACCATGAGAACTTCCTCATCTTCTCTCCTCCTTGTCGAAGACAATCCTGGTGACGACCTCGAAGTCCGCACCCTCCTGATTGAGGCTTTCCCACGCCCAGATGACCCCAGCTGGGAAGTCACTGTCGTGCGCACACTTGCGGCTGCACGAAAACAGCTGGAGACAGAGGGCTCACCTACCGTCATCCTCTCCGACATAGGCCTTCCTGATTCCGATGGCACAGACACGGTGACAGCCTTAAGGGCGGCAGCCCAAACTGTCCCTCTCGTCATCCTCACTGGACACGACAACGAAAATACAGCCTCGGCCACTCTTGCAGCGGGCGCGCAAGACTATCTCGTCAAAGGACAAATCACCCCGGTTCTCTTACGCCGGACTATTTTGTATGCCCTCGAACGCCACGAGCTGTCCTCATGTCTCCTCCATGCCAATCACGAGCTTGCGAAAAGTGAAAAAAGATTCCGCCTCGCGTTTGAAGAATCAGCCATTGGCATGCTCCTTCTCGACACACAAGGAATCTGCCTCAAGACAAACGAGGCGTTCGCCCAGCTCGTCGGGAGAAAAATCGAAGATATCAAAGGAGGACCCGTCACAGACTTTATTGCAAACCAGGACCAAGACGAGTTCCGTACCGCGGTGCAACACCGCGAGCACCTCTCCTCCAAAGAAATTGCCTTTCACAGCGCAAACGGCCAAAAACTCACGGTTCTTGTGTCAATGAATGACATAGAAACAAGTGCCCCAAACGGCGCACTTATCGTACAAATTCTTGATATCACGGCCAGAAAACAGGCCGACAGGGCTTTGCATGCGACAAACGCACGCCTAGAACATTTCGTGGCAATCGCATCACACGACCTAAAAGCACCTTTACGCCGCATAAAAGTTCTTGGCGACATGCTCGCGACCGACCCCGACATCACTCCCGACGAACAAGGAGAAATCCTTTTCCGCATCCGCAACAGTACTGATCGCATGTCCCGTCTTGTCGACGATTCGCTCAACTATGCGCGTACCACTCCGCAACGCTGTCAACGTGCCCCCATAGACCTCGCGCTCATCTTCGCCGAAGTCCTTGAAGACCTTACCACTATCACACTCGAAGAAAACGCCCTCGTTCGCCTCACCCCAGACAGTGGCCCTCTGCCCATCCTATGGGGCGCAGAAACCCAGATCCGCCAACTGCTCCAGAACCTCATCGCGAACGGCGTCAAGTTCCACCGCCCAGAAGAGCCCCCTATCGTCACACTGCACTGCAAAACAGTACAAAACGAATGCGTTCTTACTATTGCCGATAACGGAATCGGCATCCCGCAAGATCAAATCGAAGAGATTTTCGAGCCCTTCCGCCGCCTCCACACAGCCGACCAGTACGAAGGATCCGGCCTTGGCCTCGCCACCTGTAAAAATATTATTGACACCCACAACGGCAACATCACTGTTGCCTCCTACCCCGGCAAAGGCACGAGCTTTACGCTGACGTTACCCCTGCATGCACCCACAAACCTGACAGAACATGACACTTCTCAGAATTCCCTTTGCAAGTTTCTCTCCTGAAACACCATAAAAAGCCTAGATGTTTGTGAAAAACTGCAGGCTCGGTCAGCACAATCTCGGGAAAAGGTCAGGAGTTTCATCCACTTCAGCAAAAAGGCGCTGCCACCCAGCCGAAGCAACAGCACTACCAAAAAAACACCTATATGCCGAAGGTGCCGAAGAGGGTCTCCTCTTATACTCCCTTCTTATGAGCAACCAATGGCAATCTCGAGACCATGCCGCCAACTATCTCACGCGCGCGCAGGTTCTCCCCCACCGCGACAAAGCAGAAGCAGCCCTCCTCGAGCTCATACAGCAACGCGTACCCTCTCTTACCCAGGTACTCGACCTTGGAACCGGGAACGGTCACACCCTGGCGCTCATCTTCCAGGACTACCCAAAAGCGCGCGGCATTGCTTTGGATTTCTCCCCATTCATGCTCGAACAAGCAAAAGAGCGTTTCAGCAACAACCCCGCTGTCCGCATACTGCAACACGACCTCGACACACCTTTGCACTCCTGCACGAACGACGAAATCCAAGGCCCCTTTGACCTTGTCGTGTCCAGCTTTGCCATTCACCATGTGGACGACACAAGAAAACAAGCCCTGTACCAAGAGATCTACGACCGGCTACGCCCAGGCGGCTTTTTCGCCAACCTCGAACACGTCGCCTCACCCACCCAGGCCCTCCACGAAGAATTCTTGGCAATCATTAAAGCCGAAGAAGACCCCTCCAACCAGCTCGCAAACGTAGAAAACCAGCTCAGCTGGCTACGCAACTGCGGTTTCTCCGGCGTCGAGTGTTATTGGAAGTGGCGGGAAATTGCCCTACTCGCGGGCACCCGACCCGCCTGAGTGCGCCCCTCTTGCTCGCACGCTCCCATTCCGGCCCTGTCCGATCCAGTTGCCTCACACAAAACACTCCGCTGGATGTAGGCATATATCCGGGATCCCGGCATCCCGGAAACTGCCCCACCTTCAATTCGGCGCTCCGTACACCCCCAAGAGACAAATACCGAGACATATTTCTCTTCTGGCACTGTCATTGTGCAGGCTGCAGGCAAGTGCGGCCTCGCCGCCCTGAAACACACTCTCCAACCGACCGAACAGGTGCCAGTCGAACAGGTGCCGATCGGTAACGTATCGACCGGACGAAATGCCAACCGGACAGATGGTGAAGCAGCAGGCGATATAAGCGCAGCGGGAGACCCACTGCAGCCTCAGCAGCGCATACTGCACTGCCTTCCTGTCAAGAAGTTGCCAGGAAGGTCACCTCCCGGTTCAGAGCAATAGTGAAGAAAGAGGGAGAGCCTCACTCAAACATGGCGTCATCCGTACTCTTTGTACGGAAATCCTGCATCTTTTCGTTGCCTGCAAACTCGTAACCATAAACCTCGCGAAAGGCTTCAAACATGGTCTCGTACGGAAAGTCAACGAAAGATCCTCTATACCGGATGTACTCCATATGACGGCGGTTTTCCTGATCATACTCATGAAAAAGTGCGTCGCTTTTCCCATCAAACTCCAGCGCTTTCACCCCAAACCGGTCGCACATCTCAATATTGAAAGCAGGCGTTGCCTTCAACCATTTTCCATTCAAATAAAACTCAGCGAACCCGTGGAAAACAAAGATATCTGTTCCCATACTCTCAGTAAGTTTCTCGGACGCAAGATGATTGCGCACATCACCAAAACCGAGTCGGGAGGGGATACCAACAGCACGCCCTGTGGCCGCCAGTAAGATCGCTTTCGGAACACAAAAAGACCTCTTCAGCCCCACAATGACGCTCGCCTTAAACGCATCGCGTTCGTACACAGCGGAATACGGGTTATACCGTATCCCGTCACGGACTTTGTAAAACAAGCGCACAGCAGCTTCAACCGGTCCCGTTGCCCCATCAACCGCAGTTTGGGCGTATTCCATAACCTTGGGGTCCGTAAAGTCAAGGAATTCCGTAGGCGCCAGACAGACATCAATGTCGTCAATGTCGTCAATGGGTGGCGTGGGGGCAGACTGCGCAGAGGACTGGGCAGTAGTCATTCTTCTTCGCCTTTTTTCGCTATGCAACGAGCTGAACCCGCAGACTGTCTGGAACTGCAGGGAAAAAGGCGCAACAGACTACGCAAAAGAAAAACAGCCGATTCTCCCGCGTTCCATACGAAATCGTCGTGCTGCTCATTTTACTCCACAGAAAGCACGGAATCAGCGCGGGTCCAAAAAAAACAGGACAGAGACCCCCGCAACGTCCTGTGTCATACAGTCTTTTTGTTGGAAAGTCTGCTTTCGAAAGATCACGAGAGATCCCTGGAAAAATCACGCAAGAGAGATCCCCAGCAAGACTCTTTCGATCGCAAGAAAAAAACATTGGCCGCTCTTGCACCTCTCACCCAGAGTCTCGTAAAGCCTCTTTCCACGTGCGAAAACGAGCGTACACCACACCGTCCGGTCCCGTTCCCTCTCCCTTGCCATCTGGCCATAGACGAAACACAAACTGGCGCGAAAGATCTTCGGAATCGAGCGCGAGATAGCGGGCGTGAGACTTCACAGCAGGTCCAGCTCGCCAGAGGAGCCATCGACCAATACGCCGTTTGAACGCCACAAGAGGGCCTCCAAGATCATCCCCAAGCGAGAGAAGAGTCGGCGGAGCTTCTATCCAACACTCCGGCACAATATTGCGATCTCGTGTCGGAAGAGCGGGCAGTTCCACAGTGTGATAATAAGCTGTATCAATAGGGCGGTCTTCTGGTACTCCCATCTGATGATTCTCTCAAAAAACGCTTTGCACTGCCGTTTTTCTCACGCGGACATTCAGCCAAGAGCGTGCCCGAAACGCGTTTTTTCAGGACGGATACCGGTATCTCTTGCACCCAGACAGGCGTTATCTTGTGTGGTCAGGTCTGCGTCTGCGCTGATTTTTTCTCTCGCTGCAACCAGCGTCTCGCCATCCCACTCGGCAATATGCACACTTCCAGTAGTCAACGCTGCGCCATCGGTTTCTGCTGGAGCTCCAACAACCAGGTCCACACGACCATTCCCGTCAAAATCGCCGGCGGCAAGAGCATGGCCGAACTCGCGCGTTTGTGGCCATGTTTCCCTGGAACTATCTGGTACAGGCGTGGCGTGTGTTTCTCCATCGAACACGTCTCTGCACACCTTTCCGGACCAAAACCCGGACTGTTTCAGTAACAGGCCGGCGGCAGACCCGCGCGCAAAACTCACCACACCACTGCCCCTGTTTGTTTCACCATGATCAGAAAAAACTGCTCTTGGGGCCCCGACCGCAAGATCGTCAAAACCATCGCCGTCCAAATCACCCGATACCAGCACTTGGCCGAAACGATAACCCTCAGGTCCGGTCGCATTCCGTGCGCGTTCTTCTGGTACAAATACTTCTGACTTATCCTGCGTCAACGCCCAAAACATATTTCCCGTCGCGACAAGACCTGCAGCAGATCCTCGCATCACACTCACTGCGCCTTCTTTGCTCTGATTCCCAAAATCCTCGCCAGGCGCGCCAATTGCAAGGTCGTCAAAACCGTCACTGTCAAAATCGCCAACGGCAAGGGCAAGACCAAACCGGTCCCACACTTCAGCCTCATCGGCAAGGCCCTTATTGCCTTGCCACCAGATCTCCGCGCGGTCCAGACGAAGCCCATCCAAAGAGCCGTAAAAAATGTTGACTACTCCTGCGTTGTCGCGACCTCGCAGCATCTCTCCTGGGACACCAACTGCAAGATCGGCAAAACCGTCACCATCAAAATCGCCGGCAGCGACCGCGTCTCCAAACGCGTCATAACGCTCCGCGAGACTCGGTACACGCAGATCCCGCTGCGACCAGAACTGTTCGCTTGAGAAGAGAAGCCCGACAGGAGAACCGTATGCGACACTCACTGCCCCCATATTCTCAATATCGTCAGCATCCTCGCCAGGAGCACCCCCCGCAAGGTCCTCATAACCGTCGCCATTAAAATCCGCCGCGGCAAGGGCAAACCCAAACCAGTCATGTGGCTCTGCCGCGTCGGCTTTTCCATCTCTGCCTTGCCACCAGAGCTGGTTGCCGGCTGCAGTCAAACCGGCAGAAGAACCATAAAAAATATGGACGAGACCGGTATCCTCACGATCCTCCAAGTCTTCGTACCAGGCAGAAACCGCCAGGTCATCGTAGATATCCCCGTTAAAATCGCCTGTGACAACAGACCAACCAAACTGGTCACCCTCTTCTGCAGTGTCCTGGACTCCCGGACTGTTTTGCGACCAGATTTGGCGAGTTGCGGACAGAAGCCCGCCTGGTGTCCCGTAGAAAACGTGAACAAGCCCGGCCTCGGCGTTTCCCTCAACTTTAGCCAATGGTATACCAACAACCAGATCAGCATAACCATCAGCATTAAAATCAGTTTTCTTCTCTACGGCCACATGATCCGCCGGGAGAATCTCACGCCGGGAAGTGTGTTCCTCAGAAGCAGCAGGCGCACTTTTGCCGGCAACGGACGGCCAGAAAAGAAAGAGTGCCCACCCGATCCCCATCAGAAAAACAACACGATAGAGCACCGCAGACATTCTGATTCTCAACACAGTCACTCCCGGATCCCAAACAAACCCTCGTGCCCAATGGTGATGCTGCCCTTGATGAGAAAGCCTAAATCGCAATTCTCACTTCAGCTCTGATGCAAAACTCTGCACGCACCAGCATCATAGACAAGACACGCTCGTCTCACCCGACACGTCCCCATGATCACCGCAACAATCAATCGCAGGAAATGCGACTTTCTCGACTTCGCGCGACATGCACGCCACCCCGCGACCTTGCCCCACGTCTCCCGCTCTTTTCCTGCTAGAGAGAACTATAAAGAAATCAGTCTATTTATACCCATACTTCTCAACATCAATTACCCACACACCCCACTGGGAAAATACATAGAAAAGCTTCTCTCTCCCGCGGCCACCCGGAAAAATAGCAGGTAAATCAATACGGGAAAGGATCGTCACGCCTATTTCACAAGAGACTTCGAAGATGCTTCAACGAGGGAAGAAAGCAGCAGTCACACTCATGCTGAGCAGTTCTCCCTCTCCTTCAAAGTCAGGGACAGTGACAATCACGACAAAAGCGTTCCCGTACGATGTCCGCACACAAAATATTTGCTCCGGAGCCACCGTCTGCACAAGACCACGCGTAAAGGAAAGTGAGGAGCCGGACAAACACCGATGGAACGTCCCCCCTGCCGGAATTTCGGCAGCTTCCCGAAACCAAAGACGGCCATCATTCTGGATACGAATCTCATCAGATTCCGTAAAAACACCATCATCTTGCCAACCGTCCATATCCCAGGCATCTCCTACAAGAAGTTCAAGCCGCTTCATTGCAAGCTGAGGAACACCCGAAATACCAGACGGAACATCTATCACTGGCTGAGCAACAGAAGAGGAAATTTCTCGAGTCTCAAAAACCCCAGATTCGTTGTCTTTCTGCAGAGAAACAAAAACGAGTGGAACAACGAAAAGGGCGACCGCGCACAAGAAGGCCGGCACAGGAACAACCTTGCCGGGATATTTCCCGAAAATTACTCAAAGGATTCCCGCCAATG
Organism: Acidimicrobiia bacterium UBA2766; assembly: GCA_002352645.1. Classification (GTDB taxonomy): domain Bacteria; phylum Actinomycetota; class Acidimicrobiia; order UBA2766; family UBA2766; genus UBA2766. Next base: position 10,334 of record DEIU01000001.1, on the reverse strand, counting down.
CGGAACTACCAGAAACGAGAAGCGCTTCACGAAAACGATCAGTGTCTATCTCATAGAGAGAAGAAAAAGAGAGAAGCAAGTAAAAAGCACAGCCAAGACCGGCGACAAAAACTGCAGAAAGGGCAAGGCGCGCGGTGGAATCTCCCTTGTCTCTTCGCGAAAAACGGCGACGCGGCGGTCCTACCAAAAATTCTTCCGACATTTTTGCCGTCCGAGAAAGCCTCTCTGCTGCAAGCGGAGGAGTATCTCCATCTGAGGACTCTCGGAAGTCTGTAGTGGGAAGTGCCACCATTGGATAAGCTACAATGGCGTCTGGGTATTGTAGCTGCTCCGCCAAAAGTCCAGATTCTAACGGCTTTGGCGAATTGTCGAAAAGGAACTCTGGTCCAACCGAAGCGTCGCTTCTCTCTCTCGGTCTCGTGCCACCTTGCTGCCTCTCAGCGTTCTCGCGAACGCATGTTCTTTCCAAGCGAGCACAGAAAGAAAAGTTTCCACAATCCCCCACCGGGAACTTTTCTTACTTGAAAGGTTTTGCCTCAACAAAAACAAGGAGAAGAGAAAATACTCCGCTCTCCTCTGCCAGGGCATAGACTTTTATCTACACCCTGTATTTAAGCAGAAAGAATTCTGCAGAGACGCAGAATTCCCCAGTTAACATGCCAATTGCGGAAAATAACAATACTTCCCCAGAAACCCCTACTTCTTGTCCTTTCAAAACACAATAAATCGATATTATTACAGTAAGAAAGAGTCCGCACTTTCATGTCAGCATCATCTGCGAACTCTTCTCTTTTCCATCCGGGCAGACAGCCCTTTTCCTCGAGGCATTTCACCTGTTCTTCAGTGCACACTGCGCAATCAACTCAACAGTCTCAGCAAAAAATCACAACAGAGCGAAAAAGAAGATCCACCCCCCACAGTCCAACAGATGGAGAAAGACTGCACAAGAAAGCAACCCTGTTCTGCTCAAAACTCCTCACAAACAGGGCATAAACAGTATCTTCTGCCTTCATTCCCAAACAAGCCCCTGTCACACGCAGAAAAACCAACAAAAATTCTGTTGCAAGTCACTTCCCATACAACCCAAGCATTACTTTGCTTCCGGCAAAGATAACATCCCCACTATGGGATCCTAATTCCTCATATTTGTCATCACAGTTCCAATAATTCCTCTAGGTTTTTACTTTATTCGCGTCTTATTCACCGCATCAATTAGGTAGAAAAGTCCTTCAATGATCCCAAAAAGAAGAATCATATTTCCCCATCCCACTATGTACCATCTATCACATAACAGCATGCTTACAGGAGTTGTCTCTCGAAAGAAAAAACTTCTATATCCAGATCAATCAGATCTTGATATAGAAAACATTTCACTCTCGCTACTATTACAGAGTCCACAAGACCTGCATATTTCTCTCAAAATTCTACTTCCAACAGATTCGATCACCCCATCACAATACGACAGCACAAAAGCAAAAAAGAAACACACTACTTACTTCCATTATCTGCGCAGCAAACAATCTAGGAATACCCTCCAACAGGAAAACACACGGTGGACACCCCAACAGCTCCATTATCTCCACAGCTTCAACCAAAAGAAAACTCTCCTCCTCCACAATCCGCACAAAAACAACAGAGTTGGTGGGAAAAAACCTGGATTATAGTCCTCGCCTGCATCTTCTTCGCACCAGCAGGCATTGCTCTCATCTGGACATCAAACAAAAGATGGAGCAATACAACCAAAAAAATAGCAACTGCCATCACAGCAATCTGGCTTTTTCTATTTGTATTTGGTGTCGAGGA
>DEIU01000001.1:0-8379 GCA_002352645.1 Acidimicrobiia bacterium UBA2766 | reverse complement strand
AACAACAGCACCAACAACGACGACAACAACACCAACGACGACAACAACAACAACACCAACAACAACGACGACAACAACACCAACATCGGAATACGCCTACTACAAAGACTGCGGAGCAGTGAAGAAGGCGGGCAAGGCCCCACTCCATAGAGGTGATCCTGGCTACCGGCCTCGTCTCGATAGAGACAATGACGGCATTGCCTGTGAAATCTGACAAAGATCACGCTGAAAAAGCTCTCGCGCGCATATTTTTTCCATAGAAACGAGATAACAGCTGCGCGCGCAGACCGGTGGGAGAACTCGAGGGAAAAAATCCTTGGGGAAGAGGGTTTCTCCCACGACAGCAGCATATGTCTGGAGAATCCTGATGCAAGACGGGGAAGAAAAAAGGCACAACGGTGTGCCTTGGGCACGTCTTCTCCTGGCGGGCCTTCTCTTCGTCATGGCAGCAGGTCAGGCCAGCAATTTCAGCGGGTTCATTACAAAAATTGGCGACTACCAAGTGCCGATCGTGGCCGATGGTTTGCTCGGTGGAGTTCTGTTCTCCGCAGAATTATTCGCAGCAGTTGGCCTCGTCTCCAGCGCGCCGCGCCACCGACAAATCGGTGGCGCGGTCGCCTTCGGCGTCGCCCTTGTCTGGTCAGTTCTGGCAAGCCAAGCGTTTCTACGGAATCTCGTACTCGACAATTGCGGATGTTTTGGGGTCCATCTCGCCCAGCCGCTCCGCTGGTGGATACTGCTCGAAGACGCGGAATTTCTGATTTGGAGCGCGCTTGTGTGGCGGGCAGAAAAAGCAAAAAGACCGGTTACCCAGTCGCAAAAAGAGCACACCACGGCGCCGGTCCTCGCAGCATGCGTAAAAGACATGCCTGCGAGACCACCCGCCCAACAAATACCAGACAGAATGCCGGCGACAACCTCATCCTCTCCAGCACCCCATGACAAAAACCGCAGTCCTTTTACAAGCGGGTTGTAGTCAGCGATGTTCCGGATTCACAAAATCGAAACGGCAACCGGCATCCCAAAGGGAACGCTGATTGCCGTGCGCGGGAATACCACCCTGATCTGCAAGTAAACGCGCCATATGCATAAGGTTCCATGCCATGAATGTGGCATTACGGTTCGTGAAATCGTTCTCAGGACCACCGGAACCAGGATCCAAATAAGAAGGGCCTGGACCTGCTTCACCAAGCCAGTCGGCATCGGCTTGCGGCGGAATCGTGTAGCCAAGGTGTTGCAAAGAATAGAGAAGGTTCATCGCACAATGCTTTGCTCCGTCTTCATTGCCCGTGATGATACAACCACCCACACGCCCGTAGTACGCATACTGTCCGTTCTCATTGAGAATATGAGAACTCCCATACAACCGCTCGATCACCCCAGTACAGACCGAGGACTTCTCGCCAAGCCAGATTGGAGTACCCAAAATCAAGATCTGCGCGTCCATCACCTTTTCATGCAAACTCGGCCAGTCATCCTCATCCCAACCATGCTCGCGCATATCAAGATATACTCCAGGTGGGATCTTGTAGTCGACAGGGCGAAGCGTCTCGACGCTGACTCCATTCGCCTCCATCACAGCTGTTGCCACATCAAGCAAACCCTGCGTATGTGACAGCTCAGAAGAACGTTTCAAGGTGCAATTGAGCACAAGTGCCCGCAGCGTAGAAAAATCCCACTGGCTCGTGGTGCACCAGGCTTCTTGTTGCTCGTTCAGCGCCATTTCTCTCCTCTCAATGTTGTGTGGACACACGCCAGAAAGAAAGCGCAGCACACCACAACTTCATTGCTTCTCACAAAGAAACCCTACAAAAAAACAGAAACATCCTGTTGGTATGCAGGTGTCGACTTTGCCCCGGGGCAGCGGTCAGGGAAGCAGGAGAAAGCAGCCCAAGGCATCGAGAACTCCTCTCAGGCCAGAACAAACACCGCAGATACCCCGTGCGCAGCTCCCAAGTCTGGGTTTCTCAAAATCGGTCAGGAAGCAAGAGGCTGCGGAGAACTGCGGAAAACTTCGCGATAGTGCCAGTCAATAAACTCAGAGGCAACAGAACGTCCAGCCTGCGGAAGACGCACCGGACGGCCGTCAAGCGCATGCACAAGCTCACAAAAAATTGAACTCTCACCATGAGCGTACGGAGAAACTATTATTCGGCGATCCGTGTCGAGACCAAGGACACCCTTATCGAAGGCTTTATGGTGTAGAGCGCAGAGGGCTAAGCCGTTTTCCACCGTATCAGGACCAGCATGGCTATGCCAGCGTACATGTGCCGCCTCCAGGCCAAAAACTGTCTCCTCAATCTGCCCATCCCAGTCACAAAAAGCACAACAATCCTGATATGCAACACGGATCATGCGCGCAAAACCCCGATCGCGCACACGTCTATACACATATTCCACAAGATTCGGGACCACCTCCACCATGCCTGACTCGGACACGGCAATCAAGTCTGTTTCCAATGAACACAGGCCCACCGCGGTGAGAATATTCTCATGCAAGGACAGGGGAAAATGGGCATTGAGTATCTGCATTGCCGCCGCGTATACAAGCAGGGGGTTCTCTTTTAGTTCCTCATACACCTCTAGAGGAAAACCTCCCTGCAACTTGCGAAGATCATTGATACTCCTCGGGTCCTTCTGGGAATTTACGGGAATCTCATCCGCGCCAGGCACTTCCCAGATGCCATCATCATGACGAAGACGCCAAAATGGATATTGGGGCCGGGAATTGGATGGCACACCGAACTCTTGGAGAAGGTCTTGCAGAGGTCTCTCGACACTCCCAAAGTCAACAAGCCGGTCCTTACCGTTTTCCAGACGGCCGAGAGCAAAGAGTAAAAGTAGAGGCTTATGCGGGGCACGCTGCCCGCCCTTCCGCCACACAACAATCTTCTGGATACGATGCAAAAAGGAGAAATCTCCCGTTTCTCCTAGACCTGTCACAACAGCCTCATTCTCGCTTCAGTAAAAAACCCAAACAAAATCATAGTAGATCCAACACAGTACATTCTGCATGGGCAGATGGCACAAAACACACAGAACCGCAAACATCCAAGAAAACACGGAGCGTCGCCACAAACAACAAACCGCAAAAAACACGCACAGACACGCCCACACTTCTGCTTGTCTCATGCAAAGCACTTGAGACAAGGCAGACAAAGCAGAAAACAAGCCGCACCCGGAATGTCCCACACTGCTGCCGGGTTATCCTATCGGCAAGCAGGCCAAAAACAGACCTAATGGACTGCCCCACTTCGATGAGGTACTGCCCGGCAAAGGAGAACCACAAAAATGGCAACCGCACGTTCCCATATGAGAATCAACCGTCCGGCCCACGAAGTATGGAAGGCAGTATCAGACGCAGGGGCCATCTCCAAATGGTTCCCTGGGATTGAAACCTCGAACGCAACCGCCACTACCCGCAGCTGTGTTATGGCAGGAGGGGCCACGATCGAAGAGGAGATCGTGACAAACGACAGCGCACTCCGCCGTTTCCAATACCGGATCACGGAAGGCCCCATGCCCGTCGATTTTCATCTTGGCACAGTTGACGTGCTCGAAGACGGCGAAGGCGCCCTCGTCATCTACAGCACAGACATCACACCCGATGAAGGCGCCGCCATGATCGGCCCCGCCTCAGAAGGCGCCCTCAAAGAACTCAAGCGCATGCTCGAAGAAAACTGACCCCGCTCACTCCAGCATCAAGGACAACAAGCAGGCACAATATTCTCTCCCCCTTGCAAGATGAGGGGGAGGGGTCCTTCACTTGTACGCTGACCGGTAAAGCAAGACAAGACCCGCGCGTATCTTCTCAACAACGGCGCATAGACCACTCGCAGCAACCCAGTAAATTTCTTCGCGCAGCCATAAAACCCATTGGAAGCTGCCAAATTGCTCACATCACCTGCGGCATTCCATACCGCACGAGGACCTGCCAAAGCTGCTTGAGATGTTGAGGGGTGTCCGGCACGCTCCCCCAATCCGCCCAGGTTTCAGGCGAACGCACAAGAGAAACCGCAGCCCGGTCGATCGCCACAGCATTCAAACTGTTCTCAAAATCGTCTCCAGAATCACCCCAAGACAGAAAGTCATGTTGAGCGAGACGTAACGCCAGTTTCGGCATGGCAGGACCGCGAAAGTCATCGGGAACTGCATCAACAGGCAATACGTACCCGTCATGCCGGCGAAGCGCGAAGTCGTATCGTTCAGCCATGAGCGCAAGCAGCTCACCGGTATCAGTATCCCTGAAAGATGGGTCCGCAACAAGCGCCTCGACATCTTCACTCAGGCACAATTTCCCCATGTATCTCTGTCTCGATCCAGTAGTCGAGCGATCGCCCATTATGGGCTGGAGGAGAAGTACGGAACACCAAGTGCACGATAAAATCATGCACAGAAGTTGGTTCAGGTCCAAAGCCAAAACCTGTTGCCTCAACCGATTCCAAGAGATGCGCAAGAACTACGTCAAAACAGTCAGCGGTACCAACGTCCTGGGGAAGTGCCTGGCTACCTCCATAACAGTGAGTGACGCGCCCATGCACAGACGGACTGAGCAGAAAATAGCCATGCACCCTCGCTCACATAAAAATTCCGTGGCCTCTTTTTCCTGCCTATCTCAGTCCGAAGATATTCATATGCGAAAAACTGCATATTCTCCCTATTTTGCTACCAAAATCTCTTTTATGACAGTCTCATCGACTTCAGAATGTTTCGAGGCCCTTCTTCGGAGTGTCTCACGTGGCGAAAAGTGTGACTTACCAGCTCACAGCGTTACGAAACTCGACAAAAACAAACTCAACAGGATCCTTGCAGCCGCTCCTCATACTTCAGGAAAGAATGCTCTGCTCCGCGGATCCAACTTCCAAAACGTCATATTCACTAGCGAAGCCATCTTTTCTGGCACGGTTTTTGAAGATGAGACCAATTTCACAGGAGCAACATTCGAAAGCATTACTAACTTCAACAAAGCGATTTTCAAAGGTACAGCAAAATTCACAAGAGCCAAATTTACAAGTGCAACTAGCTTCTACAGAACAGAATTTATACACAAAGCCATTTTTTTCCAGGCCACCTTTGACGAGATCCCAGTGTCCTCCAAGGCAGTATTACAAGACCTACCGAGTTTCCATAGAAAAATATTTGATGGGGCAACATTTAGGAGAGCCATATTTAAGGGCGAAGCCAACTTCGCAAAAGCAGTTTTCAATGGGGGGGCTAATTTCGATAAGACAACCTTCAAAAAGACGGCAGATTTTCAGGAAATAGCGTTCAATAAATTGGCGACATTCAGCGGAGCAACGTTTCAACATGTCGCAATCTTTCACAGAGCAGACATCAAGAACCTGGCCGTGTTCAGCAGGGCCTTCTTTGGCGGTGGCGCCCGTTTCGACGAATCAGCCTTTGGAGATGAAACAAACTTTAAAAAAGTAACCTTCGAAGGCGATGCCAACTTCAACAAGGCAACCTTTGGACTCACTGGTCCAACATTTGATAGCTGGAGCTCCTTTCATAACACGGTATTCAGAGGTATGGCCCACTTCAATAATGTGATTTTCAGGGACAAGGCATACTTCGACAACACGCAATTCACGAGCAAAGCCTGCTTCGAAGACACAAAATTTGAGGAATCAGTCTGCTTTGACAAATCAAATTTCGCGAGCAAAGCCGACTTTAAGAACAGCATATTTGAGGGGAAAACCGACTTCAACAAAACAAAATTTAAAGGTGAAACTCATTTCAATGAAGCCATTTTTGGTCTCACAGGAGCAACCCTCGGAGGCAGAACTAGCTTTATGATGGCAGTATTCTACACCCATGCCATTTTCGACGGGGTAAGAATACTAGAAGAGATAGACTTTGATAAGGCAATATTCAAAGATACGGCAAGTTTTGTCAAAGCAAACTTTGAAAGAAATGCAAGCTTTCGTAAAACGAAATTCGCGAAAGATCCCGACTTTGATGGAGTCAACTTTGACAGAAAAACAAACATGCGGCAGGGCAATCGTCACAATTGGAACGCAAAATTCTAGAAGCGCAAGCCTGCATATCCTTCACGCCTTCAAAATGACCCCAAGCACACCCTCACTGATTCACCATCACAACTACGACAGAGAGCCTTCACAACTGCAGGCATAACAGAGAGAACCTGACGGCACGAAACCCTCGACAACTCCCTCAACTGCCCCAATCATCAACAACCTCATACCACCCTCGGCAGCAGGCCCCCCATCGCACGCGGTCAACGATCATCACGGGAACTCCATCCAACCCCGGCGGATAAGGCCCGGCACCGTCTCAGGCTCGGATTCCTCTGGCCATTTCGTGTCGGTATCGTAAAAAACATTGGCCCAGTTGGTCACCTCGTTCAGGCCTTTCGCTCCCGACAAACGAGAGCCGCGCAAATCTGCCCCGAACAAGTTCGCACCCGCGAGGTTGGCGTTCGTCAGATCTGACCGCTGAAAATCCACTCTCTCAAGGTTGGCATCAGAAAGATCCGCCGCCCGTCAGATCAGCCTTCGACACATTCACACCAGTCAGATCAGCGCCCGAAAGGTTTGCACGCGCCGGCCCTGGCCTCCGACAAATCCGCGTCTCGCACCACTTTCCCGGCAAGCGAGATGTCTCGCAGATCAAATCCCGACAAAACAGCCCCTAACAAATCGTCCACAATACTCAGAAGGAGAACGATCTCCCGAGAATCACCCTGTGCCTTTTCAATATTTTTCTGGATTTCCCACTGCGTCTTCTCCACTTGGAAGATGCGTTCTTCACGTTGGTCGGTAAGGCACTGTTCAGCAATCAAGACGACAAGCGCCACCAGGCCACTTGTCACAAGCGCGGTCGAGAACGTGGTGTAAACAGTATCTGACATACCTGGATATCTCGCCTGCCGGTAGGCAGCTCTGAAGCAGACAACCTCACCGGGTACCGTCACGGCCGTCGCAGGAAGGAAACCGTAAACCGAGCTTCCTTTGGTTCCCGTTCCAGAGCGGAAGAAAATCCACCAAACGAGAGGGGCAGCAACCGTCACCCCAGTGTCATCCCAAGACACCCGAATGTCCACCTCAAAAAAAGCGACCGGAGCTGTTCCGGCGTTCGGTCCTCAGAAAACCTGGACCTCTACACTATCTCCTGGTTTCCATTCACAACGCTTCCCAGTTCTTCTTCCACGCGTGTATGTGTGCGTCCCTACTCTTTTTGCATATCAAGCATGCCCCTACACAACTCTCATACAATTCCATGGCATAAATAAAACAGTACGCGCCCCACGCGCTCTCAGCCTGAAAATCATCATTACGCACTCTCAATCGAAAACTTACTGAAAAAGAGTACAGAAACGACCCAATCCCGTCTCGCATCTTTCACAACAGACCCCGAAAGAAGCGCTCCCAACATGGCCCGCACTACATGCAAGACGAGTTGCCGGCTTGCCGCAGAGACGCCTACCCAAACACAAAACACCCCTCCTGCGTGGCAAACAAAACCGCAAGAGGCAAGAGAACCTCTGCAGAAAAACCCCCGAAAAGGCATCAGACTCCACGAAATATGCACACAATGCATACATTGCTACATGCAGATTGCACATTCACCTCCGGGGTCCACCTCCTGGCCTCTGAAAGCCGGCACCAAGCCGGCCCCCTCACGGCTTTCGCACAGGAAACTCACACAGGCGCTACAGCGCTCGCAAGAACAGAAAAAATACGCGCATCAACACGCGCACGTCCCGCGTCCACATGAGCCATAAAGCGCCGAGTAGAAGAAAGATGCTCCCAAACAGGAGCGTCCCTACAACGAACATATGCCTCTTCGTTCGCCCATTGCAAATATTGCACCAAGCGAGTACCATCCTGACTCAAGTGCAAAGCACCAGCCACAAAGCCCTCCCACTCCGCAAAACGCTCCAGCCCCATACGAGCATGCGACAGCAAATCACCCATATCCTCACGCTCAGCATCAAGAGTCACAATGACCGTGCAAACTCCCAAGCCATGCTCAATCTGTGACATAAGCCTCCAATCCATAAGGTCCAAAAACAAAAAACCCCACCCCAAAAACAAACCCCTCCCCACCAATAGAAAGCAAAAAATCTTCCACCGAGACAGCCACAAATGATCCAGGAGAGAAGTACCACACATTTTCAACATGGTTCACATCTATCTCGAATTTTCCACATCGCAGAAAGTGCACAGGCAACCCAAACGACCAAGAAAACGAGTTGGATCCTGTGTTAAAGCACGGACAAGCGTCCTGGGTGCAGAAGAAGACGCCCGTGTTGCCCGGATCATGGGCGAGATTCTTTCCTCGTGAGTGTGTTTTTGTGGGTGTTGGGTGCTTTTGAGGGGGAAATCGGTGTGATGGGACGGAAAGGACTGTGTACGT
>DEIU01000064.1:35162-39282 GCA_002352645.1 Acidimicrobiia bacterium UBA2766 | reverse complement strand
ACGGATTGGGCTTGATTCGCGGTTTCTTCGGTGGTGGAGGTCATGGTATTGCTGGCTTCGTCGAGGCTGACTGTGGCGACACTCAACCGTCCAATGGTCTGCTGTATTTTTTCCGCGACTTCGCTCTCATTCGAGATATCTCGCCAGATAGAGGTGATTCCCGCGAAAGAGCCGATATCGTCGTGCTGTGTCGAAGTCGAGATGTGAAAATTTTTACCGTTCGACTCTATAGATGCTGAATGGTATTTGGGGCCTGAAATAAAGCGGTTACGGTTGTAAAAAGAGGGGGCGATCATGTCAAGCTGTACGTTCTCTATACTGGTTCCTGATCCTGCCTGTATCATGAGTTCTCGGGTCTTGTTATTGGCATAAGTGATAGTGAAACTATTGTCAGTGGTGATAAGAGGGACTGGAATGTCGTCGAGGATTTGTCGCCATTTTGCAGACTCTGCTCGTGCTGCCGCTAATTCCTGTTGTTGAATAGCGAGGTCGGCTTTTGTTTTCGCTAATTCAACCTGAGAGTTTCCGGCGTTTGATTCTGCTATTGAATTACTCACGAGGCCAACCTGCAGATTTTCGCCCACTGCTGTCTTGTCCGTCATTTTGAATGCTCCTTGTTCTCAATATTCCTGGTTTATCTAGTATGAAGATCGTCTTCGGTTGGGATAATTCTTATTTATTTGCGTCCTATGACGAGATAGCCGCGCTGAATGACAAGAGCAAGAGGAAGTGAGAAAACCGAAAAAAGAATACCTGCGAAAGATTGTGAAATGACGTTGAGATTGTGAAATGATATTGAGGAAGACGCGAAGGAAGGGATTGGCAAAGCGGCGATAAAGGGCATTCGAGAGAGCATTATAAGAATATTGACAAGGATACTTTTCTGATTCTCTCGGGTTTTCTGTCTTTTTGTGTGATTCATATTTTTTATTCAAAATCCAAAAGAGATGTCACACTAATCTCGATCAGGAGTCCTTTATCAAGTCGGTAAACACCAGTGCAGAAACGGTGCCAGTGATCGTCGAGAGTGGAAGGAGGCGTTTCGACTGAGTTGATGGGAATTCCGAGGACGTCGCCGACTTCATCTACTTGTAGAGAAAAGAGTTCTCCGCCGTCTGACACCACGATATTGGTGCGCTTTTCTGGGTTTTGTTCTCCCTCGTTGATCTGAAGACGTTCTCGGAGTTCAATGGCAGAGACGATTTGTCCTCGTAGGTTCAACAACCCAGCTACTTCTGAAGGTGCGAGTGGCACTGGCGTAATCTGTTGCCAAGTGAGTACTTCTTGTACTTGTTGTACTGGAATTCCAAACATGCTATTTCCTACGAGAAACGTGACAAATTCTTTAATGCTATTGCTTGCGGAAATATCGTTTTCATTGGCAGTACGGGTCATTTGTCTACTCCGTTGGCATGTGAGGAGATCTTTTCCATAGCTGCGATTATCCCGTCGCGGTCGAGCTTGTTGAGGTACACGTCGAATATGTTGTGTTCTGTCTCACTCGACACATTATGACCAGTTAATCCCACCACAGCGAGATGGCTTAGACGCTTGTCATTTTTTATTTTGGCCGCGAGTTCTGTGCCTTTCATTCGAGGCATTTCTATATCAGTAAGAATGCAGTCGTAGTCGCTGTTTTCGTCGAGTTCTCCCCAAGCATCGAGACCGTCTTCTGCGGTGTACACCAGATGACCCGCAGCAGAGAGGACAGGGGAGAGCATGTTGCGAAAGAAAGCAGAATCATCCACAAGCAGAATGCGCAAAGGGCGTTGTTTTTTCTCTGGCTGGAACCAGTCTTGATATGCCTGTTCCATGTAGTACGCGGCGTCAATAATTTCTGTCGCAGTACCGTCAATGACTGCTGTTCCAAGCAAACCCGGGGTTTGAGATCCTAAATCAAGTTGTACAGATTCTTCTACGATATCGTGGACGGCCTCTACCATAAGTCCCATAGACCTATTCCCCTCTGAGAACACGATGACGGGACGAGGATCTACGCTGGGGAGGTCAAATCCTGGGTACGAGGGTACGAGTGGCATAAGACTGCCGCGGTATTGTGTGATGTATCTTGTGTCCGCGTATTCGATGCGCTCTATCGGAATTTTTTCGAGACGTGCAATGAGAGAAAGCGGCACTGCCTGCTGGGTTTTTGTTCCTGAGGCAAAGATCAGCCAGGAGATGGATTTCAGATTGTTGTTTTTTCCCTTGCGCAATCGAGCAGCGAGGACAGGATCTTCATGCTCGACATCCGAGAAGACCGTGGAAGCTGTCGCGATTCCTCCGGCATCGAGAATCATGATGACTTTTCCGTCCCCGAGAATTGTGGTCCCAGCAAAGACCGGAATGTCTTTGACAAGTCTTCCTGCCGGCTTTACGACAATTTCCTGTGTGTCGTAAACCCGGTCGATCACGAGGCCGAATTTGATTTCCCCGATTTGCGCAACGACCACAATAAACGTGTCGGGGATGGATTTTTTGCGATTGAGGTTGAGCAGGTGCTCCATCCACACCAGAGGCAGAAGCCGGTCGCGCAAACGGAGCACTCGGGCATTATGGACAGTCTCGATAAGGTGTTTGTTGTTTTTCGAGATCAAGACGAGCTCGACGATTCCAATTTGGGGGATGGCGAAAGAGTGGTCACCGCATCCCACGATAAGTGCCGAGATAATCGCCAGAGTGAGGGGAATCTTTATTTTGAAGCGTGTGCCGTTCCCCCGTTCTGACTTTACTTCGACTCTCCCCCCAATCGATTCGATGTTGTTGCGCACGACATCCATGCCGACGCCGCGGCCAGAAACTGCCGTCACTTTTTGGGCTGTGGAGAAGCCAGGCTCAAAGATGAACTGCAGAACCTGGGTTTCTGAGAGTTCCGCTGCAGTTTCCGCGTCGACGAGTTGTCGTTCAATTGCTTTGCGACGAATTGCCTCTACATTGATCCCGCGTCCGTCATCCGAGATCTCTATGACAATATGACCGCCCTCATGGTATGCATTTAGGTTGATTGTTCCGGCGGAGGGTTTATTGGCCATGAGACGCTCTGCCGGACTCTCGATACCGTGGTCGGCAGAGTTGCGCACCATATGGGTGAGAGGATCTTGGATAACCTGAAGGATTTGACGATCAAGCTCGGTGCCGGCCCCCTGCATTGCCAGCTTGATTTGTTTCTCGCTGGAACGAGAGAGATCTCTAATGACACGAGGGAGCTTTGTCCAAGCGTTTCCAACAGGTTGCATCCGGGTTTTCATGACGGCTTCCTGTAGATCGGAAGTCACCCGGTTCAGTTGTTGGATAGGGGCGGCGCGAAGAAGATCTTCGTCTTTTACTGCGAGCTGCATGATCTGGTTTCGTGTAAGAACGAGCTCGCCGACCATGTTCATAAGACGGTCAAGGATGTCGACATTGACGCGCAGGGTCTGTTCCCCGCTGGTTTTGCTTCCGCTTTTGGTCTCGGGTTGTTGGGTTTTTTCTTCTTTTGTGGCGCCGGAAGAAAATGATTTTTCTTCTGATTGTGGGCTTTCGTGTTGCAGGGCAGGAGCGGTCATTGTGGTGGCAGCGGCTTCTTTTTTTACTGGTTCCGGCTTCTCGGTATGAACTGCAGAGGATGTAGCGGTTTTTTCCCTCTGTTCCGACCCTGTTTGCAGGCTGCCAGAGATAGGGGCAGTTTTTCCGGCAGCCAGGTTATTGAGTCGGGCGATGAGTTCGCTGTCGTTGCCTTTCGGTTCAACGCCAGTTGTGGCGAGATGATTCAGGATCGACTGGATCAGATCAATCGCGGCAAGGATGAGAGTGATGGACCGCGGAGTGACATCGAGTTGTCTCTCTCTTGCCTTATCAAGGACATTCTCTGTGGCATGCGCTACTTGTTCCAGGCGGGAAAGACCGATGAAGCCGCATGTTCCCTTAATGGTATGGATAGTGCGAAAAATACTGTTTAACAGGTTGGTGTCGGTAGGGTTTTCTTCCAGGTCGACGATTTCGACATTGAGTGTGTCGAGATTTTCGTTACTTTCCGCCAGGAACTCGGTCAGGATCTCGTCTGTAATACCGGTTGAACTTATGTTCTCGTGAGTTTTTTCGAGAGAAGGAGGTGCTGGTTCGGGTGGTGCTGGTGCTGGTGCTG
>DEIU01000064.1:17570-35053 GCA_002352645.1 Acidimicrobiia bacterium UBA2766 | reverse complement strand
TGCTGCTGGTGCTGGTTCGGGTGCTGGGGGTACGGGAGCTGCGGACGCAGCTGATTCGGGTTTTATGTGTTGATTGAGGGTGGTTTCTAGAATGCTGGTAAGTGAGCGTGTTACTTCTTCAACGGAAGACCTTGTGGCTCCGGCTCCATTGCCTTCCTGGCAATAGGATGCTGTGGTGTCGAGTGCCTCGACAGTTGCTGTGCGCAGATCCCTGGTTTTATGGGCGTCTGACTGATAAATGGTTTGAAGTGATTCCAGACAATAAGTGACAGTGTCGCTGAGTTCAGGTACTTCTGTTTCGATCACCCTGCTCGTCTTTTCGAGTCTTGCGCCGATCTCCACCAGTTTTTGACGATTGCTCGTATCCAAACTGTCAAGATCGCTGGCGAGATTTCGAAGGGTATTACTCAGTCCGTTCGTGCCCACCATGTGATCTATTCTCCATGAAGCCAGGGGGGGTCGAGGCTCTATGAAATAAGCTTTTCCGGCGAGCGACAGGGAAGAACGTTTTTTGTCGTTCTGATTTCCCGAGTTCTCGCAGGAAGGAGTCTCTTGACCGCCTCGATTTTTTCCTCCGCGGACCCTGCTCCGGCTTCGGCCGATGTCGGGTCAACTCCGGTCTTTTCGCTCGTGATCGCCATCGACATAGGGAGAGACAGGCTTGAGCGTTTTGGGGAAATGCTGTGCGTGAGGCGGCGCGTTTCGAAATCGCATGTTCCGGAGAAGTTGCTGAATAAGTCTGTCTCGCTAACAGGCGGTGGAGTCCTGTGGGCGGTCAGTGAGTTGTAGAGAGAGAGAGATCTCTTCTCCTGAACGATTTGCAGTGAGATCTATTTTTTGACCGATGTCGAGTGAGCGCAGGACTACGCGCAAGTCGGAGAAAGACCTGATTTTTTCTCCGTTTATAGAAGTAATGACATCACCGGTTCGCAGGCCCGCCTGGTCGGCAGGATAACCCTTTTTGACGCATCCGACGGGGGCGCCTCTTTGTTCTTCGCTCATACAGTCGCTCTTTACACAGGGAGCGACACCGAGAAAGGGATGGCGAGCTTCTCCGAATGTCAGCAGGTCTTCACTCACACTGCGGGCGATGTTGATAGGGGTAGCGAATCCGATGCCTTCTGCACCTGCTTCAGAGACCCCGATTGCTGTGGTGATACCAATAAGAGAGCCGTTGGCATCAAGTAGGGCGCCGCCGGAAGATCCAGGGCTAATGGCAGCGTCGGTTTGGATCATGTCGAGCAGGATGCTGTCATTGCCGACCTGCACTTGCCGGCCTTTGGCGGAAATGATGCCCGTTGAAACAGAAGGACCGCCTTCGAGCCCAAGGGGGTTGCCGATTGCCATGACCGGTTGACCAATTTTTAGACCGGTGGTAGATCCAATTGTGGCGATAGGGAGATCTGTTTGATCGATCTTTAAGATGGCGATGTCTGTTGTGGGGTCGGCGCCTTTCATTTCTGCTGCAAACATGCGACCGTCTGGGAGCCAGACAGTGATTTTTCGTGCTCCTTGCACCACATGGTTGTTGGTCATAATAGTGCCGTTGTCCCGGATGATGACGCCTGACCCAGATCCTTTATTGAAGCGTGTTTCTATTTCAATGTGGACGATGGCCGGAACAGCTTTCTCCGCGATTGCGACAGCGTCGAGACCCTCAAAGCTGCTTACCCCTAGACCCGAAGGTACGATGACGCGTTCAGTCACGACTTTTTCTGAGAAAAGGCCTCCGGAAAGGTGCATTACCAGGAGTGTTGTGAGCGCGCCGAGCATAGATGCGAGGAGAAAAAGAAAGAAGAGCCTGTTTTTTCCCAGAGAACCTGAGGGGGGAAGAACGATGGGGGGCTTTGGGGGTAAAGGGGGAAGTGATCTGTTTGCGGGAGAGGGTGGAGGGAAAACTGGTGGTGCGGGTTGTGTTGTGGATGTCTGAGGATGAGTGAGCGTAGGGGGAATTGGGTCATCTGAGCTATGGAGGGGCCCATATCGAGGATCAAGAGGGGGTAGTTTATTGTGATCTTGGGGCGTCCACGCTGAACTGGGCTGTGGGACATTCTTCATGGGATCAGCCTATGCGACGATTTTGTTTTCTTCTAGTTGGAGAAATGAGAATTGCTCGTTTCTCCGTTTTTGTGGGAGACGATATGCGGAAACAGCATGTGCGGGCTCTGACAAAGTAATGTTTTTTGTTTCCATATTGTTCCTATTTTTTCACTTGGAGGACTTGCTTGGTTCCTCGAGTGAAAGTTTGCAATAGAATTCGTCACATGAGGCCGGATCCTTTTTCACCCCAATTTTCAGATGAACTTTTTCTGATTGGCATTCGTTCTGTTTCTCTTGACCTTATCGAGGTACAGGAGTTTGTTTCTGGTCCAGAATGGGGAGGAATAGCTTTTTTTTCTGGATCAGTTCGTCCTGACGACACAGACTTGGGTCCCGTGCAGGCGCTCGATTATGAGGTCTACGAGGGTGTCGCAGAGCAAAAAATGCGAGAGATCGCAGAGGAAACCATCGTCAGGTACGGAGCCGGACGTATCGCAATGATACATCGAGTCGGGCGATGTTTGCCTGGAGAAGTTTCGGTTATTGTGGCTGCCTCAGCCCCACACCGAGCTGAAGCTTTTGATGGATGCCGATATCTCATTGATGAGCTGAAGCGACGTGTTCCCATTTGGAAACGCGAGATTGCTGAACGCGGAGAACGCTGGGTCCGTTGCGATCATGATTCGTCAGGCACAGCTTCGGGCGAGGAGAAGCCTCCGAGTGGGAGTAGCGACGGAGCGCGGGATGGCTGCTGATTTAGCGGTCGACCTGGGATGTGACCGTATTCGAGTGTACGTACCGGGGCGTGGAATTGTGGTTGATCAGCCTTGCGTTGTCGCGCGGCGTTCGAGCAACCGAGCGATCGTGGCAGCGTGTGACGATGCCCTGCGCTACATATCCGGACGGCAGGCAGACAGTGTGCTTGTTTCTGCTCGTGAGGGTACTGCAATAGATTTTGAGGCAGTGTCCTGCGTGTTACGGCATGCAACGTCATCTGCCGGATGGGGTACACATTCTTTACGTTCCCGGACTTCCCGTCAACATATGCTCCTCTGTGTGGAACATACGGCTGGAGATGTTGAGTGTCGTGCTCTGATCGATGCTGCAAAGGCTGCCGGCGCTCGTTCTGTGTCCCTTCTTTCGAGTGCTATTGCTGCGGCAGTGGGAGCAGGGGTCAATTTGCATCGACCGCATGGCGCGATGGTGATGGATGTTGGGTCCTGTCTGACGAGTGTTGTCGTGGTCTCTCTGGGGAGCGTTTTGGCCTGTGAGACGTCCCCGGTCGGTGGGCGGGCTATCGATCGGGCAATTCGTGAATATTTGCGAGATTCCTGCGGTGTGTATATCAGTGACAAGATGGCGGAGGAAGTGAAGAAGTGTTGTGCTTTTGCCGCGCCGGTTGTGGGTTGTTCTCCGGTAGAGATAACGGGCCGGGATGTTCTCACCGGAATGGATCGTTCGGTTCAGGTCCGACCGGAGGATTTGCGTCTTGTTGTGGAGCCGGTTGTCGACCGGATTGTGGGCGTTGCGATTAATTGTGTGACGGATCTGCCGCCAGAGCTTTCTCGGGATCTTGTTGAGACGGGGATTGGGCTTGTTGGTGGGGGGGCCTTGCTGGCAGGGCTTTCTCTTCGGGTGGAGGCGGCTACCGGCCTCCCGGTGACGGTCCTGGACCGTCCTGTTGACCGGGTGTGTCTGGGAGCAGGGCGTCTCTTGAAGGCGCGTGAAATAGTGTCGTACCCACTCCGAGGAGAACGAAGGAGCCGATCGGCCTTGAAGGTTTCTCCTTTGCCTTTTTTTGATGCCACGAGCCGTTTCTCTTCTCTTTTTTCAGAGGAGCGGTCGATGCTCCCGCTTTCCCAAGAAGACATGATTTGCTGAATGTGATGCGCAATCTTGCCCGATCTGGCGTATCGTCACAGTACAGTCAGAAACCTGGTATTTTTCGGGAAAAGGCCTGGGTTGGTAGATCTATTGTTCCTCGTATTCTGGGCGTGCGAGCCACTCTGCGGTCTCGCGCACGTGCCGGTCCCGATCATTTTTCGCGTGCTCGATTGCGTTTTCTACTTGGTCGCCGGAGAAAGCTGCAAGAGTCACGAGTGCACGACGGCGTACTGCCGGTTTTTCCTTTTGGCAGAGAGACAAAACTGCGGACAGGCTGCATGGTGCTCCGATAGCGCCGAGTCCCCCTGCGATGGCTTCTCGTACCAATGATGTTCGCTCTTGTTCAAGTGAGCGAACGAGTGCTTTTGCTCCGGCAGACGTGCCGGTTTCTCCGAGTGCGAAGGCTGCGGACTCCCGGCAGAGCGGTTCCTCGTCCAAGAGAAGTTGTTTTTCGAGCAGAGGTAAGAGATTTTTCGCGGCTTGAGGATGTCTTCCTGCCTGTTCGGCGGCTTCACGACGTACGAGAGGGGAAGTGTCTTGGAACGCTTTTTCGAGAATCCCAATGAGATCGACACTTTTTTCTGTCGAGGTTTCTGTGCATAGGGCAAGGAGGGCAGCGCGTCGTATCGCCGGGGCTTCATGAGCGAGTCCCTGTGCGATTGGGAGAGGGAGAGGAACCTCTCCCGCGTGAGAGGTTGTGGGTGGGATGTCTTTGGAGAGAAGTATCTGTGTGAAAAATTCTTGAAAGGGTGTGTGCATAAGGGTGGTGAAGCCAGTTGGAAGGAGGATAAGGACGGAGGGAAGAGGTTTTGCGTCTGGGTTCTTTCTGTGTGCTTCTTCCCAAGGTAGTTTAAGATTGGTTTGCGACTGGTCGATCCTTCAAGCAGAAATGCGACGAGACACGACTGGGGACGTCTGATGCCTCACTTTGTGACGTACAAAAAGGATGATGGCAAAGACGGTTACCGTATTTGTGCTCAGCTTGATGACGCGATACGGGAGGCGGAAAGGCTGCGTAATTCCGATCCTCTTCTGGGTGAGCTCAAGCTTTGGAAAGCTGAAGAGATTGTTGTCAAGTTTCGCACCTACTACATGGTAGAAGTCGAAGAAGCCGAAGGCGGGCAAGCGGAGAAGATCAGCGAAGCAAGCGTGGCTTCTACTGCTGTTGACTTCCAAGCTGTGGGGCAGACAGACGTGGCAGAACAGTCGCATGCTTCTGTGGGAAACTCTTCTGATGAGGCTGGTGAGAATGAGGGAGTTCCCTCTGTCCCGGTCGAACCGGCTCTCTCCTCTGTTGACAGGTCCGCAGAAACTGAGCAGGATTCTGCTGCTTTTGGTATCTTTTCTCGTCCGTAAATTCTTTCAAAGAAAGCTTGCGGATTTGTACCTGGAGCCCGTGTGTTTTTTCGCATTTTCTCTGCGGCTTTTGCATGAAGAGAAGTGTGGGCCACGGAGTGCTGAGAAGGCCATGACCTTTTAGGTTTTGTGTTGTTTTTTGTTCGATGAAGATATCTGACGACCTATTTGGCATCTTATTCAGTTCATTTCGTGCTGGTCGGAGTAGCGTGAAGGTATCTGTCTATCCCGGTGCTTTCTTTCTGTGGAAAAAGGCTTGAGGTTTGCATTCTTCGAGTTTTTAGGAAAGAAGAACCTAGAAGACGAGACAATATTGTGCTGATACGCCGAGGCAAAGTGAATGGCAGAGGAACCGGCAAAAACGAAGGAGCAGAGAAATGTTCCAGGTGCGAGTAAGGGAACTTTCCGGCGTGGTACTCCCGCGACGCTGAAGAGTCGCGGGAGGAATATTTTCGGTGCGGTGGGAGTTCTCTTTTTTCTCGCATTATTTTTGTATATTCTGGATCTTCCCTACTATGCGATGGGTCCGGGACCAACGCGCCATGTGGACGATCTCATTCAGATCTCAGGTCTTGATTCTGGTCTGCATGAGAGTGAAGGAAAATTTCTTCTCACGACAGTGAGCTTGAAGCCGGTAAATGGATATGACTGGATAGCGTCGTATTTTGATTCTGATCAGATACTTCTCGACCGAGACCAGGTTATAGGGGGCCGAACATCGGAAGAGTTTGAACGGGATAATGCCCTCGACATGGTGATCTCCAAAGAGAAGGCATCTACCGCTGCACTCTTTTGTACAGGAGTTCCTTTGCAGGGGAAGGGCATCCGAGTAGAAGGCATTGATTCCACTTCTCCTGTTCGTACCCTTCTGTGGCCTGGCGACGTCATTGTGAGTGTGGAAGGTGAACAAGTCGTTGTTCCCTCAGAACTGATCAAGCGTTTGCAAGGGAAAAAGGTAGGAGAGACCGTCAACGTAGAAGTGAACCGGAATGGCGTTCTGCTCGAACGGGAACTCGAGTTCTATCACCCAGAGACGAGTGATCATCCTATTCTCGGTATCAGGTTGGGGGCTGTTGAGGTCGAGCTTGAGACCGATCTTGAGATCGATATTGTGACAGATAATATTGGTGGTCCCTCTGCTGGTCTTGTCTATGCGCTCACGATTCTGGATCTGCTTCTCCCTGAAGACCTGACAGGAGGGCGAATTGTTGCTGTGACAGGCACAATCGATGAGATTGGGAAGGTCGGTCCGATCGGTGGAGTCGAACAAAAAGCTCGCGGAGTGGCAAGAGACGGAGCGGAGCTTTTCATAGTGCCGCAAGAGAATCTCGAAGAAGCAAAAAAGAGCGAGGTGGATATTGAGATTGTGGGTGTCGGAACCCTCAACGAGGCACTCGACGCTTTGGATGTTGCATTCTCATGTTCCCCGTCGGCTCTTCCCGAATAGTGGGCTCGATGGCGTTCGTCTCCAGGATCCAGAATTAATCTTCTGGGAAGAATTTTTACGGTGGATCATGCAAAAATCTAGAATTCAAGTATTGGCCTGTTTCACGGCACAGTGAACATGTGGTTGCGGGTTGGTGCACTGCCTTGTCAAGTAGCCCTTGTGGTTTGTGTCGTGTCTGCTCACTTGGAGGGGACCGGATGCGAACACTGCTCCTGTCGGATACTTTGGCGCTGGCTCTTTTTCGTGTACGACCCGAAGGCATGTGGGATATTGATTGGGCGGACCAGCGGAACAAAAACCTGTTGTCCCCTGAATACGGCCTGTTGTATTTAGCGTCCTACATGAAAAAACGGGAGATCCCGTTTGATGTCGTGAACGTGATCGCCGATCCCGAAGAAGTCGACACTGCTTTTTTTCGGGATCTTTCAAACAAAGCACTTGAGAGTGAAGAGTATGCCCAGCGATGTGATGAGTGGGCGGACAAACGTTGGGAAGAAGTGCTGTGTCGGATCGAAGAGGCACCTCCGGACATTATTTTGATCCCGATGGCTTACTACTTCATGATCAAGTATGTGCGGAATCTCGTGCAGGAGGTGCGTGACCGAGCTCCCGGCGCGTTTATTGTGACAGGAGGCAACTATGCGACCCTGCATGCCCAAGAAGTGATGGAAGAGGGAGTTGTCGACTATATCGTGGTGGGCGAGGGCGAGCATACGATTGTCGAACTCATTACTGCGCTCGATGCGGGCACTCCGGTACGGGATGTGGACGGGATTGTATGCAAGGATGAGGAAGGAACCATCACGCGTACAGGTGCGCGAGCGAGAGAGAATAATCTCGACGAATTTCCCCATCTTTACACTTGCCACGAAGAATTTAAAATCAAAAAACGTCATGAGATTTTGTGTGATCTTATTCCTTACGGCGACTATTGGCCGGGGACCGGGATGATCACAGCGCGTGGATGTCCTGAGAAGTGTTCTTTCTGTTTGGATCCTGCAATCTGGAATCGGAAAGTGCGGTTTCATTCGGCAGAGTATGTCGCTGATACTGTGAAGTTCTGCCAGGAAAACTTTTCTTCCGACCACAACCGTTTCTTTTTCGGTGACTCGACCTTTACGCTGCGTTGGAAGCGGATGGAGCCCATGATCGAGCTGCTCGGCGAGCTCGGGATGAGCTACACATGCCAGACGCGCGCTGACGCTCTTGACGCGCGCCGTTTGGAAAAGATGTCGGAAGCCGGCTGGGTCACAATTGGCATTGGTACCGAATCATTGGACAACGAGACACTGAACGACGTCGCTTTGAAGCGAGAAGATGCCGGCGAGATTATCGATGCTGCGCTTTTGTGTCGTGAGTGGGGTATACAGCCAGTAATGACGCTCATCGCCGGCTTCCCGGGAGATACGCGAGCGAAACTCGTCCGGACAGCCGACAAATTGCGCAGCGCGGGGCTGCATGTTTCTTCTTTCTTTCCTCTTACTGTCTTCCGTGGTTTGGGGCTTTTTGAGGGATTTGGCAATGTGGAGGGGTATGCAGAGTCGGCTTTTTGGGAGCGACGTGAGGAAGCGCGGCTCAACGAATGGAGCGAGGAGTGGTTGCGTCTCTCGGAGGAGTTTCCCACTCCCGAAGAGTTGATGGAGTTTACGGCCTACCTTAACCACCGTGTCCGTCTGCCGATCCAAGAGCGTGTGAGCGCCTGAAAAATCAACGGCGCCCCGTGTTCCGGGGCGCCTGAATCATCCCCTCGTTCTCCTACTTTTTCAGGGAGTGGGGTGTTTGAAAAGCTGCAAACGAAAGGCCCGTGGATTTGTCACAGGGGCTTTGCAGATGAAATTGGAACAGATATAGGCTGCGGTTTGGCCTTGTAGCGGTGTTTTGTCGCGCAAGAGAGGAATCTCGGATTCTCTGGTATTGCCCGAAGATGCGGTGACAACACTGAAGGGCAGATAGTGGCTGTTGAACTCCGAGATGAATTTTTCGGGAGTAGGGCCGGCTATGGCTACTTCTCCGGGGTTGGCCCGAGCGAAGGTCAGAATCGACAAAGCTCGTCCAAATGCTGCTCCGTGCTGGCTGAGAGCAGATCCGGGAAGGCCAAGACATCCTTCTGCGAGATCGTGGTACCGCCTTACTCCTGTGTAGAGGTACATGCGGGAGAGTAAATCTGCGGCGAGCGAATTCGGGGATGGAACAGCATTGTCTGTGATGTCTTTTGGTCGGATCACGAGAGGTGAAGCATCTGCTGCTGTCGTAAAAAATCCCCCTGCGGGGTCGGTAAAAGAGTCAATCATCTCTTCTGTAAGCTGGCGTGCTTCAACAAAACACGATTCATCAAAGGTTGCCTGATAGAGGTCAAGTAAACCGATACCTACCGCGGCATAGTCCTCACAGAACCGTTCTGTTCCAGGGGTTCCCTCGCGCCATGTATGAGCTAATGTGCCCTTTGTCGATTGGGTTGTCCGCAGGTGATGGGCGATGCCGCGTGCGGTTTCCACATAGTCGTGGCGTCCAAGGACCCGTCCTGCTTCGGCAAAAGCAGACATGGCGAGGCCGTTCCAGGAAGCGAGAACCTTGTCGTCTGTTGCAGGAGGCAAGCGCTTTGACCGTACCTCGAAGAGCCGTCGCTTGACTTGGACAATTTCTTCTGCAGAGAGCGCGTACTCGTTGGAAATAGAGAGTACGGTTTTGCCATTTTCAAAGTTGCCATGCTGGGTTACCCCGAAGTAAGCGGCTGCTGCTGCGCCAGTATGAGGACCGAGTGTTTCCACAAGCTCGACAGGGTCCCAAACGAAGAATTTACCTTCTACTCCTTCAGAATCAGCGTCTTGTGAAGAGGAGAGCCCCCCGCTGTGTTGACGCATTTCTCTTGTGAGGTAATCAAGGGTTTCTGTGACAACCGCATGGTGTTGGCGGTTCCCGGTGATTTGATACGAGTGAAGATAGACAGTCACAAGGAGTGCATTGTCGTAGAGCATTTTTTCAAAGTGAGGAACACTCCACCGATCATCCACACAATAACGGGCAAAGCCTCCGCCAATCTGATCGTAAAGTCCGCCTTTGCGCATACGTTCGAGAGAATGCTCTACCAGAGCAATGTCGATAGTATTTCCTGTACGGGTGGCATTGCGGAGGAGAAATTCGAGCACCATAGGCTGAGGAAATTTTGGACTGCGACCGAGTCCACCGTGTTCGTGGTCCCAGATGGCGCGTATTCCTGCCGCGGCGTCATCGAGTGTCGAAGTATTCACTTGCACACTCTGATGAGACGAAAGGGAAGAGATCGCGTCGACGAGGGTTGCCCCGTTTTTTGAGATTTCTTGCCTTTTGTTGGTCCATGCGTTCGAAACTGCCTGGAGCACGTTCGTGAACTGTTCTGGAGGCCAGTAGGTTCCTCCATGAAAAGGAGTGCCGTCAGGGGCGAGAAAAACAGACATGGGCCATCCACCGCGTCCAGTGAGGGCCTGCACTGCGTCCATATATATGGAGTCGATGTCCGGACGTTCTTCCCGATCCACTTTGATTGCGATAAAAGAGGTGTTGAGTATGTTCGCGATTTCCGAGTTTTCAAATGACTCGCGTTCCATGACATGACACCAGTGGCATGCCGAATAGCCAATAGAAAGAAATATTGGCATGTCGGTTTTCGCTGCACGCGTGAGCGCTTCTGTTCCCCATGGATACCAGTCAACAGGATTGTCTTTGTGTTGCAAGAGGTAAGGGGAAGTCTGGTTTGCCAATCGATTCGCCATGTGACCATGTTAGAGCGGAGTTTCTGAAGAAACGACTCGGATCGTGGGGGACGAAAAACTTTTTTAGGGGCGTCCGACCCCCACATAGCGAAAGCCGGCGGCTTGCACAGTCTCAGGATGAAAAGCATTACGTCCGTCAATGAGAAGCCGGGTCCGCATTAAATCACCGATTTTATCCCAATCCAGATCAGAAAAGTCGTTCCACTCTGTCACGAGGACAAGGGCATCTGCTCCTGTGGCGAGGTCAATGACATTTTGCGCGAAGACCACATGAGCGTTGCGTTTCCCGAGGTCTGTGACGACAGGATCAAAAACACTTACTCGTGCCCCTGTGTTCTGCAGTCTGTCGATCAAAGTGAGTGCCGGAGCGTCTCGCAGATCGTCGGTGTTCGGTTTGAAAGACAGGCCCATGAGGCCGATGCGCTTGCCTTTGAGGATCTTGAGTTCGTCTTGGAGTTTCCGAATGATTTGGGTGCGCTGAAATTGATTGATGTTTACTGTGGCTTCGAGCAGCTGGGGAGAGTAACCATATTCTTCTGCAGTACGGATGAGGGCCATAATGTCTTTTCCGAAGCAGGAACCTCCCCAGCCAATACCTGCATTGAGGAATTGCTGACCGATACGCTCATCCATACCGATGCCTTCGGCCACTTGCGCGATATCGCCGCCTATCCGTTCACAAATATTGGCAATCTCATTAATAAAACTGATTTTAGTGGCAAGAAAGGCGTTGGCGGCGTACTTGATCATTTCCGCGGATTCGAGAGTTGTCTGGATAAGACGAGGTTTTATTTCTTCCTGTCCTCCAGGAAAACTTTGCTGGAGGATCGGGTCGTAGAGCTTTGTGACCTGTGTGATGGAAATGGGACTTGATGACCCGAGCACGATTCTTTCTGGAAAGAGAAAGTCGTGGATTGCGACACCTTCTCGCAGGAATTCTGGGTTGGATACGACGCCAAACGTGGAAGTGGATTTTTCTTGAGTGGGAAGAGAGTCTTCGATGAGCATCGTGATCCAATCGCCTGAGCCGACTGGCACAGTCGATTTTGTGACGATGGTTTTATATCCGGTAGTGGTATGAGGTGCAATTGAAGTAACTACGGAACGGAGGGCTTCAACGTCGGCTTCCCCTGTGGCGGAGAGGGGTGTGCCCACACAAATGAAAATGATTTCGGAGGACGAAATAGCCTCGGAAGGATTGTCGGTAAAACGAAGATTTCCTGCTTGGAGGCAGTCTTTGAGCATAGGCTCAGCCCCAGGTTCTACAAACGGCAGGATCCCGGCTTTTAGTTTGGTGATTTTGTCGAGGTCTTTTTCGAGACCAATAACCTGGTGTCCGACATGGGCGAAGCAGATGGCTGTGGTTGTGCCCACATAGCCTGTCCCGATTACACAGACGCGTGCTGGCGTTTTATTCACTGTTTCGTGTCCGATTCGAGGGCGGAGTGCCGGGATTTAGTTGGCATTGATAGGAAGAGACCTGTCTTAGGTTTCGTGCTGATGAAGTGCTGCTCCTTTTGCTGCTCCTTTGAAAGAAAAGTGATGAAACCGGAGCAAGGTAGAAGGTGAACAGCGACTATCGGGGAAAGAGAGAAAATTCTCTGTTGAGTTTTTTGTGACTTGGTGAAAAACTTTGTTTTTCCTTTCTCTATTTGTTGTGTGACTTGCCTATTCGATGCTCCTTATCATGTGTAATACACTTATGTTCTATGGGTGTGTGGTGTTCTTCCAGAGTGGAGGTTTTCTGGGCGCATACATCACAAGGCTGTGTCTGATGACCTGTTTGGATGAAGATCGGTTTGAATCCAGTCGAAGTGTAGATGGGTGTGGGGGAGAAGCGCTTTTCGAGGAAAACACGTGCGCGAAGTGGTTCGATATTGTCGTCTTGATACGGGATCTCATTCAGTGTGGGACGCTGTCTCTGATCTCAGTGCAATGATTAACTGGTACCCGCAAGCTGAGGGGGTGGAAAAACTGACTGGTCCTGATAAGGGGATCGGGCGGATACAACGTGTTCGTTACCGTATGGGGAGACGGAAAGCTGCGATCGATTCCGAGATTGTTGAGTGGCGACCAGCTCACCTCATTGTGTGGCGGCAAGTGCGAGAGTTCCACGGCACAAAACAAGCCCCTCTTCTTGCCGACGACATTCTGACACGGGTGACGGTGAACGGAATTGGAGAGAGCGGGGAAACCTGTGATTTCTGCGTGCAGGTCTCCTGGGTGCCGGTGGGATTGAAGGGCGAACTTGCCGCGGAAACTGTTGTGCGTCCTCGTACCGAGCGGTTTGCAGATAATCTTGTGGATTATTTACGTGGGCGTTTTGGAGATCTCCCACTCTGCTAGAGGTTGGACTGTTTTCTGCTGGGGTGAATGAGAGACTTGAGAGAGGTGGTCTGAGTTGAGGGTCTATCGGGGTTTTTGTCTTGGTGTTTTCTCGGATTGGTGTCCGCTGGGAAGGAAGTCGGAATTTTTCGTGTAGACCATGCATGCCGGACTTGTTGCATGAGGAAACGAGGCATGAAGAATCAGGAGTGTGGAAATGGATTTCCACACTCCGTGAAGGAGTGCTATAGTTCCCTCATTCGTCGCCCGGTCATGCAGACACTGGTCAGTGAGGATCCTTTCTTCCAAGTAGCTGGAAAGCGCTTTTAACTCAAGGGTTCATCTTTGAGCAGTTTTCTCGGTGTTGTAATACACAGGCTAGTTTGTTGTATGGGTGAAGAAAATCGACGCGGGGTAGAGCAGTCAGGTAGCTCGTCGGGCTCATAACCCGGAGGTCGCAGGTTCAAATCCTGCCCCCGCCACCACGACTTACGTCCTGAAAAGCCCGGTTCCCTTTCTGTGTAGTCATACGGAGTGGGGTCTGGGTTTTTTTTGTTATTTCTCCTTTCCCGTCTGTTCAGATGTGCTTTTTCGCGTGCCTTGTATTGCCCTGCTGCAGGCTGTTGGCGCTGTGGTGCACAAGTCCGGCCGATCGCGTCCTGCTGTGCGTTTTCTTTCGAGCAAACACTTTGATTGATCGTAGGATTACCGGATTTGCGTTGTTCCTATCTCCTCCTTCTTCTGTTTATCGCCGTTCTTTGGCAACTTTTGGTGAGCAGCGCGCTGTGGAACCTTGTGATTGAGGGCTTGGCCGGAAAAAGGCAAAGCCGAAGTGTTGGTATGGCGGTGATGCCCAGTATTTGTGATGAGTTTTACTTGAGGGTGTTGGGGTGTTGGGTCGTGCTGTAGCTGTTGTGTTTGTGTGGAAAAGACTGCCAGATCGGCCAGTTGGGTGTGGTCGCAACCTTTGCTGGGGTGGACAAGGTCCTGGTCTGGAGTGTTGAGGTCTGGGGTTGTGGGGGGGTGCAGATGATGCTGTCTTCTGGTGTCTCCCCTGTAATGAGAAACTTGTGTATCGTATCGTCGACGCAGGCGTTGCCCTCTCCTAGATGAGCGACATGCGCGGTGCCGGTGTAGGTGAGGAGTGGGGCGTGGAGATAGGCGGAGAGGGCTTTGCCCCAGGAATGAGGGGTGGCGGGATCGCCGGTTGTGGAGACGACAAGAGCGGGTGCATTGCTGCCATTGGAGAGTCGGGGGTGAGGAGCACTGCGGACTGGCCAGGTGGAGCAGGGGACCATGTCAAAGGTGACAAAAGACAGACCGAAGGTTGCAGAGCTTTCGACGAATCTGTTGGTGAGTTGTTGTGCTTCTTGGGGCGATAGCGTATATGAAAATTCGGGGCAGTTTACTGCGTAGTATGCCTCTGCTCCTTTGCTCTCTTCACTGTTTGGTTTCCAGAATCCGTTTAGAACAAGAAATCTGCCAAGTTTTTTCTCGTCCCCTTGTTGAATGAGCGTGAAGAACCGGGAGAGAGAATCCCAACTCTGCTTGCCCCGATACATTTGCCCAAGGGTGATGTCCAGGATGGCATCATCGCTGAGAACCATCTTGTTGTTTCTAAAGGAGGCCGGGACAGGGCTGCTTTTCGTCTTATTGAGAAGGCTTGTCCAGGCGATTCTAGATTTTTGGTTTTTTGTCCAGTTGCAAGCTGTGCGTACTTTGTCGCAGTGAGCGAAAAAGTTTTGTATGGAGTTTTCGAATGCTGCTGCTTGTTCCAACCAGATTTCTGGGGTATCGAGTGAGGGATGAACTGCTCCGTCGAGGATGAGTGCTCGTGTGCGATTGGGGAAGAGTGTCGCATAGTAGGTGGCAATTTTTGTGCCGTAGGAGTAGCCCAGATAGCTGAGTTTTTCGTCTCCGAGGGATGCGCGGATCATTTCCAAGTCGTAAGTGGTTTCAAGTGTTCCGATATGGGAGAGGAGGTCGCCATATTTTTCTTGGCATTCGTCCGCGCGGAGCTGGGCGACCTGGAAGTTGGCTTCCCATTCTTGCGGAGTCTCGGGTGTGGTGGGGGGATTGCCGATCTTTCTGATGGCGTCGTGACAGTCGATGGGGTGGGAGCGGTTTGTGCCTCTTGGGTCGAAGCCCACGAGGTCGAAGCGGGAGCGGATCGAAGCCGGAAAGGCGCCGGCTCGGAAATTCAAGAGGTCGACACCTGATCCGCCGGGGCCGCCTGGGTTCATGACAAGAGACCCGATTCGTTCGTCTGGGTTTGTGGCCTTGACTCGTGCGAGTGCGATGTCAAGAGAAGGGCCTTCTGGGCTGTCGTAGTCGACGGGAACCGTCATTTTTGCGCATTCAAAACTTATGGATATTTCTGTTATTTCTGTGTTGTTGCACGCTTCCCAGGAGAGAGGATCGGGGTGAGGCTCTTGCAGGGCCAGAGGCAGAGAGAAAACGGTGGTCTCTGGCCGGAGCGTGTCGCGGCCTGCAGTATCGGGGGCAGCTTGCAGGGGAGCGCTGCCATGTGCGACTCCGGCTGTGATGCTTATCGTGAGGATGATGACGCTGCTGATAACAAGCAGAACTCCTGTCCAGTGATATTTTTTGACGGATTTTTTTTGTTTTGACCTGTGTGGTGTGGAGGGTCCTCGAGACTGTGATGAGGAACGCGTTCGAGAGGTGGCTTGCTGTGGCTGAACGTCCATCACCGATGAGTCCTTGCTGTTGTTTTCTTTCTGCATCCTAAGTTCAGGCAGAAAGGGCAGGCAAGATTTTTTTCTAAAAGTTACATTTGCTGTGCTGTTTGTTGTGCTGTTTGTTGTGCAAATTCGGAATTGTGCTAGGGGAAGACTCGGCGCAGGGGCGCAGGGGCGCAGCCAATCCGGCAGGATGCGGGAATATTCTGTACTGTTATTTACGAAGCGATGGCGGTCAAGGGTGGGAAAGGACGGAAGAGGAAAATTTCAGAGCCTGGGTCGTCATTTTTAGGCGGCACACCTTTTTCTCCAAGCGCCGAGAGACGGGTGTTTCTGTATGGAACTAAATTCCAGCGGTATGGTGATTGGGCAGAAATCCTCTGGGACAGCATTGTACTCAGCGTGAAAAACGGCTTTTCCTTGCGCAGTAAAAGGGCGGAATACGTTGCACTCGTTGTAGATATAGCATTCTTCGACAATGGCGAAATCAAAAATGTCCACGAGTTGCGTGACTTGCGGGGCGTCATTTTTCAGTGCAATCGCGAGGCCGCGTTCGTGCGCTGCACTCGCAAGCCAGCGATTGAAGCGTAATTGGTGAACGGGTTGAAGTGGGAAGCTCGTGTCGTTGCTGTAGCCGTCGATATTGTCGGGTTCGACAGCGTCGAATCCTTTTTCGGCGCAGAGGTCGAGTCTGGCAGAGATGAGAGGACGCAATTCACTGAGCTGACGGATATCGAGCCATTTTTCTCCTGGCCAGCCGTTTGACTTGCCGAGCAGGGAAGTGGGAAAACGGTCGGCGTCGGGTCGCCATTCTTCCCAACTCCCGGCAGAGAAATAACAGATGACTTTGCGTCCTTGGTTGTGGAGGAGCGTGACTGTTTCTGCGGATACTTCAAAGAGATCGATGTTGTAGACGTCTGCTTCAATACTGGTATCAATTGCTCCGGTGTCGAGCTGCCATTGCCAGGTGAGGCCAGGAGCTGCCTGCCAGATTGTGGTTGGTTTGTGTGGGGAAGAAAGAGGACCGGGGGAAGTGGATCGAAGGGGCGGGGTGAGGGGTCGTGTGGTTCCCTTAGGGGTGAGGGATCGTGTGGTTCCCTTAGGGGTGAGGGATCGTGTGGTTTCTCTATGGGTTTGTACAGATGTGGTGGTCGGGAGCTTGCGGTCTCGAGTGCTATTTGGGGAGAGAAGGAAGTGGAGCAGGGGTGTTGCCACTGCAAGGAACATGACCCATTTGTGAGTGTCTGCATTTATTGAGATGTTTTGGAGTGCTTGTTTTTTCTTGGGAGCGGGGACGGAAGAGGGAGTCGTGAGGTGTGCGATGCTGTCTATCGCAAGGGGAGCAACTGCCCTGTTTTTTGTGTGTGTTTGTGTGGGGTGGGCTGAGTTGAACGGGATGCTACTGCCAAAGAGTAGAGGGGCAATGAGGAGGAAGATCACCGCTTTTTTTCTTAGGACAAGCTGTTTGCGATATCTGCTCACCAGGTTTTTCCTCGTTTTCTTTGCTATTTCTTAGCTTTTGCTATTTCGGTGTTTTGTGGTTTTCGTGCGTGAGGGGAGTGTCCTCGCGTCGCTATGCGTGAGCTGCTCGGAGCCCAATTTTGAGTGGTATAGACTATATATTCTATATGTGGCATATCTATTTATATAGTAGGACTCGTCATGTTTCTTCCATAAAATGGGAAAATGCTGTTGCCATGGCCTCGCATCCTTTCATTGGGTGCCGAAGGAGACCACAGGGACATGCGCAGTTCGTCGGCATGGGCATGTAGTGAGGAAGAACCTGTTCTTCTTTCCTTGGTTTTTTGCGACGTGGGGGTTTGTGCTGCAAGAGGAAAACGTTTTTGCGCACAGGGGGCGGGGTATTCGATAGAGCACGAGTCTCACAGTTGGAGTGTGCGCTCATGACGAGAAAACGGCTTTCAACGCTAGCCGTTGCGGTCCTTACGGTATTCCTTTCCATAATGCAGCCGGTACAAGCGC
>DEIU01000064.1:10456-17433 GCA_002352645.1 Acidimicrobiia bacterium UBA2766 | reverse complement strand
GTCGGAGTTAACGGAGGAGTTTCTTCGTGACGGCCATCATGGGCGCTATAACGGCATTATTTTGACTCAAAGCGAGATGTATCTTTCTACCGGGCATCGTGGATTTTCTCGTGAAGAATGGGGGATTCTGCATGATTATGAACGAAATTTTGGTGTACGCGAGTCGGTGATCTCGGGTTTTCCTGCGACAAGTGCAGTGATAGGTCTTGACTATGGCATGGCGACGATTGCTTCGAGTCCATCTGCGGTAGGACGCTGGGTTTCTCCTGCCGGTGGGACAGAATTCTTCGAGTATGTCAACACGTCTACTCCTTTGGCAATCAAAGAGTTCTCTTTTTCTGCGGTTCCTCGCAATGACGCTTGGAGTCCGGAGGTGATGCCTCTTCTTGTGGATAAGGCCCGTCCTGGCCATGTTCTTCTTTCAATTGTGCGTTATCAAGACGGGCGAGAAGTTTTGTTGTCGACTGTCAACAACGCCTGGTTTCAATTGCACTCGCAGATTATGGCTTACGAGTTCGTGAAATTTGCCACGAAGGGTCTTTTTATAGGGGCAAGAGAAGCATATTTGAGTATACATAATGATGATCTCTTCCTTGCGGATGAAGTATGGAATCCTGAGACCAATGACAACTGGCCGGAAGAGGAACGCAATTATCGCCTTGTCCCCGCAGATATTGAGAGTGCTGTGAAGCGGAGGCAAGTCTTTTTGCAAGAGCATCCTATGGCAGGAGATTTGTTTATTGAAATGGCTTTCAATGGTGTAGGAAGTCGGACTCAAGGGGGTGTACTTGGAGATCCCTTATCTGCTTCCATCGTGAAAAATGCGCAGGCATTTCGTTTTATCAATCACACTTATCAGGCTTTTCAGATGGACCGTCTTTGTCCAGACCCTGATGAGGCGCAATTGCAGAAATGTAAACGTACGGACTATTGGACGGCGTATAATGAGGTGATCTCGAACCGGTCAGTTTGGCGTTCCCTTCGTCTTCCTGAATACCGAGAAAACTTAAATACGCTTCTGACTGATTCCCATTCTGGTCTGCATGACCGGAAGAGTACTCCTTCAGATCCCACTGATGACATCGTTTATCCTGCGGGCCGGAATAGGCAATTCCTTCGAGCAATTCAGCGTGCGGGAGTACGTTTTCTTGCTTCCGACTCGTCTCAAGTGAACCAAGATCAGCATGAGCGGATCCCTGGTTCTCGCATCATTCTGCTTCCTCGTTACCCCACGGCTGTCTTTTATAACACCACAACCCCAAATGAAAATACGTCAGAGTATAACTATATTCATCATTATCGTTACGTCAAGGCAGGGCAAGACCCCTGTACTTTGCAAGGGGCGGTCTGTGTTCCGCGAACGTACGAAGAGATCTTGGACGCGGAAGCGGAAACCACGCTCCGGCATATTCTTTCCTTCAAGGCTTTTCCTCATTATTTCCACCAAGTAAATCTTCGCGATTACGATGGTCTCGGGAATAGTTTGCAGTTTGATTGGTTGGAGTCAGTGATGAGTGCATACGAGCGTTATCTCACGCTGCCGCTGCGCACTCCTCTCTTTTACGAAGTTGGAAAGATCGTCGAGACAAAATTGGCCGTGCGAGATCGAAAGGTGAGCGGGGAGCTTGATTTGTCGACGGGTCTTGTGCGTCTTTGGGCTGATGCGCCGATAGATGGTGTGAAAGTGACTGGTTTGGCTGATGGCGAGCTGTATGGAGGTGACCGTACCTCTGTTCTTTCGCTCAAGCGTAGAGCAGTTTTTCATGCTGTCGACCAAGGTGCAGGGGTCTGAGGAAGTGGGTATTCTTGCGGCTGTTGATGAGCTTGTGGCCGGTTTGTCAACAGCCGCAGGGTATTTTTGAGGGTGCTTGAGTAATTTTATGAGAGGCACCTGGGCAATTTCCTCCCGAAGAACAGTCATGGGTTTTAGAAAAGAACCGATGGGAGGAATATGGGGAAACCCCAGGACCATCGCGCACAGAATGATAAGGCCGTAGACTGTCTTCTTGTCCGTGTCCGCGCAGGGGAAACTTGCGACGCGCACGGTCTTGGTGTCACTCATCTCGACAGGGAACAGTTGTCCTCCTTACGTGAGGCAGCGCGAGATGCTCTCCCGGATCAGTCAGGTCCTCCTGTTCTCCATTCTTTGAACTGTAACGGAATTATTTTTCCAGAAAAAGCGGATTTCGATGGAATAATTTTTCGTGGTAGAGCGAAATTTCTTGAAGCTTCTTTCCAAGAAACAGCACATTTTTCTAATTCTATTTTTGAAGATGATGGCGGATTCAGTGGTGCTTTCTTTGAGAAAACTGCTGACTTTCGTAACGGCTATTTTTCCGATAGTATATGGCTTGTCGGGGCGACATTCGTAGGATCTGCATGGTTCCATAATGTAGTTGTTGCGCATGGGGCAGGATTCGACAGAGCTGTTTTTCAAGGACCGGCCCGTTTTCTTAGTGCAACTTTTCGTAGTGCTGCTCGTTTTGACAAGGCAGTTTTTCAGGATGTTGCCGGTTTCAGTAGCGTGGAATTTTCTGGAGGTGCAATATTTGATGGGGCTATTTTTGAAAAGATGGCTTGGTTTGATAGGGCATCTTTTTCTGGAAATGCTCACTTCTCTGGAGTTTCTTTCCAGAGTGTTGCACGATTTGATAAAGCATCATTCTGAGTTTTTTGTGGAGAATCCGGTATGGGTAGAGCGGAAAATCTCAAGAGGCTGGTTGTTTAGACAGAACGACAAAGTGCAGTGTCGGGTTGCAAGAAGGCACGGCGAGCGGGCGGGATTGTGCAAAGAGTGAAAATGAATGCTCCTGCACCGAGCGCGAGCGCAGCACTTATCTCTGGGGAGTAATTTTGTAATGTCGCTCCGACGATGAGTTCAACGACAAATCCTGCGATGAGTCCTCCTGAGGCCAGGAAGGGCCGGCGGAGATAAAGCAAGGCAAGACTGTGGAATATGGCGATTGCAGTAATGCATTGTCCGGCCTGAATGGCGAACAGGAGTCTAAGGTCATCGAAAGAGAAGATGGCCGAGAATAAGGGCGGGAGTAGGAGAAAAGACGCGAGGGCTACTCCTTCGATCCTGAGAAGCCCTGAGCGGTAGGTTCTCCATACGCCGGCACGGTAGGCGTCAAGCTCCCGGAGGGACCGCTGCTTTTGTTCTTGCGTGAAACATGCGCAAATATATTCTCCCTCTCCTGTGACAAAGATCAGGAAAGGAAAGAGGAGGAGTAAAATGAGCTGGGCGTTACTTGTGGGCGCCGTTGAGTTTTCTCCTGTCCCGCGCAGCAACCCCTGACTGAGCAGGCGGCTTGTCATAATGAGAAGAAAACCTCCTGATCCATAGAGGGCATAGGGGAAAGAACTCAGCAGTACAGCCCAAATCCGTGGTGTTCCCAATTTTTCTTTGTTTTCATCCCTGTTTTCTTCTTGCGCACACTGAGAAATGTGTCGGTAGGTGAATCCCAGGGCGAAGGCAGAGAGCACCACCATTCCTCCAACCTGACCGAAGACTGCACTTACTTTTGCGCTTGTTCCCGCTATCTGAGCTATCTCGTGCAAGAAGAGCGCAGCCACACTTCCTCCTGTCACTGTGATGAGTGCTTTCGTAAATTGCCGGGTGAGAGTAAGCGGTACGAGGGCGAGTTGTAAAACAGCGAATCCTGTTCCGTAGAGGAGGTACTCGAGCAGGGGCGCGGGTTCCAGACCAATTTGTGAGAGAAAGAAGGTGGAGAGAAAAAGCATGATGGCAGACACTATGAGGCCAGTTGTGAGTGCCCACTTGAGTGTCCATAGAAAGAAAGAAATATTGTCTTGTTCGAGATAAAAACCGCCGCGCCGTCCGCAAGCTTGGGTAAAAAATCCTGAAACGCCAAGGCCAAGAAAGAGGGCAAAGTCGGCGGTTGCTGTCGGGAATTGGGCGTTCTCTCCGGTTCGCCAGATACTTGCCGGTAGAATTGTTGAGAAAATTACTGCAAGTATCCAGGGGAGACTCGAAAGAGCTGTTTGCCCGAAAATGGTGCGACGAGACAAAGGAAGGAAAAGATCAGAGGACTCTGCTGTTTCTCTGTCTGTATCAGTGCCGGTTTTGTGCTTCTGTCCCTGTTGGTTGGTGTGCCTGTTCTGTTCCTGAGAAGGACTTCTCTGGGTTTGTGTTTCTGTCTCGGGGCGTGCCGTCGGTTGAAGGTCTGGGATCGCGTGAAAGACCTCTTTGGCGAGTTCAAAGATATCTGACACGCCGTGCTTCTGGGCAGTTTGCTGGGTATATCCTGCTGTTTCAAGGATCATTGCGACTTCAAGAGAACTTTGTACTTCGCCAGCTTGTTCTGTGACAAGATGGGCTTCGGCATTGAAATCCAGCGTGAGGTCGCGTAGGCCCAAGTCGTCATCGAGGTCGCTTATATCAAAATGCGAAGGCATGAACCTCCTCGTAGAGATTGGCGTACTCGAGTACGAACTTCCTCTCCGTAAAAAGTTGCATTGCGTGTTCTCGCAGCTGGCGCCCAAGAATGTCGCGTTCAGCGCGGGACATGCTGAGCAGAAGCAGAGCTGATGCGGCAAGCGCGTTGGGATTTTGCGGAGGAACGAGCAGGCGAGGGTCTTGCAGAGCCTCGGGAATTCCTCCGACATCTGTGGATACGAGAGGACGGGCACACATCATTGCTTCGATCACAGAAAAGGGGAAGCCTTCCGAGATGGATGCCATCATGACAAGATCTGCCCGCTCAAAAGCACTTGTTACATTTGTAGTGGGTCCTTTGAAGATGACGGTCTGTTCAAGCCGATGTTTTTTTACTGCGAGTGCGCATTTTTCGCCATAAGCAGGGTCGGAAACTGGCCCTACGATTTCTAGTACGACATCAGGGTGGGTCACACGAATCTGGCGTACTGCCTCGATCATGCTTAAAACATCTTTGAGAGGGTCGACGCGGCCTACAAAGACAATGGTGGGAGGATGAGAGGCAGGGAGGCGAGTAATAGGTGGCGCTGTGTAGTGCTTTTCGGGCACTCCATTGTAAATCACACGCATCTTGTTGCTTAAGGCACCGAGTTCTTTTTCCCACAGGGTGTTGTACTTGCACACGGGAGCCACGATGTCGGCAAAGGTATAGGCAGCCGCTGCAACGCCCCTGTAAAAGTTTGATAAAAGGATCTTGTCGAGGATGGGCACCTGGTCGCGAATCAGCGCTAAAACCCGTTCCCGTAAATAAATGCCGTGTTCAGTCAGGATAAAAGGAGTATTTTTTCGTATTTTCGCGGTGATGCAAGGAAAAGCAGAGGGTGCCGAAGCAGAGGCATGAACAATATCGTATTGATCTGTGGGAATGGTGAGAGGGGTGAAAAGCCGGTAGAAGGAACGCGTGATGCTCGTGACGTTGCTGAGCTGGGTGTCACGAAAGGCAGGGTGCTCGGCAAGTTGGGAGACGACTGCTTGCCATACGCTCGGATGTGAGAGACCTGAGCGCAAGTCGTACCGGACGGAGAAGTCCGCGATTTGTGTGAGGAGATGGCCGATTTTCTGCGGGTTTCCCCGAGAAACAAGTAAAGACGCGATGAGTTCTTCCATCACAGGCAACAGGTAATATCGCACAGACCGTTCGGTAGTGCGTATTTGTTTACGCAGAGGATGTGTCCCCGGAAGGTATTCGCCAAGCAGTTCTGTTCCCCAGAGTGGGAGGGGTTGGATCGTGGCATTGGCAGGAGGTGTGTACTCGCGTGTTGCATGAGGGTTGGGTATGATCGCAAGAATATGGAAATTGTACTGTGGTAAACCGCGGATGAGCGCGTCTGTCCATGTGGAAACCCCCCCTCGTGTAAATGGATAGGTTCCTTCGGTTGTGAGAAGGATCTGGCGACCACCTGATGAGCCCTGCGAGACATTCCGCGGGACGGACGGGGAAGAGCCTGGGGAAGTGTTGCGCAAAAACTTCGCAATAGGGTGCCGGGGTTCATGTGGCGCGGGTGGGATGCTCCCTGCTTTTTGCATTTTTGCGCGGGCAAAGGCTCGAAGCGGGACACGATGACGAGAAGCGTTTCGGAAAGCATTACCCACTGTTTGGCGCTATCTTTGCAGATTTGTTCTTCGGCGCTATCCCTACAGAGTCATCCATATCGAGGGCCCGTTGCAGCGCTTGCGCTGCAAGCCGCAAGTTCCCCGCGTGGAGAAAACATTTGGCCGCCATAGTGAACCCGTCAGACCGGCTTTGGAAAGAGGAGGAATGGTACTCGGCAGAAGAGAGATAGTGCTTTCCCGCAAGGCGGAGAAGATGATTGGCACGATCTGTACGACCAAGCCGGTCAGCGGCTTGCGAAGCTGCGCGATACGCGATCGCAGCATGCGCGTGTTCTTGGATCTCTTCGTTTTGCGTCGCACTGGTCTCAAAGGCAGCAAGCGCCGTGTTGAATTCCCCGCGACGATAAGACGCCATTCCTGTTTCCCAAGTGGACGCGCTCTCTTTTGTTTTCTCTGAGGAGACCAGCTCTTGCTTCCCAGAGTCGTGCATATCGGACCCAGTGATTGGAATGACGGGTGTGGTGTGCTCTCTCGGAAGTTGTTTTTTCGAAATTTCAATAGTGCTTGTATTGTCGTGTATGTTTTCGACGGCAATAATGTGTGAACCCAAATAAATAGAGGCAAAGACTGAGGACTCGTCGAGACTCTCAGAAATCCCGCTTATCAGATGACGCAGGGCTTTCAGCGTAGGGCGGAGGAATATGCCGGGATGCGTGTGTGCTGTTTTTGTGGTGAGTTTGTTGACTTCTTTTTGGCCAAGAGCGAAAACTGTTTTTACAGCGAAATGAGAGTTGTCTGTCTTCCCGGCGAGCCTGGTCGTGCCGGTTTCTGCTGAGGGGAATGCCGACTGTGAGGTCTGGGAGAGAGGGCTACGTGTGTCTCTCAGGTTTTCGAGGACACTGTCTCGCAAGATTCCGAGAAGGCTTTTCTCGGACTGGATTTGGGTTGGTGTTTGGGTTGGTGT
>DEIU01000064.1:2206-10354 GCA_002352645.1 Acidimicrobiia bacterium UBA2766 | reverse complement strand
TTGGGTTGGTGTTTGGGTTGGTGTCTGGACTGGCACTTGATACGAGGAAGGAGACGACTTATCGGTCTCCTTCTCTAGTTCTAGAGGGGGAGGTGGCGATGGGGGAGCGGGGAAGGACGTTGTGGTCACTAGATGCGTTCCCGAGATCGATCTGTATTGGTTCTATATGGCACATTGCCGAGAGAAGCATTCGGCTTTTGTTTGTATCGGCAATAGAAGTGAGTCTCTGCGCTTTCAGGAAAAGACTGCTGAGAGAAAGCGCCTGTGGAATCGGTTTAGGCGAGAAAAAGCAGTGTTTCTGACAGCTGTGGAATTATTTCCGGTGTTCTCGGCTCGTAGGTTTCTCACACTCTCTCGTTCTGGGCCGATTCGCGGAGGGGGCATTGTGATGGCAGAAG
This sequence comes from Acidimicrobiia bacterium UBA2766, assembly GCA_002352645.1. Classification (GTDB taxonomy): domain Bacteria; phylum Actinomycetota; class Acidimicrobiia; order UBA2766; family UBA2766; genus UBA2766. Next base: position 9,956 of record DEIU01000064.1, on the reverse strand, counting down.
GGTACTGAAGAGTTTTGCGAGGATCGGCCAATGGGGGAGATGGGAAACGCTGAACGGATTTGTCAGACACTGCAAGTGGAACTCACTGCCATGCGGCGTTTGGCCTATGCGCTTGAGGTGCAATGCCTCGTTTTGGACCGGGAACGGCAGGATCTTCTTGCTGAGGCTGGTCGTGACGTGCAGGACGCGCTGAATAGTGTACGTGCCGCGGGCCTGCTGAGGGCAGTCACCGTAACAGTGATATATACGAGCGCCGCACAAGATACAAACCAGAATTTAGGACCAGGGAGAAATTTTCTTTTCGGGGAAATCGTAGATGTATTTTTGCCTTTTGAACAGGCAGTTCTCCTAGGCATAGGAGATGAACTCTCTGCTGCCCTCTCCTCTGTGTGCCGTATAGCTGAGGAGAATCGTTTGTGTTTGGTAGCAGCGCGGGATCAACTTATGGACGATGAGCTTGCACTCTGGACGGGGGCATGGAAGGCCCTCTCTCTATGCGATGAACAGTGTGGGGTGCTTGAAGATGCGGGAGAGAGGACTGCGGAAAACCTTCCTGTTTCTGGGTCCTTGCTTGATGACATGGAGTGGGCTCTGTTTTCGCAAGAAGATGAGATGCTTGCTTCGGCCTTGGTGGATTTGCAGCTCCAATCAGTGACATTTGAGGCAGCTCTCGCCACTTTATCGACAATGGAGTGCCGTCCTCTTCGTGATTTCATCGCGGATATGGGAACTGTGTAGGTTTTTTTCTCTGACGTTTCCCTGGTGAATAGCTATTTTTGCAGCCTTTGAAGCCGAAGAAGTCGCAAAAACCAGTATAGTACTCACATGTATGAAGAGCGAGGTTTGGGCGTGGCTCGTGCTATTTCGTGTGCGATCTCAGCTCGTGTTGGCAGATTTTCTGATAAGTGGGTTTTGTTGGGGTCGGTCGCAAAGATTTGTCTTTGGGCACCCCAGCTTTTGACTGGGTTTGTTTGGCTTGGGAAACGAGTCCCTGGGTTCCCGAGTCAACATCCCGAGTGGACACCTCGAGTCAACATAGAGAACGATGTTATGTGTGCCGGGTGTGTCGTACGAGTTTTCCTGCCGGGTTGCGGGGCAGCGTCTCGACTATTTCCCAACGGCAGGGCACTTTCACACCGGCGAGGCGTGCCCGGCAGTAGGTCTGGATGTCTGCAGGGAGAGAAGAAGTCCCCGGATGAAGGACGACATGGGCCACGGGCAGGCTACCTCCAAGGCTGTCTTTTTCCCCTTTGACCATGACATCTCTGATAGATGGGTGAGAACGGACTACTTGTTCGATTTCCACAGGATGCACATTTTCTCCGCGGATAATGAGCATATGGTCGGCTCTTCCGCGTATGTGAAGGATGCCTTGCGGAGTGATGACTGCTCGGTCATTCGTGCGGAACAGGTTTTCGGGTGTTCTGTCGAATGGTTGGCCGGACCATGCGTAACCGGGAGAGAGCATGGGCCCACCCACGCAGACTCTGCCTTCTTTTCCAGGTGGCAATGGTTGGTTTTCTTCGTCGACTATGACTACGCGTGCTGTTGGAAGGGGGAGTGTCCCGGTTTTTTCTGAGAGAGGTTGTATCGCGATTGTTGATGCCATTTCGGTCATGCCGTAAGACGCATAGGCTGGGATTTTTGCCTTATGAGCTGCGATAAGGAGCGCTGGGTCTACGCTCGCGCCGCCGATGAGTACAGCACGAAATTCGCTTTTTCGTTCGGAGAGACCGGTGAGCCGCTCCAATTGGGTCGGGACGAGGCTCGCGAGGGTGCCCTTGTGCTGGGCAGCGGCACGGTCTATTGCCTTTGTGTCTTGTGGAGATGCGAGGATTACTGCTGCCCCAGTGAGAAGACTGCGCCAGAGAATGGCGAGTCCACCCACATGTGCGAGCGGTAGACATGCTACCCAGCGATCGTTTGTCGTGAGGGTGAAGTGAGAAGCAACAGCACGAGCGCTCGCAGCATTGGCTGCGAAAGTGAGACGCACTCCCTTCGGTGTTCCGGTTGTGCCTGAACTAGGGACGATGAGCTGGTCCATACTGGGGAGAAGAGGACGAAGGGGAGGGGCGGGGGAAAGGCCACGACGGGCGTGCGTGTGCGCGAACCGAATGTCTTCCAAGACGGTAATTTCGGGCTTTGTCGGAATCTTGTGGATGGCGCGGGCAGTTGATTCGGTCGCGAGAATAAGGGAAGGCTTGGCCTTTTCGAGCAAAGTGCAGATTTCGTTGGGGGAAAGTCGGGCGTTCACAGGGATCAAAATCCCAGAAGCAAGGGAAATCCCATGAATTGCTGCGACCGAGAGTGCAGTGTTCTCTGCGAGAAAGGCAACGCGACCGTTGTGGGGGAGTCCTGCAGAAGCGAGGTTCTCTGCTATCGATGTGGAAATATCTGCTAATTCTTTCCAGGTGTAGGACCGGTCATTCTCGTCGATTAAAGCAGGATTGGTGGGGTTTGCTTGTGCTCTTGCGAGAAGCCAATGATCTGTTGGTTGTTCAGCTGCTTGTTTCAGCATTGGTTGGGCTGTGTGGCTTTGGGATCTTTGCTTTTTCGGGCTGTTCCTCGGGATTGGGAAAATGGGCTGGTTTGAAGACTCAACGAGGAATCCAGCGGGTTTCTGCACTCCGTGAGTCTGGCATTTTTCGTAATCGATGTGGAACTGCCTGGTCTGGCTAGATGCTTTCACTGAGTGGTTTCTGCTAGTGATTTCTGCTGGAAGAACCTAATTCTACGAGGATCGAACATGACGCAAAAACCAGATGATCTTGCGGCTACAGTGCAAACTCGTGCTGCTGACTGGAAAACTGCAAAAGAATATGGCGATATCTTTTATGAGAAGGCTGAGGGGATCGCAAAAATTACGATTGCCCGCCCTGAAGTGCGGAATGCTTTTCGACCACAAACCCTTTTTGAGCTTTCGGATGCGTTTAATCTGGCCCGTGATGACGCGGAAGTGGGCGCGATTATCTTGACAGGTCAAGGGGACCTGGCTTTTTGTAGTGGGGGAGATCAGCGAATCCGGGGTAATGCCGGATATGTTGGAGATGATGGAGTGCCCCGTCTGAATGTGCTCGATTTGCAAGTGCAGATTCGACGAACTCCGAAGCCCGTTGTGGCGGCTGTCGCGGGGTATGCCGTTGGCGGGGGCCATGTGCTCCATGTGGTGTGCGATCTCACGATTGCTGCCGAGAACGCCGTGTTTGGCCAGACTGGGCCGCGCGTTGGAAGCTTCGATGGTGGCTATGGTGCCGGCTATCTTGCCCGTATTGTCGGCCATAAAAAAGCGCGAGAGATCTGGTATTTGTGCCGTCAATATGATGCGCACGCTGCAGAGGAAATGGGGCTTGTTAATACAGTTGTCGCAATAGAGAATCTTGAAGTGGAAACAGTGGGATGGTGCCGGGAAATGCTCGAACTGAGTCCTCTGGCATTGCGTATGTTGAAAGCCTCATTCAACGCTGACACTGATGGTCTGGCTGGTATACAGCAGCTTGCCGGTGATGCCACTCTCCTCTTCTACATGACCGAGGAGGCACAAGAGGGAAAGAACGCTTATATTGAGAAGCGTCCTCCGGCTTTTGACCAATTTCCCCGTCTCCCGTGAGTTCTTCTGACTCGAATTCCGGGGTGCAGGCAGGCAGCCTTACGGCTTGGCGCCTTGCAGTACGACCTCCCACCCTGGTGGCCGGCGGAGCCCCTGTTCTTCTCGGAGCATCGTTGGCCGCGCGAGCGGGCATGTTCGATTTTTTCCTCTCCAGCATGGCGATGGTTGTCGCCATCAGCGTGCAAATTGGTACGAATCTCATAAATGACTGGGCAGATTTTCGGAAAGGCGCCGATACTTCTGCGCGTATTGGGCCGATCCGCGTGACACAAGCAGGTCTTTTGCCAGAAGATACCGTACGAAATGCCGGTATCGTAGCGATGTGCGTTGCTCTTTTGGCCGGACTGTTGATTGTTTTACAAGCAGGGTGGATTTACCTGATTGTGGGCGCTTTGTCAGTTGTCTCAGGAGTTGCCTACACGACAGGCCCGTTTCCACTTGCCTACATTGGGCTAGGGGACATCTGGGCCTTCCTCTTTTTTGGTCTTGTTGCGACGATGGCCACGTATTCCATCCAAACAGATGAAGTGACCCTTGCTTCTTTTGCTCTGGGAACCGCGATGGGACTTTTCGCGGCAGCTCTCTTGGGAGTAAACAACCTACGAGATCTTGCGACCGATCGAGAAGCAGGTAAAAAGACCCTTGCGGTGCGATTGGGGAGAACCCCCATGAAATATCTGATTCTTCTAGAGATCCTTGTCGCGTCGATGATGGCAGTAGCAGTATCGATAGCCGGCGGGATTGGATGGGGAGGCGCCATTGGAGTGCTCGCAATATTCGTAGGACGCGATGCTTTGCGGACAGTGTGGAAATATGAGGGGGATGATCCTCGAACACTGCTTCCTGCCCTGCAGCGTGTTTCCCAAACCCAATTGGTTTTTGCGATTCTTGTGAGTTTAGGCATGGGATTTGGGTAGTCTTTTGCGCTTTTTGTTACAGGTATAAATGTTGGTATTTTTGAGATTTTCCCTTCTGAAAAAACTAGTAAAAGGTTAAATAGAACCTATTCTTCCTCATTTTCGAAAGAAGATAGGTGAAAATTCTGTCTGGTTACGATATGCTGACGCCACACAAAAATGAGTCGGTGATAGTCCACATTGAAAACAAGTAAGCAGCTGGAACATCCCGTAGAAAAGGAGAAGGAACGTAAGAGATTTCTGTATTCTTTTCTTTTTTCAGCGCTCTTTTTTACATAAAAGACTGTCTTTTATCGTTTTTTCTGTCTATGAGAAGAAAGTCGAAAAAACTGATGTACATAATAGAACATCGGTTGTGAAGGCTACTTTTTGAGATAGGAAAATAGCTTATTTTCTCGGGAAAAGAACTGAGAAGGAGTACTAAATCTGGCAACGTGTTTTCCACACCTAGCTATCTTTTTTCTCTGTAGCTCGATAGAGCTTTCTATGGTTTCATGTGATTCTATGGAGAAAACCAGAGCCATAGTTCCTCTCCAGGAATTTTTTCAGAGAGCCTGAGAATGCACTAGTACGCTGTGAAGCTGGCAAAATTTCGCAGGGAGCTAGATCTTGAGGAGTGAGCTGTAAGGCCCGGTGTAGGGTGAAGGTTGTGAGAGCGTTCCAAGGGCATTGTGAAAACATTGCAAGGGCTTTTTCGCTGGTCAGAAAAGGGAATGTTTCCTTTTCTGTGTACTAGCTCTTGTGATGGTGTCTTGTAATACTGCGAAAAGTATTTCGTGTGCGGAAGTACTTTCTGAAGTATGCACTTTGCGAGGCGTTCTATTCGTGGAAAATACATTATTGTTTTATTTGGCTACTCTTCTTCCTTGCTTTTCCCAATAGTGATTATGGAAACACGCCTTTTCTCTAGTGCAATAAACCTCCGTTAAAAGAAAAACTCGGTTGAAGACGTGTGACAAGGGGAATCTCTTCTTGTAAAGAGACTCCCCTCTATGAGGAAAATAATTAAACGGCTGAGTTTTTCGTTCCACCTTCTTTGTCGTTTTTCTGCCAGCTTTTTCTCGGGATTTTCCCTGTATGAGCAGATGATTTGTCTGTATTCTCCGGGGATTTCCCTGAAAAAAAGAGAGATCTAGGCAGATTTGAAGGCGATATCTAAGGAAGACGATATTGAAATGAAAGGCCGTAACCTCATGAACACGGAGGATGAGGTCATGCCCGTTGATGTCTCAAGCGAGATGCGATCTTCGGAGCAGATGTGCAGGGTTAAAAATACGCGTTCTGTCGAAGTTGACCTTGCTGTTATCCGAACTGTGGGACGTGGTGTTCCAGCTCTTCTCGCGTCCTGGATTCTTGCAATATCTTGCCCATCATCAAAAGAACAGTCGCACAAAAACGGCCTTGGAGAGAATGAGTGTTGGGTTGCGCGTAGCAATCGAGAGTGGGCGAATTATATAGGTGCGCATAGGCGCACAGTCATCCGATCTTTTAACAAGATGCAGAAGGGTGGATATCTCGCGCGAGAAGTGCGCGAACGAGGAGGGGTAAAAGTTTGCCATGTACGCTTAACTGACACTTTTTTTGCTGATTATGTGAAAAATGCTGATGCGATTGCGCTGGAAACGTCTCGCCCTATGACCGTCTATTGTGGTATCAACGACGTTTATTATGAAGGAGTCAAGTTATTTTCTCCTGTGCAGCAACAAGGAGAATTATCTGGGCTGGGCCCTGGACTGACCAAGGCCTTTGACAATTCTTGTGCAGAGACATTCCTGGAGGGTGTTTTTCGAGACACAGCAGAGGCTGCATCTGCAAAAGAATACACAGAACAAACCTCTCTGGAAAACGATATCGGCCAAACACAAATTAGTGGTACGGAAGAGGGCAAGAAAGAAGGAAAGAGACAGGAAAAGATTCAAAAAAGTCTTGAGCAAATAACCGAAACAACGCGTCTTGTACTTGCTGATTTAGAGCGCATGTCTGCATCACCTGGTAGTTCTTTGGGAAGAGAAATGAAAAGAACTGCATTTCCAGACGAGGATCTTGGCCTCTTTCCCGTTACTGCAAAAAGCTTTTTACCTGCAACTTTGCCCCCTGTATCCCTCCAGGAAAATCCTACAGAAGCAGACAATAAACAATATGGAACACATGCGCCTGCTGATGTTGTTGGTGAGATGTCCAGTGATTTTTTTAGTGAGATGATTGATGCTGACACCGGTGAAATAAATAAGGAGGCCTTTGAAGATGTTTTTACCGGCGTGTCCACTGAAGGTGTGGGAAGTGTGTCCAGCGAGAGTCTAAGTGATGTAAATGGGGTGTCTGGTGAGAGTCCGAGTGGCATGTCCAGTCAGGATGCAGGGGGTTTGGGGAGGAATAGTGTGAGTACTGCGTCTGGTGAGGGTGTGGACACTGCGTCTGGTGAGGGTGTGGACACTGCGTCTGGTGAGGGTGTGGACACTGCGTCTGGTGAGGGTGTGGACACTGCGTCTGGTGAGGGTGTGATAGGTCAGGGGAGTGAAGTACCTGGCGAGGATGCGAAAGGTTCGACTATTCCCGTTCTTGATACTCGGGAGGTCGATCAGAAAGCGGATTTGATACCTCAGGAAAAAAACAATGACCATGATTCATTGACACAGAGTTCACCCGAACTTCTGCAGGTATTCGAGATGGTCAAGGCGAATGGTTCTCTCCCTCTAGGGACACCACCGGAGGTATTGGAAAAGCTGCAAAATATGGTCCGAGCGGATCCTGCTCTAAGTAAAATCTTCAGGTGTCCTACTGAGAAATCCACTATCCGCACTAGCAAGACCACTAGGGATTCTGCTCAGAATATTGCTCCAGATTCTACTGAAGTAGAGCCTGAGCAGGAAACAAAATCCCAGCAATCTAGTGTGCCAACAGACACAGCGCACGAAGATAACGGTATCCATATTCCGCGTCCTCCATCAGTCTGGCCAACCTCTCGAAAAAATGAAAAACATTCTCCCGTAGAGCACTGGGAGAGTTTTGTTGGGTCCGAAAAGGGCGAAAAGAAGGACGAAAAGTCCTTGGCGCCGGGAAAAGCAAAGGCACCGGGAAAAGCAAAGGCACCGAGAAGAGCCAAAGTTACCCCGCCCAAGAAACAGGCAAAACGCAAGAAACGGTCAGAGCATTCACAGAGTGTGAGTCGGGAGGTGGAATCGCAAGAATATGTCTCATCTTCTGATGTGAGTCGGGAGGTGGAGCC
>DEIU01000064.1:0-2141 GCA_002352645.1 Acidimicrobiia bacterium UBA2766 | reverse complement strand
TCGGGAGGTGGAGCCGCGAGAGTACACTCCATCTCCTAGGTCTGTTCCCAAGCATGCTCCTAAGTATGTTCCGAAGCATCCTCCTGACGACCAAATAACTATCCTGACGGACCAGCTTGCTGGTTTTATCAACTTTTTGATGAGGAGAAAAGACAGGGATAGTGATTATCCGAAAGCAAGAGAAACGATCGACGGAATTCTTGCCAATTACGATGTTGATCTTGACGAAATTCAACTGGCTCTTTATTGGGCAGTCGATGATGAGTACTGGAGCAATTTACTGCACGCTCCGAGCGTTTTTGGCAAGCATTTCGGCCAGATCTATGCCCGCTCCCGAGGAGATGCAGTGAAGAAAAAAAGGCAGCAGGGAAGGCAAGCTGCTGCCAGAGAGAAGGGTCGTGCTAGTGCAAGTTATGAAAATAAGAACGACACTGAACAGCCTTCTCCACCTAAAACCAGGAGTCAACGTCCTTCATATGAGGTGAACGAAGTGCAAGAAGCCCTAAAAAATGCGCACTTGGCTTGTCGAGATATGTATGACGCCCTTCCAATCGGAGCGAGTGTGGACTGGACAGCTTGTCCGCCTGAATGGACACAAAAATATAACTTTGATCGTGTGTCGTCTTTTCAGTCGCCGAAACCTGAGGGAAGCTTTGTCCTGTTCCCTGGGGAGATCGATCTTGAAGCCTTGCATGCAGAAACAAGAAGGAAACTCGGTAGAATACGCAAAAAAAAGTAGCAGTACGCTTTTTTCTTACGTTTTTAGCTTGGGTTTTGCGTTTCTTGCGTGTGCACGTACCGCGTGTGCACGTACCGATGGTTTGCAGATTTTACCATGAGGAAGAAAGAAAATGGAACCTGTCGGCAGTACGCCGTGACCTGGCTTCACGGAATAGCGGATTCAAGATAGCTCCATTCCACACTTATTAGGTCTCGTTCCCAGATCTCATTCTCAGATCTCGTTTACAGGTAAGTTGTTGACAGCAGGGAAGCCCTCCCATCTCGGTTTGGGTAACCTCTGCTGTAGCTCCGTTACCCGACTCTGCCCCTGCCCCTGCCTGATTGTGTTTGGTAAAACCCGCCCCCTTGCCGGAGAATGGACGTTCGAGTTCCCAGTACCATCCTCGCTCACCACCTCGACAAATTCAACGACGACCCGGCTAGTTGTAGTTTCCAGGAGTGGTAGTAGTCGACGCATAAAGCTGCTGTCACTGTGTGGGTTGGGTTCTGGTGTGATGTGTTAGGATCTCGCACTTGATCTGGTAGTTCATGCGCTCCGTCAGGAAACTGTTTACTGGGCATTTTCTGATGCGGTTTCCTTCTTCATCACTGATGGCACTGTCTCTTTTCCCCTACACCGATTTCCAAGGTATTGCTCGTGAGGGCATGGCCATTTCTGATGGAGTAACCACTCTCGTTGGAGTTTCCCTCACACACAAAAAGGATTCGCATGACTTGAGAAACTCTGGATAGTGCTTGCTTGGTTTTCGACAATCCGGTGTTCTTACAGATCTGATAACAACTCCCGTACTCGCTCCGCGTCAGGGTGGTCAGCTTCCTCATAAATAGCGAGAACTCGCTCCCACAACTCCCTTGTTGCTGCACTATTCCCCAGCCTGTGTTCGGTGTTGTTGAGGTTGTTGGCGGTTTGGGGGTGGTTGGGGCCGTAGGTGTTTTCTTGGCTTTTGAGGACCTGTTCGTAGAGGTTTTTTGCTTGCTTGTAGTTCCCCGGTTTGTGTTCGGTGTTGCCGAGGTTGTTGAGGTTGTTGGCGGTTTGGGGGTGGTTGGGGCCGTAGGTGTTTTCTTGGCTTTTGAGGACCCGCTCCAGTGGAAGTGGTCTGGTTTATGGGTTGGGAGTGAGTCGGTTTCTTGAGTGGATGTTGAGGATGTGTTTTTGAGTTATTGATTTTTTCAGTGGTAGGGCGGGTGTGTGTGTTGTTGATGTGGTTTGGTTGGGTGTGTGTTGGTTGATGTGGTTTTATCGGGTGTGTTTTGGTTGGTGTGTGTGTTGTTGATGTGGTTTTGTCGGGTGTGTGTTAGTTGGTGTGTGCTTTGTTGATGTGGTTTTGTCGGGTGTGTTGGTCGTGTGTTGGTTGGTGTGTGCTTTGTTGATGTGGTTTTGTTGGGTGTGTTGGTCGTGT
>DEIU01000091.1 GCA_002352645.1 Acidimicrobiia bacterium UBA2766 | reverse complement strand
GTCGGATTGTAGTCCTGTGGGAGAAAGGGACATCTGTATCTTCTGGGTGTTTGTTTTGTGGGCGAGTGTCACGACATTAACCTGGTTCGACTCGCCGTCGGCGGCGGCGAAGAGTTCTACCCCGTGCATCGAATCGACAAGGTCACATCGGGCCTCGTGCTCCTCGCCAAATCTTTGGATCATCACGGCCCCCTGACCCGCCAGTTCGCGAAGCAAAGCGCCCAGAAGCACTATATCGCAGTCCTGCACAGTGTTGGTGAGGCGGTTCCGTCCGAGACGTTCTCCATCGACTTGCCTCTGCGGACAGCCTCGAATGGCCGAGTTCGCATTGCCGCCGAGCGATCATCGATCGAGTTCGATTCATGTGACCTCCACATTTTTTACCGGGAAGCCCGACATGGGCAAGAAAAGCTACGCATCAAAGACCATCGTGACCGTGCTCGACACCGGCGCCGAGACCACGCTTGTCTCGGTCTCGCCCCTGACGGGAAGGAGGCAGAAACTGAGAGTTCACCTCGCGTGGGTGGGGCTCCCCATCGCCGGAGATCCGCTCTTTCGAAGCACAAGCGACTCATTTCCCTGCACGCTTCTGCACTGCTATCGCCTGGGCATTTCGCTCCCCTGGCTCCCGTCAGGAATCACGCGGCTCGAAGCCCTGTCCACTGATGACTTCCGGGCAGCGTGCGATCACGAATTCGACCAACACCTCTCCGGGATACCGCCCACGCTCTCCCATGCTCCTGACCTCGAACCCTGAACCCCGCGTCCCAGTCCTCCATACCGGCGAAGAGTGCCGCGGCACACCGGCATTATGCGGGTTATGAGAAAGCCACTTTTCCCCGCTTTTCCTGCGTCAGACGATAAAAATCCTGGTAGAGCAGGCGCATCCCCTCGCTCATGCATGCGGAGGTGTAGTGAGATTCGAAACGTGCGTGCGCGCGTTGGGCGCGACGGGCGGTTTCTTCGGGGTCCACGGCTGCAGCGCAGATAGCGATGGCCAGGGCCGCTGGATCCGCGGGGGGAACGAGGCGTCCGCATTCTTCTCCCGCAAGCACTTCGCGCAGGGCTGGAATATCCGAAGCGATGACAGCAGCTTCCAGGGCCATTGCCTCAAGGACAGCTCCCCCAAGTCCCTCATACAGGGAAGGGAAGACAAACAGGTCGGCAGCACACAGGAGGTCGGGAACAGTGGCAACTGGACCAAGAAAACGCACCTGATCAGAAAGGCCGGTCTCCATCACGGTCTTACGAAGGACCTCTGTTTGGCGTCCTGGGCGACCGGCAATCAGGAGGCAGGCAGGAATCTTTTCTCGTATTTCGGCCAGGGCCTTGATCAGATACAGCTGCCCTTTTTGTGGCTCTTGGCGTCCCACATTCACGAGCACGAAGGTCTCAGGGTCGAGACCGTAGCTTGCACGGGCTGCTGCACGGCGGGCTGCTGACTTTTTTCCGAGGGAGTCGGGGGAACGGCCTCGCTGGACGACACGTACAGCTCGACGTTGCACACCGAGCCGGGCAACAGCGTCTGCAGCGACTGCTTCAGTGATGGCATGAAATCCGCTGGTAGCCCAACGTGCCAAAAAACGGTCGACTTGTTGCACAGCTGCGAGTTTCCAGGAAGCAACATTTGTGTCTCGCAGCATATCAGCGGGGTCTGAGGTATTGACCAGGCTTGTGAGCACAGGAAGACGCCGCACGCGACCGACGAGCCGTCCCGCAAAATCTGCCTGAAAAAGTGAGGTGTGGAGAAAATCGGGCTGAAAAGTATCGACTGCTTGCCAGACTGCTCGCACACGTGCACGAGTATTTTGCAGGGCATGCTCCGGCTCGAACACTTCCGCGCCCACCTCTTGCAGAGAGGTGGTTTTTCCTTCAGAAGGAGAAAACACGACAACACCGTGGTGACAATCAGGACCCTCAAGGTAACGCACGATCTCTCGTAGCGAGATCTCAGCACCAGCAAGGCTGTACTGGTTGATCACATGCAGAATGCGCACATTCCCACTCCCTCCAGCTTCCCGAAAATTTCTTTGCAGAGCACAAACAGGCTCAGTGATAGGGTAAAAAACAGGGAAAACAATGGGAAACACGCCTCGAAAAGACCATCGCTGCTTCGCTCATACTCCACGGAAATCTTCAGCAATCACACCTTTTTTCCCAGTCCTCCGGCTCTCCCAGGCTGTCGAATCCTGCACAGAGGAGAGGTCCAGCGACAAGAAAAAAGAGGAAGGACAACGCGCTCTGGAAAGTTCCCGAGGGAACTTTCCAGCCCACATCCCACAAAATACGCAGGCCGGGTGTTCAAATCGCGGCCGGCTTCTTCTCTACCCGACAAGCAGCTTAGTCGTGTGCCGCGGCGTACATCGGTCATGCACTCTTGCGTCGCCCATCCTTGCGTCGTACACCCTTGGGGAGCCTCAATTTGATCGGGCACCGGGGATGGACACCGGGCTCACATTCTGCACTCTGGCATTCCATTTTGCGTTTGAGCGGCCCCTCCCCTGCGGGGTCAGTCTGATGCTCCCATACTCCTTATCCTGAATACGCACTTCTGTGAGGAGGTGGGCTTCAGGAGAAATAAAGACAGGCTCATCTGCGAATTTGCAATTCAAGAGCTGCAAGTTGTCGGGCTGATGTGACGTGAACCCCCCAACAGCTGCTGTGACACAGCCGGTGAAATCACAGTCTACAAAAAGGGTCGGGGTGGCACCTTCGGCTTGATGGCGGGTGATTTCAACTGCATAATCGGCATTTCCCGCACTATCAATGAAAAGAGAACGGAATTCCATTCCAGGAAAAGGCGATCCCGTTGCGTGTAGCAGCACACCGGCACGGGTGTTGTCGTAGAGCACGCAATCTTGATAACGGTACCGATTACGGTACGCACCATGGCTAATACCTGCCCCGTCATTGCGATAGCCGGTGAAACGTTCGATGAAGTGATTCATACCGGTGTTTTGCCAGACGAAAATGCCATGCTCGCGGCAATGGTGGGCCAGACAGTCTTGAAATTCCCAGACCCCATGTGAAAATTCAGGCCAGATGAAACCAGACGCATCACGACTGCCGCGCACTCCTACAGCCACGCAATCACGCGCCACGTTTCCCTCTCCGCGGCCAAGCCAAAAACCGGCAAGGCGATAGGCACGGTAGTCAGGATCCGCTTGGATAAGAGACGCGACACAAGACGCGTACGTGAGATCATGCGTGAAGTTTTCCGCTTCTTCTGTGGGAGGATCCCACCAGTACGCGTCCTCGAAAGTGTTATGGCTAATACAGTCGCGAAAGGTGATGCCATGACTGTCATGGGGCACGAAGGCATGATTGCCGGTATCGCGGACCACAACTCCGTTCACAACAGACCCACGGGATCCTTCTTCGCAATGGTGGAAATGCAGACCGTACCGTCCGAGCACTCCCACAGTCGCGTCTTTCTCTCCTGGCTGACGTGGCCCCATATAGCGGAAGGCAACATGAGAGACTTCTTGGGGAACACTTGTCATAATCAACACATGTGCGCGCCCTGACGAAGTCCCTTCGAGTTGCACATTGCGCGAGAGATTTAAAACTTCTGCGGCGAATTTCCGACCGCGGCCTGCCGATACTACCGGGTGCTCATGCAGTGTAGGAGTAGAGAGCCGCACCCGTCGTCCCGAGACTTCTTCGACAAGCGCAGTGTCGTAAGCAAAAATTTCGTTCCGGGTATCATGCGGTCCCGTGGGAGTAATGACAATCTCATCGCCCTTCCCCCAACCAGCGGGTTCTTCTGCAAGCTCGAGCCAGGATGTTCCCTTCGAGACAGTTCCTGCGGCCCGCGTCCATGCTTTTTTCTCTTCGCCTGAGAGAAAAAGACGACCTTTCCCTATAACCCAAAGGCCTACATCTGTGTTCAGAATTGCTCTTCCATCACCTTGGAAGGCGTTTTCGTCGACGTCCGCAAAAATCACACGGTGCACCCTGCGCGCGTTTGCAGGCACCATCTCAAGTTCTCCATGCACCTCAATATTTCCGGTGCAGACCAGGCTGACGTCTTTCTCGGGATCGAAAAGAAGCTTGCCTCCTTCAACGATAATCACACCGGCAAGCGCAACATCTTGGTCGAGCAGAATGGTCGAACGTATTTCGGCAATATCAGACGACCCCGGCAGCCCACCTTCCCATGTTGCTTCGTCGCTCCAGACGCTCACATCCGAGTTTTCGCTTGCACGACGCTCACCCGACACAGGAGAACGTTTTCCGCCTTTTTCTTTGCCATCGTCGCCGTTGTCCTCGCCACGCAAAGCAACAGCAGCGACAGTACCTCCCACAAGAGCCGTTGCACCTGCGGCATACAGCAAACGTCGACGTGTGATGATCGGACTCTCAGAATTGCTCTCGTCCACTCTTTCTCCTCACCCAGAGAGCGAAAAATCTCAACAGCAAAAAACCTGAAAAGCTCAGCCAACAGAAGAGGACTCCTGCTTGTCAGGCGGAAGAAGGCCACCTACTTACCAGGAGAAAATAACGATATTTCTCCCTGTACTCCTGCTCGAAAAGGCATCGCGGCAGGCCCAAAACAGCACTTTCTTCAATTATAACGAAAATTCATACGATTATTTTTTCTCCGATCTCTGCCTGATAAGAAAATTTTCTGCGCCGGGCAACTCTTCCACACCCGAATCACACCAGCATGCTCACCTTTTCTGCCTCGGGACAAAAAACACGATACTCCCACAGATCTCACTCCAGCATCCTGTCTTTTCATGCACTACTCTGACTAGAGGCAAATAGCCCTTTCCTCAGTTTTTTCTTTTCCCCTACAGATTTTCCCAAGCAATGCTTCTCTCACTGGTTTTCCTCGCAGGTCATTCCGGGTTTACCACTAGCGCTATCTTTTATTCTTCGGGCCAAACCCCCTGCGCTTCTGAATATGAAAAGGCAAAATAAACAGAGGCAGTTGCGAAAGAGGAGAAAATCTGATGTCATCAAATAACCAAAAGAGAACTTCCCTCATTGGTGTTCTCCGTGCGACACTGGACAGTATCGATGTTCACTATCGTTCGCGTATATTTCTGAAGCCGGCCATGGCCCAGACCGGTCTACCTTTCCTAGATCGATCGTCCAATCGAAAAAGCTCCGCATGAAAAATGCCAAAGTGCTAATACGAAACCTTACCAAAACCTACGAGCCCGCCCCACTCTGGAGTCGTTTCCTCGTCCGCACATCCAGCAAAGAACCCATTCACGCCCTTACTGATATTTCTTTCGACGTAAACAGTGGAGAAATCTGTGTGATCGTTGGCCCAAATGGCGCGGGAAAATCCACGCTGTTCCGCATCCTCACCGGCCTTATCACCCCAACCTCCGGCTATGCCACAATCGAGGGATTCGACGTCACACAAGAGTCTTTTCACACCCGCTCCACCATCGGCTTTATGCCGGCGGACGATCGTTCCCTCTGGCTCCGCCTGACATGTGCGGAGAACCTCGCGTTTCATGGTCGCCTACAAAGCATCCCCGAAAAACAACTGGAAAAACGCATACGCGAATATCTTGCCCTTGTCGATCTCGAACACGCGACACACCGAGTAGGTTTTGCCCTGAGCGCTGGAATGCGCGCAAGACTGCAGCTTGCCCGTGCCCTTATCCACCGTCCCACTGTCTTGATCCTGGATGAACCCACAGGGACTATTGATCCTGTCGGCGCCTATCAGTTGCTGCAATTGCTACAAAAAATTGTAAAAGAAGAAGAAATCGCTGTTCTCATCAGCTCACACCGTCTCGAAGAAATCGAGTCCCTCGACGACAATGTCGCCCTCCTTGACAAAGGTCGCCTTGTGCATTGGGGGGATCTCGCGTCTCTCCGTCGTATTTGGACTGTCCCTCGGATTGACGCGTCATTCGATAGTGCGACCGCAGCAGAAGCAGCGCTCGCAACTCTTGCTCTGAGCACAGACTGTTCTTCTCAACAGTCTGCTCCTGACACTCTCACTGTCACCACGAAAGTATCAGTTGGAGCATTACTCCATTTACTGCATGACCACCAATCTCACATTACCTCTATTCAGGAATCCCAAATGTCGCTCAGGGAATTGATCAACCAGAAACTGCAGGCTGCTGAAATAGAACGACAAGAGACACACCTGTGACCTCTCCAAGGATTCCTGTACTGTCTTCCGCACACCGCATTTTTGTTTTGAGCCGGGCCTTCCTACGCATCGGGATCATCGAAGTTATCAGCTACCCGATGGGCTTTGTCACCAATCAACTCGCGTCTTTTGGCACTATTGTCTTGTTTTATTTCGTCTCGGGTTTTGTCGATAAAGGAGGAGCCTTTTCAGGAGATGCCGGTGCAAAAGTAGGATACGACTACTTCACCTTTGTCGCCATCGGATACGCATCAGTGCGATTCCTTGCCGCCGGACTAAAAGACCTCTCAATCCAATTCCAAAACGCCATCCAAGCCGGCTACTTCGAGATGCTCTTGGTCGAACCAATTCACTGGCACTTTCTCCCCGTCGGACTTGTGCAATGGCCGACTTTGCAAGCCGCCTCCATGGGAACCCTCACCTTTGCTCTCTCCATCACAATGGGGGCCTCCTATGCCTTCAGCGGGATTCCCAGCGCCATTCTCCTCCTGGCCTTGGGAGTACTCGCCACCCTGGCCATTGGTATCCTGGCGAGCAGTATCAAAATCCTGTCAAAACGCTCCGACCCCATCGCGACCATCTATCAAATGGCCGCCACGACCTTTGGCGCAGTCGTCGTTCCCGTCGAACACTTCCCAGAACAAGTACGATGGATTTCTTACCTACTACCCCACACCTACACTATTTCCGGCTTGCGACGCGTGCTTATGCCTCAAGGAGACCAGCTCACCGGTCCCACTGTCTCTGAATCAATTTTTGCTCTCACCGCATTTTGCCTCATCCTCTACCCCATTGCATTTTGGATGTTTGGCCGCAGCCTTTCTTACGCGCGTAAAGCAGGACTACTCGGCGGTTACTAACTGTCGTTCCCATCATGATTGTCGACAACGTGCAACGGAATAATCCTCACCAAACGCAATACGAAATTGTTCATAATTACAGAAGTTGGGGAAGTTGCAGAGAGCTTCGCTCCATTGGTCATTTGAGGGAAAGAGTGAAACATAAGCTCATTCTTCTTTGGAAAAGTAATTGGGCAGGTCTTTGTGCCGATATTTTTTAAAATTCGTCACACTTCCTTCCCCTTTCTCACGGCAGTGAGCGAAAAGTCTCCACACAAGCCTTCGGTATTCTCAAACAAGAACGCCCACAGCACACGCGTCACCATGAAAAACCCAGATAACTCACCATACTTAAACAGAAACAATGCAGACTGACCCACCCCCAAAAGAACCATCCCAACCACTTCAACCCCAACCACCTCCTCAACCCCAATACCTTCAATACCAACAACCCCAGTACCCACCTCCTCAACCCCAATACCCTCAATACCAACAACCCCAGTACCCACCTCCTCAACCCCAATACCCTCAATACCAACAACCCCAGTACCCACCTCCTCCAGGCCGGCACCTTCCCCCTATTTCCACAAACGACATAGTACAAATAGAAGGCTTGGCAGCGTTTACGCTCGCTTCTCCCGGGCAACGCCTCGTCGCCCGCATCATCGATGGGGGCATCCTATTTGGAGGCTTCTTCGCGATCAGTCCCTTAGCGTCAGCGCTGCCCTATATTTTTCTCCTGCTCTTCTTCACGTACCCGATTCTTTATGAAGTCGCAATGGTGGCGACACAAGGCGCCACTTTTGGAAAAATGGTGATGAACATCCGTATCATCGACAG
>DEIU01000079.1:83722-87169 GCA_002352645.1 Acidimicrobiia bacterium UBA2766 | reverse complement strand
CAACAAAGATGAGGCGGGAAAGCCCACGGTCGATACAATGCGAGAGGACCTGTGCACACAGTGCCACAGATAGCGGCACCACGCGCAGGTTACAAGGCCGAAACGGCAGCGCACCACTATCGCTCCACGGCGCCAAAAACGCCGAAACAGCGCGACGGGAGTGTCGTGCCGTCGACTCGTCTGAAGACACCGGCCCGTCAGATCGTGCTTTTCCACAACCCTGAACTGTCAGCTTTCAAGCTTGACCGTTGTCCACTGTGTCTGCTGTGTCCACTGTGCATGCCGGATCAGGACGCGAGAGCAGGGCCGCCAGAATTCCCAGAAGGGTTTGCGCGGCATATACCAGCTCTGGCCTTCTGCACCATGCAGGAACCGTGCAAGACAAATGTGTCAGGACGAAAGACGCGGCATAGTCGGGGAAACACAGAAAAGCACGAAATCCAACGGAACGGAAAAGGAACTCTTCACTATGGGCGAGTCCCCACGTAGCCAGGATTTTGTGGATTACAAAGTCGCCGACATGAGTCTCGCTGACTTTGGTCGCAAAGAAATCGAACTGGCAGAAAAAGAAATGCCTGGCCTTATGGCATTGCGCAAAGAACACGGTGACACTGCGCCTCTTACCGGTGCCCGCATTGCCGGTTCTCTGCACATGACCATCCAAACAGCAGTGCTGATCGAAACGCTCCAGCATCTTGGAGCCGATATTCGCTGGGCTTCCTGCAACATCTTCTCCACACAAGACCATGCTGCAGCAGCCATTGCCGCCACCGGCACACCGGTGTTTGCCTGGAAGGGCGAGACAGAAGACGAGTACTGGTGGTGCACAGAGCAAACCCTGAAATTTCCTGAGGGGCCACCACACCTCCTGCTCGACGACGGCGGAGACCTTACTCTTTGCGTGCATGAGAAACACGAGGACATCCTGGAAAATCTCGTCGGCATCACCGAAGAGACTACGACCGGAGTGCACCGTCTCAACCAAATGTCCCTGGCAGGTACCCTTGGGACAGCCGCCATCAACGTGAACGACTCCGTCACAAAATCGAAATTCGACAACCTCTATGGGTGCCGTCACTCTCTCATCGACGGCATCAACCGCGCCACCGACGTCATGATCGGCGGGAAACTTGCGGTCGTGTGCGGCTTCGGAGACGTCGGCAAAGGCTGTGCGCAGTCCTTGCGTGGACAAGGCGCCCGTGTTGTCATTACAGAAATCGATCCCATTTGCGCCCTGCAAGCGGCAATGGCGGGATATCAAGTCGCACCTCTCGAAGACGTCGTCGCAGACGCTGACATCTTCATTACTGCGACAGGGAACAAGGACATCATCATGCGTTCTCATATGGATCGCATGAAAGACGGTGCGCTTGTTGGCAATATCGGCCATTTCGACAACGAGATCGATGTTACCGGCATCCGCGACTTGGAGTGGATCAACGTCAAGCCCCAAGTCGACGAGATCATCTTTCCCGACGGAAAAGCCATCATTCTGCTTTCGGAGGGGCGCCTGCTGAACTTGGGAAACGCCACCGGTCACCCCAGTTTCGTGATGTCAAACAGTTTCAGCAATCAAGTAATTGCCCAAGTTGACCTCTGGACAAACCGAAAAAACGAAAAATACAAAAAAGGCAAGGTGTACGTGCTATCGAAAGAACTTGACGAAAAAGTAGCCCGCCTCCACCTTGAAAAAGTTGGTGCCAAGCTGACTGAACTCACTCCGGAACAGGCCGAATACATCGGCGTCAAGGTAGACGGCCCCTACAAACCTGACTACTACCGCTACTAGTCATCACTGGGCTTTCGCCCTCATGCCAGGAGACAGGACGAGTCCTGTCTCCTGGCAAGTAACACACCCGCAAAAAGAACAGTAACCTGAACTCATGCGAGCATCCTCAAGTCCTGTGGTTGAGCTAGTGGCAACGCTCATTCAAAATCGCTGCGTGAACGACGGTCGGAGAGAAAGCGGGAACGAGCGGGCCTCCGCCGACACTCTCGCTGCGTTTTTTGACGCGGCAGGTGTCGCATACGAAATCCATGAGGCCGCACCGACCCGTGCATCGCTTGTCGCCCGCAGAGAAGGCAGCGACCCCGATGCACCTTCTCTCTGTTTTTGTGGCCATCTCGATGTTGTCCCCGCAGACGAAAAACACTGGACGCACGACCCTTTCGCGGGAGAAATCGCAGACGGCCTCATCTGGGGACGGGGCGCTGTCGACATGTTGAACCAAACAGCAGCGCAGGCCGTTGCCTTTGCCGCACTCACAAAAGCAAACTTCAAGCCACGCGGAGATCTCATTTTTTTTGCCCCGGCCGATGAAGAAGCCGGAGGAGCGCTCGGCGCAGCCTGGATGCTCGACCACCACCCTGATCTCGTCCGAGCTGACTATGTGATCGGCGAAGGAGGGGGATTTTTCCTCCCGGCCATTGGGGACAGGCAGCGCACAGATCCAGAACGCAAGATTGCTGTCATGATCGGGGAAAAGGGCCCCATGTGGCAAAAGGTGCGTTTTTCTGGCACTCCAGGGCACGGTTCCATGCCCTATCAGAGTGACAACGCCATTGTGAAGGCAGCCAATGCCGCGCAACGTCTTGCGCGCTACGTCCCACCCGCTGAAGTCAATCAGGTATGGCAGGAACTTGTGGAGAGCCTACGCGTGCCCGCTCTCCTCAAAGAACGTCTGCTTGACCCCCACTACCTCGACGAAGCAATCGAAGAAATCCACACCACAAATCCTGCAACTGCCCGGGTTCTGCATGCGTGCACGCACAATACTTTTTCCATTAACACGGTAAAGGGCGGCACGAAAACCAACGTCATCCCTCACGAAGCTGAAATGGAAATCGATGTCCGCGTGTTGCCTGGCCAGACAGGGCAAGACCTGGAAAACCAGCTCAGAAGTGCACTGGGCGGCTATTTTTCTGACGCCGAAATCACGGATATTTTGTCATACGAAGCAACTATTTCTCCTGTGCGCACACCCTTGTGGGACACGCTCGAGAAAGTAACCGCCAGTATTATGGGGCCATGCGGTCTGCAACCGTGGATTGCACCTTTCACGACAGACACTCGCTTCTATCGCACGACAGGAGCAGTCGCCTACGGATTCTCCCTGCACGACGAAACAGTTGACCTGGAAACATTTGGAAAAATGTTTCATGGACACGACGAACATGTGTCGCTACGTTCTCTTGAACTCGCGGCAATGGCCTACGAGCAAGTCGCCCAAGATTTCCTCGGATAAGGTGATCCCCCGCACCGTGCGCCCGGCATAGGCCCGCGCGCACGGAGTGCACGACGCACAAAGAGCGAGAACACTTTTTTACAGATGGGCCATGTGCACACAGCTCACAAAACAACCATCTGCATCACACAGCTTTATGAGATGCCAGGCACTGGCGCTTCTTCAATGCCCCAGTCCTGCACGTCTCACGTCTCACGTCTCA
>DEIU01000079.1:48817-83715 GCA_002352645.1 Acidimicrobiia bacterium UBA2766 | reverse complement strand
TCTCACGTGCGTGCCCGCCGGCAAGAAAACCCTACGCTATTTCAACTCTGTTCTTCAGAAAGCTGAGTTTTGAGCGCTTCGAGCGCAGCAAAACTGTCGCTCCCAATGGATCCTCGCAATCCACCCTGGGGGGAACTCCCAAACGACTGTTTTCCACTATGGCGGCCACCTCTGCCACCGCCTTTACGTGCCGGCTTGCCCCCGCCGCTCGCGCGACGAGAGAACTCTTGATCTTCGACAGCCCGCAGCGACAAACTCAAACGACGACGGGCCGCGTCAATCTCGATAATCCGCACGCGTGTCTCGTCACCGGCAGAAACAACCTCGCTGGGATGCTCGATCCGTTGTGGCGCGAGCTCTGAAATATGCACGAGACCTTCCACACCATGTGCGACTTCCACGAAAACGCCGAAATCCACAAGTTTGACGATCTTTCCTGCAATAATCTCGCCCACGCGATGTTTTCGCACGAATTCATCCCAGGGATTTTCCTGGGTTGCTTTCATGGAAAGGCTGATCCGGTCGCGTTCCCGGTCAATCTCGAGCACTTTGACTTTGACTTCAGTACCGGGTTTGATGAACCCCTTGGGATTCTTGACCCGCCCCCAGGAGAGTTCCGTCACGTGCACGAGGCCATCAGCGCCACCAAGGTCCACAAAAGCGCCGATATCCGTCACACTCGAGACAGTGCCCTCGTATACCTCGCCCACGCTAAGGCGACCAAATACTTCCGCCCGCTGTTTCTTGCGGTCTTCTTCAAGCACCGCCCGTCGGGAAAGCACGACTTTAAAACGTCGATGATCAAGTTCGATCACCTTGCAAGTGAGTTCCCGTCCCGCAAAAGGCGTCAGATCCTGCACAGGACGCAGGTCAACCAGAGAAGCCGGCAAAAACCCCTCCACACCTACGTCAAGTCGCAGACCACCTTTTACGGCTTCGGTCACAACACCTGTCACAATGCCGCCATTTGCTTCCATGGCACGCTCAATATTTTTCCAGCCTTCTTCGAGCTCCACGCGGGCAGAAGAAAGCCGAACCAAACCATCCGGCCCCGTCAAAGAGGTCACTTGGGACTGGATTTTCTCGCCAACTGTCATCACCTGATCGGGTGAGACATTCCCAAGGGGAGACATTTCCCGAACTGGAATATACCCTTCGACCCAGAGACCAAGATCAATGACCGCGCCGTCCGCGTCAACACGGACGACTATCCCATCTATCAGGTCTCCTTGTTTAAAAGGCAACTGGCGCTCATGCAATGGCTGGGGCGAAATTTCAACAGGAGCATTGGGGCGCGCACCAGAGCGCTTTCGTCCTGTCTCGGTCTTCTCTTCATTTGTGCCCGCGTCCGCACCCGCGTCCGCCGCAGCACTTGTCGAAGTCTTTTCTCCGCCAACATCATCTGCATCAGCACTTGGAGCAGCAGGCACAGAAGATGCACCGTCCGACACGGGCGGCACGCTCTCTTCCTTGGGCCCACTATCGGGCCCACTACCGGTTTGCGCACGCACAGACCACTCATCCTCTGATTTCAGATCCTCTGATTGCAGACCGTCAGCCTGCAGGAGATTCTCCTGCAGGTTCTGCGCCTCCGCTTTCATAGACGAAGTTGAAACCTCACGTTGGTTGTTGTCGCTCACAGTTGTCCTCTCCGGGGAACGTGAACAGTCAAGAGGCCGTCACATGGAGACACCTCAGGAGTCCGATAACGTCACCCTGACACACCCGTCTCCGTCAGATCTCGCTTGATTTCACTGGTCGCCAAAATATGGCAAGTTGCGCGACAGCGACAGCCGCACCGCCAACACCGATGGCAAACCCTGTCCAGCCGTCGAGGTTGTCAGCAATGTCAACGGCATGATCGATACTGTACTGCCCTGGCCCGAGAGTGGCAATGGCAAGTCCAATTGCCACCAAGATTAAGGTGTATTCAATGCCCTCTTTTAGGATAAAGAAACCATTTTTCCAATGAACCGTGACGATCGCCACGAGCATGACACCAACAAAACCAGCACTTGCCAATGATGTCAGCAATCCTACAGCAAGAAGGAAGCCGGCGCCGGTCTCCGTACACGCGGCAAACCATGCCTGCAAAGTGCCGTGTCGAAAACCAATGCTCTCAAACCAACCAGCAGTTCCCGGGATCTTCCCTCCACCGAAAATCTTGTTTAGACCATGTGCCGCCAAGGTCAGACCAGCCACTATACGCAGAATCAAAAGGGCTGTGTCGAATGCCTCCATCTTTTTCTCCCGTCCCCATCATTTTCTGTGTTTTTTTTGCCTGAACAGTTCTGGTTGATTTTTCTCTGAACCGCCATGCATTTCCCTATTTTTCCTGATACTTTCGCAGTTCACGCCGGGCAACAACCATCTTGTGTACTTCATCTGGCCCATCCACAAGGTGCAAAGTACGAGCATGTGCATACATCCTTGCGAGAGGAATATCTTGGGAGACACCGGCACCGCCATAGACTTGTATGGCTCGATCCACAACTCTCGTTGCGAGGTCTGCTGCTACCACTTTGATCTGAGAAATCTCGTTTCGCGCGCCTTTGTTCCCCACAGTGTCCATAAGCCAGGCAGCCTTGAGCACAAGCAGCCTCGCCTGTTCGATTGCAAGGCGGGCATCCGCAATCCACTGGCCCACGACTCCTTGTTCTGCCAGGGTTTTCCCAAAAGGACGGCGCTCCCAAGCACGACGGCACATCAGTGCAAGGGCATGCTCCGCCAGACCAATAGCACGCATGCAGTGATGAATACGGCCAGGTCCAAGGCGCTCTTGCGCGATACGAAAACCATCGCCTTCTTCGCCCAGCATGCACTCGAGCGGCACCCGGACATTGTCAAAGACAACCTCGCCGTGACCACCCCGGTCCTCATAGCCGAACACTGTGAGAGAGCGCACCACATCGATACCCGGGGTGTCCATGGGAACCAGGATCATGGACTGCTGCCGGTAAGGAGAGGCTGTTGGGTCAGATTTCCCCATAAAGATAAGCACTTTACAGCGAGGGTCAAGTGCCCCACTTGTAAACCATTTCCGAGCATTAATGACGTATGAAGCACCGTTTGCTCGAATGCTTCCCATGATATTCGCAGCATCGGAACTCGCAACATCCGGCTCGGTCATTGCGAAACCTGATCGTATTCGACCTTCAAGCAGGGGATCGAGCCACATTTCCTTCTGTTCAGGAGTTCCAAACTTTTCAAGGATCTCCATATTCCCAGTGTCAGGAGCAGCACAATTTGTCGCTTCTGATGCGAGTGGCACGGCTCCCATCATTTCACACAAAGGAGCGTACTCAAGATTCGTCAGACCAGGCCCCGTCTCGGAATCTGTGAGAAACAAGTTCCACAAGCCCCTGCGACGGGCTTCAGACTTTAGCGTTTCGATAATCGGAGGAGAAGCGTGCGGGTCACCACCTGCTTCCATCTCTGCCCAATAGACTTCTTCCGCCGGAATCACGATCTCATCGAGGAATTCCCTCATTTCTCCTTGAAGACGACGTGTTTTCTCCGAGTAAGCAAAATCCATGCTCCCCCTTCAATCATTGCCCTTGCGCTCTCATCCAGGCAGAGACCAGAGCACCTCGGACAACCCCGTTTCCAGAGCTTCGATGTACTCGAAGGCCGCTGTCCAATCGACACAACCACAATTCACTTGACTTCCCCGCACAAGCAAACCACGACAAGCAAACGGTAGTCTTTTGCATGCAGTGAGAAGTGGCAAATATGGCAAAACTCCCTTTATTTATTGGCAAAATTCGCAAAACAATAAGAAACCCAAAAAACACTCACTATTGCCACAAAACTCAAAGAACCGATTGCCACATCATGTGAAAAAGGTGACAACAATATGGCCGGTCCCATGACACAGAGCGAAACAGTGACAATTGCAGCAGATCGCACAGAGGTATTCGAACGCATCACGAGATGGGGAATGCCCGAAAAAGGCATGGACGATAACCGAATGAAGATGACCGACGCGGAGATCCTCGATGGTGAAGCACACAAAAATGCCAAAGTTCGCTATTGCATGGAAGGTTTTGGACGCACCATGCACCAGACAATTGGCTACGAAGTGGCACCTCCCGCCAAGGTCACCTACACCGTGCTTGAAATGTCCATGATGGAATCCATGGCAGGAAACATGAAAGGAGAATTCCTCCTGGAAGACCTCGGGAACACGACCACACGGTGTACCCATAGCGTGGAAGTCGAATTCGGCATGCCCATGCCAAAAATGATGAAACGACGCATGCTCCGCATGATGGTGGAGAAATCGCTCGAAGGCCTAAAAGACAGCTTTGAAATACTCGAAGACGAGATGAGCGAAGCCGTCGGAGGCGACGACGAGTAGGCGCACGCAAGCCACACCTACCCGGCTCATCATTTTTCCGGGGTGATGACACCAGGTCCTGGTGTCATCACCCCGCATCACCACAGTCACATGGCATGCGGCGGACGCGCACGCCTCCCGTCCACCTCCATAAAAAACTGAGCTGCTGCCTGCCGCACCGCCATACTCCATGTTGGATAAGCATGTATCGTCTGGGCAATACGGCCGGTAAAACAATTTGTCCGCATCGCAAGAGCGAGTTCGTGGATCATTTCCCCCGCACGCGGCGCCACAATAGTGGCCCCAATCACACGCCCCCCAAAAGCCTTTCCCAGAAGCGGGCGCGGCCCAGCCAAAATCTTGACAAACCCCTGTTCCATACCGCTGATGATCGCCCGATCCACCGTATCAAACGGCAATTGCGCGACCAGCACGCCCTTCATCCCCACAGCAGCGGCTTCTGTGATCCCAACTTGTGCGACCTCAGGCGAAGTGAACGTCACACGCGGCACAATCCGGTCGTCAAAACGGGTACCACGTCCACGCGTACGCAGCGCATTCCCCGCCACGATCCGCCCCATTTCATCTGCCGTATGAGTAAACGCCGACTTGGCTGTCACATCCCCAACCGCATACACCCCCGCCACACTTGTCCGAAGATAAGGGTCTGCTTGCACTGCCCCACGCTCATCCAAAAGTACGCCAACCTTCTCCAAATCCAAGCCCGACGTCACCGGAGCACGCCCAGTCGCGACAAGCAGCTGTTCGCCTTGCAGCACCTCTGCCGCCTCTCCCTGCGCCGGCACACTGCCTGTTTTTTCGCGATTCGAGGCTCTGCCCACAGGCCCCTCCCCGAGCGTGACACGCACCCCACCGGACTGAGC
This sequence comes from Acidimicrobiia bacterium UBA2766, assembly GCA_002352645.1. Lineage (GTDB taxonomy): Bacteria > Actinomycetota > Acidimicrobiia > UBA2766 > UBA2766 > UBA2766. The sequence continues at coordinate 78,492 of DEIU01000079.1, read as the reverse complement.
GCGTTCCACACGCGTCACCTGCACACCTGTGCGCACATCCACACCATCAGCACGGAGAGCATCCGCCACAACTGCCCCGGCAGCGGCGTCTTCTGCGGGGAGTAGACGATCCTGCCCCTCCAAAAGCACGACACGACTGCCAAAACGAACAAAGGCTTGCGCCAGCTCACATCCAATGGCACCGCCCCCGAGCACCACAAGAGAATCAGGCTGTTTTTCCAGATCCCACAGGGTGTCGCTGCTCAAAACGTCTACCTCCTGCAAACCAGGAATAGGAGGAAAACCAGGCCGGGCTCCTGTTGCAATCACGATACGCGGAGCAAAAAAAACAGTACCGTCTACTTCAACTGACCGGGAAGTGAGAAACCTCGCACGCCCCCGCACGACTGCAACACCATGAGAACGCAAAACAGATTCATTCTCATTTTCTGCCACTCGTTCGACTGCAGCGCGCACCGTCCGCATCGCCCATGAGAAATCGGTCCCCCTCGCCGCCTGGTCCAAAAGACTTTTCGAGGGAACACAACCAGTAAAAGTGCAGTCCCCGCCGAGTGGACCCTCCGACACGAGAAGCGGCACAATGCCGGGCGACCGAGCCGCAGCCAAAGAAGCTGCCAGCCCCGCGGCACCACCACCAATCACAAGAATGTCGTACTCCGTGCGGATGCTCATATTTCTTTCAACCCTGCCAAAAACAAAAAATATCCGGTTCGCTTCCTCACATTCCTCTCTCGGCTTTCTCCTCCACTTTCACTCCGCGGTAGACCCCTGGTTGCTGTCTTTTGCCTGTTCGTTCTCCGCAGAACCCCCTCCAGACTCCAGACTCCCCCATTCGACTGCGCTTGTGATTTTCCTGTTGTTTTCCATGCCCGCCCATGCCAACCCAACGCCCGCCCATGCCACTTGCAAACGGCCTCGCAAGTTTTCTTTTTCAGACATGGCCTGCTCTTTTTCCTCTGGACCACCCCAAGGGACCTCTGCATAACCCCCTGACAACCCCCTGAAGGGGACCCCTGCATGCACACGAGAACAGCCGGGGCAGGAGGCTCAGAGGAAGTCAGGCAAACTGTCTCACAGAAAAACCCGGCAAAAACAGGAAAGGCCAAGGAATTCTCCCCGGCAAAAAGAGGGTTTCTCCACCATGGAGATACGCCGACATAATGCCAAGGAAAAACCTCGCCCGAAGCAACATCACCCCTTCTCATCTTTCCCTTTCGCGTCTTTCGCCAAACACCTCGTCGCACTTGTCGCGCTCGGTTTTTTTCTGGCTGCGTGCGGAACACGTTCCTCCGATAACGCCGACACATCCAGCACCGAACACGAATGCGTTCCAGGAGAGAGCCAAGCAGTCTCTCAGCTTTCGTCCACCGCACGCGAAGAAGTCCCTTCGGCCCTTGTGGACAGAACCGATGCACGCCTTCCTACCCCTCTCGTCGAGCCGATCATCTCTGGGGGACCACCTCCTGATGGCATCCCACCAATCGACAATCCCCGCTTTGAAAAGGCAACAGACGTCTGCGGGCTCTCAGATACCGAACCCGTTCTCGCGCTCACAATCGACAACGAATCCCGCGCGTATCCCATACAAATCCTTACCTGGCACGAAATCGTGAATGACACCCTGAGCGGCATCCCTGTGAGCTTGTCGTACTGCCCCTTGTGCAACTCAGCAGTCGTTTTCGACCGCAGACTTGAAGAGCGGATTCTCGATTTCGGCACTTCCGGCAGTCTTTTTAACTCTTCCCTGGTCATGTACGACCGACAGACCGAGTCTCTCTGGACACATTTCAATGGTCAAGCCGTAGCAGGCACGCTCACCGGAAAAACTCTCACCCAATTCCCCACAACAATGGTGGGATGGGCCACCTGGCGCGACGCCCATCCTGAGGGGCTTGTGCTCTCACGAGACACTGGCCACGAGCGCAATTACGGTCGCAACCCCTATCCAGGATACGACAACATCGATACAGAGCCTTTTCTCTTTAATGGAGACACAGACGACCGACTCGCAGCAAAAGAACGTGTCGTGGGCATCACAGATGGAACAGGAATTGCGCTCACCCTCTCCCGCCTCACTCAAGACAAAGTAATACAGACAAATAGCACGCAAGGCCCTCTCGTGTTCTTTCATCAGGAAGGGCTCACATCCGGGCTTGACGCCGACGCGATCGCAAACGGAAAAGAGCTTGGCGCCACGGCAGTTTTCGTTCTGCAGGCCGATCAGGAAAACCGCTCATTTCTTCCCACAGACGGGGGTTTCCTCGACGAAAGCGGCACTGTCTGGAATATCCTCGGAGAAGCCATCTCTGGCCCAGAAAAAGGCGCACAGCTCACTGCTGTCCCCCATGTCGACACCTTTTGGTTCGCATGGGCGGCTTTTCTCCCCGAAACCTCACTGATGCGGTAGAAGGTATCCCGAGCCTGGCACAGTACACACTTCACAAATACTCAAGGAAGTCTGCGTTTCCCGCACAAGAGTCTCCACGCGTCACCTCTGCTGCCGCAAAGGCCTGCAAAACCCCGAGAAGCCTTCGGGAGCAGCTCCCCTCTCCATAAAGCGCGGTCTCGGCACAATCCCGGCCCGGTCAGGCGCGGTCCCGGCCCAGACTCAACGTGATCTCGGCCCGGTAGGCCCGGTCTCGGCTCAAGGCTCTCCCCCTCAAACAGGGGGGTACCTCTCATCTATTCGATTCGTCTGGCACAGGCAGCGGTTCAGCACAATCGCCGTCCGAAAAAATCTTCTCCAAGCCAAAATCACGGAGAATATCACAGCGGAAATTGTCCAAGTAGCTTTTCATTCTCTCGCCCGGAGCTTCCACTACATTCGCAGGAAGGGTCGTTGTGGTGGTCGTTGTCGTGCTTGTGGTGGTGGTTGGGAATATTTCCGAGAAAGAATCACCATCGGCTTTGTTCCCCTTCTCTTTCACAGAAGTATCGGAACGCAAAAGTCCGAAGGAGACGCCAAGGATCAGCAAAATCGCTGCAACCATGCCCACCAGGACACCGACCAGCATTGGCCATCGTTTGTCTTTGGTTTCCTCCACTTCGTGAAAAAAACCAGTATCAACATCCAGCCAAGTGTCTGTAGGGTCCCGCCCTTCTTCTCCCCGACTTCCCTGACCAGATGTGGGGGCAGAAACCCCGGTTACAAAGGCCCTGCCTTCGGCAAAAGCACTTCCGGGAAGTGAGGCAACAGGTGGATCTTTCTCCAACCTTCCCCACGAAGACCCAAAAGAAACATCTTTTCCATCCGGCCACGCCGAAATGCCCTTTTTAGTATCCCCCCATCCCGCCGGGTCTTTCCGTGAGGGTTGCAAAGCGCACAAAACACCATTCGAAGACAAACGCGCCGTCGTCTCTTCGGAAGGTGACGAGCGGGGAGCAATGGCCAAGGCAGAAGAGACAAGACGCACAAGAGCGGCAGGGCTGGGGCGAGCAGCCGCAGTTTTGGAAAGCGCGACGGACACAACGGGTCGGAGCCAGGGGTCCAACCCCGACAAGTCCGGTGTCTTATGGACTACTTGCCACATCCGGGATTCAGCCGAGTCTCCGTCATAGAGAGAACGGCCCGTCGCGGCATAGGTTATGGTGACTCCCCAACAGTGCACATCCACAGCTGAAGAACATGCTTGTCCCAATAACTGTTCCGGTGCCATCCAGGCTGGAGAACCCACAATAGCCCCAGCGACTGTCACCGTCGTGGAGTCCATGACTCGCGCCACACCAAAGTCAATGATCTTGGGACCGTCCGGAGAAAGAATGACATTGGCAGGTTTGAGGTCTCGGTGTACCACCCCCACCTTTTCAAAGGCCACAATGGCATTTGAAAGCAGCAACACAAGCTCAGTCAGACGAGTGTTGTTCAAAGGTCCTCTGGCACGAACCTCTTGCTCCAATGTCGGTCCTGGAACATATTCCGTCACAAGGTAGCGAAAGGTGCCGTCGACTCCCGTGTCCACAAGACGGGCCACGTTCGGGGAATCGACCAGCTTCGCGACGTCGACTTCCTTGCGGAAACGCAGTAAATAGTTACGGTTTGACGCGTACTCAGGACGAATGACTTTGACCGCAACTGGCACTACAGAGGCATCGCCTGTATGCGCAGAGGAATTCTCCGCGAGATACACCACCCCCATTCCGCCGCGCCCAAGCACACGACGCAAGGTATACGGTCCGATCGAAGAAGGATCACTAGATTCGAGAGGCTCTCCGGGAGCATCTTCGCTTTCCCAGTTCATCTCCCCACTTTCAAGAAGTGAACATTGTCGTTTTTCGTTGTTTTCCCACCGCATTTATTCATACTGCCATACAAAGATGCAGCAGCGCATAGGGAAAAACAACAGCTTCCTCAAATGCCTCTGCTGGAATGCCTTTGGAAAGGGCGCCACACGAGAAAACACTGCTCGCAGTGCCGCAAAAAGAAAGCTTCCTGGCAGCCCTCCTGGAAAAGTACTCGATGCAACAAAACCCCTCACAACGGGTTCTCGCCCTATGGGAACATCTTCCCTATGGGAACATCTTGTTGCCTGATAGCTGGACGGAGTCGCCCATCGTCCCCACACTTGCCTGATTCCACTCAGAAGAAGCAATTCCTTCCAGGAGACCTGCCTGACTCCGGCCAAAACAAAGAAGACCCAGGTAAATGGGGAAATCACCACAGTTTTTAATGAGAGCCTGCCTATGCACACGACACCAAACCAGAGTCCTTTTCGGTCTATCTTGGAAGAAGACATTTTGCCCTACCGAGAGACACTCGTAAAAGCAACCCTCGCCCCGGGAATGTCTGGACGCGGGACACTCCACATGGCAGTCGAACAGGGCAATACAGAAACCCTCGCCCTCCTCATTGAAGCAGGCAGCAACATAAATAACAAAGCAGAAAATGGACGTACCCCTCTTGCTGAGGCCGCCGCCACGGGCCGGCTTTCCTGTTGCAAGATACTGCTCGATGCCGGAGCCCTCGTCAACACCACGGACACCTGGGGAAACACGCCGCTGTCCCTCGCAAAAAACGGGGGTCACACCAAAGTATGCAATTTGTTACACAGCGCGGGGGCTATCGAGAAAAACATACAAAAACACTTTCCTCCACTCAGGGCAGCAATACGCGCAAAACACTTAATCGGCATCGAAGTTCTGTTATCCCAAGGACAAAGCCCAACGGCGATCGATGAATCTGGCCAGAGTGCAATCCATGAGGCCGCCGCCTTCGCAGACCCTGCAATCATGCTTCTCCTGCTCGGGGCCGGAGCAGATCCCAACATCAGGGACAGCAAGGGAGCGACTCCGCTACATCATGCCGCCAAAACAGGCAATTTTCCGGTTCTTTTTCTCTTGCTCAAACACGGGGGAAATCCCAACATCCGGGACCAGAATGAGGACACTCCCCTCTGCCATGCAAGAAAAGAGAATAGTGCTTCTCCAGGGTCTTCTTCAGGTCAGCTGGCCTGTGCACGTCTTCTCGCCGAGAAAACACGGGCTCCTCTCCTCCAGCCCCCTGAAATCAACCCAGCGTGAAGCAATGACGCCAACGACAACACCACAACTCTCCTCCTGAGCAGGCTCCTCAATTCCAAGCGCACTATGGCCGATTGACGAAGAAACCCATTCCGCGTCCAGGCCAGAAGAACGCTAACGCCCAGCGCGGCAAAAGATCTCTGGGCACTCCCTGTGGCCGCCGGAGAGACCGGCCAGAATACTGCCGCGATGGCACAAACCGCACGGGGGAAAGCCCGGGGAAAAGGAGATCGGGCCCCGTGCATATTCACTCGCAGACTTCCGGCCAAACCTCGGAGAGAGCCCCTGAAGAGACTTCCGAGAGAATCTCCGGGCAAACTTCCACGGGCAAAACCGACACTGTCTCCTCCGCGTCTCCAACTCGCTCAAAAAATATGACGGGCGGTCTGTGGGCACTTGTCGCGCTTCTTCTCGTACAAATGGGTGTCACAGCTTTCACCTTGGAAGAAGCAATTGTTCCCCTCATTACCGGCATTCCGATCTCGCTTGCTGCCATTTTTCTCCTCGATAATGCACATCGGCGTGCAGACGATGCAGAGAATCTCGCGAGTGAACAACAACAGGTGATAGCGACCTATGCCGACGCTCTCGAACACCACCGCAAAGCATTGGAAGGCGCGTACGCGGAAATTGAAGCCACCTATCACCAAGCCGCGCAGGCCCTCCAACTCGCGGAAAACGAGCGTCGCAACCAAGTACAGGCAGCACGGGAACTCGAACAAGCCCAATCAGCCCTACAAATGCTGCACGATGCACTCGACCGGGCAGATGGTGAACTCAATCAAATCAGTGACACACGCAGCGCCTTTCTCGCCAATGTGAGCCAAGAAATCCGTATCCCCATGAACGGGGTCCTTGGCATGACAGATCAGCTCCTCCAGTCAAGCCTTACGGCCGAGCAGATTGATTTTGCCTCAACCATTCGCTCTTCCGGCGAGTCTCTTCTCACAACTTTGAATGACCTACTCGGCCACCACCAGGGAGAAACGGCGGTCTTCCCCATAGAAGAAGTCCAGTTCGGTCTACGCCGTCAGATCGAAGATGTGATCCAGTTGTACGGGGGACGCGCCCATTCCAAGGGACTCGAACTGAATTTGTCGTATGACACAGATCTGCAAGATGCATTCACTGGGGATCCAACACGCCTGCGCCAGGTGGTATCCAACCTGGTTTCAAACGCTGTGAAATTCACTCCCAGCGGAGAAGTCATCGTGACTGTCGCGACAGGTCGACAATCACAACAAGAGGATACGAAATGGATTCGGGTAGAGGTGTCCGATACCGGAATCGGTATCCCCGAAAGTGTGGCCCCACGGCTCTTCGCGATTATCGAACACAAGGACAAAATAGGAACAGAAATGGCAGGGCTCGGCCTGACATTTTCCCGAAAATTGGTACAGAACATGGGCGGCGAGATTGGCGTGCGCGCGAAAAAAGGGGAAGGCTCCACGTTTTGGTTTGAAGTGCCATTGCACCACGCCACGGCAGTAAAACCCAGCCAGTTCGGCATGTTTCCCCCGCAAAAGCTCGAAGGACGTGCTCGGCGTGCTCTGATAGTGGATGACAATGTCACTTCTCGCAACCTTCTCATCACCCTGTTGCAGAATTTAAATATAAAAGTACAAGCAGCTGCAGACGGGGCCGAAGCCCTCGGGTTGCTCCTCGGCATACGCCGCGCGGGCAAAACCGTCGACCTTGTGGTTTTGAATCAGAATATGCCGAGAATGACCGGACTCGACGTGGCCCGCGCCATTCGGCAAGACCCAGATTACGGCGCGCCGGCCGTCATTCTTTTGTCGTCGACATCTGCTCCCGTCGACAAAGAAAAAGCCACCCTTTACGGTGTGCATACTGTCCACACCAAGCCAATCAGAGAAGAAGGACTGCGCGAGGCCGTGATCTCCGCGGTCCTGGGTACCGAACCCCGCAAACATCGCCTTCCGGTGCTTCCTCAGCCCATGATCGACCTTGCTTCTGCCGAAAATGACCCTGCCGAAGCCCTCTTTGGGATGCGCGTGCTCGTCGCAGAAGACAATCCTGTCAATGCCCGTCTTACCGTCACCCAGCTGCATCGCATGGGAGCGAGTACAGAAACAGCCCACAACGGGCTTGTCGCAGTGGAAATTGTGGAAGAAACAGGTCAGCATTTTGACGCCATTTTGATGGACTGTCAAATGCCCATCATGGATGGACCAGCAGCCACTCGCCATATTCGCGCAATCGAGGGCCAAAAAGGGAAAACCCCCATCATTGCCCTTACGACCAGGGGATTCAATAACCGTCAGATGTGCACTGAGGCAGGAATGGACGGGTACCTAACAAAGCCTTACACGATAGAAGACTTGCATGCAGTCCTGCGTCCTTGGCAAGAAGATCCTGCAAAACAGCAAGACGCCACAGAAGACAAGAAAGCCACTTCGAGCTAGACAAAACATCAGAAAATCTACAAAACACTAATATCCCAGGTTTTCGCGTGACCGGAAAGGAAAATCCTTAGAACTAACCATTTAAGGCGAGTACTCTGAGGGAAGCGATACGCACCAGATTCGCCGCTTTCAAGACACTATTTCCCTCCAATGCTTGTCTTGCCCCCGACGAGGACATTCCATGATAACGACCGTCACGGCCACACGGTCTCCACACGATGAAACCGGCAATCCGCCAGACAGCGCTGCAGCCAACACGGCCGATCACACGATCGACAAAGCGCGCTCCATTCCCTCACTGCTCTTTCACATTCTCCCTTTTGGTGTCTTTTTCACAGGAATAAAGAACACTGACCTCGCGATCTTCGCCATCTTGTATCTCTCGCGCATCTTCTTTATTACCGGGTTTTATCACCGATATTTCTCTCACCGAAGCTACAAAATGAACCGGATCGCTACTTTTGCAGCAGGATTTCTTGGGACAACTTGCGTGCAAAAAGGCCCACTCTGGTGGGCAGCACACCACCGAGACCACCACCGCTGCTCCGACACGGAAAACGACGTCCACTCCCCTATCCAGGGTTTCTGGTGGAGTCATATGGGCTGGATACTTGCCAAAAACACAAAAAAAACAGACTACGACAAGGTAAAAGATTGGGCACGCTATCCCGAACTTGTCTGGCTCAATAAATACTTTATCGTGGCCCCCATTCTCCTCGGGATCGCCGTCTTTTTCATCGGCGGCCCCAGCGCCCTCCTCTTCGGATTCTTTGGTTCAACAGTCGCGGTCTGGCACGCCACTTTTTTCATCAACTCACTCGCACACATCCTCGGCACACGCCGCTTCGCGACCGATGACACCAGTCGCAACTTCTTCCCACTTGCTCTCCTGACCCTGGGAGAAGGCTGGCACAATAACCACCACCACCTGCCATACTCCATGAAATCTGGCCTGTACTGGTGGGAAATCGACATTACCTATCGCGTCCTCCAGGTTCTCTCCTGGGTACGGATTGTCAAGCATCCGCATATGCCTCGCCCAGCCCTCATTGCATCACAACGCATCGACCAAGGCGCTTTCGATGCCGGCACATGCCGCGTTAACTGCACAAAAGCGCGACTCCTGCTTTCCGCAGCCGTCGAACAAAACCTGAACGAATCCCAGCGAATCACAGAACGCGCGTTCCGCACCATCGACAAAGACCTACTCGCCCTTCGGGAAAACCTCGACAAGCTCTCCCTGCAAAAAACAGATGTTTCCTCGCCAGAACCTCCCCACGAAACCCAGCCTCAAAAACCCGCCCGGTCCAAGAGTCGTTTTCAGAACTGAGACCACTCGGAGCTCCCCTCCACACGACACCGAGTACAACTCGCTCTCGCTATGGGGAGGCAGTCGATACACATGACAGGTTTGATAGCACGACAGACCTTTGAAAAGGGCGCTGCCAACAGAAAAAGCTTCTTCAGCTCACGCTTTACTCAATAGAGTCCTTCGCAAAAACCGGCGCATCTTTGCGCATAAAACGACGCAAGCGCACGGTCCCACCCCAACTCACCAGACCAACAAGCAGCATGACACCCCACACAAGAAGCAGCGCACTCGACAAAGCCCAGCCAAAATCTTCCCCTGCGCCAAGCATCGCTCCTCCGATCCCAGACCCCAACCCCACACCCAACGCATCTGCAAGGCCAAGAGAAGCACTCGTTTGACTCTCTTTTCCGTCCACCGTGGCCGACATTGCGGTCAACGTCACAGCATTATGGGCAAACCCCATACCGAGTCCTGCCACAGCCCATGCCGCAATTGCGATCACAAATGAGGCAGACAAACCAGGAACCAGCATCAGGATGCCAATCCCAACTGTGATCAGCAAAGCCCCTATTTCAGCGAGCAGAATCGGCCGGTCGATACGGGCCTGCAGACGAGATCCCAAAGCCCATGTCACTGCGGCGACGGTATAGACCATACTCGCCGTCGTGAGGCTCACATCATGTATCTCGTGCAGCGCCAGTGACACAAAAGCATCTGTCCCAAAAAAAGCAAAGGCCAAAAGAAACCGCAACATCGAACAGACAGGGAGTACTGGACGGAAAAGAAAAGTCCCTGGCGGCAATAGACCAGCAACAGCACGGCAACCGACCGATAGGCCTATTCCCGCACAGAGCACAGCCGGCACAACCGGGAGCACACGCGAAAGGCCAAAAAGGAATACTCCCATTCCCAAAGCCGCAAGCAAGGCACACCACACACGCGAGTCCTGAAAAAACGGTTGAGGCGTCGCCTGTGCTCCCTGGTCGGCCTGGTCACGAGCCTCCGCACGATTCCCTGCCGGACTCCGATCGCCTCCTTTCGTCCCCAAATTCTTCAGAGAAGGAAACGTCAGCACAGCCACAAACGGAATCAAGAGAAAAATCCCGACAAACACCCAACGCCAGGAGAAGACGTCCGCCATATAGCCTGCAATAGGTGGCCCCAACAGGCCAGGCAACACCCATGCTGCCGACAAGGTCGCAAGCATTCCAGCCCGCTGTTTCTCCTCATAACCAAGGTGCACAGTGAGAAACGTGATCGTGGACAAGGCCCCACCACCAAATCCCTGGACTCCCCGCCCGACAACAAGGAGCAGCATGGTCGGCGCAAAGGCACTGATCATCAGCCCAACAGCAAACAAGACCAAAGCGAGAAGAAAAGAGCGACCTAATCCCCAACGGTCCGCAGCATCGCCGGCAAGAGTCAACGTCACGATGCTGGCAAGCAGAAAGGCACTAAAAGTGGCTCCATACAGAGATTGTCCGTCGAGTTCCTCGGATACAGCAGGCATCACGCTTACCGTCCCAAGCTGGTCAAAAGCATAAAGCGTCATCACAAGCGTAAGCCCAACGGAAAGAGCCGTGTTCCTGTCGGGCTTCTCTTCACGCTCTTCCACAAACCGGGTTCCTCGACGAATGGGGGTTCCTCGACGAACAGGCGACGCAGCCCCTCCCTCTCCTGACATTGCCAGAACAATCCTCATTTCAGACATGAGTCCAGGAAGCCCACAGGACGCGCGCCTCAGCGAGAAAAGCGCGCCCCGCCACCTCTCGGGCCCTCTATTTCCAGGCACTCTACCCAAAACCACTGCATTCCCAGATACTTCGCCCAAAACCACTGCATCTTCCAGCACTCCGCGAAAGCACCCTCGCCACACCTGCAAAATCCAGAGAAAACGGAGAAATACCACAGAGAAGAAAGCCCTCATTCCCCCTTTTTCCCTCAATTCCAAAGTCCATAATGACAAAAACCCCAGCCCACATCACAGACAGTCACCCTCTATCCCAATATTTTCTGCAAAAATTCGCATAAACCAGAAATTCCAGATCCCCCGACAGTAAGAAATGAGTTATGCGTATCACTCTTCCCTCGGGAACCCCTGCCGAACTTGTCCTTCCCGCCGAAAAAGCCTCCCACGGACTCGTCATTGCCTGTGATATCGGTGGCTTGCGTCCGCTTTTTCAGGATATGTGCACACGCCTCTGCGCGGAACAAGGCTGGGCAGTATGCGCTCCCGAGCCCTGGCCTGGCCGCGAGCACCTCTCTGTGACAGAAAAACAAGCACAAGTTGCCACCTTGTCCGATCAAGAAACCCTTGATAATTTCAAGCACGCCGCAGCAGCGACCAATTGCGAGACCGTCAACCTCATCGGATTCTGCATGGGAGGTATGTATGCCCTCAAAGCTGCCCCTCTCCCAGACTTCACACGTATTGTCGCTTTTTATGGCATGATCCACGTACCGGAACACTGGCAAAGTGACACCCAACAGGACCCGCTTGCCGCTGTACACAAGGGAGACCCCACAAAAATCATGGCCATCATCGGCGAGGAAGACCAGTGGACTCCACCTCAAGACGTCGACAAACTCGAAGCCACTGGCGTCGCCGTCAAACGATACGCGGGAGCCGAACATGGCTTTGTGCACGACCCGGAACGTCCTGCCCACCGTCCGGACGACGCGTGCAACGCCTGGGAACGGGCCATCGCTTTTCTGCACGGATAACATCTCACTGGAAAAAGCAACAAGGCAAACATTTCCACAGGGACGCAGCATCGGGGCACAGAAAGCAGGCTGTCGGGTGCACACACTTCTGCAGACACTGAGCGATATTGTTGGCCCGTCTCATCTTCTCACCGCACCGGAGCTGCGGGCACGCTATGAAACCGATTGCACTGGGCGCTATCACGGGCATGCCCACTGCGTCGTGCGCCCCGCCACAACAGCCCAAACAAGCGCAGTTCTCGCTGCTTGCCACGCACACAGATGCCCCGTCGTGCCGCAAGGAGGCAATAGCGGACTCGTAGGAGGAGCCGTACCTCATGACGCGGTCGTCCTCTCCACGGAACGACTGAACCGACTCTCTCCCATCGACACTGCCGCAGCAGAAGTAGTGGCAGAAGCGGGTGTTCGCCTCGAAATCCTGCAAAACGCGTGTCAGGCAGCAGGGCTGGTTTTTGGTGTCGACATGGCCTCGCGTGGAAGCGCGACCATTGGCGGGATGGTCAGCACCAATGCAGGAGGGCTGCACGTCTTGCGCTACGGCTCGATGCGTGCCCAGATCATCGGGGTCGAGGCAGTACAAGCAGACGGAACAATTTTCGGGAAAATCCCTGGCCTACGCAAAGACAACACCGGCTACAACTTTCCCAGCCTACTTACCGGCGCAGAAGGAACACTCGCTGTCGTGACCCGCGCGCATCTGCTGCTACATCCGGCGCTCCCACATACCTGCACGGCCCTGCTCGCCCTTGCTGATATCGAAAGTGCGGTCATCCTCACCGCCCACCTGCGCCTACATCTTCCTTCCCTGCATGCGCTCGAAATTTTTTTCGCTGAAGGAATGCATATTGTGGCAGAGCATTTCCAACAATCCCTGCCTTTTCCAGAAGAACACTCCACATACCTACTTGTAGAATGCGCAGATACAACAAATCCGCTTGCACAACTTGCGGCAGCACTTACACGACCCGAAGTACAGGATGCAGCAGTTGCAGAGGATTCAGTAGGCCGAGAACGGCTATGGCGCTGGCGGGAACGCCACACAGAAGCCATTCGCTCCATTGGCATCCCACACAAACTCGACATTGCCCTTCCCCTGCGTTCTTTCCCTGCTTTCACGCGCGAAGTACACAGGCAAATCATCGACATCGCCCCCCATGCCCAGACCATCTTGTTTGGCCACATAGGAGACGGAAACTTGCATGTCAACATTTTGGGTCTCTCACCCGATGACATGACAATAGATGAAGCCGTTTTTCGTCTTGTGTCGTCTTATGGAGGCAGTATCAGCGCAGAGCATGGCATAGGAAAAACGAAACGCCCTTATCTCCTATTGCACCGGTCATCTGAAGAGGTCTCCCTCATGCGGCAAATGAAAGAAGTTTTTGACCCGCATGGCATTCTGAACCCAGAGGTTTTGCTTTAACAATCCCTTCTCGTCTAACACTGACACGAAGAATAAAGTCCTAGATTCGATCGGTTTCCCTGCTCGGTTCTTTTTCAAGGTCCCGCAAAGACGGTTGATCACGCGCATCTTCCGATCTCGGCGTTACCTCGCACTTACGAGGAAACCGGCAAACTTCCTTTCTTATCCTGCAATCCACACATGTACATATGTCAATATATGCACAAAATAAGTGCGGTCACCATGCCAATGAGAAGGTCTGAGAAGGTCAGCGTCCAGGATCGGTAACTCTCCAATGCAAACCCCGGAACCTGCAAAACCAAAAGCACACACTCCCAGGACCAGCACCTCCTTTCGTCCACCAAATCCGACTCATCTCCTTCTGCTTTCACCGGAGACAACAGATGCACATCACTGCTTTCAACCACGCCGATTCGCATCCGACTCCACATGCGGCGATTGCGACGCCTCTTCCCCCCCTTTCCACAGCATTTTCCTCAAAGAAAAAGGGGAACATCCGCCTTGGTATCCTCGCTTGTTCCCTGCTCCTCTGCTTCTTCCTCAGCAGTTGCAACGAAGCAGAAATAAAGGGAACACTGCAGGCACCTGCACACACAGTCCAAGAAATTGCCACCGGCCTTAGAGTTCCCTGGGACACCACATTTGCTCCGGACGGAACTCTCTATTTTACAGAACGACATGGTGTCCTCTCGGCAAGAAAAACAAATGGGGAAATAGCAGCTTTAGCAAAGATTCCTGACGTCTATATCTTGTTTGAATCTGGGCTTATGGGCATCGAAACCGATCCTGACTTCGCGCAGAATCGCAAGATATACCTTTGTTACAGCCATGTAGATGGAAATATTCACGTCGCAATCTGGAAAATCGATGCAGAAAATAAATCTGCAACCCCCGTCGAAGACCCGCTCGTCACGATAGAAAGCAGTGACGCACCGAATCACAAAGGATGCAGACTGCGGATCACCCCTGACGGCAACCTTTGGATCAGCACGGGCGACAGCAACCTTGGAAACGTCCCACAAGACCTCACCTCGCTCGCGGGAAAAATTCTTCGGGTCAACCGCCACACAGGAGAAGGAACACCAGACAACCCCTTCGCCGATAGCCCCAACCCCAACACTCGGCGTATCTACACCTATGGACACCGCAATCCGCAGGGGCTTGCATGGCGCTTTACCCCAGACAAAAAAGAGGGAGAATCCTCTCTACAAATGTTCTCAGTCGAGCATGGCCCCAGTCGGGACGACGAGATAAATCTCCTACGTCCAGGGATGAATGCCGGATGGGATCCTGGACCGCACGACTACAACTGGGAAGCGTCAATGACGAATACACACAAATACCCAGACGCAGTGCAACCAGTATGGAAATCAGGTTTTCCCACACTCGCCCCCTCAGGAGCAGTTTTCCTCGAAGGAAGCCAGTGGGGAAAAGCCGAAGGCCTGCTCGCCGTCGCGAGCTTGAAAACTCAACAAATCCTCTTGTTTCGCCTTGATGACGATGGCGCGCTGCTGCGTATTGGGTCCTTTCTCAAAAACAAGCACGGTCGGCTGCGTTCTCTCACGCTTGGCCCAGACGGCAACCTCTACGTCACAACCTCAAATACCAGCAAAAACAGCAAGAACGTTGACGTGATCTTTCGCATCGTCCCAGAACCGCGAGCAAGCACTGAAAGAGCCTCGTAAAAACTCTTCACAAAAATGAGAGAAAGACGCAGGAGAAAGACCCCTGGGCGGGGGAAAGTCGGAAGAAATCAGGAAAGGTCAGGAAAAGGCGAGAAGAAGTAGGCCGGCGACAAAAAAGAAGCGCTGCTTCTCTCCTGTCGCCGTCACCTTCCAGGTTCAATGGGTGTTGTCTCCGCCAATTTGGCAAGCTCTGCATCGAGATCATCCCAAATTGTCTCTTCAGCAGTTCCCGCCATGAAAAAACCCATCATTCCAAATACGAGTGCAGTTCCCGCCCCAATAAAAAGACGGCGACGCATACTCCCGCCGCCCTCGCGCAACGCAGCAGAGGTCAACGCCAAGGCATCAAAAAGATCGACAGCCCCGCCTGCGACATACCACTGACGAGCGCCGCCTTTCTCCTCGGCCAAGAGCTGTCCACCTCCGATCACTGCATCACGACTGCCATACAAACGCATCAGATTTACGGTGTCAGCGGTGGGAGAAAGCCCGATCGCCCGCGCGAACGAGCGGGGGGCAAAGAAAGCGGTCGCTCCGACCCCAATACGACCGAATTGGTAAAACTTCTTCATCGTTTCGAGCTTGGGATTCTGCTCCATTGTATGAGACCTCCACGACCCGCGCTGCCGACCTACAGATGAAGCCTTCAGGCAAACTTTTGAAGCCAACTCTATCGTTTCGAGAAGAAGAGGGCAGGCACGACGACAGCAGGACCCGTCCTTGGCGTCAAACGTGGAAAAGTGAGTGCACGCAAAACAGAAATACCATCACGCTGTGCGGCTTGCAAAAACAGCCGCCCTCCTTATTCCGGGCAAAAAATCGCCTGAAAAACCACTTGAAACACGCTAAAGAGCGAACAGGGAAAACAAAAAGAAGTTTCCATGTTCACTCTTTATCAAGCAGTCCTTCCTTCTCCAACCAAGCACGCGCAACTTCGCCTGCCTTCTGATTGTCACCTGCCAATTGGCTGTTCAACTCCATCATCTCTCCATTATCGAGACGAGAAAGGACTGCGTTAAGAGCCTCAAGCACCCCACCCCCATATTGATCGACCACGTCTTCATTCACAAGAGCCGTGAAATTCTCCGCAGGCTGTAAACCTCGATCGTCAATAAGAAAACGAAAGTTTTTTTCCGCAATTAGGTTATCCGTAGCAAATAGAACGCCAACGTCTACAATCCCGGTATCAAGTGCAGCCACCGTCAGAGGACCACCAACATCAAGCACCTGAAATTCTTTAAACTCAATGCCATACACATCTTTCAGGCCAAGCAGGCAATACCTGTTCTTCGGACAATTCTCAGGACCTGCCAAACTGAGCTCACCAGCAACCGGAATAAGATCACTGACTTTTGTCAGTCCATACTTCTCGCTCGTAGCAGCCGTCACAATAAACCCATTGGTATTCCCCGCCGGGGAATACCCAGGAATCAACAAACCCCGTTCCTCAAGATGTTCCTGCAAACGGCGATTCGTCTCTGCCGCATCATTCGTAGGCTCTCCCCCAAAAAAAGCCAGCAAAGACCCCAAATATTCGGGGATAATATCGATCTCTCCAGATTCGACAGCAGGTTCGTATACCTCACGTAATCCCAGTTTGCGATAGCTCTCCACCGGATATCCCCGATGACTCAACACCTGGATAAACATCTCTGAGAGAATTCTGGTTTCCCCGAAAGGACCATAATCAACAGAAATCACAGTAGAATTTCGAGGCGCAGACTCTTCTTTTTCTGACGAATCGTCTCCACACCCCGTTGCCAAAAGGCAGACGATGAGAAACCCAGAAAATTTGCGGAGTATCACTCTGGATTTGGCCACAACCCAGCCTTTCGTTTTACATGCAGATCAGACGTATTCTTAAGCTGCAAGCGGGTCTGTCGCAAACGCGTGCCTCAGCCACTCTTCGGAGATTCCCGGCAAACATCCTTTCTCCTCCTTCTTCCACCTATTCCCGCACGCACTCTGCACACAAATCCCAACACTCGGCAGGACGCGAGAAAACCAAAAATAGGCCCGATCCCAGCAAGGCTGAAATCCCCTTTTTTCCTGGGCAAAACACACAAGTTTCGCTACTCTCACCGAGAAAAAAAGACAGAATAAAAGACAATCCTTCTCCATCTGCCGACTCTGCTGCTTTCTCTTTTGCCAGAAACCTCTCCGGGAATTGCCAGATCCTCTCCAACAGAAACCTCTCCGGGAATCTTTCTCCGAAAACCCCGCAAAAAAAGCTTGCGCTCCAAAAAATTTTATCCGCAAGAAAACTTCTGCCTTTCGACACGGATTTCTCGGTTCCATGCCACAGATTGCCGAAATTTCGACGTCGTTCTTCGACGTCGTTCCAGGGAGTGACACCCAGACGAAGGAACGACACCCAGGCCAACAATTTTCTCAAAAAGCCAAAAAACCAGGAGAGAAAAAAGCCGCAACAAAACACCACGACATCACGACATGAGGAAAGAGTCTACCGCTAACATGAAAGAGGTGAGTCGACCGGACGGTCGCGGAAGATGTTCACTCTCTCGCAGGGCACACATCTTCCGAGGAAAGTCCGGACTCCACAGGGCAGAGTTGCCGGGTAACCCCCGGTCAGGGTGACCTGCGGGAAAGTGCCACAGAAAACAAACCGCTCGCGTCTTGTGAACAAGACGCGAGCAAGGGTGAAAAGGTGCGGTAAGAGCGCACCAGGACAACAGGGAACTGTTGTCGCTTGGTAAACCCCAACTCGGAGCAAGACCAAACAGAGAGAGGGCGGCCCGCCCGTTGACCTCGGGTCGGTCGCAAGAGAACGGCGGCAACACCGTTCCCAGATGGATGACCGTCGTAACAGAATCCGGCTTACAGGTCGACTCACCTTTGTTAAGATTTGTCCTATTTCCGCTGTTCTACACCGAGAAAAGCGGGAAGATCAGTATCCGCCATAGCGCAGCACAGAGCTGCTATGACGAGTAACCAAGGTAGAAAAAGTTCCCGCAAGTCCCGTCAGAACGGAACGCGCCAACTCTTGCAATTGTGGAGAAATCATCTCTTCATCTGCCTCACTCACAAGACGATGCAACGCCCGTAAATGAGCCCTGATCTCTCCGCCACGACGCACCCAGGCAGACATCGCTGCCCGATCACCACTGGCAATGGCAGTCCGCATTTCGATCTCTGCCACCATACCTGCTGCAGTCAGCTCGAACATCCGCTCTCCTATTTCACCCTTCATATCCCACCGGACGATCCTTCCTGCTTCCTCGCCCTTGCTACGCTGATCGGCAGCCGCCTTCTGCCAATGACGCGTGCCTTCGTCTTTCGAGCGGAATAGGGCACAAGACCCAAGAACTCACAGAACCTATGCCCTGCCAGAAACGGAAAACAGGGAAAAAGCCGCAAAGGAAACAGCCCTGAAAACAGCAGCCCGCATCCGTGTTCCCGCTACAACGGCAAATCTCGGTCCAGGATTCGATGTACTGGGCATGGCCCTCGACCTCTACAACGAAGTCGAAATCCGATGGGGAGGACCATCCCAAGCGCTCCTTCACTTCACAGGTCCCGAAACAGCAGAACTTCCCACCGACAGCACAAACTATGTCGCGCAAGGCGCCGAAACGACCTTCCGCCTTGCCGGACAAACACCCCCGTTCCCATACTCACTTACTGTCCGACAAAACATTCCCATCTCACGAGGATTGGGATCGAGCGCGGCCGCACTTGTCGGGGGCGCAGCAGCAGCGAACGCTCTGCTTGACGAAGCAGTCGCCCCTCTCTCTCTCGTGCAAGCTCTCACCGAAATCGAAGGGCATACCGAACAACTCGGTGCCGCTATGTTCGGAGGCCTCGTTGCAGTCGCTCTTGCACCGATCGCTCCCTCTCTGCTCGATCCCACCCCAGATCATCAAGCACCCGTGGAGACTGTTCCCGAAAAACACCCCTCCACAAAACATCGCGAAAAAGTGCTCATTCCTCTCCCTGTAGCGGAGCAGCTTCGCTTTATCCTCGCCATCCCCCACACATCTCTCGAGACAAAAAAGGCTCGCGCCTCTCTTCCCGACCAAATATCTTTCACTGATGCCGTGCAGAATATTGGCTACGAGACAGCCCTCCTTGCCGGACTTCAACATGCCAACGCAGATCTCATAGGCGCCGGCATGCAAGACCGGCTCCACCAAGACACTCGATCGCTGCTCTTCCCCGCCGGCAGTGCCGTTTTATCGGCAGCACGCGCCCAAGGAGCCTTCGGAGCATGCTGGTCAGGTGCCGGTCCAACCATGCTCGCTATTGCTCATCACAAAGGGAAGAACGAAGAAATCGGGAAAGCGATGATCGACACCTTCGCCGCGCACAACATCACCGCAACCATGAGCATCCACCAGATGGACACACACGGCACCGTCGTGCTCTCGCGCTCCTAACCCCGGTTTCCCCTCTCTCGCATCCCACGTGCCCACAAATATCTTTAGAGGCGGGGGCTGCAGGGGGCTACAGAAAGACAAGGGGCAAGAAAAGCGAGGGTCACATCCCAGGCTGCCAGGAAGAAAGATTCCAGGAATTGAGCACAGCCCTTCCCTCTGCAACCAAAAACATGCTCTCCGTCGCTTCTCCCAGAAAAAAACGCCCCATTTCACGAGAAGAAAGCCGCAACACTGTCTGTGCAACAGCCTTCACAGGACCAAGATGACTCACAATCACAAGATCTGTGACCGAGACTGCAGCCGCGCGCAAAAGATGATCTGTCAGGCTTGTCAGCACTCGTTCAGCCAAGGCATGGTTGCTCTCCCCATTGGGAGGAGACAGTTTCGGATCGGCCACCCAGTCAGGAGGCCAAGAAGACACGAGAGAAGCAAAACTCGTCCCCTCAAGGTCACCATAGTCAAGCTCGATAAAACGGTCTTCGATCGAAACATCAGCATCCCACACAGCAGCAACTGTGCGCGCAGTATCGAAAGCCCGCTGCAGCGGGCTACTGACTATAAAAGGTGGAGAGGAGATCTTCTGCTCGAGTAACCGGGAAAGGGCTCGCGCTTGCTCCCAGCCACGTTCCGTCAAGGGAAGATCACGGCGTCCCACAAATTCGCCCTTGACATTGGCGCGACACTGTCCATGCCGCAGCATATGCAGCCGTCCCGAAAAGGCAAGCGGAAACACAAACTCCGAGGACATTACCTGGTTTCCCCTCTCTTCTCCTGCCTTCGTCTTCCTGCATTGCGTGCTTCAGCTTCTGCTTCGCTCCCAGCCTCTTTTTGGATCGTACAGGGAGTCTTGAATCACTCCTTTTTCGTCAGCAACAGCACACCACAATGGGGACAGGTCGGAACCTCTGCTTCTTTCGTTTCAAGCAAATCTGCCCCTGCCAAACGAAGATGACAAGCCTGGCACACATTGCCTTCAAGGCGAGCCACACCAATGCCAAATTCATTACTGGAGCGGATTCGTTCGTATAAATCGAATAGCTTGACATCAAGCGTTTCCACAAGTTTTTTACGATCTTCTCGATGAAGATGCAATAGGCGTGTAGTGTTTTCTTTCTCCGCATCAAAAGCCTTTTGCATGTCATCCAGCTCAGCCTTGCTGCGCTCCAACTTCACATTCATCTCACTTAGCTCAGCGTCAAGCTCTTCAATTTCAAGCATGTACGCAAGCTCATTGTCTTCAAGGCCAGTTTGCTTGCGCCGAAGCATCTCCATTTCTGCAGAAAGTGCCTGCATTTCGCGGGGGTTTGAGACCTTCCCGCTCGCCAATTTTTTTTCAATCCGGGATATCTTCGAAGCGAGTGACGACGCTTCATTTTCAAGACGGACGCAGGAGCGGTCGAGTTCTCGACGACGGGCAGAACGTTCCTCGAACTGTCCGAATAGGACTTCGTAGCGGACTTTCGCATCCTCTAAAACTGTCGCTTCAGGTAGATCGGCAAGTTTCGCAGTCAAAGAGTCGATTGCCGAATCATGCTCCTGCAACGACAAAAGTTGTGCATCAATCGACATCCGCCAACCGTACTCGTCCCAAACCCAACTCGCGAGACCCACGACAACAAACCAGCGAGGAACAGCCCCTCATCACCTCTTCTTCACCCCCTTCACCAGCTCCTCTACCCGTCATGAAGGAAACCCAACCGACAGCCCCACCAGCCGGCAAACTGCACCCGCAAAGAGTCGTGCTTTCCAGCTACCCCACCCATAAGACTCACACAAACACAAGTGCCACTACTGGCCCAATACCCATACAAACACTGTCCCAGAGGCCCACACCAAGCAAACAGTCAAACCCACAACAACCATGGGTGCACCCACGGCAACCACTTGCCAAAACTGCACCCAAAGGCACATGGGGCGAGATTTACTTCTCGCTATCTTCCCTCCAGCGATCCTTCCGGTTCCTCACCTCTACGACAAAGAGGGGCCTCGCCTCTGCGACAGAGGAACTCCGACTTGATGCAAACTACCGTTGGATGGAACACGGGGGGGTCACTATGGATCTGCTTGGAGAGCAGCTCCAGAAACGCGTCAAGACCGTCGCAGGACAAGTCCGCTTTGCCGGCCGTACAGCGGGCGTCCAACTTCCCGGAAACGCCGGGAAACAAGAACATCAAGGGTTTCCAGACCGGCCAAGGCTGCAAGCTGTTTCGCCCGCGGAACAGTAACCTGCAGATTCACATCATTGATAACAGAAGAAGACTCTTGATAACCATCACGTAAAACAACACGCTCAAGCGCACGGTCTACCCAATAAAGTGCCCGTTGGGAGCGAGAATCAGAGAACCGACTCCACCTCCCAAAATAGAGAACAGCCGCACCACCGGGCCGCAACACCCGCGCTGTTTCCTCTAAGTAGGAAATGAGCACCTTGATCAGGCCAACATGTTGCAAGACGATAAAAGAGTAGACAGCGTCAAGAGACGCGTCCGGTACAGGCAAATCCCAACCCGTGGACTGGATCAGCGAAAAATTCTTGATACCACGCTTTTCCAATTCACGAGAGACAGTCTCGGCTTTCCCGTGCACGTCAATCCCAATCGCCCTGTCAAAATGGCGCGCAGCCGCAGCCAGCAAACGCCCACCACCATATCCGATCTCCAGAACGGCCTGTGCCTTTCCGGGCAGCACAAGCGGAGCGAGATGGCACCCAACCGCCGAGCTAAAATCCCAGGCTCCTCTACGAAAGGAGTCTTCCACAGAACCAGCTTTATTGAACCAGGAGAAAAATTGTTCAGGTGAAGACTCCTCAGCTTCGGCAATTTCATCCCGGAAACCATCGATTTGCTTATGCTTGACAACCAACTTGTCAGACTGTGATCTACTCATTTCCCGCCTCCATTCGCGACGCTTCCGTGCGGGTTCATCTCTTGACTTTTCCAAGTATCCCGACAAGTCTGCAGACACAGGCAGTACTCAGCTCAGCATGTCCTCGCGGCACCCGGAGCACTCTGGCATCCTCTTGTTCCGCTGCCTACTGCTCTGCGCACCTTTGGGCGCACTTCCGGTTGCACAGCTTCCACGGCCCGCCGGAACCCAGCCATGTTAGGTCCGCCGGCCAGGGGCCACGGCCACACGCAGCACCAGAGACCAGATAAATGTCCCTAAAAATCACATCATTGTCGTACGTGCCGTACGGGCAGATGCACCATACATGCCGTACGTGCCGTGCAGACAGATGCGAAAACAGCTTTGGCCCAGGCTTGCAGTCTCAGTCAAAGAGTGCAGCCGCAAACTCCTCCCTCACAGAAAAGACCGCTGAGCGCGACACGAGAACACCTCATGCTCAGAAAGAGAGAGCGTCGAGCAAAGTACCGAGAGCATCTTCTTCGTGCACGGGAATTTGGTGGTAGGCCATTGCCACGGCGAGAGAAGGATCCCAGGGCGTGCCGGGCACATCAGCCGAGTCAAACCGTAAAACGCCGACTCTGTCCTGCACTGCAGTTTCGTAGTCCACGGCACACATCAGAGTTGGGACTGCTCCCACTCTCGCCTGCAGGTGTCCAGCAATACGCACCCATTCTGGATCGAAGTCACCGTGGTATCGAAGTTCTACTCCCCCGTGCACAAGCTGCCTGCACGCAGTAATCGCAGCGGTATTCGGCCAGCCCGACGTGCACACCAAGGGCGGACAGTTCATCCCAAACCGACCAAGAGCGGCGGCCACTACAGCGGGGTTCTCAACCGCCCAAACTACTTGAGGAAGCCCGGCAATGCCCTGCAGAGGTGCCTCTTGCAACTGTCCAAGCGTGAGCTGTTCCGCATCGGCAGCACGGGCAGCGGCACGTAGTTTCCAAGCCATCCGGTCATTACCGCGCACTGGCATGCCCGCCACAAGCACAGTGACTGACAGGCGATCGCATCCCACCCCGACTTGTCCCCAAAGCCGGCGCGCGCCTCTTCTGCACCGGCTGGAGGCGGCACACCACGCCAGGCAACCACCGCCGCGAGTGTGTCACGGGCAAGCTTGCCCGAACCGTCGAGGCCATGCGGATCGCCGGCAATCCGGCTCGCGAAAACAGGCAAAAGCTCACCTTCACCAGGAAGGGCACGCAGCACACGGAGCACCTTCTCAAAATGAGCACGGGCAATGTGCAGGTCCCCCCGCGTCAACGCAACGGTCCTCTTCGCCCAATCTACGAGGGCTGGGTCTGTCTCCTCTGCCTGCGCAACAAACCAGACAGTCAGCGCGTCACGTTGACGCTGCTGTTCTTTCCGGACACTTGCTGACGGCACGACCGGACCGCCAAGGCCTTCGAGTAGGTCGATAATGCCTATCTGCCAGGCTGAATCCCGCAGTATCGAGTCGAGTACAGCCAGCGACACTGACACTTTTTCGTGGCGGTGGGTACTCGCATCAAAGGTGCCGTCGAGGAGACGGCGTTCCGCCTCAGTCAAATCGGCAACCTGGAAATACACCCGACCTGATGCACCGTTTTGCCAGATGATGTCAAGGAATAGCGATAGTGGCGACAACGGGCTTCGGCCAGAGTTTTCACTGCCGACACGTCCTGACGATACGAACAATTTCCACATTTTGCGAGTTGGATGAGGTCGTTCTCAACCTGCTCCTCGGAAAGGCCGGAAACATCGCCGGAAACATCGAAGCCACCTCGCTCCAACTCGACCCGCACTTCTGCCGGGGTCAACCCGGTACTTGCCTCAAAACGCTCCGCACGCGTCACAAACATTCCTACAATTAGCCACGTACCGCAGCGCGTTTTCGACCGTCAGGTATTTCAGCAGAGAGGCAATCCCGTCAAGCTCATCTATCTGCAGATTCCGCGTGCCATATTCGTGCGTACTTTTTCTCACACCTTCGAGAGCGCTCTCCCCAGGCTCCATAATGGCCGGCTCCTCTCCGCTACACTCTCCACGCTTTGCACCGTCCCCTATCCAAGCCTCCCGCAAGCCGGCACGAAACACCTGGATTCTGACTAAAAACAGCTCTCGACCGATCACACGGCTTATCCAGAACCCGCGCATAATGGAACGCGTTCCTCTCGGTCTCTTCCAAGCCCTCCCGAGCAGGAAACCCCCGTCTGACCAAACACAGACACCAAGAAGAATGCCAACAGACAGTCCTACTCCAGAATGCCATAAAAGTGTGACAAGAACAGCACGAAAGCAGAGACGCTTCCCTGCTTTTTGCTACAGGGAAAAATTTTCGGATGCCTCAAAAAGGCAAACAGAGAAAGATAGAACAAGAAAATTTCACTACGCGTGGTAAATCAAAGACACAGCAAGAAATTTTTACGAAAAAAGAGCAGACAGGGCTGCCAAGCCAGGTTCTCCGGCTGTGGGGTTAGCCGGGTCCGGCGGTGGTGGAAGAGGGGACCAGAGGGCGGGGGGCACCGGGGGGAAGGGTGGATCGGGTGGGAGTGGGGCGGATACGGAAACTTCCGATGCGCCGTTCCCGCCGATAGTTTACCAGGTCGGGTTCGTGGAACTCTTCGATTTCAAGATCCTCGTGTGCGCCTGTCATGTACTGGTTCCAGATTGCAGTTGGGAGTTGCCCTCCGAAGTAGCCTGTCATCGTGGCAGAATTTGGATTTCCTACCCAGACAGCGGTCGCAATCTGGGGAGTAAAGCCGATAAACCAGGCGTCTCTGCGATCGTTGGTGGTCCCGGTCTTGCCTGCAGCAGGGCGACCGATCCGGCCACGACGATAGGCCGTGCCCTTCTCGACCACGTCTTTCAGGATCCAGACTGCGGTGCGGGCCACGTTCTCGTTCAAAACCCGCTCGCTCACTTCTGGAGTTGCCTGGTAGATGACCTCTCCGGTCGATGTCCTTACTTCCTGAATGAGGTGGGTTTTATGACGTACTCCCTCGGCTGCGATCGTGGCATATGCCCCAGCCATTTCCAGGGGCGAAACTCCCGGGTCCAAACCACCGAGAACCACAGAAGGATATTCTCCTTGCTTGGTTTCTATCCCGAGTTTATAGGCCGTATCGAGTACAGCTCGCGCGCCGATCTGATTGACAACGTTCACGAAAACACAGTTGATTGATCGGTAGGTTCCCTCCCACAGGGTCATGGGACCCCCATGGCTCTGGACTGACTTGCCGGACAGGTCACCTTTGTAATGACAACCGCTGCTCCCATCAAAAATATCGTAAGGGGAATAACCACGTTCCAGCGCGGCAATAAGGCCGAAAGGTTTGAAGGAAGATCCTGACTGCCGTTTTCCTTGGGTTGCCAGGTTGAATTTCGTTTCCTGGAAGTTCTCGCCTCCGTACAGTGCCAGAACAGCTCCGGTACGCGCGTCGACAGATGCCAGCGCAGCTTCGCATGTATGACGCTTGCACTGGGAAGTGATCGGAGGATGGTCTTTTACTGCTTGCTCTGCCAACTCTTGCAAATCGCTGCGAAGAGTGGTCACGATCTCCAACCCACCGTAAAATACTTGGTCGTATTTTTCCTGGGAATTCCCAGGCAAGATGTTCCCGCGTAACAGTTCCATCAGCACAGTCTGGATAAAATAATCCCTGGTAGAAGCCTCAAACTGTATGTATTTTTCTGTCGGGAGATCTACTAGTTCCTGGTCTTTCAGCTCATCGCGTTGTGCCTTCGTAATCCACTGCAAAGTGTGCAGGCGATCTACGACCAAGGAACGGCGCTCCAAAGCTTTTTCCGGATGTGTATATGGTTCCCATGCCTGGGGTGAAGCGATAATGCCCGCGAGGAGAGCAGCTTCTCCGATAGTGAGCTCGCTCGCTGGTTTCCCATAGTAAAGTTGGGAAGCGGACTGCACCCCGTAAGCGCCATTCCCTAAATAGACAGTGTTCAGGTAGCGCTCCAGAATCTGTTCTTTCGGAAGGCGGCGCTCCAACCGCAAGGCCATAAATGCCTCTTGAATCTTACGTTCAAGAGTTTGATCCGCCACACCCTCCTCGTCATCAATGAAAAAATCATTTTTCACAAGCTGCTGGGTGATCGTGGACCCGCCCTGCACGGTCGTGCCGGCCTCGAAATTTGAACGGAAAGCCCGGATAATAGCTTTGGCATCAACTCCTTTGTGTTCAAAAAAGTTGTCGTCTTCTGCTGCGAGCACAGCGTCCACAATGGATTGCGGCATCTCTTCAAGCTTGATGGGTCGCCGGTTGATCTCGGCTTTGAACTCCCACACAGGCTCTTCTATATCAGCGGCATAAACTTTTGAGGGAGTCAGGATTGGGGGAAGGACCACTGGGTCAGCATCCTCATGCAAAATGAAATTTCCCGCGTTTGAAATTTCAACACCCGCAGATAAGATGCCTAAAAAAAGAACAGCGTACATCAGACCGCCAAAGGCGATCGTGCTCAGAAGAGCCACCATATTTCGACTGAGAGCGGCAATCCACCGCGGCGTGCGTCCCATGCTGCGTATCTTATCGACTCAAGTGAGACAAGATACCAGTCCGACTTATGAAATTCCTCCAAAAAAAGCCGCATTCCCTACATAGCGACCTATTTCACGTAAAACCATATTCCCCACATATCGACCCAGTTCACCTATAGTCCCTGCTCCACCCCTATTTCGTCCCAATTTCCAGAAAAGACTTCTTCAGGTAGGCTCTCTCTCAACTTCCACAATATCGTGACGTACCGCAAACGCAACTGCTTCCAATTTGGAGTGGACTGAGAGTTTTGAGAGGATATTCTGGATATGGGTTCTTACCGTATTTTGTGAAATATAAAGCTCTCGAGCAATTCGCTCATTCGATTTCCCGGCCACGAGCAAACGCAATACTTCTTTCTCGCGTGGTGTAAGAAAAGAAGCAAGATGTGCGCCCGTACTGAGATCGCGGCGTTTCCTGTCAGCCAGACTCCGTAAAAGATGTTTGAGCTGACCAGAAGGAATAACCGTCTCTCCACTCACCACCTTACGGATAGCAACCGCCAACTCACCCAATGCGCAATCCTTGGTGAGATAGCCGTCCACGCCCACCTCGACAGCACGTGTCAAAAACTCATTGTCCGTAGTTCCCGTAAGGATGATGGTTTTTGTGGAGATTTCGTCGGATTTCATGCGCTCCACAAGCTCTATACCGTTCAAACCCGGCATGCGAAGATCCACGACTGCAACATCTGGGCGAACAGATCGAATTTTCTCCAGCGCTGTCGCCCCATCATACGCTTCCCCCACAACCTCAATGTCTTCTTCAAGCTCAAGAAGCGTGCGCATCGCCTCAGTGAAAAGCTGCTGATTATCAACAACAAGTACACGTATACTCACGGACCCGATCCTTCGTGCACAGCGACCGTAAAACTGCTCTTGAATCTTTGGTCAATGCCCATTCGATCGTCGCCGAAACCAGGCACTTAAGAAATGGGAACGAAAACGGTACCAGAGACTCGCTCTGGGGAAAAAGCAAAGGCAGCGAACATCACACGTATTGTGACAGACATCAGCAATAGCCTTCTACACATCACAATAAAAACACTGAGACCCCTCAAATCAATGAGGATATTGGTCCGAGTGACTTGAATGATTATGTCTCCTCCTGACTGACACACGCAACCAACGACCGATTGACCAGGACAAGGAGAAGGAGAAGGACGAAGAAAATGACCGCGATACCGTACGACGAAACTAGCTAATACAACAAGATACCAGCCCCACAGACGGCAGAACTCTCACGAAACACGCCTCTTCAAAACGAAAGACACGACAAACCCTCTTGATTCTTGCCTTGGCACCGCAACCATTCCACTTCCACGTTCGCCGCACGTTCGCCGCACTCCCTTAGGTCACACCTTCCACGAGTGCTTCTTTTCCCATTGGACAACCCCATCAGACACTTCAGCGGACACCCCCACCGGACAGTCCCACGCGAAATCCTCTGCCTCTTCACTGCAGAAACACCGCTCCAGAACGACCCCAGCAAAACATAAATGACAGCATTCCACTACAAAGTCATTATCTCAGGAGACGTGGACTATGCCGTCTTCTCACGTCTCTCTTTTTCAGAATTTTCCGCCACAAGCACACGAAAGACTTCACGTGGCGCAGGATTCACCATCACGGTTTCCCCCACCACAAGAGTCGGGACAGTTTCGTTTCCATTGTTGGCTTTCCGTACAAGCGCTCGCGCTTTATCGTCCTGCCAAATATCGTACTTGCGCAAAGAAACTCCACGGCGACGAAGTCTCCGTTCCAGCAAGAAGCAGTACGGGCATCCGGGACGCCAATAAAAATCAACAGCTCTGTCCTCTATCCCCTCTCTTTTCCTTTTGCGTGGGTTCGGCTGGTGTTTGTCAGCCTTGCGCTTCTCGGGCGAAGAGATGCGTGCACGTGTTCTCCACTTTTTCTTTTGCTGCTGCTCACCTCTCACAACACGTCCCTTTCGGAAAAATGATTGCAGAGGCTTTGCGTAGTTCCTCTACGCTTCTCTGGGAAAAGCATTTTTTTCTGCAAAAAACGCAAAAAGCCTCTGCGAAACTCGTCGAAATCCCCTTGGATCATGAAACCGAGAATCTCTTCTCATTCATCCTTCCACACAATATTCATTTTTGTCTCAAGCAAAAAACAGATGTGCTTCATCACACACAAGAGATGACAGTACCGCACCAAATTTGGTATACATAAAAGTGTAGATTGGTATACATAAAAGTGTAGATTGGTTTTGCGGCAATACCCGCTATTGGAGTCCAATCGGTGTCCCTCTCTCATGCGCTCCTAGCGCTCGCAAAAGAACAACCACGATATCCTTACGCTATGAAATCGGCCTTCGAGGAAGTTTTCGGCGACTTCTGGCCTTTGAACTATGGCCAGGTGCATCAGTCACTAGAATCCCTCTACAAAAAAGGGATGCTAAGCGTCGATCTCGATCCAATAAAGCCCGAACGAAAGCTCTACAGCATTACACCGCAAGGTGAAAAAGAACTCGACACGTGGTCTCGAGAAGGAAGCGTGAAGATTCGTCCGCTCAGAGATGAAATCTATTTGCGACTGTACTTACTCGGTCATGAGCCCACACACCAGCTCGTCGACCTATTCGAAGAGTACCGACTAGCCTACGCAAAACAGCTACGAATGCTCATGCGACGACGTGCCATTCTTCTGCAGAATGAACAACCAGAAGAAAGGGCTGTCCCAATCCAGCGCCTTCTGATCGATGCTGCCATTGAGCACACTGAGGCAGAAGT
>DEIU01000079.1:42027-48736 GCA_002352645.1 Acidimicrobiia bacterium UBA2766 | reverse complement strand
ACTTCAAACAGCACCTTCAGAGTTTCTCGTCTTCGTGACATGTCACTGGGACGAGAAACTCTCTTTTTTCTCCTGCAGGAACCGACTTCGACTTCGCAACTGCTCAAAATGGACGCCGTATCCGGTGCACACGCGCTATTTTCTCCACACGCTCCCACGCGATTTTTTTTCCCGCCTCATCTGTTGAAATCTCTGCTTCTTCGGCTTCACCCAACACACGCAGCGTGGTGTCCCGAATACCGTCACACTGTTGACGCACCCTCTCCGCGTTATATCCTTCCAGCTCAGCCCCCACGCTAATGATCCCGCCCGAATTCACAATAAAATCCGGCGCGTAAAGAATGCCTCTTTTCGACATTTCTACTGCCACGTCTGCTGTCACCAACTGATTATTTGCTGCACCACAAATGGTCTGAGCCTTGACCCAGTCCAGATTGTCGAGAGAAAAAACGCCCCCCAGCGCACAAGGCGCCAAAATATCGCAATCCAAAGATAAGATGTTTTTCCATCCTGTGGATTCGCAGCCGTGCTCACGCACACAGCGCTGCACGACTGCTTGATCGACGTCCGCCACCGTGACACGGCATCCTGCTTCTACCAGCAGACCAACAAGAGCAGCACCGACTTTTCCTGCACCCTGCACTGCCACATGCCGGCCATGCAGACTATCGTCTCCCCAACGCGACAGAGCGGTTGCGTGCATGCCCTGCAAAACTCCATATGCAGTCGCAGGAGAAGGGTCTCCTCCGCCACCGAAAACATCAGATACTCCAGTCACCCACTTGGTTTCCCGTCGTATCAGGTCCATGTCTTCGCGGGTCGTTCCGACATCCTCCGCCGTAATATAGCGCCCCCCAAGCGCGTCCACATGCCGGCCAAACGCTCGCAACAACTCTTCTGACTTGTCAACAGCCGGGTCACCAAAAATGACGGCCTTTCCTCCGCCAAGGTCTAATCCTGCAGCAGAGGCCTTCAACGTCATTCCCTCAGCAAGGCGTAATACATCTATCACAGCCTCTCGCTCAGTCTGGTATGGGCGAAAACGGCATCCACCGAGCGACGGCCCAAGCACCGTGGAGTGCACAGCAATGATTGCACGCAGACCCACACTCGGGTCATGGCAAAAAACAAGCTGTTCATGCCCTTTTTCGCCCATCAAATGAAAATACATTGAGCATACCTCTCGAACAGCACTCGCACCCTCAATGCCATCCTCACGCTGTTGCCTTTGCGTGCATTTTGTTGCGTCTACTTTCCCATCGCGCATTGACCGTCATCGTACAGCTTCCCATCAGGAGCTTCCCAATGGCATTTCGGCGTGAGTCCATCTTCGAACAGCACATTAAAGCGTGCGCGGACACGGTGAATCTCCCGCGCTCAAACGCGGTTTCCTCTCCCATTTCTGCAAGACAGCAGCAAGCTCCACTGTCGTATAGGGTTTTGAAATGTGATCATCCATCCCCATGGCATAACAATGAGCAATTTCTTCAGAACCAGCATCTGCCGTCATCGCAATGATCGGTAAGCGATTCCCCTCTTCCCGTTCTCGATAACGCCGCGCAGCCTCCAGCCCATCCATAACCGGCATATGACAATCCATGAAGACAAGATCGATGAGGGTCTCGCCCTGATGAGACAAAATATCAAGGGCCTCTACGCCATTTCCAGCTATTTGCACCATACAACCAAACCGCTCTAAATGGGCGATTGCCAGTCGCAAATTCACCGGGTTATCCTCCACAACCAAAATGCGAAGACCCGGGAAACGGGCATTTTTCTTATTCGACATAGAAAACGAAGAGGCTTCTACTTCTTCTGGAAACAGTTCGGCCTTCCGCAATGGAAACCATGCCTCGACACGTGTTCCACCTTCGGCGCTCTCCCCGATAGAAATATCTCCCCGCGCCTGTCGAAGCAAACCCCGCACAATCGCCAAACCAAGCCCTATGCCGCCATGTCGACGTGTCGCCGACCCATCCAACTGCACAAAAGGCTCTAACACCTCAGAACGACTAGCAACAGGAATACCAGGACCAGTATCTTCTACAAAAATACACAGCTTTTCCGTCTGGCCTTCCACACCCTCCGCGTCCTTTTCCGTATCCCCCCCGGACTCTCCAGGCACGACATCGACATCGACCCGCACTCCCCCAGTCTCCACGAATTTCACTGCATTCCCTATGAGGTGCGACACGATCGTGCGACATCGAGCAGGATCACCCAACACAGCAGCGGGCACTGAAGGGTCGACGCGCGTCGAAAAAGACAGTCCCTTTTCATGCGCAATATCAAGGTAGGGCGCAATGGATTCCGAGACTATCTCCCGCATCGAAAACGGGATGCTTTCAAGATGGAACATTCCCGCCTCCAATTTCGAATAGTCCAAAATATCAGTGATGATACTGAGTAGGGAACGTCCCCCCGCGTGCACCGCCTCCACAAGTTCTCGCTGCTCTTCTTCGAGAGGCACTTCAAGTAGAAGCTCCGCCATCCCCAATATCCCCCCCATTGGAGTGCGGATTTCATGGCTCATGTTTGCAAGAAACTCACTCTTTGTCGCGGACGCCCGCATTGCCTCATCCCGAGCGGAGGCCAGTTCGTCAAGTTGCTCTCTGATCGTGGCTTCAGTTTTTTCAAGCGCAACAACTTGGTGGTCCACAGAACGCCGTGCCGCAACCCCCACAGAGACAACAACGAAGAGAAAAACAAAAGTACCCCACACCGTGAACACAACATCGATGCCCTCTCGCTCCTGTGCTGCAGGAAAGAGAATATGTGTAGAGGTAAGCATGACAAAGGCCGCTACTCCCCAGGCCATCCCGGAACGTACTCCCAAAAGATGGACTGCCAAGCCAGGAACAAGCACCAAATTCCAGATCGCCATGGAATACTGTCGATCGTACCCAACTATGAGAAAACTCAGCGTAAGAAGCGCAGCTCCCGGAAAAATGTGTCCAACAAATCTGAGATTCCGCAGATGACACACCCCCCAGCGCAACCCCATCAAAAACAGCGTCACGCTTCCAACCAAACCAACTGCATACATATCTGAAATAAATGCAAAGAACAAAAGGTTGGCGAGGACAATCGGCACAAGCACCAGTAGGTAGCCGTTGATAAGACGGGCCAAAGCCACATCATCGGCATCTTCTCGATCAGTACCCCCATTGAGAAAAGACTCGAGGGTACTTCGCCAGCGGCTTGTCCGCCAGTCGGACAACAAAAAAAACCCGGACCTCCCATCCCTTCTTTTCCGGTTTTCTTCCCCTCTCTTCGCCGAGGAAAGTAGGTTTTGCACGCTCACCGATCAATTTCCCGCGTAACGAACACGTCCCCAGAAAATGTCCTTTCCCCAAAGTTTTCTCCCTGGAACTCACCTTCCTTCTCTACAGCACCCTCTCCCACGAAGCCTTCCGAACTCGCATGTTCTTGATGTTTGTTCTCCTCGTCTTTTTTACGCCCTTGAGATCCTGACCCAGGCCCCAAGAAAGAAAAAACAGCCGAACGGCGCGGTCGCCAGTGCTCCAATACCAACCGGAGCTGCGCAGATGTATAAGGCTTGGCAAGATGATCGTCCATTCCTGCCGCCCGGCAAAGTTCCAGGTCTTGCGCCATGACATTCGCTGTCATCGCAATAATCGACACAGGATTCCTCCCGAGCACAATTTCTTGATGGCGGATGCCACGCGTCGCTTCAAACCCGTCCATCACCGGCATCTGGCAATCCATCAAGATAAGATCCACTTTTCCCCCTTCACGTTGAAACACTTCGAGTGCTTCAGCACCGTTATTGGCGGAAACCACAGCACATCCCAACTTCGACAATTGCGCCAAAGCAATTCTTCGATTCACCTGGTTGTCCTCCACAACCATCACAAAAAGGTCCAGCTCCTTTTCGCCATTGTCTCTGGGATCCACGACGTCGCCAGGTTCGAGAAGCACTCGGTCCAAGCGCGTCCGCACTGCTCTCATAATTAAGTCGCGCATTATGCCGGCGGAAACAGGCAATGAAAGTGTTCCTGCCACATCATTACGATCCCGCTCATCTGTTTCATCAAGCCGGGGACCACTTTCCAAAAGCAATACAACAGGCCTGCCGAAACGCGCCGGCACATCCGATACTTGTTTCGCAATAGCCAGCCCATTTTGACCAGGAAGGTGCGCAGCCAGAAGAGCAAGTGAAAACTGATCTCCGGTTTGGCAAAAATCCGCAAGCATCAGCAATGCCGACTCCCCGTCGGCACTCTCTTCTACCTCCATACCCCACGAGCGAAGATGACGCCCAAGGAGATTCCTCGTCAGGGAGTCCGCATGTGCCACGATCGCTCGACGCCCGACAAGACAATCAGGACCGTCATCGGCGTCTTCTTTGACGGTATACCCCGAAGGAGTAACTTCAAAAGGAAGCTCAAACCAAAAAGTGGCACCCTTTCCCGCCATACTTTCCACACCGATCACGCCACCCATCAGATCCGTAAGCTGCCGGCAAATCGCCAAACCAAGCCCAGTTCCCCCATGAGAACGCGATACACTCTCATTCGCCTGTACATAAGGGCGAAAGACAGATACCTGCTGCTCTGGAGACAGGCCAACACCCGTGTCGACCACCTCAAAACGCGCCCAGAACACTCCCTCTTCCCTCTGTCCTTTTCTCCGAGCTTCTCGCGCACAGATCGTGACACCACCCCGACCGGTAAACTTCACGGCATTACTCACAAGGTTCGCCAAAATCTGACGCAAGCGCACAGGATCGCCCGCCACGATTTCAGGGACATGCGCCAACACCTTGCATTCCAAAAAAATGCACTTCTCCCGCGCTTTCCCTTCAAAAAGACGTCGGACATCCCACACTGTATCTTGCAAGCGAAAGTCAACATTATCGATATCAATCCGGCCATTTTCAATCTTTGATAAATCGATAATATCGTTAACAACCCGCAAAAGAGACTCGCCACTCGACTGGATTGACTGCACATATCGATGACAAATAGAGGTGAGTTTATGGTCTAATAAAAGTTCCGACATACCGAGCACAGCATTCAAAGGAGTGCGAATTTCATGACTCACATTACTCAAGAACTCGTCTTTGCGACGCGAGGCTGCCACTGCCAAATCACGTGCTTTTTCGAGTTCGTGACCGTGTCGCTCAATCACCATTTTGCTCTCTCGGACTTCACGAATATGCTGTACAGCCTCATTTTTTGCCATAAGCATTTCCATGGTAACCATAAAAAAGAAACACCCATGAAAGAAGTACAAAGTGAAAGCATCGGGGGGGAGCTTCACAGTAGACAAGCCGCTCAAGTAAAACATTGCACCGAGAGTAGACTGCATTAAAGACGTCATAAAAGCCCAGAACAATGCGGGACGTACTCCAAGAAGAACAACCGCTACAATGGGCAACACAGCAAACAGGGGAAGGATGTAGCGCCACGAATAACCATAAAAGACCGTGAGAATGAGCAAACAAGTCGCCCCAATCCCCAGGACAATGTGCGCACGCATCTCCGGATGCTGATTCCGTAGGAAAAAAGGAAAATACGGGAGAAAAAACGAAACAGCCCCAAGCATTATTGCAACAATAAATCCGCCTCGCGCCAAATAATACAAAGCAACAGAGGCAGCAAACGGAATGAGCGTCAGAACAATCTTGTTGGCATTCACCACCATCTGAGCCGTTTCAGCAGGCAGCCCAGACGTTCCACGCTCGACATATCCTCGATAAATTTTCTCTGCGCGTTCTTTCCAGATCAGCCGCCGCGTTCTCCCATTCACTTCCCCCTGATCGGCCCTGGAAAAGCAGGCATAACGCTCTGGACAAACACATTTTTTCTCAGGCCCTTCTCGTCTCCCGGCTCTCTTGGCTTCTTTGGCTCTCTTGACACAACACCCCACATCAAAAAAGTGCGCAATGCCAAAAAAAAGAAACAGTGAAGATACTCTGTTGCACTTACACGCATCTACCTGCATTTACCACGTCATACAGCTCGATCACGCAGTTGCTTTCGACTTGTTCTCAGTGCTTTTTCTGCGCAATCGTCCGCGCTCTTCGTCCCCACTCTTCCTCCGGAGAGTCGACTTTTCCACACAGCACTCTCTACAGCACTCTTTTCAGAAAAGACAGTTTCAGAGTGGCCCAAGAACACGGTACCGTCACCCTCACATGCCTTCCATGACGGTCAGGAAACGGTTATTTTCCTCGGCTTCCCCCACAGTGACACGCAAGGCATCGGGTCCCATTGCGCGTACAAGGACACCTGCTGCCTCACAGGCCTGCACACACGATTCCGCACGACCTGGAAGCGGCACCCAAAGAAAGTTCGCCTGAGAAACTGGCGTCTCCACCTCGATTTCTTTCCGCATCCGTTCGCGTTCATACGCCACATCGTTGACATGCATCCTCAGCTCATCAGGTGCTGCAAGAGCAGCCAACGCAGCACTTTGTGCAACAGCGTTCGGCGTAAAGGGAAGACGGGCCTTTTGCAGGATGGCTATCGTGGCAGGGTGCCCGATTCCGTATCCCACTCTCAAACCGGCGAGTCCGTAAGCCTTTGAAAAAGTACGCAGGACCAGCAGGTTGGGGTGGTCTGCAAGGAAATCCAATCCGCCGGCAAATCCTTCCCCCACCACATATTCGCCATAGGCTTCATCGAGTACCACAAGAATATCTTCAGGAATGCCCGCGAGGAATGCCGCAAGCTCCCCTGGG
>DEIU01000079.1:28396-41934 GCA_002352645.1 Acidimicrobiia bacterium UBA2766 | reverse complement strand
GGTACACGACTTCGGTTCCAGCATCGACAGTAGCCAAAACGCAGGTCAGGAGGAGTTCGGATGATCCCGCACCTGCAATAACCTGATCAGTTCCCACGCCGTAGTGTTTTGCCAGCGCAGTACACAAGGCCATCGCATCATTGTCCGGGTAACGGTGCGCGGTACTTGCCGCCGCCACGATCGCGGCCCGCACATGAGCAGACGGCCCATGCGCACGTTCATTTGATGCCAGTCTCGCGGCGGTGACAGCGAAACCCTGGGCTTTCCCAGGAACATAGGGGCGAAGACGGTCAAGAGTTTGGCGCTTTCGGATCATGCCGGGATACTAGGTTTCCAGCCCACGCTGTGCATGCCAGTGCAGAAAAACCAAAAAAAATCTCGACCAATGACTGTCCTCTCCTCCTCTCTCGGCTGCGTGCATCGAACGAGCAGGCAGGAGCAAAACCTCGCCTTTCTCCAACATCCTGTTCAGAAAAATCTCTCCGGCTACTCCCTTCTCCCTCTCTTTTTTCAACTCTTCGAGACATCTCCGCAAAAATATGAGGGCTGTCCACAGCATGCCTGCTCGCTTTTCTCCTAGAGGACCTAGGTATGCTGGACAAAAGCCCAGATCGGCAAGGGGGGCAATTGTGCGATTCGGTATTTTTCTGGCACCTTTCCATGCGGCGCTCACAAATCCAACGCTCGCGCTGGAACGAGATCTTGATCTCATACAGCATCTCGACAAACTCGGTTTTGACGAGGCTTGGATCGGGGAACATCACTCTGCCGGGGTAGAAGTCATCGCCTCACCAGAGGTATTCATAGCGGCAGCCGCAGAACGAACCCGCCATATCAAACTAGGAACGGGAGTGACTTCTCTCCCCTTCCATCACCCGCTCATCTTGGCAGACCGGACGGTCCTGCTCGACCATCTCACACGTGGTCGTTTCATGTTGGGCTGTGGTCCCGGTTCGCTTCCTTCCGACGCCGTAATGATGGGCATCGAACCGGTCACGCAACGACCGCGCATGGAGGAATCCCTCAACGCCATCACACGCCTCCTTGCAGGTGAAACCGTCACAATGAAAACGGACTGGTTCACACTGCAAGACGCGCGCCTGCACATCCTTCCTTATTCCAAGCCCTGCTTCGAGATCGCCACAGCCGCCATGATCTCTCCGGCCGGCCCCCGCGCAGCGGGCCGCTTTGGCACTTCTCTCCTCTCCATCTCCGCAAGTTCCCAAGGCGGTTTCAACGCTCTTGCGTCAGCCTGGGAGATTTGCGAAGAAAAAGCTGCCGAATATGGACGCTCTGTGAACCGGGAAAACTGGCGTCTCGTCGCGCCAATGCACCTGGCAGAAACAGAAGAAAAAGCACGAGAGCAGGTGCTCTACGGAATCCACGGCTGGGTCGAGTACTTCTCAAAAGTCGCGGCTCTCCCGCTTGCGCCCGCAACAGACGACCCAAATGACCTGGTAGACACCATAGTGGGGTCCGGTTTGGCCGTTGTCGGCACACCTGATCAAGCCATAGAACAAATCGAACGGCTCAAAAAACAGTCGGGCGGCTTCGGCTCCTTCCTCATCATGGCGCACGACTGGGCACGCCCGGAGGAAACTCACAAAAGCTACGAGCTCTTCTCACAAGAGGTTATGCCTCACTTCCAAGGATCAACCAGCAGCTTGCGGCGATCCTGGGACTATGTGACAGGCAACCGCGCGGCAAATATGGAAAAAGCCGGCAAGGCCGTGATGAACGCCATCAGCATGCACGCGCAGGAGCAAGCAGAAAAAAACGCCAAGTAGCCATTCAGCGGCAAATCACACGAAAGCCCGCGCAGAACACACACGCAAAGGACGCAGGGAAAGCCATCTCTTCTCCGCTTCGCCACGGCAATCTTTGCCGCGCTTTCCGGCGAACTCGCGTGTGCGCAAAACCTCATCCCACAACAAAAACCAAAAGAACAGGGGCATAGGACACATGTTTCAAGTCCTGTGCCCCTGCACTCGACACACGCCTTCTCTGCTTTCCCTATCCCAGCGACATAAAAACAATGAGGGAAAGAAACGACAGGGAAAGGGAAAACACCTGGGAAAATCAGGAAAAAACCCAACAGCGGACAATCAACAGAGAGAAAATTTCTGCGAGACAGGCAAACCCACAACACCAGACGGTGCCTTCCAAGCCCCTGGCAGTGCACAGATCCGGTCCGGCCATCCCGGTGAAAGCCTCAGTGGGCACAGGCACAGAAAACTGACCACAAGAAAACACGCTACATAGGGCCAGAAACAAACATCTCAGGGTCGACGTCTTCGCGCGGCTCTTCTTCGGGGGAAGACAGCCTTCGTTTCTCTCTCCCCTCAGACGCGCGGGATTGGCGCCTCAAGGAAAAAAGCACCATCATGCCGACTGCAAGCGCAAACGCTTTTCCTGACTTGGCGTCCGCGGCACAAGAACAAAGGGCAAGGATCATCTGCGTCATTGCCAACTTTCTCCTTTCTGCGCTTACGTGTGCCCGCGGGTAGTACTCTACTGACCCGGCATTGGTTTCCCGCGATTGCCAGAACAGTAGACGCCGAAAACTCTGCGCGCCACTTGAAAAACGCCCGCACAGAGACTCTCACGACAAGCTTGCCAGGCAAAAAAGCAAGAAAATAAACATCTGCCTTTTAAAAGACGAGAAATCCGAGCAAGCCAAGCAGAAGTGCTCCGGTGCTCCACGCGAGCGCAGACCAAAAAGCCGAACGCGGCGCCGGGCACACCAGCAACAGATCGCCCTGGGCCGCAGCAGGATCTTGCGACGGTTTTTTCTTTCCGGCTTGCTTCCTCCCGATCTTGGCGTCGTGCTTTCGACCTTTCTTCAGACCGTTGAGAAAGTTTGTTACCCCTTGTGCCGGCACATATCCTGGACGTTTTGTCTGGGCCGCGCCTCTGTCCTTTCTCGTGACCAGGTTCTTCTCCCCTGGGTCAACGTAGACAAGACGCTGATCAACCAAGTTGGTTTGTACCACGATTCCTGCCGAGGCATCGTCGGCATTATTGGCATTATCCACGATGTCGAGCGCGTTCTCGCGTTGCACGACACGAGAACGACCCCGATGGAAATGTCCTGAGTACGGCAACACAGGAACTGAGCCAGATTGATGAGGGGTCGAAACTCCAGTCTGGTGGGAAAAAGGGGATGGTTCCTTGATCTGGGATACTTCGTCGTCAAGCGACACAGCCACATAACACCAGACAACAGGATTGGTGCAGGTAGGACATCGACCTTCCTCTGCCGACGACAACCATGACTTACACACCGCGCACAGACGATTCATAGGCCTGCCTCCATTTGCAGAACGTTCCTCTCTGTTCTTGGTGCTCACACTTCACATCAGGAATGGCTCGGGATCATATGCCGAGATAACTTCTTCATACAAGATTTTCCAGTTCCGGTGGCCAATCCTCCCTCAATTCTCTACAACATGCCACGCGGCCCGTTTATTTGCTGACCAAAGTCGAAAAAATGGCCATTCTCCCCGACAACAAGCCAGCAAAATCGCCTAAAAATATCTACATACCTCTCATACCCACGCACGCACCCTCGTCTCCGGCATCTCACACGTTCGCATATAACAAAATCCCCGAAAAGCCACCTTTCCCGAGAGAGAGCAGATTTGCACGCGGAGTCCTTCTCCCCGGCTCGCCTTGATCTTCTGCTTGCGCTGCCGATCATCCCTCAAGGAACAGACCCTGGAGAACAGAGGCTCGAAGGAACAGACCCTCGTATCTGTCCCTGTGCACACACACTCAGGATCGAGGAGAGCAGCACCTCGCCAGAAATCACCATCAAGCAGGCCTTTCGCTCCAGGTACCGCGAGAAAAACATTCAGGAATGCGCTCCGAGGAGAAAGATGACCGTCGACACCCTCGTAGAGGAAACCCAACAGGCGCTTCATCTCGCGCACCAACTTGAGCAAAACCTCGCGAAAGTAATGCATGACAAAACCCGAGAAATCCGGCTCGCACTTATCGCCCTTTTCACAGGTGGCCACCTTTTAATAGAAGACGTTCCCGGCATGGGAAAAACACTCCTTGCGAAAAGCCTTGCCCAGTCAATTCACGGCACTTTTCAGCGTGTACAGGGAACTCCTGACCTCCTTCCCAGCGATATCACAGGAGTGTCGGTCTTTCAGCTTGACACGTCCCTCTGGGAATTCCGCCCAGGGCCGATCTTCGCCAATGTCCTGATCATCGACGAAATAAACCGCGCCACACCGCGCGCCCAAGCTGCCCTCCTCGAAGCAATGGCAGAGGGACAAGTCACAGTGGATGGCACCACGCAAGTTTTACCTGATCCCTTTTTTGTCGTGGCAACACAAAACCCTCATGAACATCACGGCACCTTTCCCCTGGTCGAAGGGCAAAAAGACCGTTTTGCCCTGTCGACTGGCCTCGGCTATCCGACCCGCCAAAACGAACGGGCACTCCTCCTTGGACAAGGCGGCATCCGTGCCTTCGTCGACCTTGCACCCGTTGTCACCCTCGCCGGCATCCAACAGGTCACAACATCAGTACGCCAGATTTATGCAAAAGAAGAAATCGTGAACTATGTGCTCGACGTCACGACAGCGACACGCACACATCCTGACATACAGGTAGGAGCGAGTCCTCGCGCCAGCCTCGATCTGCTCCACAGCAGCCAAGCCCACGCCTTGCTTGCCGGACGATCCTATGTCACTCCGGCAGACGTTCAGGCAGTGGCAACAGCAGTCCTTGCACACCGCATCATTCTCCGCAACAACGCAGCCCACACACAGAATTTCGAAGAGGCCCGAGAGATTGTGACGCTCCTCCTCTCAAGCCTCACCGTGCCCAGGAAATGAGCGTTATGCCGAGCAGGCTTCCCCGTACACACACGGCAAATGCCCGCATACCAGCATCGCGGACAGTAGATATCGACAAGACAGAGCAAACAGGAGATGGAGGGCAACCCGACCGGGCAACCCGCTCTTTTTTTTGGACTTCCAGAGTCTCGCGATCTTCTCCGCAAGCCTCACCACACAGCCTGCGATACCGCCCCGTTCAACCCTTTTATGCGACTTTCCTTCTCGCCGGCCTTGTCACGACCTTCTTCTTTATTGCCCAAACGACCGGATCAGGATGGGCCACCATCATGGTGGCCGGCCTCACCGCAACTATTGTCCTCGGTGTCATCTCCCCACTCACTGCTTTACACAAGCTGTCTCTCACAATCAATGCCCCTCCCGACAGCGCTGTCGGCGAAGCAATCTCCCTCGACATATCGCTCACAGGCCCTGCAAGCGGCATATTCTTTCGCGTCTCCGGACCATGGAAAAGCGCAAAAGAAACAAAGAGCGACGCACGCACCGAGACAGACAGCTCCACAGAAAATACGCAATCCTCACCGCATGTCGGCAACACATACCAGCACTTCCAACTGCAAAAAACCCGCTGTAAACCGCAGGTCACCGCGGGAGACAACCACCCCGCCAAGCAAGGCAGGAAACCGGCAACTGCCAAAACAGCGTCACCATCATCGCCAAAAAACGCCACACTCCTCGCAGGAAGGGACACCTGGTTTCGTCGCACCACAGCTTCCGCCCT
This sequence comes from Acidimicrobiia bacterium UBA2766, assembly GCA_002352645.1. Lineage (GTDB taxonomy): Bacteria > Actinomycetota > Acidimicrobiia > UBA2766 > UBA2766 > UBA2766. The sequence continues at coordinate 36,342 of DEIU01000079.1, read as the reverse complement.
GCACGAGAAAAGCAGCTGGACGGCAACCCCCGTGCCCGCCACCGGCACAATCATCCTGATTCCACAAGCCCGCGGCATCCTGCAATCCATCGCAATTGAAGCACGTTGCGGCACCCCGCTCGGCCTCTTCCACTGGTCCCGCCGGCTCACGATCGAGCTCCCACGCCCACTGTATGTAGGCCCCGCCCCCGCCCCTGACACCGGCACGCCCATCCTCACGGGAGGAAGCAGCGCCGTGACCCTACAGACGGCCTCCGATCTCTCGGAAAATCCCGCGCAGACCCGCGGTCTGCGCCGCTATCAGCCTGGAGACCCGCTCAAACAAGTACATTGGGCGGCAACTGCACGCTGGAATGACATCATGGTGCGGGAATTCGACACTCCAGCGAGAGCAACGACTGTTCTCCTCGTGCAACTCCCACCAGATGACCCTGCCAAAGCCGAAGAAATCGCCTCTCACGCGGCAGGAGTCGCGCTGGCCTGTTTGCGCAACAAAATTCCCCCACTTCTCGTCACAAGAGAAGCGAACGGCCCGAAATCAGAAACTGTCCATGACCAGTCAGCCCTGAACCGGCGCCTCGCAGCAGCGCTACCCGGCCCACTACCCGAAGCCCCTCCCCACGCACCAACCATGTTCATACTGGGCCAAGAACAAGGACCCAAGAAAAACCACGCAGAGATCCGCACAGGCCCGGGATGAGAACCGACCCCGACGCCGGAAAGACACCGGCACGCCTGCTCACCTACCTCCGCAAAGTAAACCGGGCACATCCACCAGAGGAATCGGTTCTCTTACGTATCGCCGTTCTGGTAGCGGCGCTCAGCGCGGTAAGCGCTCTTGCGCGTTCTGCCCTCGGAGATCCTTTTCTCGGGGGAGTAGCCCTTCTGGGCATCCCGCTGGGTTTTTTATATTCCTACCGCGTCCGTTCCAAAGACCCCTTTGTTCGAAAAATACTTCTCTCTGGCCTCGTCCTCTGGGTTTTTGGGCGTTTTCTTAATACTCTCTTGCAGGTCGACGCGGAAAATCCCGCCAACATACAGCTTCCCCTCGCGGAACTCTTCCTCTGGGTACAGCTCCTTCACTCTTTTGATGTGCCCTCACGACGAGACCTGCTTTTTTCCCTTTTATCAAGCCTTATCCTGATAACCGTGTCAGGCACTTTTGCCATCACGACTGACCACGGGATTTTCCTGCTTTTTTGGGGATACGCGAGCCTCGCTGCGCTCATGCTGATCGAGCAAAGCAAACTCCAAGAAATCCCCCAACTACAACAAGACAAAACTCCGCAACCAACAACCCAAGCAACAAGACAGGGCTCGGATCTCCTCTCCGAGCGCCTTCGCAAACTTCTCCGCCGGCCCCTGCAACATTCCCCGCACGAAACTGCAGCCCACAGGTTTCACTTCACCACAGGAAAAAACCTGGCCCGCATGAGCATCGCCCTCGTTGCCTGCGGACTCCTGATTTTTCTCTTTCTCCCTTCCGCCAGACAATCCACTTCTTTCCCACTGAGCTTCCCCTCCCAACTCACAAACCGCATCGCTGTCGGGACTCCAGGAGGACTGAGCAATCCCTCTCTTGGCAATGCCGACCCCTCAGGGAACAACCGGGGAAACCGCGCTGCCTCCGGATACTTCGGTTTCTCCGAGCAGCTCGATACCGGCCTGCGTGGACGCCCGGACAACTCACTGGTGATGCGCGTACGGGCACCCGGACCTGCCTTCTGGCGCGGCCAAACCTTCGATAACTGGGACGGACGTTTGTGGCAAACCTCAGACAGCACGCCCCGTCCCATACGTGGCCCAGCCCCTCTACTCCTCCCCACTTCCCCTTATCAACACCTCATGGACAATGCAAAGTTTGGCGCTCTCCCTCGCAAGGACTTGCCGGACAAAACGTTCGCCCAAGAACTTTCCGCCACACAAAAAACTGCAAACCAAGACTTTACCCAGACCTTCTATCTCGAAGCCCCAGGACCAAACATCATCTTCGGGGCATACGTCCCTGACCGGCTCTACTTTCCCGATCAAGGAATCTTCCAGCTTCCCGACGGTACGCTCCTTGCCGGAGTACAGCTCGACGCAGACACGGTCTACACCGTTATCAGCAAGCGCCCCCACGTCACCCCAGAGCTGCTCCGCCGCGCAGAAAAACACGTGCAAGACCTCCCTTCTGCCACCCAAAATCAGGGCCTTCTTCGCCTCTACACCCAGTACACCCAGCTTCCTCCCAGCACACCTCAGCGAGTACGCGACCTTGCCGCTCACATCACACAACACGCGCTGACCACTTATGACAAAGTGCTGATGTTGCAAGCATGGATGGCACGCAACACTCGGTATTCCCTCGATATCCCACCTTTGCCAGACGGGGCAGACGCCGTCGACACCTTCTTATTTGAAGAACAAGTCGGTTTTTGCGAGCAAATCGGCACAAGCCTCGTGGTAATGCTGCGCGCACTCGGTATTCCTGCTCGCCTCGTCGTGGGCTACACACCCGGCGAACACAACCCCTTCACCGGCATGTTCGAGGTGAAGGCAAGTGATGCCCACGCATGGGCAGAGGTTTACTTTCCCGGAATAGGGTGGCAGGGCTTCGACCCGACAGCAGAAGTACCACTTTCAGGCGAGGCCACTTCTTTTCGCGTGCTGCGAAACCTCGCCACTTATCTGGGAAAACGCCGGCGAGGTGCCATTGGAGGAGTCAGCCTTCTCGTTTTCGCTTGGTGCAGCATCACCATCTGGCAACGCACACGTGCCACACGACGCGCGCAACAGGCATTTCTGGCTGCCTCCTGGCACCAGCAGGCACTCTCGCGTCTCGAAGAAGCCGGAACACGCGCGGGCACACCCCGCTTCTCCGCAGAAACTGTACCCGTGTATCTCGAACGACTTGCCGATTTCACCTCTGTCGCAGCTTCCGGAAAAACGGAAAAACAATCCTTCTCCTCCGAGGTGCAGGCACCCACTGCAAGCCTTCTCCGACACAGCACACCAGGCCCCCACACAAAAACAGCAGCAGACAAAACTGTAAACCCCGTCAAAGAAACAGCCGCGATACTCGAAGAATCCGCATTCTCTCCCCACGGTTTCCAGGGCATCTCCGCAGCACGTCGCGCCACAGCCGAACGCACCATCACCCGGCTGCTCTCCCTGCTCGACAGGCCAAAAGACAGCGCAGCCAAGGGAACAAGTAAAAAAACCACGAGCGCGCACAAGAAATAACTCGGTATATATTTGCAGCGCGCCTCGCGACTTCTCTTTTTTGCGCGTGCCTCTGCTCTCTCAGCAGAGCCGGGCTTGTCCTGTGCTTCCACGACTCGCAGAAAAACAGGCATACTGCAAGAGAGCAAGCGTTTCCCCAAAACAGGGCAATCGCTCGCACGCCCGGCACCGACAAGCGCTGATTCGGGCCAGGTGAACACAAGGGGGCACCATGACCGCAGGGGCAAACGAAGCATACGATGAATTCGGCCTCTTCCATGAGAATGCCGTTGAGGTAGGTCTACCCTATGAGAAACCGCCTGTTGTGAAACGCTGCTCGTTTCCTGTGGGAGAGGGACGCCACCTCAGTGGTTTGGTCTGGGGGGAAACACCTCCCGAGTTCGTCTTCCTGCACGGCGGTGGACAAAATGCCCATACATGGGATACTTTGGCTCTCGCGCTCGACCGTCCTCTTCTTGCGCTTGATCTCCCAGGACACGGCCACTCCGACTGGAAAGACGACGGGAACTATCGACCAAACGTCCTGGAAGCAGATGTCGCCGTGGCAATTGCAGCCGCAGCACCCACCGCCAAGGCTGTCGTGGGCATGTCGTTAGGGGGCATGACCGCGATTTCTCTCGCCGTGTCCCATCCTGAGCTGGTTCGCAAACTCGTTGTGATCGACATATCGCCCGGCGTAAACCCAGAAAAAGCAAAGTCTGTCATCAACTTCTTGCGTGGTCCCGAGACCTTTGCTTCTTTCGACGAGATTCTGGATCGTACCGTACAATTCAATCCGCAGCGCTCCGTCTCGTCCCTGCGCCGCGGCATCCTCCACAACGCCTATGCCCTCCCGGATGGAACATGGACCTGGCGATACGACCGCCGCCGCCCCGAAACATCTCCTCAACAGGCCAAAACCCAAGAAATCCCACCAAATCCAGCGAGTCCTCCGGACAGTCCTTCTCTCGAAGACATGATAACCTGGGACGACATCGCCGCGACCTGCATGCCCTTCCTCTTTGTCAAAGGCGGCGCCTCTCCCATGGTCGACGAAGACGACCTCGCAGCGCTGCACAAGTCCCGTCCCGACCTACAGATCAGAACCATCGAAGGCGCCGGACATAGCGTGCAAGGTGACCGTCCCCGCGAACTCGCCGGCCTCATTGCCGCATTTTCCGACAGCACAACCCGCATGCATCCTGCCACCTCACAAGAAACCGATAAGAAACTCTCTCGGTGAAACTTTCACCCGACTTCCCCGCTTATTCACCATTCCCCCCAGAAAAAACAATACGCCCGGGACATCGAACACGACAGCGGACACGACACCCAACAGGCAAACTTCTCAAAACCCTCTTTTGCACCATAAGTCATGACTAATAGTCATTCTCCGTAGATTACAGAAAATATACACGCTTCTTTTAAAGAGGAAACATCACAAAAATAGCGGAGCTCTTTCAACGAAAAGAAAGACAAAAAAACTATGGACACTACTTCATCAAGCCATCCGGACCGATCCGAGAAGAGAAAGAACAAGACAAAAAAAACAGATCTCGTAAACGCCCGGATAAAAAATATTGTTGACCGGCTTATCTCACAAATAAACATTCCTTTTTCCAGGAAATACACTCCCATTGATTCTCCTCCCAAATGAAGGAATGGGCCGCCTCCATTGCCAGACCTCTTGCCTCCCACCAGCAAAAACAAAAACTCCGCTGTCTTCACCACCTCCAATCCACGCAGCAGTAAAGACAACGGAACCCCACAGCAGAAGCAGGAAAAAAGGGACCATGCAGCTTTCCCAGCCCCTCGAATACCCCCTAACCTACCCAAATAAGCCCCTCAGGCCTTCCAAGCATCCCAGTGAATCACGCGGTCCGCGTCACGACGCGGGGCAGGCTTAAAATCAGTGCCTTTTGTGTGGGCGACAGGGAGTAAGCCTGCTTGCATCACCTTGGCAAAGGGAATGCCCAAAACCTCTGCAGCTTTCTCCTCTTCCATTAGATGGAGAGTTGTTAAACATGTACCGAGACCACGCGCGCGAGCTGCCAGCATAAAGTTCCAGACGGCTGGATAAATAGACCCCCATGTCGAGGCCTGCACCCACGCGGGACTTCCGTCAGTGCGACCAAAAATACACGGGACCAGCAAAACAGGTGCCTCGTGCATCACTTGAGCAAGGTACTGGGCCGAGTCCATCACCCGTGCCATGGTCTTGTCGTAGGCCTCGTCGCCAGAACTCTTCCGAGAGGGTGCCGACGCATAGACTTCCATGCCTTTGCGGTAGAAACCGGCGAGCTCTTGTTTCTTGCCCGCATCGGTCACCACAACAAAATGCCAGCCCTGCACATTGGAGCCGGTCGGTGCCTGCAAGGCGATTTCCAAACACTCTTCGATCAGGTGACGTGCCACAGGCCGTTCCATATCAAGACGTTTGCGCACCGCACGTGTTGTGGTAAGCAGTTCATCAGGGGTGAGATCCAAAAGAGCCATCTTCTCGCCTTCCGCAAGAGCAAAGTAACCTACTAAAAACAGGCTAACAAGAGAAGGATAAAAGACAGAACAAGCGCGGGACCTCTGCGAAAGCAAAGAGCAATGTGAAAAATCCAAAACTGCTCATTTTGCTATTTGTTCTTGCAACAACATACACCGCAATAGAAAGAAGACGGACCTCTCCGGCCTTCCACCACACACTTCACTCCCAGTATCCGGTCCTGCAGGCTTGCGTTTCCCTCTCTCGCACTGCCCCACCCATATACACGGACTCCTCCACACAGAATTCTCCTCTTCAAGGAAAAACACAAAAGAAAATACGTAATCGGCCATTCCATTTACAGGAAATAGCGACTCTATGGTGAAGTAAAAATAAAGAGATTCGTTGCAAGAGTCGAAAGATCACACCATACTTCACAACGTGGCAAATTTTCTCTGATCAGAACAAAATGGAGAAGATTTTCTTTTCAGAAGACGGTCTCGCAAGAGCTTTCCCGAAAAGAACTCGCAAAAAATTGCCAATAAAAAATGCATACAAGCAAGTTTTTAAGAGTATCCGCATTTTTATACTCTGCATCTGCTTTCCAACAGAGGAAAGTCCGAGAAAGGGAATGAGTCAGCCTCCCAATCTTTCCGATATAAATCTAGGAAACAATATCTCTATTGCCCCTGCACAGAGGCCCGCAACCCACATCCACGTGAACACAGAAGTGCCCTCTTCCCCACAAACTACCTTTTCCAACTTTGATATCAATATGCATGACAACATGCAGGACAGCGTCTACAACAACGTCCACGCTTTGGCACCAGCTTTTCCATGATCACGTATTTTGCTCGAAAAATAACCTCTAAACTGCCCAGAAGTCAGAGGTTTCCCAGCATGGTTCTCCGCACCATCACAAAACTGAGCACCGCATTTCTCAGACTTCGTCCGGGAAGTCGTGCGTGCACAGGCTTCACTCTCGCCCCAGTGGAGTTTACAGAACACTTCTTTTCGAGCGCCCCTTTTCCGAAGCCGATCCCACTCCGGCGACCCCGATCATCCATGCCTACAGGACGGCCGTTCACAAGACCACACTTGCACGCATTGCTCTATTCACATTGGCATAACTTTTCAGAACCATTCTGCCATTTAGAGTTATCCGTCTATTCTCTTTACCAGACGAGGCGAGAAGGGCAGCGGGGAGTACATGCCTCCGATTTCAGCACTCCTCAATTGCCATGCTCGGCGCCCGTCCGGGAGGAGCCTTCATGAAAAACGCCACCATACCACATACTCCCAGGGTTCTCTTCGTATGCGAGCAGGACACCGGAAACAGTAAAATGGCCGCGGCTTTTCTCCGGCATTACAGCGGAAACCGGGTAGAAGCCACATCCGCAGGAAAAAATCCGGCAGAGCGAGTAGACCCTGCCACAATCACCGCGATGGCCGAAGTCGGCATCGATATACAACATGCCCTGCCCACCAAACTCACCCCCGACATCACTCAGGAAGCCGACCTGATCATCACAATCGGGAAAATGAGCGGTGGTGACAGTGCGACAGGGCCTCGCGGAACGTACGCTATTTCCTGGAACATACCCGACAAAAAAGATGATTCCCTGAGCACGGTACGCCGCGCTCGTGACGATATTGAACAGCGCGTACAAGATCTCCTGAATGAGCTGCTCGCGGAAACCGAGTAACCACTACAAAAATCAAGCGTAGCGCCCGCGCTATCACCTCTACGGCATATCTGCTGCAGGCAAGATCTTCCACTGGACAAGAACACTTATATCAACACCTACATCGCCTGGAGAAAAAATCTGCCCGCTCAACGCAGTACAAATCTGAAAGCAGTAAACGGAACCAACAAGGTTCTCACCGTTTACTGCAGACTGGCCATTGCCCTGGGCCACTCCGGTCGTACAGCATCTGCGCGCGCATATCTTGTTCGGCTTCAGATGCCTGGGCCGGATCCCCGGTTCCTCCCACAGATCGCCAGGTAGACATGCTGAATTGATACTTCCCGCGATATTTCCCGGTAGAAGAAATCGCGCGAGGGTTCCCTCCGGACTCACACTTGGCAATCCGCTTCAAGTGATCATTCACCCCACCGCGTTCCGCCAGCCAGGCAAGAGCAATCGCTTCGTTCCCCGCAGGCACGGCAGCGCTCGTTTCACTCGTACTCGTTTCACTCGGCTGCTGCCGTTTTTTTGCAGCCTCACGAGCAGCCGCTTCTGCAGCAAGACGCTCGGCTTCGGCA
>DEIU01000079.1:0-28333 GCA_002352645.1 Acidimicrobiia bacterium UBA2766 | reverse complement strand
CGCAGCAAGACGCTCGGCTTCGGCTTGGCGGCGCAGGTTTGCCACATGCTCGGCAGCAACACCAAAACGAAAAACATCTTGTTCGATCATGCTTGTGGAGGAACTTGTGGACGAAAGTGCGGGGTTGCCCCTCCCGAGGAGTTTCGCGTCCATTCCGGCAAGAGTTTGGGAATTCTGCGGAGAATTATCCCGGCTTCTCATCTCGGCGATCACCATTCCGCCAAGAAGCAGGCTTGTGATAACAGCCCCCACCGCGGCTTTCCAGCGACCAGAAGAAGCATTGCTGCCATCACTGGAATTTGCAATGGTTTCCAGTTTTTTTGGGAGAATGTCAAGCGTCACGCTACGCCAGGCAGTGTCTTCCTGGAAAACGTTTTCATCCTTTTTGGCCGCGTTCTCTCCAGGCAGGTGAGAAGAAGCACGATGAGAAAACTCTCGCGTTTTCCTGAGAGACAACGGCCTGGTACGCCGTGGAACACGTCGGGCGTGACGGAGGTCTGACGCACTCCCCTTCGGCGCCCCTGTATGGGGTGGGGGAGAAACAGCGTCAGAAGCAACAAAATTATTTGCCTGTTCCCCTTCGGAAGGGGAAAACAAGCTGTCGCGAAGGGGAAACTCTGCAGAGTTTGCACCTAAATCAGTCGTGTCATGCGATACGCTCTTCACAATGAGGAGAGATCATGGCAGAGATCTCCGAGAGAGACAAGGATTGACCTAGTGCACCATCGGTAGCATATCCTCCAGAAAGCAGGCAATAACCTGCAAAACACCTGCACACGTCTCTTATTCCCCCATGCTCCTTTCTCGTAAAAAAAGTTTGCGCGTCACCTGCCTGAAGCCCGCGCAAACGGACTCGAAAGAGAAAAATCCGCGTTCTCCCGCACCCGGTAGGGAAAAGCGCGACAGTCATCAGGACACCAAAACAGGGCGTTTTCCGTCGCATGCTCCACATGCCCACCTGTCGCCCTGCAACGACCACCAGAGATCGTTCCCCCCAGGTTTTATACCAGGACTTTCCCCAGCATCTTCACAAACAAAAGCCTTCACATTACACAAAGGAACTCTTCCAACGGCGCGGCAATGATGCCGCAAGCTGAAGACAGTTCGTCCCACTACAGCACCGGAAGCACCCTCCACAGACAGCGGAAAGGGGAGACAGTGTGTCAGAAAAAAAGGCTCGCCAAAGTCAGGTCTCCCCTCCAATGAACCGAGTCATGACTGCGGTGATACTCGCTGTCCTCACTGCTTCTTTGCCGGTCTTTCTCTTTGGAAGCCTGGCAATCCAGATGAAAGAAGACATGCACTTAAGTACCAGCAGGATCGGAATTGCGACCTCACTTTATTTTGGCGCTTCCACTCTCACCTCGGTGCTTGCAGGCGGCCTCGTTGCCCGCCGCCTCTCTTCCACCGCAGGATTGCGGCTCGCAACCACACTCGGTGCCCTGTCTCTGCTCGGCATGTCTGCCACACAGAACTTCGCACAGTTGGGCGTTTCTCTCGTGTTGGGAGGACTGAGCTACGCGCTTACTCATCCAAGCGCAAATCAGCTGGTAGCGTACCATATTGATGCAAGTCGCCTCGGTACTGCCATGGCAGCGAAACAGTCCTCCGTCATGGGAGCAGTACTTCTCGGCGGCGCGGCAGTCCCAGCCTTTGGGGTGACTATTGGGTGGCGTTGGGCTTTCTTGTGCTTTTTACTCTTCCCAATCGGAGCGCTCATCCTCACCCCCACACAGAACTCAGAAGCAGAGGACCTTACCCTACAGAGAAAAAAACCCGACATATCCTTGCGTCCCATAATGATCATGGCCCTTGCGGGCGGACTGGCTGCAGGAGCTTCTGGCAATCTGGGCGCTTTTCTTGTCGCGTCTTCTGTAGACGAAGGTATCTCTGTATCGACTGCCGGCATCCTGCAAATGGCAGGAAGTCTCTCGTCTATAATCGCCAGACTTTACATCGGGGTACGATCTGACCGGTCAGAAAAAAACCCTATGCGGACTTTATCGACATTGATGGGTACAGGAGCAATTGGATATCTCCTTCTCTCCCTTTCAGGAAACAGTTTAGGCATCGTCACCATCGGGACCATTCTCGCGTACGGCGCCGGATGGGGATGGGCCGGCCTCTTTCACGCAACCGTCGTACAAAAAAACATGAGTGCTCCCGGTTGGGCAACAGGAATCACACAAACAGGCGTATACGCAGGAGCTGTCATCGGCCCTCTTGGCTTCGGTCTCCTCGCGGAAACCCTCAGCTACTCTGCAGCCTGGGCAAGCGCTGCCACACTGGTCTTGTCAGCCGCTTTCTGCATCGAATTTTCCCGGCGACTTTTTGACCGTGAGGCAGAAATCCCGCGTAACATACGCCAAGAAACAAATCGTACCGCACAAGCTGGAGACGCAGCTGGGCTATAAGCCAAGCACACATCCCAACACGTTCACTCCCCGCGCACACAAACCGGTAATAGACCCCCAAAACAAGAGACTGCCCAACATGTCTCGACATTTTTCCGTTTTCCTGTCTTGTTTGGACAGCTCACCATCATTTCTCGCCCAAGCGAAAAATCCTCACAACACACAGACTGCCCGCACCTCCGCTTCCTGTCATCCACCACAACACGCGAAAGAGACCCCACAATGCGCGTACTCCTCCTCGGAGCAGGAAAAATCGGCGCGATGATCGCCGAGTTCCTCATTGGTACTAAAGATTATCATTTAACAGTTGGGGATCTCAACACCCATCAGCTCGCTGCCATGCCCACTTCCCCGCTGATTGAGACACGCGTTCTCGATGTCTTTCATGCCGATTCTCTCCTCGAAGTTGTACAAGAACATGATGCGGTGATTAGCGCGTGCCCGTTTCAGCTCACGCCTGCCATCGCGACGGCAGCTTGTAAAGGAAACGCTCACTATTTCGATCTCACCGAAGACATCGAGAGCAGTCGAATTATCCAACAAGTCGCAGCACAATCCTCCACAGCTTTCGTCGCACAATGCGGCCTTGCCCCAGGTTTTGTGTCTATCGTGGCAAACGATCTCACCAAGGGTTTTGAAACTCTGCAAAAAGTGCACATGCGCGTTGGGGCTCTTCCTCTCTACCCATCCAACGCGCTGAAGTACAACCTCACGTGGAGCACCGACGGGCTCATCAACGAGTACTGCAACCCTTGCGAAGCCATCGTGGATGGGCAGCGGCGCGAGATGCCCGCGCTGGAAGAACTCGAAGAATTCAGTCTCGACGGGGTACGCTATGAGGCGTTTAATACCTCAGGAGGCCTCGGCACACTCTGCGACACCCTCGAAGGGAAAGTGGAAAACCTGAACTATCGCACAGTCCGATATCCTGGTCATCGCGACATTATGAAAGTCCTTTTGCATGACCTCCGCCTCGGACAACGCCGCGAACTCCTCAAAGATGTGCTTGAGCATGCCCTCCCCATGACCTTGCAGGACGTGGTCCTCCTTTTCGTCACGGTAAGCGGTTACAAAAATGGGCGCTTCCTCCAGGAGAGTTACGCACAAAAGATCTACAGCCGCGAGTTACGGGGGCAACACTGGAGCGCTATTCAGATGACGACAGCAGCGGGAGTCTGCGCCCTGGTCGACCTCGTTCGAGAAAACATACTTCCAAACCGCGGCATAATCCGCCAAGAAGACGTACACTTAAAAGACTTTTTGTCGAACCGTTTCGGCAAACTCTTTCTCTGAATCTCCTCCACTCTGTCTCTCCCCTCAGGAACAGCGTTCTCCAGGGACAGCACCCTTTCGGTTCTCTCCCCCCGGGAACAGCGTCCTCGCTACTCTTTTCCTGGTTCGAGGGTCTCTGGCAAACCAAACAGGTTTCCCACCCTCGGCACTCCGGACCAATCCCCTTGATCTCTCATCTCCATCTGCTCTGCAGCTCCCCACTCCAGGCAGCCCACACCAAAAAACCCTCATACGGCCCCTCCCCTCTCCCAACCCCAGAACCACACACACACCGCAACACAACACAAAAGAGAGCCCGCGCAAGAACCTCAACAGTCAAAAGAGGAAATAATGGAAGCAGCATCTCTCGCCCTTGAGCTTGCCACTGAACTCGGTGTGAAAACTGGGCCCGGCACGCAGCTTGTGCTCGGACCCGCATCCAATGAAAAAAACGTTCTTGCCGGTGACACCAATTCTCTTGCTCTTCACACTCCTGTGAACGGAAGCCGACTTGGTTTTCTCGCGCGTACACACAGCGCAGAGGTGGATGCCGTGCTTGACAAGGCAGTATCGGCCTTTCCGGTTTGGCGAGACACACCTCCGCCCCAGCGGGGAGAACTCATCCGCCTTTTCGCGATCGAGCTGCGGGCACACAAAAAATCTCTCGGGCGTCTTGTCACACTGGAAACAGGCAAGATCCTCTCTGAAGGACAAGGCGAAGTGCAGGAGATGATCGACATCTGCGACTTTGCCGTAGGCCTCTCACGCCGGCTCTACGGACGCACGATCGCGTCAGAACGCCCCGACCACAAAATGACGGAGACCTGGCATCCACTCGGCGTTGTGGCGATCATCACCGCGTTCAATTTTCCTGTGGCCGTGTGGGCATGGAATGCCGCAATCGCGCTCGTCTGCGGGGACCCAATCGTGTGGAAGCCTTCGGAGAAAACGCCGCTTACAGCGCTGGCCTGCCAGGCCTTGCTCGAACGGGCAGCTTCCCAACATGGCGAAACACCCCCAGGAATTAGCCAGGTCGTGATTGGGGAACACGAGACCGCAAACCAGCTTGCCGATGATCCTCGTGTGACGCTCGTGAGTGCCACAGGGAGTGTGGCAATGGGAAGAAATATTGCAGGCCGCGTGGCGGGACGCCTCGGACGCTGCCTGCTCGAACTCGGCGGCAACAATGCCATGATCGTCGCCCCTTCGGCATGTCTTGACCTGGCCGTACCGGCAATCGTCTTTGGAGCTGCGGGCACAGCAGGACAGCGTTGCACAACCTTGCGTCGCCTCCTTGTGCACGAAGACATCTACAAAGCTTTGCTTTCCCGGCTCTTGCATACCTTCAAGAATCTCCCGATTGGTGATCCTTACAAAAAAGACGTTTTGATGGGGCCATTACTAGACGAAGAGGCCTTTCATCGTATGTCGCAGGCTTTGGAAGAAGCCCGCAACCAAGGCGGAAAGGTGCACGGCGGAAAACGCAGAGAGGTCCCCGCGGGAATATTCGAGGAAGATCTCAAAACTCATGGCTACTATGTCACCCCTGCCCTCGTGGAAATGCACGAACAAACCCCACTTGTTGCGCAGGAGACCTTCGCGCCAATTCTCTATGTACTGAAGTACAGATGTTTTACTGAGGCGATCCGCCTACAAAATGCCGTACCCCAAGGGCTTTCCTCCGCAATTTTCACAAACGATCTCTGCGAAGCAGAAGTGTTCCTGTCCGCACGTGGAAGTGACTGTGGCATCGCGAATGTGAACACAGCGCCAAGCGGAGCAGAAATCGGCGGAGCATTCGGTGGAGAAAAAGACACCGGTGGCGGTCGGGAAGCAGGAAGCGATGCCTGGAAAACCTACATGCGACGCAGCACCTCGACGGTAAACTATTCGAGCCGTCTTCCTCTGGCGCAAGACGTGAGTTTCCCTCTTCTCTCCCCCGAAACCCAGCAAATACCCAAAACCCCTACAAAAACTAATAAAAGCCCACAGATCCTGCGACGCCGGCGATCTTCAAAAAGAACTGGGCCTGCCACAAAAAGCAAAGACACAGGATCTGACTGACCTACACAATCCATTCGGCACAATTCATCCAGCATGTGCCGCGGCAATCGGGGCAGCCACACTCCGCATCCCCCACACATGAGTCCCCATTCCTTTGAGAACAGGCACAGCAGGCAGCAGCATTCTTTTCCCTCGCCTCATCCTGCTCATCACAAGTGCAGGGGCAGGCATTGGCTTCGGCTTTCCTGTTGCCCCGACCTCCCTCGCCCTGCTCCTCTGGCCCTGCTCATAAGGAACATGCGAGATCGCACGCGCGCGACAACAAAGAAAACAAGCAAGCCAACAGTTGTGTGCAGAACCCGGTATCCCCCAAAAAAACGCGCACAATCCCCGAGCTGCACAAGCTACTTACGGCTAAAGCGCCAGATCGCTACAAGCCCGGTAACCACAGTCACCCAAATACGAGTGAAGTCATACACAGGACGCACATTCACGCCACTCGGCGTAATCTCAATCACTGCAACAGGGCGACCTTCAGTGTTGGCGCCACCGCCACCGCCACCTCCCCCAGGCTCTTCATCGTTGGCGCCACCGCCACCAAAACCAAAACCACCGGAACGCTGTACCGAAGCGGCTGTAATAATGACACGATCTCCTACACGTTCCGGCGGAGAAAACACGCTTGCGACGTCGAGATCCCCGGCGAGCTGTCGCAGCGCACCTTCGACACGGCTCCCCACCTGATCAACAAAGTTGGAAACTGTTGGCAAAGCATTCTCCTGCGAAGATTCAAGTGCGGGATCCTCTGAGAAATCCTCTGTCATTTTCGACACTGCTTCATCCTTTCTTCCTTGGTCCGTCATGTTTGGACCATCAGGTTTGGAGCGTATCCCTTGCTCCGTCCTGTCTTGCACCCTTGCTGTGCAAACTCTCTGCAAACTCTTCCCGTCCTCTTCTCCTCCGAGAACACAAAACAGGGTGCAATCATCTCCGTGCAAAGCGCAAGCAACACAGACAGGCAATCACAACAGCCCATATGACCAACCTTATTTGTAGGTCTTTATCAGGAACTGTCACGGATTGCGGGCCATCAGGCCCCTGCAAATCGAGACGCGAGGCACGAGACCGCTCGAAAAATACGCCGGCTTGTCCCCATCCCAAGTGCAAAAGACGCGTACGAGAAACTGGCACGACAGTAAGCTCTTCGCACACCACAGGTTCTCCGGGTGTGGTGACAACACGTGTATGCAAAGAAGTCTTCAAGAGAGAAGTCTTCAAGAAATCCTCAACTTCCTCTGTAATCCTGCCCAGGTACAGGTCCAAGTACGGGTACGGGTACGGNNTACGGCGAAACAAACCGCCGGAGGAATAAGTTGTATGGTGCAACCCAATGTTTACCGGCACTTTGGCGCCCTCCACTGTCTGCCAATCCCACAAATAACTGTCTTCTTTTTTCTTCCAGGATTTTCTTCCAAGATCCCTGGATCGGCCATTCCCATCACACGCCCTGAGGATATTCTACGAATGTAACAAAATACTGGAAAGCACGGTTTCACTCACCTAGTGCACGTTCCTGCCCTTGTTTTGCACGTGCAACCACGGGTTCGGCTGCGGAACTGCTGCCCTTGTCGCCTTTTGTGTGAAACGCCTCACGGGCAGTGGCCCGCAGCTCGGCACGACAAGCTGCGCATGGCCCACCGTATTCTTCTTCGGGGCCACATAGTTTCTCGCACCTCGGACACATCATCGGCATACCTCGTTTACAATTCCACTAACACGACCACTTCTCACATCGAAGAAAAAGCCAGGATATATAGTGCAGATCCCAAGGCAGACTGACAAACGTGTCGCGTGAAAAATGATATCCGCCTGCTTCTTACGGTTCCCGCGAGAAGAACTTGAAAACCGACCCGAGAAAAAAGAGGGAGAAAAAAGACAGGAAAAAAAGAAAAAAGACAACAATATCTGCTGGCCACAGGCTGTGCATGTCGCTCAGGAATTCGATCCAGTAACCAAACCGCCCACACACAAACGCATACCAGGTCGTTATTGCCCCGCAGAAAACAGGCTCTTCGCACCAACCCAGCTAGTCTAGGCACATGTCCGTCTCCACAACTTCGTCTCTCCCCTCTGGAATCCTCCATATTTCCGAAGTGGCGCTCGTCCATCTCACCGACAGATACGGACGCAACATACACACAGTAGACGCCGATATCGACAACAGTCGTCACAAGGAAAAACTTGCCGAGACAGTAGAGGAGAAAAAAACAAAAATCTTTTCTCTTACCGAAGAAGACCGTTCGTTCGCGCCCGGCAGCATGTTGCCTTTAGGCACACATGGCCACGACGTTCTGGCTTTCGGGCACATCGCTATTACCGAAGAGCAATTGTGGTATGCCCCGAGTGTCGAGCTCACTGTCCGTGACACGCCGGATCCGCAGGCAGACATCCGGGCTCGAGCGCACAACTACGCTGCCAACATGGCAGAAGCGACTGCGCGCATCGGCGGAAAAATCGTTCTTGATGACACAAAAACCAACCGTTGGATCCTCATGATGTTGACACCCGTTGAAGTCGTCCATGAAAAATTCGATGTCCCAGAAGAGTGGGTACGCGCTGTGATAAATCTTGTTGCATATGGGAAAACGTGAAACACGAGAACCCACAACACGGTACAACAAAAGAAAGGAAGGTACTACCCTCCCTGTCTCGTTTCAAGTGCACCTAGCTCCCACCTACGGTTAATCAAAATCCTGGAAAAAGGGAAAAACATGATCAATCACGCGGTCACGTACAACCAAACTGGCAATATCGCCACTGTCAGTCTCGACAGTGGGAAGGCCAATCCCATCACTTTTGACGTGATCTCGGGGATCCATACCGCGCTTGATATGGCGCAGGAGAAAGGGACAGGAGCAGTCGTCCTGCATGGTCCGCCCCACTATTTCACCGGCGGTTTCGATCTCGCAATCGTACGAGCAGCCGATCAGGAAACCATCCGTCTTGTCGTCGAAGGCGGCAACCTCTGCCTACGCCTATACTCATCTCCTCGACCTATTGTTGCCGCATGTACGGGACACGCGGTGGGAGTTGGCGCCTTGCTTCTCATGAGTACGCACTACCGGGTTGGGGCACGAGGGCCATTCCGTATTGGTTTGATCGAAACACAAATCGGTTTGACCATGCCAGACTGGGGCATCGAACTCGCGCGGCAGCGCATCCCAAAAACCCACCTCCAACAGGCCGTTGTTGAAGCTCGTGTCTACGACGCAGACACGGCTTTGCACGCTGGTTTTCTCGATCAGGTGACGGAGGAAGCCGAGGTGATCGAAACAGCCACCGCAGAAGCCATTCGCCTCGCGTCACTTCCGGCCCACACCTACAAGGCAAATCTCATGAAGTTGCGCGGAGACAGCATCGACCGGATGACCAACCTTGTCGACACAGACCGCAAAGCAGCAGAAGCGCTCTCCCACGCTTCCTAATCCGGTCTTTTCTGCAGCCTTCTTGGTCCTCCATGCAAAATTCCGATGAAACCCTCCTCTTCACCATCGTCCCTTCGCGTCCTCAAAAAAATTTGCAAGCAGAATACGTTTTCCATTGACACTATGCTGCCACTGTAGAATGTGCACTCCAATAAATATGTCTCAACAAAATGTCTCAACAAAATAAAAAGTCTGCCCCACTCATGGGACTGTCGTTTCCCAGCGCCTCTGCAAAAAACTTTTCACGACTTTCTGTGTGCTACCGTCTCGCTCCTTCTCTCCACTAACCTCCTCCATTCGTAGTCACAAGAAACCAATACCGCATGAGACTCCAGACTTCTTTGTGACACACCCTCATTGGGAGTCCCTTTCACCAGAATGCCTCCGAGACGGTCCCTATAGAGACAAGAAAATATACAATCTTCCCTCATTTTTTTCTTTATGTGAAGGAGGAAATCACACACAACCCAGCAAAACTGCTGCTCCACCATGCAGTTTTCCTAAAAAACAGTGGAGCATACGGTACATCCATGCTTGGGCGGCAGAAAACACATATCCCTTTTTCCATCCGAAGGAACCCGCAGGTGAAAACCTGTTTTCCTGTACCTGCAACAAAGAAACAACGTAGTAAACCTCCGCAGAAAAACTAGCAATTCCTCTCCCCACTTCGGCCAACGACAAATTACCAATGAAAAATTGTTGCCCAAGAAGAGTGAAAGATTGCCCGTCATGAGCAGAGAAAAGCACACGTCCTCTGAAGAAATCCACATGAAAAAGCGGCACGCGCGCACAGTTCGGCTCCGAAACGGACAGCAAGAAGCCCTGATAATGGTCGCCGCTGTAGAAGGAATATCAACAAATGAAGCGATTGTTCGGGCGATCGAAGCATATATCGAAAATCGACGAGCGGATACTCTCTTTCAAAAACGATTAGCATACTTTCTGCAACAGACTTCTGGCACATCGCCGCATCTCGCGGATACCTAACACACTGCGCCAAAGATCCCCACCCCACATCCTCCCCAATATATTTTCTCTTTTCCCACGAGAATAAGCACCCTTATTATGGTTCTTTACTGCTCCGCTTGTCGGAACCTCTGTTCCCACTGAAATACGCAGAAAAACCTTGGAAAACACAGAGTGAAACCGTCGTGATGGGTTTGGGTTATGGCGTGACTGTTTCTCGGTCCCAAATGCGCACTGTCCCATCCTCACCTGCAGAAACAAGCACCATGTTCCCACGCACCTCTACAAAAGCCAGTGTGTGCACAGCCCCGGTGTGCCCGGTCAATTCAGAGAGGAGTTCCGCTTCAGGAAGGGACCACACACGCAACTTGCGATCAGCACCGGCGGAAAAAAGAAAGAACTTGTCCTTCGCTTCCCCAAGAAGGAGGGCACGCACTCCTCCCGCATGCGCCCGCAACACGCAGGAACATTTCCCCGTGCGCGCATCCCACACTCGTATCTTGCCGTCGCGTCCGCCTGAAATAAGCAGCGATTTACCTGCAAGGTCGCCAAGAACAAGACACTCCACACGCCCCGTGTGCCCTGTGTACATTTGGAGACATTCAGTGGTCGCAGGGTCCCACATGCGGATCTTCCCATCACGTCCGCCCGAAATAACCACTGGTTTTCCCTGCACCCGGCCAGATACCAGAGTGCATATCTCCCCGGTATGCCCGATCAACAAGTCAGAAGTTGCTCCAATCGAAGAAGCCCCCTGCCCAGGAGAGACATACCTATTCTGAACATCGGGCACATTCGACTGTAAAACAGTGTCTTTGTGCAGTGGAACCTCCGACACTTCGGCCGTTCCCTCATGCCTGCCAAACTTTGCTTCCCGAGCATTCCCCACCTGAGTAGGCATTTCCCGACCACTCTCGAAAAGGGCCGGTTCAGAGGAGGGCGGAGAAAGCCCCGCATGCGACGCCCCTGGAAGAGAAGAAAGCCGGCGGGCAATGGGGAGATTTCCATCTGGTTCAGACAGCAAAACAAAAGGCTGGTTTTCCCTTTGGTAGGAACGCATACGCGCGCCGATATCCCGAAAATATGTATACTTCCCGCGCTTTCCGAAAACGTCTTCGCGCAACCCCTCTGTCAGACCAGATAAAAACGGACTCAGCCCATCTCGACTGGAATCTCGCAAAGGCCTGGAAAATTCAGCGGATGAGACCGACCCCGCAGGATCCGTCAGATAGGTCGCAGGAGGCAGGGCTGCAACATTTTCCCACACTGCGCCAAGAAGAGAAACAGCATCGCGGGTCTGTGTCAGCTGTCGAAGGGCCGTGCAAAAATCAGCTTTTTCCTCGAAAGGACTGCTTGGTCTGCTTGGACTGCTCGTCGAACAGTCAAAACAAAGCGCAACAGCTTTGGCGGCAGAAGAAGCAAGCGCACTCGATAGCCCATGAAGAGAAAGGGCAGTTCCAGGCAATAGATCGCTGCGCGTATCAGAAGCGCAAAGGTAAATATTCCCCTTCCCATCGCGTCGCAAATGACCGGCGTAACAGAAAAACAGTACGTCATTTTCGGTGGACTGCTCGAAAAACTCTCGTACTATGCGGCGGAGTTCATAGGAGGAAGCCTCAAGCCGCACATCGGTATGTTCCATCGAGAAAAGACCGGTACGTGAGTCGCATAATGTCTGGGAAAGAGCCACAAGACTCGACCGCGGGACCCCAGGACTCGAAAGGGTCTCATTCCCAAAAATGGCATTGCCAAGAAGAAGCGCTTTGTACATCCCGCAGTCTGCTGGTTCAAGCATGTTTCCGGATCCGTGATGTGTGCTCTGCAGCATGTGGCATGCACTGCAGGAGAAAACAGGAAAAAGACGGCTCATTCACTTCCCCGCTTCCAGTCAGCCCGCCGCAGGAAAGGAGCCTACAAACAGCAATTCACTATACTGTCTTTTGTCTGGTTTTTCTGTTCTTCGCCTCTCTATTCCTGCCTCTCGGTTCCAACACTTTGATGCCTACTCTTCGATTCATGCCTGCTCATGCCTGCCCATTACCTCCTTCAGCTTTTTCCCTTTCTTGCCCAACCTCTAAAAAACCCGATTTTCGACCCCTCTTCCCAAGCATTCATACAGAGAAAACAGGGAAAATAGTGGCAAAGAAGCACCTGAGAAAAGACTATCCGCATGCGCAAAGAGAAAGACAGCGGGCCTCACCGATTCTCTAAAAAGTTCACTATCTCGATACAGTTTTATCGAT
The DNA here is from genome assembly GCA_002352645.1 of Acidimicrobiia bacterium UBA2766. Taxonomy (GTDB): domain Bacteria; phylum Actinomycetota; class Acidimicrobiia; order UBA2766; family UBA2766; genus UBA2766. The sequence goes on along the minus strand of DEIU01000079.1, from coordinate 15,949 downwards.
GCACCCTTATCGCCGTTTTCGCATCGGACTCGACAAGCTACTGTTGCGTTGTACCCACAGCCTTGTACACACATACCCGGCAACAGTCAATGTAGGAGAACCAAACTGGGGAAGTCTCGTCTTCCTCATCGAAACCGGCTTACAAGGCACGCTGGCCGAAATCGGGGTTTATCACGGTGCCACTTCAGAAGCAATCGCCCGTTACCTGAACGGGAAAGGAGAGCTTCACTTATTCGACTTCACCGATCGCGTCGACGATGTTGTTGCACGGCTCAAAACACAGGGCATCAATAATGTACAAGGATTTGGAAGCAGTCGACGCTGGCTCGATTCCTACAACTGGCAACTTATGAAGGTGCTCCAAGAACATTCCACTCCGATCTATGACTATGTCTTGATCGACGGTGCCCACACCTGGAATGTCGACGGTTTCACATTTTTTCTGATAGATCGTCTACTGCGTCCCGGAGGCTACATTGACTTCGACGACCACGATTGGACAATGGCCGCATCTCCTTCTCTCCGCCCCGAGACCTTCCCCGCCACAGAGTTTTTCCACACGCCAGAACAGATCGAGACCCCGCAGGTTAGCCTCATTGTTGACCTTCTTGTGCGGCGAGATCCCAGATACGAAGAAATCGTCCCCGGCAAAGTATTCCGCAAAACAGCCTGAAAAGACGGCCGGCCCACTCATCCCCTGGTTTTCTTTTCGCACCCGGCCTTCCCGCATCACTGGGGTGGCAACAAAGTTCCATCGTCTTGCAAGTGCACGGCAGCGGAACCGAAATCTTCCTCGCTCAGGCGGCGCACCATCCGCACTGCTTCACCGGTCGGGTCAAGAGAAGGCACTCCACCTCCAACAAGACGAACTGGGTGCAAAACACCCGAGACAAAACTACCGGTTTGATCAAGACGGACCTGCAGGACGGTGCTCCATTGCAAAGCACCTCGGGTTGAAAATCCGTAGGTGGAAAAGTTCGCCAGGCTATAGGCCACAAGCACGTTCTCATGAAATTGCATGCCGCGTAGGACATGCGGCCCATGACCAACCACCAGGTCAGCCCCGGCTTCTATCACCGCACGAGAAAAGGCAACAAGATTGCCGCGCTGTTCACCCGTCCCATGGAGTATCTCCATACGGTCAGGAGTGTGTTGGGCGGCCGGGCCCTCATCGCCACCGTGAAAAGTCACGATCACAATGTCGGCATCCTCTTCTGCCTCAGCCACCAGTGCTTCGGCTTTGGCGATATTGAGCAGGTCATTGCTATGGGCATATGGGGCGAAACCCAAAATTGCAATGGAAACACCATCAACTTCAAAACGGGCATGCCGACCTTTGCGGCCATACGCCAGCAACCCAGCCTCTTCGATCGTCTTGATGGTTTCGACAGCTCCGGCAGCTCCCATGTCGTTTGCATGGTTATTTGCCACGTTCAGCACATCGAATCCCGCACTTTTGAAGTGCTCTATATACCGGGGGGGCATGCGAAATGCATAACAAGAAGTACTCCCAGGCGCACATTTTGAGCTTGTTGCCCGCGTTAATGGCCCTTCCAAGTTCCCAATCGTCACGTCTGGAGACTGCAACAGGTGACGCACCTCAGTAAAAGTCTCTGCCCCATCGGCGGGAGGAATGCGCGCGGGAGAAAAATCCGAGCCGATCATCATGTCGCCCACAAACGCAAACTCAAGCACGTTTTGGCGGGCAGGAAGCATGGTTGCGGGATCGGGGGCTGCAACGCCAACGCCCGAGGCGTCTTCCAACCCCGCCTTGTTCCCGGAAACATCGCGCTCCGAGTCGAGACCAACTCCGTCTCCTTCGCTTCCGCATCCGGCAATAAGGAAAAAGCACACAAGAAAAGGTCCGGCAACAGGAAGTACCCTGGAGGGCACTCGCGCCAATGCCCGCAAAAGCACCTTCACGCTTGGCACACGAAATAAGGTTTCAAAAAGTGACATAAATCTTATTCTCCAAAAGAGCGCCACCAATACCACGAACCCTCACAATGACAAGAGATCGCAAGAAGAAAACAGGGAAAACACGCATTATGACAGTTTCGCACCCTCTCCCCATTCCTGCTCGTACAATAACGTTTGATTGCTGGAGCACTCTTCTTTACGAAGCAAACGGGGAAGAAATTTGGGAAGAACGCTGCCATATGCTGAGGTCTGTTGCCTCACGTTACAGCGGGCAGAACATTCCTTTTTCTCGTGCCAAAGACGCCCTTGACACGGCCTACCTCGAAGCCCACAATGCCTGGATGAATGGGCAGATTACCTCTGCATCCACCGTCGCGACAAGGGCCCTCACGAACCTGAAGGTCGAGGACACTGCTGCCCAAGACCGACTTTCCGGGACATTTGCATCGGCCGCGTTACAGCACGACATCCATATGGTGGAAGGAGCAGACCAGACGCTCGCCGCGCTCAGCACACAAGGAGTGCGCATAGCCCTCATCTGCGATACGGGCTTCACACCCGGCACTGTCGTACGTCGTCTTCTCGATAATCTTGGCTTGCTCGAATTCCTCGAAGAAGTCACCTTTAGCGATGAAACAGGGGTGCCAAAACCCCACCTTCACATGTTTACTTCCACCCTCAACGCCCTCGGCGTGACAAACGAACAGGCCATTCATGTGGGAGACATGCGGCGCACAGACGTGGCAGGCGGTCGCGGCGCAGGCATGGCGACAATACGCATTACGGCTGTGCACAACGACAAGAGCGAACACCCGGACGCAGACGCCGTCGTCGATTCCCATGCCGGCCTGCGTCGTCTGCTCGATCTTGCGTAAACAGCGATACCCCACCAAATTTCCGGAAACGCCATTTCCCTCCCTGCCGGCCTCCCTCTTTCCCTCTCATGACACTTGTCGCAGGCCTCTCACACGCCTCCCTCCACAACTCTTCCCAGGACATGCTTCATGCAGAAAAAACCCATCATTGCACGAAAAAAGGGCAGAGAAAAAAACCTCGAGAAGAAGAACAGGAGAAAACCCGAATTCCCCCTACAATGCTCTCAATAGAGTCGGGGACTGCCGTTACTGCCAAGATATGCCTCTCACTACAAGTCCTGCAACCTTCTCCAGCAAAACAGGAGTGCAAAAACCAGGGCAGTGGAGCGCGTATCTCGCACCGGCGCACCAGCAAGGACGCACAGACTGCCAAAGTCGGCCCCGTCCGGCTCCACCGGAACAAAGAACATTCGCTGACCATGTCTGTGATGAGAGATCCCCGAAAACCCTCGCGCAAACGCGCGAGAAAACTTGTGAATTCAATGTAGGGGAGTCCACTTGTCCGATGTGCTCACACACACTATTCGTGATATCAAACACTGGCAATCCCGACGGCACGCTCCGATTCTTCTTGAATTGAACTGCAACGAACGTCATGTCGAGCATCTGCCACCCCATCCGCTGGGACGCGTTCTCTACCGCCATAGGATTTCCATCCATGACATCATCTCCCGTTTGAAACGGGCCGAAACAGACGACCGCGTCGTCGGCTTGTTTGCCTATGTGGGGGAACCTGCACACCAGATGGCAACAAGCCAGGAGCTGAGAGACGCCGTGCGGCGTTTTGGTGCAACTGGAAAACGCACTGTGGCATGGGCAGAGACCTTCGGGGAGCTGCTTCCCGCGAGCGCCGCGTATTATCTCGCGACTGCCTTTGACGAGATCCACATGCAACCATCAGGCACACTTGGCCTGGCCGGAGTCGGCGCAGAAGTCACCTTTTTTTCTGGCCTGCTGGAAAAAGTGGGGATTGAGCCTCGCATTGGGGCCCGGCATGAATACAAAAATGCTGCCAATGTCATCACTGAAACGGGCTTCACGGACGCGCACCGAGAATCTGTCGAATCTCTCACAACCTCCTTGTATGACCAGCTTGTGGAGGGTATCGCCGACCGGCGTGATCTCACGGTCACAAAGGTGCAGGAACTTGTCGACACAAGTCCCATCTTTGCGCAAGAAGCGCTGTCGCAAGGACTGCTCGATAGCCTCTCTTACCGCGACGAAGCACTGCAAAAGGCAAAAAAACAGGCTCAGGGCCCCGATGCCTCCCTGCTGTACCTGCACCGGTATCACAAATTCCAGAAGTCTCTCCCACGCAAAACCCGAAAGATCGCCCTCGTGTACGGGATCGGAGGAGTGCAGCGCGGAACTGGCGGTTTCAACCCCAGCGCGGGCGGACAAGTAATGGGGGCCGACACTGTCGCCAGAGCATTGCGTGCTGCCGGCGCCGACGAAGACGTCGCAGCGGTCGTCTTTCGCGTCGACAGTCCAGGCGGTTCTTATCTTGCATCTGACACAATCTGGCGCGAAACAGTGCGCTTGAAAGAAGCCGGCAAACCCCTCATTGCCTCTATGGGCACAGTTGCCGGATCAGGCGGCTATTTCGTGGCAATGGCAGCAGAGCGCATTCTGGCGCAGCCTGCCACATTCACAGGATCAATTGGCGTCTTTGGCGGCAAGGCTGTGGCAAACGAGCTGATGGAAAAGGCTGGTCTTACCTCGGAAAGCGTCTCGCGCGGAGCACATGCCAACATGTTTTCCCCGCGTCACGACTTCACCGCAGATGAATGGGAACGGCTTCAGGCCTGGCTTGACCTGGTGTATGAAGATTTTGTGGGCAAGGCGGCAATAAGCCGCTCGATGTCGCCCGAGGAAATGCATCATGTGGCACGAGGACGCGTATGGACTGGCGCACAAGCGCTCGAGATAGGTCTTGTTGATGAACTCGGCGGTCTTGCAGAGGCAATAACCGCGGCCCGTAAGGCAATTGGACTGGGTACTTCGGATCCAGTCCACATTCAGGTGTTCCCGCGGTCCTCTCCGATAGAGCTTGTCGGCATCAGGACACCACGGAGCAGTGATGATGACCTCGTCGGAGCGTCTACCGGAGCATCTACAAAAGCTGCTGCCGGCGCACTTCTCGGCACATCTCCAGCTCTGAATCGCATCGGATCAGCAATCTCCACGCTCGATAGCCAATGGACACTGCGCATGCCGCACATCACTATGAGATAAGTATGAGGAAGCCACCACCAGCAAAGGCCCTGGGATCCACACCTGGGCTCCACACTTAGGCTCCACACCGAAGCCCTACACCCAGGCTCCAGGGACAAAAATCGCGGGGCAGAGTCTGCCCCGCGAGAACTAACACAGACGCACCTGGCTTTTTCTCGGCCTCAATAAATCACGACAGCAGTGCCGTTCGGGACCGACTCGAAAATCCAGTCTTGGTCCACATTTGCAGTGCGCACACAACCATGGCTGGCCGGGTAGCCCGGAACATGGGGAGAGCCGTGCACCGCGAATCCACCCTTGAAGTAGAGCGGACGGTAAAGCCGGCCAAGAGGAGCATGACGCACACCGTCAATCCGCCGGATTATCGAAAAAATACCTGTCGGCGTGACCGCACGCGCGTAACCCCCATTGGGAGCCCGGTAGGTTGCCCCATTCCCGGAAGAAATATTGACGATCTTCACGTCAATGTCTGCCGGCTTAATAAAAGCAATTTGGCGTACAAGATCAATTTCGATGAAGGGAGCCTCGCGCACTTCACGCGGCCCGGCACCGGAAGGTTCTGTGAGTTCAGCACGCACTTGCGCACCAACCACACCATCACGCGTGATTCCCACAAATTTTTGGAAGGCCATGACTGCAGAGGCGGTCTGTGTCCCATACTCACCATTCGTCTCACCAGGACGAAAACCAAGCTCAGCCAGGCGGAACTGCAAAGCCACAACTTCAGGGCCGGCGTCACCTCTGTGTAAAACCGGCATAGGCTCCGGCTCTTCGGGGGGTATCGGCTGCGACCTTCCCGCAAATACCACGGAAGAGGAAAGCCCGGACTCGCTTATTTTCTCTGCGACGGAAAAAGCGGACACAGTGGGAAGCTTCCCGGCTGTTATTGCTGTTTGGGAAAGTTCCTGGGCTGTGGAGATGACATCTGAGTGATCTTCTTTCTCAGGCCGTAGATCAGCGGTTGGCGTTCGCCTTCCAGAAAACTCTTCCGGCAAATTTTGGGGAGAAAAGGCCGCAAGGAAAACACGAAAGCGATCGAAAACCAAGACAGCCATTTCCGGGTTGTATTGCCCGTCGGCTTCGAGTCCGGTTTCTGTCTGGAGGGCCGCCATCACGCCTTCAAGTGAGTCGTCATACACTCCGTCGGCTTCGCCATAGTGCAGGCCCATCACACCAAGCACGTTTTGGAGTTCACGTACTGAAGCAGGGTCGGTATGCCCGATCATCGCCCCTACCAGGCCCTCGCTGCGTTCCTCCACATTCTCGCGAGGCACAAAGCCCATATTCGTCGTAAAAGCTTGCAGCGCAGCAACGGTTTCTTCGTCACGTTCCCCATGCAGGGGACCGTGATAATACCCCAAAGAAGTCAGGTCTTCTTGAAGCCTGATATTCGAGGCGCGTGCAACTGCAAGCGCCGCTTGTTCTTCTTGAGGAATGACATTGTTGCCACTTGAAGTCCCACAAGAGGTCAAAAATAAGGCGAAAGTTACGAACGGTATTACCAGACGAAGGATCATGCAAGCTCCGAAGGATTGCCTGGTACAGGTACTCCCCCTATTGTAAGGGGAAAGCCTCAAGCCTCACGATCAATATGGAAACCAGACAAAAATAGTTTTCTCACAACAATCTTCCGCATCTTCTTTTTTCCCTACTCATCCCTACAATTACCAGTCCCCACCCCACCCCAGCTGCCCAGGAAAGCCAAGAATCGCCTGAAAAATCCTCCTGCCCCGTACACAGTCAGTTCGTCGCCAACCCGCGACCAACCCGCGACCAAGAAAAAACGGCTTTGTTGGGCGCGTTTATTTCGAGCGTCTGCGCTGTCCGCGGTTTCCGGAACGTTTCGCCTGGAATGCTCCCGGGTCTTTTCCCCCGCCGGATTGACGGCGGTAACAAGCCTCACAGATGGAATAACGCGACAGCTCATCAATACGCGCATTGCAACGCGTGCACAAACGTCGCATGCGTTGGGCTTGCAAGCTACGCTCGATATAGCCATTCACCAGGTCACGCTGGTCTTCACACACATCAAGCTCAACAAAAGTCTCTGGATACCGGTAAGCCAACCAGGCATACACCGTCAAGTAGTGCACAAGCTCTTCTGCCTGGCGCAGTTCTATATCAGACGAAGTCGCCTCTTCCGCATAAACATCACGCAAAACGGGCAGACCAACAGGCAACTTCTGCGCATGCAAAGAGGCCCAGTCCTCTATCACATTCAGAAGCGTTTCAGAGCGGGTGTTCACAGGCGCAGTCGCAAAAACAAACTTGTCACGCAACCTGATCTCCATGTCATCTATCACTCCTGCCAGGGTAAACATGTCGTTCAAATCCGCGGGATGGTAATCAGACGAAGGATCAACCAGTTTCTCCTGAAAAAACTTCAAGATGGCAGGCAGCGAGTCGGTCTCAAGCGCCTTGCCGATTGTCTCCACCTGGTTGGCGTCTGGCTTCACTGGAATCGGGCCGGGAAAAGGCGGGTCGATACGAGACAAGGGAGGACGCACAATACGAAGGCTTTCCTTACTGAACGCCCCCACATAGCCCTCTTCTTTGATCCCAAAACGCCCCGCACGCCCTGCAATCTGGCGGACTTCCTCGTCAGCAAGAACCCTGTCCTCCTGCCCATTCCACTTGGTCGTTCGCCAAAACAACACTTGAGAAATAGGCAGGTTCAGACCCATCGCGATCGCGTCCGTTGCCACCAGGATCTCTGCTTCGCCGCTCCGAAAACGCCGCGCCTCACTGCGGCGTACGTCTGGACCAAGACCACCATAGATCACCGCAACCGTACGACCTTCCTCCTCAAGCACACTTTTAATGCCGAGCACATCTCGCCGGGAAAAACACACCACAGCAGTGCCCACGGGCCATTGGGGAGCATCTTCGAGACGGTCGGGTTTTTCCTTCACGAAAAGCGGCGACAAACGATCCAAGGCATGTACTTCAAATTTTTCCTGTAGAGAAGACGCCACACGCTCCAAAATCTTCACCACAGCTGGGGTACCCGTCACAATGACATGCTCCGCCGGAGCTCCGACAAGCACACGCGTCCACGCCCACCCACGACAAGGATCCGCAAGCATTTGGACTTCGTCAATCACGACAGCGTCGACAGGACGCGAAAGGTCGGCCATCTCGACAGTACAGCTCATAAAAGCGGCCGAGGGATCCAAGTCGCGTTCTTCCCCGGTAAGAAAAGAGCAGCGCACCCCACGATCTCTTAGCTGTTCTTGCCCTTCGAGCGCCAAAAGCCGCAGGGGAGCATAATAAGCACCAGTCGAATAGGAAGACAGCATATTGAAAGCAGCATGGGTCTTGCCGCTGTTTGTCGGTCCGACAAACAGCGTGATCTGTCGATTGATCCCGCGCGCCAAAGGAAAATAATCAGAGTATCGGCTGAAATCAATCTGTTCGCGCACGCGCGCCACAGCCAGTGTCTCGCGCGCATTGCGCATCTCGTTTTTTATCCAAAGCGTGATCGTGGCACGAATGTCAGCGACAGTGTGGGAAAGAGGACGCCCACCACGCACTCGGGCAAGGCGTTTGCGTAGCGGAGCAAGATCAAGAGAAAGCCCGATACGCTCATGGTGGTCCTGGAAAAGACGGTCCGCGACACGTTGTAACTGCCGAGAGGCTTTCGCACACTTCTCTCTTGCCCAGGCCAGAATGGCCTCACGATACGCCGCCTCATCAACGAATGCCACGGGCGCCACAATCGGATCAAACTCCGCATCAAGTCGCAGGGTAACAGGCAGATCGAGCACAAGAGGTGCCGTGTCGTGCGCCTGCACATCGATCTCAAGCGAGAAGGGCAGCGTGAGAGAGACCACAAGCTGCCGTCTCACTCGTTCTACCCAAAACCGGAGTTCTTCCGAACCGAGTGCATCAAGGGACTCTCCTACCAGCCCATAGATTGTCTGTAGCAGGAAACCGTCGAGTTTGGAGGCTGTTTTTGCGCTTTCGACCGGCCCAGAAGCAGGGAGAGAAGCTTCCGTTGCCGCTTGCATATAAAGAGGAAGTGCGTCCGGATGGTCCAGCAGACTGGGATCAGTCTCAATATCGAGACGAGAATGTGCAAGCTCTCTATACAGCTTCGTTTCCAGGCTTTCGAGCCTCTGATACATACGACTCTCTCGCAAGTCGGTATCCGCAGACGTCACCGTGGCTTTCGTCATTTCATGGCGAAGGATGGCGCTCAGTCCTTCTATGCCGTGTGCAAGGAGGGCACGCACATGGTCAACCGTCAAAGGAACCGCACATCCCGCGCGACGAACACGCAGCGGACGCTCGCAAAAAATCGCTTCGACTTCGACTGGGAATGCAATGCAGAGACGCTTGCGCTCCCTTACGAGCCACCATCCGTTCTCTGTCAGAGATTTTTCTATGGAACAGCGCAGAAGATCAGTCATGTGATGCATGCTCGTTGGCGGGGGAGCCGACTGATCGAGCCTCACAAAATATGCATATAACTCAAAAAGTCTAAAAAAACACATTTAGGGGGAACTTCTCACACTATCTAGCGAATATGGCCTGGATAGTATCCAGCAGAGCAATTGTCCGGCCGGGGGGAACAAGAAAGCGCAGCACAGAAGAAGAAAATCAGGGAGAGAAGAGCGCAGAATACGAAGAAAACAGTGTTGGAAATACCAAAATACGACCAGATTCCGCAGCACCTTCGCGAAAGACCGAAAAACGGAACCAAACAAAGATATACCCTTTCTCCTCCCTATTTCTCCATCAAACACCTTCGCTTCCACACCCTCGCGACACAGGATCACGCGAAAATTACCCCAGAAGATCGTCCCACACAGATCATCTGCACAACCATATGGGGCTATTTCTCATACTCAACAGTATAGGGTCATCATCAGGCCCCGAATATGCATTCTTCCACGATACCCACAAAACACCCCACTCACTCGCCGGAAAACACTCACTTCACCCGGCTCTCGCGCCACCTCACCCCCGTTGTTTCGCCCACAACAGCCGACTGCAACACTCCCCAGAAAAACGCGCACATACGACAAAGAAGCAGGACACACACTCCCCATAATTTCTGTGTTTCACAGACTTCACAAGGCGAGTGTTGTCTCATCCAAGGCAAAATCCATGACCCGCCTCACGGTATCGGAGAACAGCAAAAGCCCACTTGGCACCAAAAAGACTCGTCGCACGTCCTCTTGTTGTAGCGGAACACCAGTCAGAAAAGACCCATAAGTAAAACCTATCTTCAGATATCCCCCCCCAGACCGCGCTTCCCTACAAGCCTCCGTATAAGTATCAATACGTTGCAAGGCAGATCGGGCATATGGGCCGCTCGCCGCGCTATACAGGCCAGAACGAATACGCTCCCCAAATGGGCCACTGAACATCTCTTCAATCGCAAAAGAAATCGCAAAAAACCGCAAACCCACTGATTCCCGATCAAAATCCCAGAGACTCAAACCAGGCAACACCTGCACCGCACTCGTTAAATAGGGGGAAAGGTATTCGCGGTCACACGTAAGAAATCGCACGATACATCCTTTGACAAACAAACCAGGATGTACAGGTGGAGAATCACGCTCCTGCCGGCACCGGGACGCCTCAATAATCCTCTGTTTGGCAACAGCGTCTGCTTTTTCCACCCTCTCCATCATATTGACCGCAGCACGAGACAAAAACTCCCCAGTACCAGAAATCTGGAAAGAAGAAGACGGTCTCACTACTTCGGCCTTTCTTACCGCAATGGTTTCCGACACCAGCATCCTCACATCACCCTGTATTTTGTCTTTGATGCCCCGCGCCCACGCATCTGCTCGCACCACTCTGCTGCATTTTTTCACTGCCTACAGACACTCGCCTCAGTCTCTTTCCACATGCAGCATCGGCATATGGAAATTCTTTCCAACATGGGCAAGAATCCTGCTACTTCCTGGGAAAACACGTTTTTACGAATTCTCCCATTCGGCGAGATTCGGCATTCCTCCCAGCCTTTCCCCAGCTTCGTCCTCTGCACAGCCGCAAAAAAACCCAGAAAAAGAGATCCCGACACCTATACGTATTCCTTCAAACAAAAAGGCAGTCCAGTAAAATTCTCTCGCAACAGGCCTGCCCCCTCAGGCCTTCTCGCCCGAGCCTTCTCCCCGGTAGAGAAAAACACGGACACGCCACAACAACAAGCGCACAGCCGGCTTTCTCAGACCACACTCCCCAACCCGATCCTCCCAGACCACCCTGCACACAGAGCGTGACCTCGAAGCAGAAAAAGCAAGGCGCACAAATCCAGCGGCACACAAGAAGGCCTGCAAAAAGACAAGAAGGAAAAAAACAAGGAAACATTGCCTCTACAGAAAATAGATTTCGCATTCAAGAAGCGAAAAAATCCCGCAGCAAGACCGAAAAAATACGGCGAACCAGCCTCTCAACAGGGCCGGGATACCAATGAGATGGGACGGAAAACTCCAACAAACCAGCGAGTTGAACTGTGAACTGGTCTACAAACCTGCCAAATCCCAATTTGCCAGTACAAACCAACAAAACACTGTTCTAGCTAAAAAATCATCACAATATTCCCAAACCACGGCGCATCACCTCAGAAGCACACCGACACAAAGGCGCACAAAACTGTGACCAGCCACGAAGACCTCGAATACAGCTTTATCCAACGCAATGCTCACAATGACATTGGTCGCAGACGGTTTATGCAATGGCTCACAAAAACAGGACTCTCCCTCGCGACTGCTGCAACACTCTCCAGCAGCATCCTCGCAGGATGCGAGTTTGAAGGGAGCACACCTGATCTGGAAAAAGAACCAGCGCCCAACCCTGACACACTCAAAATCGGCCTCGCAGGCCCCTTTTCCGGCATCGGATCTTTCCTTGGGGTTTCCATGCACCGTACTGCCAACACCGTCGTCGCGCAGGTCAACGCAGAAGGAGGCATCAAAGGGCGCAAACTCGAGATCATCTCAAAAGACATCAGCTCGATGCATGAAGGAAACGTCATACAGGCCTACAAAGAACTCGCGTCTCTCCCTGACCTCATGGGCATTGTGCTTGGTGCACCTTCTTTGCAATCCCTCGTCACGCTACAAAAGGAAATCGATAGGAAACGTCTCATGTTGGTCACCGTTTTTGGGGACCTGCACGACCATGGAGAGCTTTATCCCGACAATGAGAAAATGCGATCGGTCTTCCAATTTGCTGTGCCTGATTCTTGGAACATGCCGCTCCTCGCCGACTATGCAGCGGCACGAGGGCTCTCCCGCATTGGCCTGGTGTACGACGGACATTTCGCAGAAAACGCGCGGCACAGCTTCGAGAAGAGCCTGCAAGACACGCCTCTCAACAGCGCCGGAGCAGCTCCTTACGATACAAACGAGACCGACTTTGCTTCGATTCTGCATCCTCTCGAACGGGCGCAAGCAATCTGGACATGGGGTTTGGCACCAGATCTCGCGAGACTGACGAAGCACCTTGATACGACAGGGCAGGCCTACACAGGACTCGAGAAAGCCCTGGAAACAGAACGTCCCCAGCTCATAGGGAACCAAACAGGAATCGGACACTCTCACTGGAAGGCACTTGCAGAAGAACACATTGCACCTGGCACGATCACCGTGGGAACAGTCCAAGGGATACGACACTGGCCTGACTACAAAATGGACAAGTGGGTAAAAAAATTTACACAGGACAAGCCCACAGGCGAGGAACACGTGATTGCCGATGCGATTGCAAGTATTTTCAAAGCAGTCGAAAAAACAGGAAATATCGCTGAAAGAAATGATATATTAGAATACACAGAGAAGGCAGGGCGCCAGCGCTATTCCACATTGGACTGGGAGTTCCATAAAAAATCGCACATTGGTCGGCATCCTGATGACCTCGTTCTTCTCAGCTTTGAACACCCGAAAAAACCAGCCAACATGCATTATTCCATTGGGGAAGAGTACGCACTTTCTGGGGAAGAAGAGACAGCTCTGGGAATGACACCGGTTTGGCTTGTACATCCCACGCTAAAAGCGAACACCCGTCGTTACCCTGACCTCATTCCGCAACTCACAGCAAAGAACTACGGCCTACAAAACAACCCAGCTGACACTCTTCACTAAAAATTTCCAATGGTAAAAAACTGGGAAATTCTCCAAGCCTTTTCCACCACACGCAAGACCCTGCTCTTCTCAAGAGCACTTTTTCTCAATCGCGCCGGCAAAAATTACAGCACAATACCTGCTCGGCTTGAGACGATTTCTCCAGAAAAAAAGCTTGTTTCCGCGAGTTTCCCAAACGGAATTCTCCCACTCGGCTCATGTTCGCGAGGGAGAAGAAAATTGAGCAACACGAAAGACAGCTCTTTCTCATCCGGCACAATCCCAAGGCAGGCTTGACAAGCCATTCCGTAGAGAATCGTGGCAAATGACCGAGCAAAAACCTCAGGTGCAGCGGTTGGCTCTCCCCCACCTGCCTCCTGGTTTTTCTGGACTACTTCCGCGAGACGGCCAACCTGTTCGTCAAAACGTCGTCGAACCTTTTGCCGCAACCCACTATCACGCCCAGAACGAAGTTGTAACTCGAGATCCAGCATGATCCAGTCATCAGGTTCTCGCAAGGTAGTACACAGCCAACTTGCGGCCTGCCCAACAGACTGCTCAATCGCAAAGTCGGGAGCAAGCTGCATCATACCCAACAAAGTGTCAAGATAACGGCTAGACCGCTCTTCGACTACAGCAAGGAATAAATCCTCTTTGCTGTCAAAATTTGAATAAACGGCCCCTTTGGAAAAGCCCGCAAGATCGGCAATCTCGTCAAGAGACGCTCGCTCATATCCTTTTCGAGCAAAAACAGTAACCGCAGCATCAAGTAAAGCTTCAACAGTGCGACGGCGTCTACGAGTTATCGGGAAGCGAAGTGTAGAATTCATATTCTCAGATAATATTCAGGATTCTGTCTTGGTTCTACGAAAAATGCCCAACCGCCAATCAAAATCCCTGGAATGTCAAGATATGCTGAAAAAGCACTAGCGCAATCTGTTGAGACACATGGCCGAAAACAATACACAAGATCACAAACTTCCGGATCCTTTCGGACGACTCGATGCTTCTGACGACGCGCTTTTTTACGCAACTCCTCGAAAAGTCACACATATAGAACAAGGCGCCATCAGTGCCCTCCAGCATTTCTACGCCGAGAACCTCCCCTCAGGCGGAGAAATTCTCGACCTCATGTCATCTTGGCGATCCCACCTGCCCGAAGGTCTCGGCCCAGTTACCGGCCTCGGCATGAACAGCGAAGAAATGGCCGACAATCCCCAACTCGACACATTCACCGTCCACAACCTCAACAAGATGCCCCTGCTCCCCTTTGAAGAAAACGCCTTCGATGCAGTCGTCTGCGCTGTGAGCGTGCAATACCTCGAACACCCAGTTCATGTTTTTTCCGAAGTCCAGCGCGTCCTCCGCCCAAACAGTCCAGTCATTGTATCTTTCTCAAACCGTTGCTTTCCCACAAAAGCCGTCAACATCTGGCGGTACAGCACAAGCTCTCAACATCAGGACCTCGTGCGCATGTATCTTGAAAAAAACGCATTTCACCAGGTCAGCACGAGAGAAATCACCACTCGGGACGACCCGATGTACATCGTGTCAGGCGTCAAACCGCACGAGTAGGACGAACAGCACGAGCACCACAAGCAGCACGAGCACCACAATAAGAAAGAAACCTCACATGAAAAAGACCCAAGCGCTTTTTCAACTGCCCCTGCAGGCACCCCGCTGGACCCTCCATCGGCATTGCACCGCCTCACCACCCAGACAAACCACACAAACCCTACTATTTCTCAGCAGACGCCGGCACGCGCAAAACTAGCCCCATGCGCATACTCTTCCTTGGGGACACCCACAGCACCCAGCGCGCCCTGGAAAAAGCCCTAGGCGAACAGGCCCCCCTGTACCGCGCCAAACTCGTCATCCAAGTAGGCGACTTTGGATTCTGGCCACCCCGCACACAACACCTGCTCGAAACCTGCACACACCTCTGCGAAACAGCCAACATTGATCTCTACTGGATCGATGGAAACCACGAAAACCATGCCCAGCTCAACCACGATGCCCCAGGCCCAGTCGCCATCGCCCCGCGCGTACACTACATTCCCCGCGGACACCTGCTCGAACTCGACGGCACACGCGTGCTCTTTATGGGAGGCGCCATCTCACTCGACCGCATCTGGCGCCAAGCCGGCACAAGCTGGTTCCCCACAGAACGCCCATCCGCCCAACAATGGGAACGCGCCCACCAAAACGGTCCTGCCCACATTCTCGTGACACACGACTCCCCCGCAGGCACCCCCCTACAAGGCATACAATTTCCGCTGCCGGCAAGAGAACTGCAAAGCAGCGCACAACACCGCGAAAAACTCCTCACACTCATGCAGGCAACCACCCCCAGCTTTCTCATACACGGCCACTGGCACGAACCACTCCATACCCACTTCACCCACTCCAGCGGCACCACCCAAATAATCAGCCTGGCACACAACCGCAACCCAAAAAACAACTGGTGCGTACTCGAATGCCAAGACGGAGAAATCCAGCTTCTCGCCGGCCCCCCGGACGCCCCCCTCTCCCACACAACCCACCCACACCAAGAAAACCCCCAACACTCCCACTAAAAGAAAACCAGGCGTGTCAAAAGGTGTGTGCAGTACCTGACCCAAATGGATGACGCACCTGCCACGCGAAAAGAAGTCCGGCATGCACCGTGCCGGAAGACGGGCAAAAATGAACGGGAACATGCTCTTGGAGAACCTGCTGGAATGACAAGCTTGTTCTCTTGACCTGGTGCATCCGGGATATCCGGCCTTGTTGACCGCAGAACTGCACAGCGGATTCGGCGAAGACCGAGAGCGCTACTCGACCGGACAAGCCCTGCCCGCCAAA
>DEIU01000065.1 GCA_002352645.1 Acidimicrobiia bacterium UBA2766 | reverse complement strand
CCAATGGAGGCCAGGCACTGGCGCGTGGCATGTCCGTTCCCGAGCTGCTGACCGCATGGCGCGAAGAAAACGCGAAAATGCGGGAGGTTTTCAGCCGGCTTGCTCCAAAAACGCGTCTGCCCTGGTACGGTCCCCCAATGAGTGTCCGTTCCTTCGCGACCGCGCGCCTTATGGAACTATGGGCACACGGCATCGATATCCTCGATACCCTGGAAATTTCGCTTCCCCCTACAAACCGACTCCGCCATATCGCCCATATAGGAGTGACAACCCGCGACTGGAGTTATGCGGTACGCGGAATGACCCCGCCACCGGCACTTATCCTCGTCGAACTGACCGGCCCCACAGGCGACCACTGGAGCTGGACCGCGGGCAAACACAGCGCAGCAACCGCCCCGGAGAACACGCCGGAAACGACACCAAAAAACAGGGTGTACGGACCCGCCCTGGACTTCTGTCTCGTGACTACCCAACGCCGCCATCCGAACGACACCGAGATCAAAGCGGAGGGGCCCCTCGCCCAAGAATGGTTGCAGATTGCCCAGGCATTCGCCGGACCTCCGGGGCCAGGACGCGAAGCGGGTCAGTTCTCGCACTAGCACGTCACAGCTCAAAAAAGCTCGACATCACCCATACCGAGATCCCAATCAGGCAAACTCGGCATGGTGTCATTTGCCAGTGCTCTCCAGGTAAAAAACGGTCCAAGCCCTGGGACAAGCACAAACCCCTCTGACAATCCCCTACTACCAAGACACAAAAGATGATCCGCCTCAACTTCGCGCGCCACTCTCCGCAATAGAGTACGTCTCGTTTTCTTATCGTCTCCCGGGACCAATACAGAAAGAACAACTGCCTCGCGCGCGGCGCCACGACGACGCACACGAAAGACAACAAGGCCGTCTTCCAGAGACGTTCCCGCATACAACACACGGTAATGCAACGGATCGAAACCGTACCTCCAGCTGAGAAAGCAAGGGGTGATACGTGTTCGTACACCGCGCGGGGGAGGGAGCTTTTCCAGTAAACCTTCCACGCCTGCAGTATCGGCAAAGGCCTCTTGCGCGACGAGGCCTACCTCACATGGTATCGACCATTTTTCTGCGGGAACACGCGCCCGCAACGCACGCGCGACCCCAAGCGGAGAGAGAAACCGGACTCCCACCCCAAGACGCCCGACATCGCGCCAGCCCATCTTGAGATAGCCAGGGCGGCTCTGCTCATTTGGCGTATTGAACACCCAGTGCACGCCTTTCTCTGTGAGCGCGGTCACTCCCGTCATCGTGAGACGGCGAAAAATCCCCTTGCCCTGCCACGCGGGGTCTGTCACGGTGTCAACTGCACGCACAGCGCGCCGGGTTTCTCCATTCGGAAGCAGAAACTCCCAACGGAGAAAAGCTCGGTATCCCACTACCTCACCGTTTGCGAGCGCTACCCACTCGGGAGACGTCCCAAAGGGGTTCTCCTTATGTTTCCATTCGAGAAAAGCACGAATACGATCATCGGGAATCCAGCCCATGACCGAAATGAGCAGCGCAGCCACAGCATCGGCATCAGATGCCTTTACCGGTCGAATTTCCATGTCACTTTCGGCGCTGTTTTCTTGCTTTTTTTCCAATGGCACGCGCTCAATCATGACACGAAATCCGTGTAGAGGTCCTCGAGGATGCGAGCGGTCGTCCGAATATCAAAGACAGCAGATTTTTTCATTGCTGCCTCTCCCATCTGTGCACGCAGCACACTCGCGCCGGGTTCCACGGCAAGTTCCAGCATCGCTTTCGCCAGCTCCTCAGGGCGAGAAGGGGCAACCAAAAAACCCTCGGTTCCATCGGAGACCATTTCTGGTAACCCCCCAACGTTTGTTGCCACAATCGGCATGCTGAGCGCCAAAGCCTCCATCACTGCGACTGGCATACCCTCAAACACTGAGGAAAGCACCATAACGTCACACCCGGCCATCACTCTCACGACATCAGGACGATAACCCAAGATGCGACAGCGTTCCCCTAGTTCGAGCTTGGCGTGTGTTGCACGAATTTCTTCTTCGCATGGCCCCTGCCCAATCAAGAGAAAACGGGCATTCTCGCATTTGCCAAGCAGGATGCGCGCTGCCGCCAACATGTCGCCATGCGCCTTTTGCACACGGAAATTGGCAACATGCGCAAAAACAACTTCCCCTGAAGCAATGCCAAGCTCCGCCCGTACTGCTTCTCGCTCGCCTCGCTGCGCAACGATCCCATCCAAATCCACCCCATGACAAAGCACTTGATCATGTCGGCGCAAACGGGAAGGCAAATGGTCATGCACACCCTGGGATACTGAAAGAGACCCCACACCCAAAGGTGCCGTCAGCTTGTTCACCCAACGCGTCGGGCGCGCGTAGCGATCCCATAAATTGTGCTCAGTCGCAAGCACACGGGGACGCCGCGCACTGGGGAGGGCACGACCAACAAGACGGGCCATGCCCGCGGGCAGAGGAGAATGGGCATGTACAAGCTGGAAATTTCCCTTATCGAGATATGAGTGCAAACGCCTCACCCAACCCAAGTCGTGCCACGCCCCACCTTCAAGACAAGTCACCGGCACATCAAGCGCTTCCAACTCAGGAACTAAAGCATCTTTTTCAGGAACAAGATAACCCACCTCATATTCATAGCGATCCCGGTCCCGGACACGCGCAAACGAGACTAAAAGACGCTCTGCCCCACCCGGACCCAGTCCTTTAATCAGCCAGAAAACACGTACACGTCTTTTCCTCACCCTGTCTCACACCCTACTCACATGCCATCAATTTCACATGCCATCAACAACGATTAGAACCGTAGGATAACGCGTCGGAAGCAAGCGGACGGGGAACCCGGAGAAGTCCCTACTCTCAGAAAAAACGGGCAAATCACCCTGTTTTCCCTGCACCCAACAAACTCTTCGCAGCTCTTCCACATTTCCTACATGTCGCACAAAAACCAGAGGAGCGCCCCACAAAACCGGCAAGCAAAACTCCCGAAACCCGATCCTCGACAAAGAACATCACGCGCACGAAACATCTGTAACAATAGAAAAAGAACCCCCACAACACCGCAAAAGACACAGAAAAAGCCGACAGCCACCGCGACCAAACCGGCATTCTTCTTCACCCCTCTTCCTTTCCCTCTCTTATAGAATCACAGAGAAGAACGCACCAAGGGGGAACATATGGGATATCTTACCGGCAAAGTCAGCTTTATTACAGGCGCTGGATCGGGCATCGCTCAGGCTGCCGCCGCCCGTTTCGCGCAAGAAGGCGCCAAGGTAGTGATCGCAGAAATCAATCCTGAACTCGGACGCAACACCGAAAAAAAAGTGCAGGATCAAGGCGGCGATGCCCTGTTTGTGCAGACCGACGTCACAGATCACACGAGTGTGCAAAACGCCATCACACAGGCCCAACAGCACTATGGGCAACTCAACGTCCTGTTCAACTGTGCAGGAGGCTCGGTTGCTGCCGATGCTCCCGTCACAGAAGTGGACCTCTCCGTATGGGATCACACAATCGATCTTGACCTGAAAGGCCCCTTCCTCTGCTGCCGGTACGGCATACCCGCCCTGATCGAAGCAGGGGGCGGAACAATCGTGAACGTGGCCTCCGCAGCAGCCCTCCAAGGAAACTTTCCTGCGCACGTGTATTCCACTGCCAAAGGCGGGATTCTCTCCTTTACACGGGCCTTGGCCGGCGCGTATTCCAAGCACAATATCCGCGCCAACGCCATCTGCCCAGGTGTCATCCTCACAGACCGAGTAAAAAAACGTTTCGGCCTCAACAACCCCACACAAGATCAGCCTGGATCCGACGCAGACAGCGAAAAAATGCCGAGCGCTGACAACATGGGCATGCAACGCTATCCATTTGGGGTCGGCATGCCAAAAAACATCGCGGCTATTGCCCTCTTTTTGGCGTCCGAGGAGTCCCGCATGATAAACGGCGCCACTATTCCCGCAGATGGTGGCCTCTCCGCCTACTGATCGTCTTCTCGCCCCGGGCTTTCTCCCCCAGAACCTTTTTCGTCGCTTGCCTGCTCCCCGACGGCACGCCCATCTCGATGCCTCGCAGGCCTTCCACCCGATGGGGTGGTCTCTTGCGCGGCATCCCCAGACACGGCACCCCCAGACGCATCCACATCCAGTGAAACCATTGGCAGGGTTATCTCGATCCCGGCACCGAGTCCTCTTGCCTGGAATGCCATCGCCACATCCTTGGGAATATTGAGGATGCGCGTACGCCAGAAATAGCCGGCCATGAGTTTGAAAGAAGCAATCGCCGGCACCGCCAAAAGCAGACCCCAGAAACCAGCAAGCTCTCCCCCGGCAAGCAGCCCCAGGACGACCGCAGCCGGATGCACTTTCACCGCACGACGCATCACAACGGGTGACACAAAATGATTGTCTATTTGCTGCACGGACACAGCAGCCAATACTGCCCAGAAAGCAGAACTCAAACCGTCATCCACGACAAGGGAAACAAGCACGGCAAGCCCACCACCAATCCAGGGACCCACATAGGGAATAATGTTAAACAATCCACCCGCAAGCCCGATTGGGACGGCAAAAGGCACACCCACCAGCAAAAAAGCCCCAACAGACATCGTCGCCACGATAGCCGCCACTACCAGCTGTCCTCGAAAAAAGCTCATAAGGATTTGGGCCACTCCCTGCAGCACAAATTCTGTCTCAGATCGGGCTGCAGGAGGAATCAGCGCTCTGCCGGCCCGTAACAGATGCGGAAGATCAATCAAAAGGTAAAGCGCAATGATCGGGGCCAGCACGATCTGCACAAGCAAACGCAGCACACTCCCGCCGTACTCTACGAAAAGCCCAAAATCCAGATCGGTCTCTGCGTTTTCAGCATCTTCTTCTCCATCACCGTTCTCTTCTTCCTCTGTCAAAAGAGAACGCATGGGGGTGTCACGTAATCTTTCCGGAGCTAAAAACTCTAAAAAGTCGTATTCCGTAGAGACATCTTCAAGCCAGCTCTCAATGTCTTTCCGCAAGTCGGGAAGCTCATCACGGAAGTTCCGCACTTCTCTTCCGATCACAGGCGCGAGAAAAACCCCAATAAGCATAAGCCCACAAATGAAAAGCGCATAGGTCGCCAAAGATCCCGCCAAGCGACCGATACCTCTGTTATCTGCCCAGGTCACCAGGGGATGTAAAAGAAAAACAATCAACAGTGCCAAAATGAGTGGGGTGAAAATAATGTCCACATGGCGCAGCGCCCGACCTGTTTCTTCCCCAAGCCAAACCACTCCAACAAGAGCCCATGCGACAAAACCAATCAGGATAACCCATCCCAGTTTCCCCAGTCCGAGAGGCCAGGGAACTTGATCGCTGGTATCGGGTTCGCTGTTTTTTACTTGGGGCAGGGGAAAACCACCTCCGTCTTTCCCGCCTTTTTCATCCACGCGGCATCCTTACCCTGACCCTGCTGAGTAAATTTTTCCTGACAGGTCTTGCACACTGTCAACAATCAGATCAAGACCTTGCGCCATCGATTGTTCGATTGTCTTGGGCCCCGCAACCTCGGTAAGGGCAATCCGTACGAGGTTGGCATCCCCCTCTGGTGCCGCATCCTCCGGTGTCGCACGAGCATCGAAATCCCCCTGATCCCAACCCGCAGAAAAAGCCTTCCCTCGAAAAAGTGTTGATATTTCTCTGGGAGTTTCTTCTCTGGCGAAGGTGCCCGCCACAATCACCACAGTCTTTCTCATGCGACGCGCCTGCCCCACCAAAAAACCGGTGGCCTTGCCGTACTCTGACTGCTCGTCATAGCTTCCCTCCCCAGTAATCACAAGATCGGCACGCGAGAGGCGTTCTCTCAACTGGATCACTTCTGCAACAAGTGCAGCACCCGGCACAAGACGACCGCCGAGCCCCATATACAGGCCAAAAGCGAGACCTCCGCCTGCGCCGGCTCCTGGCAAAGAAGCCGCTTTCAGCCCTCCGGGCCAGGCGCTCGCCCACTCAAACAGTCGCTTTTCCCCCCGTTTCACTCCATAAGCGGATAAACCCTTCTGGGGACCATACACGCTTGCTGCCCCCATCGGTCCGAGCAGCGGATTCCACACATCACACGCAATCGTAATCTCAAGGCCTGCTTCTGCCACAGCACGCAGAACAGGCACCGCACGATCCCACTTGTGGGGAGAACGATCCCCAGCAATTCCAAACGGCAAATTCGGAAAAGTCTGCATGGCAAGAGAAGAAATGCTCTGCTGCCCAGATGAAACCGGTGGAAAAATTCCGAGTGCCTCCAACGCCCCCCGGCCTCCGTCTGTTCCCGCGGTCCCGCCTACGCCCACTATCACACGCGAAGTCTTTTGCAGGGCCTCACACACAAGTTCCCCTACGCCGTGCGATGTGGCAGCGAGCCCCCCCGTTTTTCCTTCCGGTAGCACACGCATCCCATAGGCGACAGCAGACTCAACAAATCCAGTGCCATCGCGCAACAGATACCAATAGGCTTTGACTGGTTCTCCAAGCGGACCTGTGACCTCGCAAAAAAACCGACGCCCCCCCACTGCCATTTCGAGCACATCCAGGGTACCGTCCCCTCCATCAGCAATAGGACAGATATCGACAGAGAACCCTTGATCCCTTAAAACAGCAGCCCATCCCGCGGCAACTTCTACCGCCGAAGCGACACCTTTAAAAGCACACGGAGCAACAAGAATCCTCATCTTCCCATCCCGACAGGGCAACAAATGCCAAAACGGGTGAACAGCAGTTCACGAAGAGCACGAGCTTGCCGAGAAGGAGAAAAGACAACAGGTCTCCGCGACGCTAGCCTTGTCAGGCACCAACATTCTCCATGTTGGGATTCCTCTAGGTCAAACTTCGGACCTGCATGCGTACATCACCTGACCCGGGAAGGTCGCCATAGGATATGAACACCAGCGACCAACCCCTGACCCCCCCTGGACCCATATGCTCGAACCCGTTCCCCTCAAGCCTCGGTCCCTCGACCGCTATATGCAAGTGATGACCCCGGCAGCGCGCGAGCGCATCGAAACCCTCGCGAAGTCTCTTCACAATAAACGTGTTCTCCAAATCAATGCGACAGCATACGGAGGAGGTGTCGCGGAAATTCTCACAACCCTCATTCCAATGATGCGAGGAATCGGGGTTGATGCCCAATGGGAAGTGATGTACGGCACAGACGACTTCTACAATGTCACAAAGGCAATCCACAACTCTCTCCAGGGCATGGAGACGGCCTGGACGCCTCAAATGGAAGAGATCTACTACGACCAACAGATTGCCAACATCGAGCGTCTCGAGGCAGAAGAATACGACTTCGTTGTCGTGCATGACCCGCAACCAGCGGGTTTTCTCGATCAATACATCAAAAAGCATGGTCACCGACCTCCCGGTAAGTGGATCTGGCGCTGCCATATCGACACTTCCCGCCCCTTTGCTCCTGTCGCGGACTATGTTTTTCCATTCATTGAGAACTATGACGCTGCAGTTTTCACGATGCAGGACTTCATTCCAACCGGTCGTCCTCTTCCCCCAATCTCCCTTATCCCTCCCTGTATTGACCCAATCTCCTTGAAGAATCTCTCACTGGGCGACGAGGTCAATCACGCGATTGTGGATAGCTACGGCATAGACCCGAACCGTCCTTTTCTTGTGCAAATCTCAAGATTTGACCCTTGGAAAGACCCTCTCGGTGTTATTGATGCCTATCGCATCGTGAAAAAAGAAATCCCGGAGATACAGCTTGTGCTTGCCGGATCGATGGCCAGCGATGACCCTGAGGGCATGCATTACCTTGCCCGCACAGAGACCCATGCCCAGGATGACCCCGACATCTTCATTCTGACGAACGCACATGGAGTCGGGGCAATTGAAGTAAATGCCTTCCAGCGAGCGGCGGCAGTCGTCATCCAAAAATCAACACGTGAGGGTTTTGGCCTTACTGTTTCAGAAGCAATGTGGAAGCAAACACCGGTCATCGGAGGAAACGTTGGCGGGATCCGGCTCCAGATCGAACATGAGAAAACGGGATATCTTGTTGACGATGTCGATGCTTGCGCGAAGCACTGTATAGATCTCTTAAAAAATCTCGACCAGTGCAAAAAAATGGGAGAACTAGCACATAATCACGTGCGCGAGAACTTCACCATGACAGCCCTTTTGGAAAACTGGTTACAGCTCTTCGTCTCCCTGCAAGATTAGAACCTACCCGTTCCGGCGAACGGAAAAGGAAATTCTTGCAGTATCCACTCATCGTCCTTTCAAACCGGGGTCCACTTTCCTGGTCCTGCGTCAACGACGCTCTGGTATCTCGACGTGGAGCAGGAGGGCTGGTCTCAGCTTTGGGCCCCGGTCTCACCGCCACAGGCGGCACCTGGATTGCCGCGGCACAGTCAGAGTCAGACCGCCGTGCAGCAAAAGAAGGACAACAAGATAACGGGCCGTATCAGGTTCGCTTGCTCACGCTCGATGCGGCAGAGCAAGAACAGGCCTTGCATGAGATCTCGAACCGCATACTCTGGTTCGCGCATCATGACCTATGGAACCGCCCCTATGGGCCGGTCTTCGACGCGAAAACACACGCGGCCTGGTCTTCCTACCGCAAGGTGAACAAGCTATTTGCGGCAGCGGCCATAAAAGAAGCCCGTCATCTTCAGAGCACCTCGTCTTCCGCACGTCTTCCAGTCGTACTCGTACAGGACTATCATCTCGCGCTCGTGCCAAAACTTCTCAAGCAGCTTGCCCCAGAGATCCCCGTCGGACATTTTTCTCATACCCCCTTCGCACACACGTCTGCTTTCTCTGTGCTTCCATCAGACTGGCGCCAGGAATTGGCCGAAGGAATGGGCGCCGCCGACCTCTGTAGTTTTCACACGCAACGCTGGGCCGCCCGTTTTCGCGCCATACTCCAGCAAGAAGCCCCCGACCTTACCCCTGGCATTGCCCCAAAAATTGAAGTTCACCCGCTCAGCCCCGACCCTAAAAGCCTTCAGGTCGCAGCAGACAGCCCCAAAGTGCGTGCCGAACGCGCCATCCTGGAAAAACATCTGAAAGGCAGACGGGCAGTAGTCCGGGTCGACAGGGCAGAGCTCTCAAAAAATATCATCAGGGGCATAGATTCGTACACAGAACTTATGCGGAGACGCCCGGATCTCCTCTCCTCCACTGCACATCTCATCCTCGTCAACCCATCCCGTCTCACTCTCAAGGAATACCGCGAATATCTTCACCATTGCCGACAAACTGCAGAAAAAGCCAATGACGAACTTGGGGAAGAAATCATCATCTTCCTCGAAGACGACAATTTTCCCCGCTCGCTTGCGGCTTTTCTCCTCGCCGATGTCTTCATTGTCAACCCCATCTCCGATGGCATGAACCTGGTCGCAAAGGAAGGACCACTCCTCAACGAAAAAAATGCCCCTGTCGTTCTCTCCACTGAAGCAGGCGCGTACGAAGAACTTGCGGAGATGTGTCTCGGCGTGAACCCCTACGACATCACCGCCACAGCAAAAGCCATTGAAATTGCGCTGGAAATGCCGGAGAATGAACGGGAGCGTCGCGCGCAAGCGCTGCGTCACCAGGCCATGGCCCACCCTCCAGGCCAATGGCTCACCGCCCAATTGGAAGGGTTGCAATGAGCTGGATGGCACTCCGCCCTAGCTCGCATTTTCCACAAAAACCGCATGATTCTCCCTCCTGGAACTTAATCGTGGCAGTAGACGTGTCTCGCCTGCCCGGCCTCGAAAAGGTCCGCTCTCTCCTGACTCGACTTCCGCTTGTTCCACACCCCGACCACCATCTCCATGTGACCTTGCGCTATTTAGGCGAAGCACACTGCGTCAAAGAACAAACACTCTTAGGTATTAAAAATATTATCGCCGCCACTCCCCGCTGGACAGCGCGCGTACAAAACCTCCATACCTTCTCTACCGTCGTGTGGGCAGACCCTGACCTCACCGGAAAATTCGCCGACCTCACACGCCGACTGCTCGGCCCTGTCGGAGAACTGCCTCCCGATCCACGCCGCCACGAACTCGTCTCCCACCTCACGCTTGGCTATGCCAACGGCTACGCCTCACAAGAAGAAGTGCAAGAAGCACTCGCGCCTATTGCCCACACAAAACTCGGCACAATCGAAGTAGAGGAGGTGATCCTGACAGAACTCTCCCTCGACGCATCCTGTTCCCAATGGAAAATCATCCGGCACTTTCCCCTACAAGAAAATAGGGAACACACAAAAGAGCTGACAGACGAAAAAACCGCCGGAAAGAGCGGGAAAAAGCGGCACGTCGCACAGTCAGAGGCCTGAAAAGGCATGAAACTTCTCCACAACCGCAGCAGGAGACGCAAGCAAAAGATCGGCCCGTTCCAACAGGAGAGGAGGAGCCTCCGCAGAAACCACCGCCCCACGCATTACTTTTTTCCCCTGCGCAGCAAGACGATCAAGCGCATCAAAAGCCACAAGATCCCCAAAGTCATCACCGCAAAACACGACTTCCTGCGCGGCAACACGGTGGGCTTCCTCTTCGAGAGCAATTCCCTTGTCCATCTTCACACGCGGTAAAACCTCGCAGCACATGCGCCCAGGATGCATGTCAAGCGCAAGATCTAAAATAGCCTCCTGCGTCGCCTGTCGCACACGATCCTCTATCGCCGCCGGTGCGGGAGCATTGCGATAATGAAGCGTCACACTCCACGTCTTGTCTTCAACAGTGACACCTGTTTGGTCAGCAGCAAGCGTTTCGAGCCGCGCACGGACAAGAGCAAGGTCGCCGGACGCCTCTGCCAACGCGGCCGACACAACAACCTCACCCAGCCCTACCGCACGTTCAAACCCGTATAAACCACGATAGATAACCTGGTCAAGACCAAGACGCTCCTGCAAAAAACTCGTCGGGCGCCCAGAAAGCACCCCCACCACAACCCCAGAAGCAACGAGCCCAGCAAGCACGTCGACCGCCCCCGCCACCGGCCAGGCGTCCTCTGGACGAGCCACAATCTCTGCCAAAGTCCCGTCATAATCCGTAAAAACTGAGCGGACACAAGAAGTAAGCAAAAGAAACCTTCCAACCGCAGGCCCCGCCCTGACCAACCTGGCGGGGAAAGCGTTCCCGTTTTGTCGCCCCGCATCCCGATACGGCTACCCGTCACGACAAAAAAGCACGCTACGAAAGCGAAATCTCAGGTGTCACAAGAATGCAAAACACAACAAAATTCCCATGGCAAGTCTGCAAAGAAGCAAAGACCAAGCCCATTCTACCGGGCAAACAAGCACAAGACCGAGACAGGCCGTTGCCAAACACAACACAGTACAAACAGAATGCAGGCAGGGTGGCACCCGCACGACAACCAAAACACAAGCATATTGCGACTTCAGTGCAGCATTCGCACAGCATGCGTGTAACGAAAACGGAACATAGCGCATACGCAGTGCATCATATCCGCATTTTCACTGCGAAACGGGAAGCATTGCCATCAGTTCCTTCAGCAATCTGCCCCATACTCCCATGAACAGGAAGAACTGAGAGGGAGAACAAGGAGCGAAGGGGAACAAACGGGGGGGACAAACGAAGGGGTTGACGAGTAATTCAACAGCTGTAGAATTACTCTCGTAATACCGCACAATGACCCCTGGAGCGAATAATGCAAGCCATGATCGTGAAGGAGTTCCGCCAGATGCGGCGAGACCGCCGCACGGTCGCCCTCATGGCCGGACTCCCACTGTTGTTACTGATTGTGTTCGGCTATGCCGCTCGCTTCGACGTCACCGAAATCGACACTGCTCTTCTCGGGCCGGGTGCTGTCGAGATGGCCACCACCCTCGATCCGGTATTCAACGTGGTCACAGTGAACGAACTTGCCGGTGCAGACGTCGGTCAGGATTTGTTACGTAACTCCGAGGCGGGGGTTGTGTTCGTACACACCGACTCTGGCCAATCCATGTTGATCGATGGGACAGAGCTATTCATGGCGCAATCAGCCCTGCGCCGGGTCCCACCGGGTTTCCAGCCCAACCTATTGTTCAACCCGAACCTCGACACCGCGAAAGTGATGGTGCCGGCACTGATCGGGCTTGTGCTGCTCTTCATTGGCACTGTCATCACCAGCCTTGGTGTTGTGCGCGAACGCGAACAGGGAACACTCGAACAGCTCGCGGTCATGCCACTGCGTGCAGTTGACGTCATAGTCGGAAAAATCGCTCCGTACTTTGTTGTGGCGCTGCTCGACATCACAATCGTGACTTTGGCCGGATTATGGCTCTTCGATGTTCCATTCAAAGGCTCATTCCCAATGTTCGCCCTGTTCAGCCTAACTTTCATTTTTGTTGTGCTGGGACTCGGAGTTGCAATCTCGACAGTCTCGAAAAGTCAGAGTGAAGCAATCCAGCTCGCAATCATGCTGCTACTGCCCCAGATCATGTTGTCGGGCATGATCTTCCCGCTCGAATCCATGTCCGCAGAAGTACGATGGATCGGCTACTTCTTACCATTAACCTGGTTCGTGATCGGCGCACGCGGCATCCTCCTCAAAGGCACCGATCCCGCGACCCTACTCTTCCCTCTCGGAATTCTTGTCCTCATGGCAATCGTGGTGTTCGGGATTGCCGTATTCCGATTCCATCGCGACATTGCACCAAAACGAAGCAGCAACCCAACAAGTCCGGTTTCGGCAGCGGCAGTGGAATCATGAGCTGGACAGTCAAGAACCTAAGCCTGCGTTTCGGAGACGTCAACGCCCTCACCAACGTCAATATGACGATCACACCGGGCAACATACACGCCGTTATTGGCGGGGACGGCGCCGGAAAATCAACATTACTCAAGGTGCTTGCCGGCCTCGATCTCCATCAAACTGGCCAAATCCACCTGCCAACCCCGGAAAATATTGGTTTCGTGCCTGCAAGCGGAGGCATCTTCGGCGATCTCAGCGTCGAGGAAAACATGGAATTCGTCGCACAGGCCTACCGACTGAAAAACTGGAAGCCCCGCGCAAAAATGCTCCTCAAACACTGCGCGCTCGATTCTTTTGGCGACCGCATCTCGGGGCAAATGTCGGGTGGCGAACGCCGGAAGCTCGCAGGGTCAATGGCACTACTCCCAAAACCAGGCCTCGTCATCCTCGACGAAGTCACCACAGGCGTTGACCCCGTGAGCCGCATGGAACTCTGGCGGCTCATCACCAGGGCGGCTTCTGACGGCGCAGCAGTAGTGGCCGCAATGACCTATCTCGACGAAGCCGAACGGTCTGCAACAATTTTACTGTTACACAACGGGCATGTGCTCGCTTCGGGCAGACCTCAAGACATCGTCGCTGCCATTCAAGGATCGATCATCACACAAGACACACCAACAAACCGATCACTCGCTTGGCGTCGCGGACGACAATGGCAGCAATGGGACCCGAACGGCACACCGGACAACACAACCAGTATCACGCTCGAAGACGCCGCGATCGTCCTGGAGCTCGCGCAAGAACGTGCGGAGGAGCGTACACAGGAGGGCAACCCCGCATGAAACCAATCGAGGCCACCGGGGTCACTCGCACCTTCGGGACATTCACCGCGGTCAACAACGCCAACATCACGCTGCACACTGGAGAGGTTGTAGGTCTGCTCGGAGCAAACGGGGCCGGAAAAACCACGCTCATCAAAATGATCCTCGGCCTCCTCATCCCAACTGCCGGTCATATTCGACTCTTCGGCCGGCCCCAGAGCCGGCAGCAACGCCATCGCATCGGCTACGTTCCACAAAATCTCGGCCTCTACCCCGACCTGACCGCCAAGGAAAACCTGGAATTCCGGACCAAGATCTTCGGGGTTACAGCCCAAAACACAGGCATTACACCGTTCGGCAACAAGCTTGTCGGGTCGATACCGCTGGGCCTACAACGCCGCGCCGCGTTCGCTGCCGCCACCCAACACCAGCCTGAACTGCTCATTTTAGATGAGCCGACCTCAGGTGTTTCGCCGCTGGCCCGCAGCAAATTGTGGGATCAGATTCACGCGCGCGCCGAGAACGAAACGGCAGTCCTCGTCTCCACACATTATATGGACGAAGCCCTGCAAACTGATCGCCTCATCGTCATGGCCGAAGGAAAAATCCTGGCAGACGGCAGTGCCAATGAGATCGTTGCGGGGAGGAAGACGGTGGAAATCACGACAGACCGCTGGGCAGACGCCTTCAACCTGCTCGATTGCGACAGTCCCGATTCCAGCACTCCCCGCGTCTCGCTTGCAGGACGTAAAGTTCGGGTCATGTCTCAAAGCATCGACACAATCCGTGACAAGCTCGACAAAGCAGGAATCAACGCCGACGTGAAACTCGTCGATGCCACGCTCGACGAAACAATCGTAAAACTGGCCTCATGAACACCAAGCCCATTGGTCGCCGTCCAGGAAACTCCGACCTGACGAAACACTCCATTCTCGCCGCCGCCCGGAAAGAATTTGGCGATATGGGGTTCGAACGGGCGACCATTCGAGCCATCGCCCGCGCAGCCGGGGTCGACCCGGCACTCATCATCCACTACTTCAAAAACAAACGGCAGCTTTTCGTGGAAGCCCACCAGCTGCCTTTCGACCCATCTGAGCTTTTCGCTGCGGTTGCCCAGCTCCCAATCGAACAGCGCGCCAAGGCCCTCACCACCGCCTACTTCGAGGCTTTCACCCGACCCGGCTCCCCCGCGCTCTCCATGCTCCGAGCTGCCGCAACCAACGACGCTGCCGCCACCATGCTGCAAGAATTCATCAGCAACGCATTCATCGAGCACAGCGCAAAAATCATTGAGGGCCCCAACCCGGCGCTCCGGGCAGCACTGATCGGCAGTCACCTCATCGGCATTTTATTCGCACGAGAACTCCTCGGCATCGAAGAACTGCGCAAAACCGAAATCACCGATCTCGTCGCCACAGCCGCACCAGTCCTGCAAACCTACATCAGCGGCACAACCTTCAACGACGTCAGTGACGCCACCAACGATGACACCAAGAACTGATATCCCCTCGGACTTCG
>DEIU01000031.1:4900-5880 GCA_002352645.1 Acidimicrobiia bacterium UBA2766 | reverse complement strand
CACACCCATAACACAAAAAACGAACAGAACCCGCATTCACGTATCGAAGCCTTCGTCCCATTCATCTGGGGGGCGAAGGATTTCTCCGGTATGGACGCGGGCGGCAGGGGTAAAGCCGAACAGTTTCGCCCAGGATGCGAAATCACGTGAATGGTCACGGAAAACCTGGTGGGCGGGATGTTTTGCGGTTCGATGCCGGGAATGGTCCTCTATTGCGACAGAATGCGCGGCGAAGAGTTCGAGGGCTGCTTTGCGGGCGAGGAGGAAATGCATCAAACACAAACGCATTTTGGGCGTCCATGACAGCAAGAACACCCCCACCAAGCGCCGGCCCGACCACCGCAGCGAGAAGACCGGACGCGGAACGCAAGGCATTCCCACTCCGCACAAGACAATCGGGCAACATTTCCGGGACAGCAGCTCCATATGCAGGCCGAAAAAGACCAGTCCCTACCCCCATCAACATAGCCAGACCAGCAAGAACAAGTCGGGGAACCGTCCCACTCGAGATTGCAACCACCCTCACAGCACCAAACCGCAACAGATCCGCGCCGATCATGACCCGCGTTTTCTCAAACCTGTCAGCAAGACCCCCTCCCACAAGAAAACACAAGACTCCCCGCAGCTTCAGCACCACGCACAACCCCAAGACGATGACTTTCCCCGCGCGCGAGAAGCAGCGCCACAAGAACAACAGGAAAAACCCCATCACCAATCGCGCTGAAAAGTTGCCCAAACCAAAAGCGCCGAAAACGCTTGTGCTTCAGAGTGGCCGGCATCCCAGAAGAGCCCGCCTTATTTTTTCTTCGGGAACGCACAAAGTATTTTCCCCTTTTCCCTGTCCAATAGATTCCAATAAATAGAGACAATGAAAATGTGCAGGTGAACCTTGATCCCGAAAATGACGTTGAGAATGCATGTCCAAAGCTCGACCTGCATGGGTTCAAAACGGGGGCTGTTCACATTGAGACCGTAGGCAA
>DEIU01000031.1:609-4824 GCA_002352645.1 Acidimicrobiia bacterium UBA2766 | reverse complement strand
CCCGACACGGAGCCGGCTTGGACGGTTTGAAGCGGTTGTGTGTTGGGGCCTGTGTGTGGGGTGTGGGGTGTGGGGGTCTCATATGGTGATGACAATTTTACCTGGTCCGTGGCCTTTCTCGAAGTAACGGATGGCTTCGGCAGCCTCGCTGAGCGGGTAGGTCTTGTCGATGACTGGCGTGATTTTTTTGGCTTCGATGAGTTCTTTTAGCAGGATCAGGTTTTCTTTGTTTGGTGACACGGTAAGGGAAAGTAGTTTCTGTTGCACGAATGGTGACACGGCGAGTGCTTTCATGATCCGGGGAAAAGGCCCAACCCAATGGCCGCCCTCTCCGCTACTGAGAATGAGAGTTCCCTTGGGGGTAAGTAGACTCCGGAGCTCAAGTGGCGAACGACTCCCGGCGAGCTCAAAGATGACGTCGTAGCGTTCCTCACTCTCGATGAAGTCTTCTTGCGTGTAGTCG
The DNA here is from genome assembly GCA_002352645.1 of Acidimicrobiia bacterium UBA2766. Taxonomy (GTDB): domain Bacteria; phylum Actinomycetota; class Acidimicrobiia; order UBA2766; family UBA2766; genus UBA2766. Next base: position 4,361 of record DEIU01000031.1, on the reverse strand, counting down.
ATGATATGGTCTGCGCCCACGGATCGGACCGTGTCTTTGCTGTTTGTGCTGCATACGCCCGTTACTTCAGCGCCGAATGATTTGGCGATTTGTACAGCAAATGTACCGACACCTCCTGCCGCGCCGATGATCAGGACTTTCTGTCCGGGCTGTAGTTGAGCTTTGTCTCGAAGACCAATGAACGCGGTGTTTGCTGCAACGGGGACAGCGGCGGCTTGCTCGAAGCTGAGGTTGTCCGGTTTCAGAGCGAGCGTATCCCCGGAGACACAAGTGTACTCGGCAAAGGTGCCCTTGCTTTCGCCGTACACCTCATCACCTAGTTGAAACTGCGTGACATTTTTGCCAATCGCTTCGACCCGCCCGGCCATGTCGACTCCTGGAATCGTGTTCTTTTTTGGTGTGCGCAGCCTGAATCCAATAAGGCGCATGATGTGCGGGTCAGCGCGCATAAAGTGCCAGTCCCATGCCCCGACCGAAGCTGCGTGCACGCGTACCAGCACTTCATTGTCTTTGACCTCAGGCTTGTCAATGTTTTTGTATTCGAGGACGTCAGGTGAGCCGTACGTGGATTGGACGATTGCTTTCATGGCCTGCCCCCAGGTTTGTATTGCGACTTGCGTAGCCAATGCTGTGCAACAGCTTTGGCTCCCTTTGCACACAGTATTGAAGCTTTCATAGATGTCAATGCATACGACACTGCAGCGAGCCTGTCATTCCCCGCGCGCCGCAGCATGATGACGAGATAGCCCGGATACATGACGAGCAAGACTGCCACAATGGTCCGCAATGGTCCGCAGGCTCTCCTCCGAGCATGACACCCTTGCCCCTATGTCAAAGATTATTAACATAACTGAATGTAAGATATTTTTGACTTAATGTCAATAAATATTGACATAGACAGGAGTGAGAAAGCTGGATATCTGAGATGACCCCTATCATGACACGTCCGTCCACGCGTCAATCAGCACAGTAGCTCACAGCAGGGAGAGTGCCCGGCGCAGTCGCGTGCGGGGAAATAAGACAGACGCTTCATGGGTTCTACGGTGCATATGATGACTGAGCCAAACAAAACAGACCCACAACGTATGCCGGCAGTGTTCGTTCCCCATGGTGGCGGTCCGTGCTTTTTCATGGACTGGACGATGGGTCCGGCCGATACCTGGGATCGTCTCGCCGCGTTTCTGCGGTCTTTCAATGACCTTATCGGCGTTCGACCGGACGCGATCGTCGTCGTGTCGGGGCATCACGAAGGTGACCTTGTCGAGATCAACAACGCGGTCGCCCCGCCCCTCCTGTTTGACTACTACGGGTTTCCCGCGCACACCTACGAACTGTCCTACCCGGCACCGGGATCGGTCACCCTGGCCCAGCGGATTGGTGAACTGCTCGATACCGGTGGGATTGCGCATCGATACGATTCGACACGAGGATTCGACCACGGCGTTTTCGTGCCCTTCCTTTTAATGTACCCCGATGCCGACATCCCCATCGTGCAGGTCTCACTACGGTCTGATCTCAACGCAAAGTTTCATCTCGAGCTGGGAGCGGCACTCGCGCCGCTCCGTGACGAAGGCATACTCATCATCGGAAGCGGTCTCAGCTACCACAATATGCGAGCATTCATGACCCCCCAAGCTGCCCAAAGCTCTCGGGTCTTCGATAACTGGCTCAGCTCCGCGACGACAGCAGCGCCCCCACAACGCCGGGCCATGCTCGCCAACTGGGAAAAAGCCCCCGCTGCCCGCGCCGCGCACCCGAGAGAAGAACACCTGTTACCGTTAATGGTTGTCGCGGGAGCCGCGGAAAACGATCCTGGCCAACAGATCTTTGTCGGTGAGATCATGGGCGCCACCGTCTCCGCGCACGCCTTTGGCAAGCTCGCCACGACCGTCGAAACCAACATCCCATAAAACACTCAATGGTCCCCTCCGGAAGCACCAGGGAAGCAATCCCTTTCGACAGGCTTGAGCCGGCTTAATCCGGCTTAAGGCTGCCGAAGCTGGTCATTGGGGGAGAGATCGAATGGCGGCAACAACACGCCGGAAATCTTGGAAATGAGGAGTTACCCAACCTTCGATCATACGCTGCGTCATGAGAAGACCGATCGTACCGGTTTCATGGTCCCACGCGCAGGTCAAACCATAGCCGCCCTCCCAGCCGACGCCCTGCGGATCGGCTGGAGTCTGCGCCGTGTTGATCGCGACAGCGTAACCCCAGCCAACCGTATCCCAAAACCCCTCCGCGAAAAAAGGGGAACGGGTCTTTTGTTCAGGGCTAATGTGATCCGTCCTCATCTTGTTGTAGGACGCTTGCGAGATCAGACGCCCTCCATCGAATGCCCCGCAGTGCAGCATCGCTCGTGCAAACGTCAAGTAGTCGCTTGCAGTGGAAACAAGACCACCATCCGCTGAGGCAAAGCCCGGTTCTCTGGCAAACCAACTCTCGACGCCACCGGGATCGAGAACCTCGACCGCACCAGTCACCACATTCCGCCAGTAAACAGGTGGGAAACGATCCAGCTTCTCCGCCGGAACGCAGAAACCGCTATCGACCATACCAAGCGGGTCAAAAATCCGGTCCTGGCAAAACCCGGCAAGCGATTTGCCAGACGCCCGTTCGATCAGGGCACCGAGAACCAAAATGGAAGTTCCGTACAGCCACACCGTTCCGGGCTGTCGCATCAGCGGCAATTCTGAGAAAGCGGCAATCCAGTCATCCGTGCTCGCGGCCTCGGGAGGTAAGATGCTCATGCCGAAGCCCATTTCTGCCAGAGTCATGTTGATGGGATAGGCGTCAAACGGAAGAAGCAGGCCGAACCCCATGCGGCAGGTCAACAGGTCATCAACCGTGATCGATCGTGTCGCCGGTTCGGTCTCACTGATCGGGCCATCGAGTCTCTTCAGCACACGGCGATTGGCCAGCTCCGGCAAAAAAGCATCTATCGGATCGTCAAGGGAGAAGACACCTTCTTCAACAAGCATCATTGCCGCAACACCGACAATCGGTTTTGTCAATGACGCGATCCTGAAAATCGTATCCTCACGCAAGGGCGCTGACCCCTCTTTGTCCACATAACCGATCGTGTTCAGGATCGTCTCGCCATCGCGACAGACTGCATAGAGAAGACCCGGCAAATTGTCCGGTCTGACATGCGATGCCATCACCGCCTGCAACTCATCCTGTAGTTCCTGAGGAATACCCTTGGCCAAACTCATTGCGACCTCTTTTATGCAAAGCCGTAAACGTGCTGCCGCTGACAGACGTGTGACCCAATGGGGCAACAACCACATCTCGACAAGCAGGACCGACTGCAACAAACCACATCCCACTCCAATCAAGCCGGTCGTCACCCACATACCAAAAACAGTATGAAACCCCACCGTTCAGTTACAGAGCAAGAAGTCCAACAAGAAGCCTGAACACCCCAAGTAACACCAAAATCCCCAAGAAATCCGCCAAAGAGAACGCGCGAATCTCAACATCGTGACACCCAGTTCCCAACCGGATACACACTGCCAAAAATCCGCATCAGGCATTTCCAAATATTCCCCACCCCTGCAATATACTTGCATGTCTCTTTTCATACGAAGTGCCCCAAGAAGAATAAACAGGAAAAAATATGGAAAACTTGGTCGGTCTCGGCCTGTTCTTCGCCGGTATCGGCATCCTTTTGGTAGGAACCGGAATACTCCTCTGGGGTGTCAGCCAGTTGGAAAAGGCAGAATCAAAACAAACAGACGGCGAACACTGAC
>DEIU01000031.1:0-469 GCA_002352645.1 Acidimicrobiia bacterium UBA2766 | reverse complement strand
GTACTGTCGCATTGGGCAGAGTCCATCACGCCCAAACACCGGACCGAACACAGCTTCGGACGAGCAATCAGTCCAAGGTTATTTCACCGAAGAGAGGCAATGCTCCGGGAAACATTCAGGTTTGGCTGTTCAGGTGTCCTCGCTGCTCGGTGCTTTTTCCCGCCGGCGGAACCATTGGGTAATTGCAGCGAACACGTCGACATCACGAACAACAAGGTAAGTGATGCCCCAGCTGTTCACAAGCAAGAAGAATCTCCTGCGCTACCTGTTCGACGGCCCCGACAAGCACATACGGTTGGCAAGGGCGTCAGCCGGGATCAGGCCGTCCACCCGTGCGCAGAGGGCCTCGATCGCTTCTTCCCGCTGCTTCAGCCCGACAGGCAAGTTCAATCAGGTCACTGTCCTGGTGCAGCCCAAGCTGAAAACCAAACCGCATCCCAGCCGGCACACCTGCCACCTCCCCTGTTCC
>DEIU01000074.1:76104-84597 GCA_002352645.1 Acidimicrobiia bacterium UBA2766 | reverse complement strand
CTCGAAGGGGGCTTGCAGCCTTCCGAAGTTGCCAACATGGTGCATGATGCCGTCGTCAACGAAAAATTCTGGATCCTGACCCATCCCGAAATGTCGACAGGTATCGTCCCCCGCTTCCAAAATGCCGTAGACGGAGTAAACCCGACACTGAGCTTCGGTGAGCTCGGAGCAGGCTTGGGATCGGAGAAAAGCTAAGGCAGAGCACACACAGAGCGGGCATCTCCCGTCTTTTCTCCTTCTTGCCTTTCACGGGACACACAGTGAGAGGTGTCTGGGTTCTTATGCGACTGGGCGTGTGTCACATAAGAACCCCTCTCCTCGCAGGTATCCACAAAAGAGAACCACACACAGCCTGCGTCAGAGAGTCACGACAAGTTCCACCCCAGAATTAGGCGTCTTTCGCGGTCGACGCTCCGGTCTTGCCTCCAGCAGGTTTCCCCTCTTTTTTCTGCTGTGCCTCAGCGCCATCTTCCCTGTCAACACCAGGCTCGGCTTCCTCCTCGTCGACTTTCTGCGGCTTTCCTGGAGCAACCGCAATATCGGGCGCGGGCGCTCCGTCCAGCAGAAACTCCCAGTCTCCAAGGTCTCCTCTGCACCTTTCGCCTTTGTGACGCAAAAGTACGCCAGTTCCACGACCTTCCAAAGTCATGGCAACAAACCCCTCTTGCGTCAAGCGCGCCTCACTTACCCGGAAGATAAACGCAAGCCTCGCCTCTCCAACGTCAGCTTTTACTACTTCCAGCAATGGGTTCAGACAGTGCACCGACGAAAAAACAGCAAGAGAATACTTCCCGTCGTCAAACGCAGCATCAGACGTCCTGATAACTGTACGAAGACCCGTTTGTGTGTCTGTCGCTGACTGCGTCACGTTTCTCTTTACATCCGCTTCCATCACACACGCACCGCGAAAACAAACCGGCGCAAGCCCGAAAACAAAATCGCTGGTGGCACCAGGAATAACCCCGCTATTGTGACTCTCGATCACCTCAGTAGAGAAGCGCCAGGCACCTTCAACACGGGCCGATCCAAGGTTCGGAGAAGGAAGAAATGCAAACTCGTCCTTTTTCTTCTTTGCCTCGCTTGCAGGCAAGAAGGAAAGCTCCTCAAAAAGCTTTTCTGGTGCTGTCCTCGTCAGACGCACAGCCCCATTCGTGCCGATTGTCACTTGTTCACCAGGTACAAGTATCAGTGGCGGGCCCGCGTCGCTCAACAAAAGGGGATTTCCCTCTGCCACTGTCACCACACAAGTTCCTCTGGTACAACGCACTAAAGTAGCGGCGTCTTCCGCCACAAGCAGCGCACCAGCCACCGCAAGGCCAACAGACGCGTGTTCAGTCTTTCTCTCCGCCTTGTGATACATCATTCCGTTGGACAAACCGACTTGGCGGGAAGAGAACCCTACATCAACAGGAACAGAGACCGCATCAAACTCAACATCGGAAAAACGGGCCTCACTCGCACCCGCAAAGAAGAGCTTTGCCCCATCGGGCAACTCCACGACTGCTCGCCCTTTCTCCCCCACACGCAAAAGGCTGCCCACATCGAGAGAATCCCCATTTGCACTGCCCAAAAAGATGTTGTCCGGTCCAGCATGACGCACCAGGCCTTCGATCTTCTGCAAAGAAGCAAAGTCTGTTGATTCTCCTTCGGAAAAAAGAACAAACAAAGTGCCTGCAATGGCCGCGACAACAACACCCACGCCCACAAGCAAAATACGGCGCCTAGGCTTCGAACGTCCGGCAGCTTGGGGATCTGTGGCCTTTTCGGCCTCCGCAGCCTCTTCTGCCTCTCCGGTGTCCGTAAACTTTTTATCCGCACTCTCTTGAGACTCTTCGGCCGCTACCGTTTCCTTGTCGATGTCCTCTTCAGACCCGCTCTCTGCCCGGGCCTTCCTTTTCCTTCCAAGGCCCTTCCGACGCGACTCCCTGTTCATACAGCTTCCTCCCCTACTCCCCGCAGCAAAAAAGGGTCCTACAGCAGGGTGTTCTTCCCTCACTCGCAGACTAAAGAGTCCATACCGGGCTTCTTTTCAGACTCCCTGGCAACCTCAAACATTCAGAGCAGTGCCAGAAAGGGGCGTGTGCAAACACACGCCCGCCTCTTGGATTCGCCACTATGTACAGTCCGCTCCTGCACGCTCAGGTATATCCGAATCAATCCTGTTGCCATTGGAAACTATCGCCGCAAAAAAACACTAGGAAACAAAAGATCCGAAACCCCCTTCAAGACTGGCAAAACCCCACTAAATAGGCGAATTCCACTTCCGTCGGCAGAAAAAACAGGAGTACGGCCACTTAGGAAAAAGCGCAAGGAAAAGAACTCACTCTCGACTCTTTTTTCATTTCACATCAAAAAGAGCTTTGTTCTTGGATGAGCAAAGCTCTTTGGATAGCGCACTCTCTCTTCTCAACTTGTGTGAATATGCATGGCTGCTATTAAGCCACCTCGGTACGAGGACCTGCCCCATCGAAGACCTCGTAGAAAAATTCAGTTCAATTCGTCCTCAAACTCCTCAGCTTCTTCCCCGAAAAGCTCCTCGAATGCTTGCGAACTCTGTCCACGCGTACTGCGTGTTTGACGAATCCCCGCTGCTTTCAGCACGGACGCAGGCACACCAGCCTCACGAAAAGCCTGATAGCTGATTGACTTGCGTTCTGCATAGTGACGGGCAACCAGGATAAAAGCGCTCTCTGCAGCTGCAAAATCATTTTCTGTGGCAGCGGCTTCGATTCTTCGCTCAAGGTCAATGCGATCTTGAATCAATTCCAACCTTGCCAAAGGGTCATCTTCTGTCTCTATGGCCTGGACTGTGACCTTCAAGCGCTCTCGTAATTCCTCAACGCTCACTCGTCGACCTGGACGGGAGGCAGCTTGCAGACTTTCAAGATATCTTCGCACAGCCAGGCCTTCAGACCTACCAGCAGCTATGGCTTGTTTATGCTCTTCAGTCATGAACCGTTTTGATGATGACATAATGTCCTTTCCTCTTTAGGAAGAAGGTTCTGTCAGTCTCACCAATTCCTTGGAGCGGACATTGGCAAGACTGCAATTCTCTGATATTGCGTATCTGTTATCAATAAACCAAATCGGACAAAAATTGAAAAGGTTTCTCTTCAAATTGCAAGGAAGTATTTGTCACAAATCCACAGCAAAGAGAGAAACGACTTCTTTTCAACCTTCTCCCACATCCTGTAATTCGGAGAAGAAAACTCAGTGGGAGAAGAAACGAAGCAGCAACTTGCTCATCTCGGCGAAAAACACCGTTCTGCAACTACCGGATGAACGCAAGAACCAAGCTTTCACTCGCATTCTCCACGCGTACGCAAAGAGAACAAAAAAGCAAAGAGTGCTATCAACCGCAGGAAAATGTCTTGGAGCACCGTAGTACATACAGTTCAAATAACAAGAAACAGGGCGCAAACTTCCAGTCCAGCTCACGAACCTTGGCAACACACACCGAAACACTTCGGGAAGGCATTCCTCTAAAAACAGATCAAACCCTCCGCCCCACCGGAGAAAATCCCCCACTTTCCCCCATGCCCTCTCAAACCTTCCCGCGAAAAATCAAACCCTCGTAGGTAAAGAATAGAAATCAGGTTCTAAATATATGGGACCGACCTTCGACAAAGTCGAGCGCACGCGGTCTTCTGCCTCATCAATGGCCACCACCAATTCCGCTGCAGTAAAATCCTTACGGAACTGCACTTTTGCCGCGACCAGTAGTTCTTCCGGTCCCAAGTGCATTGTACGCATGTGGATAACTCTATCCACATCCTCACCCGCGAGCAGTACTTCCCGAATCACATCTGCGTCCGCAGGAGAAGCCGATTCGCCAATAAGTAGACTCTTCATTTCGACCATGAGCACTACAGAGAGCACCGCGAGCAGAAAACCAATCGCGAGAGTCCCAATACCATCCCATATCGGATCAACGGTCACAGCTAAAGTCACACCCAGAAAGGCAAGAACAAGCCCGATAATCGCCCCAAAGTCTTCAAGGAGAACCACCGCTATCTCTGGCTCTTTCGACCGCCGGATGAACTCGAGCCACCCTCCTGCTTCACCATTTACCGCGCGTATGCGTTTTCCTTCAAGAAGAGCTGTCCGAAAAGAGAAGGTCTCCATCACAATCGCGATAGACAGCACTGCGAACGCCCATCCTGGCGATTCCGGCTCATGCGGACTCCGAATTTTCTCCTCTCCTTCATAAAGCGCAAACAAAGCGCCAAGGGCAAAAAGCACAATAGCCACAACAAAAGACCAGAAATAACGTTCTCTCCCATAACCAAATGGGTGCCGCTCTGTTGCTTCTTTTTCTGCTTGCTGTCCTCCAAACAAGAGCAAGGCTTGGTTTCCTGTGTCAGCAACTGAGTGGACTGATTCTGCCAGCATTGAAGACGAACGAGTAAAACCAAACCCGACGAATTTCGCCAAAGCAATCCCACCGTTCGCCACTAAAGCCGCGATGACAGCTTTTTTACTGTTTCCTGCCACTGTTGCCTTTCATTGCCTTCCCTGCTTTTGGCTTGTCTGCCTGCTTTCTTGTCTCCCGCTCTCTGCCGCCTCTGCGCCGGCACTCTCTACCGCCAAAGACAGATCAAGCCATCGCTCCTCGACTTCAGTCAGCTCTTGCGAAAGAAGATCGAGCTCTGTCCCCAGCTGCGAAAGAACCGCGTGTTCCTCTGCAGCACCAGCAAGCGCCTCCAACAAGCTATTTTTTTGCGCTTCCAAAAATGAAATACGCTTTTCCAAAGTCACGAGCTCACGGCGATCCTTATACGACAAACGGAAGACAGAAGAAGTGCGACCCAGCTGTGAAGACGAAGCTTTTTCGGGCCGAGGAGACCGGGCACCAGTCTCCGTCCGGTTCGTTTTACTCGCCCGATAGGCTGACCAATCTCCTGGATGCTTCCGAACTACCCCTTCTGGTTCTATCGCGTACACCGTATCAACCAAGCGGTCCAAAAGATAACGGTCATGACTCGCCACGAGAAGGGCCCCCGTAAAACCATCGAGCCAGTCCTCCAGAACGGAGAGAGTCTCCAGGTCAAGATCATTCGTGGGCTCGTCAAAAAGCAGAATGTTCGGAGCACGCATCAAAAGTCCACAGAGCGCCAGACGTCGTCTTTCTCCGCCCGAAAGTAAATTGACAGCCCGTCCCTGCATTTGCTTGTCAAAAAGAAACTGTTCGGCCAGCTGAGAAGCCGTGATATGCTGACCTTGCGCTGTCGTCACATGATCTGCCACATCTCGGATCACCTGCAAAACCCGTTTTCCGGAAGGCGGAGTTGTTGTCTCTTGCTCATAAAACCCCAACTCTGCAGTCGAGCCAAGACGTGCACTTCCTCCGTCACACTGGATCTGGCCTGCAATAATACGCAAAAGGGTAGTTTTTCCGGCACCATTGGGCCCAACAATTCCCGCCCGGTCACCTGCGCCAAGCCGAAGGGAAACCTCACGCAGCACAGTGTGATCACCATAGTTCTTGCAGACGCCCTCGAGTTCCACGCCCACATTGCCTAAACGCCGGCGCCCCATGCCTATACGCAAATTCTCCGTTTTTTCTTCCTTGACATCTCGCAGTGTTTCTGCTTGACGCACTCGAAATTTTGCCTTGGAACCACGAGCTTTCGGACCGCGCCGCAACCATTCCAGTTCTTTGCGCAAGATATTACGCCGCTTTGCAGCTCCTCGACCGGACTGTGCTACTCGGTCGAGACGCGCCTCTACAACCGTTTGGTATGTCCCTTCATGACGGTGCACTTTCTTGTCCGCGATCTCGAAAATATGATTGACGCATCGTTCCAAGAAGTATCTATCGTGCGTCACAAGCACCAGTCCCCCCGTGTGCTGCTTCAGACGCCGTTCCAACCAGTCAACCGTCTCAACATCCAGGTGGTTCGTCGGCTCGTCGAGAAAAAGCAGGTCAGCATCACCCATAAGTGCCTTCGCAAGGGCAGCACGCCGACGCTGTCCACCCGACAAACTCCCAATCTTGACAAACGGGTCAAAAAGCCCCAAATGATGCAAGAGTGCACGTCCCTGCGCCTCAGTCTCCCAAGCACCATGCACATCAAGACGAGCCGCAGCATCGGCAAGAGAACGTTGCGCGCGCGAATCATCAGGTCGGCATGCTACTTCCTCCGCTGCGCGCTGGTGCTCCCGCAAAGCTGCCACAGCCGCAGCATCGCCTGTAAAAAGAAAATCGAGCAAGGTGCAATCAGCAGGCATCACCGTATCCTGCGCAAGAGACGCCAAGCGCGCCCGTGTGTTCACGGTCACTCGCCCTTCGTCTGGCAATTCAGCACCTGACAAAATACGCAACAAAGTCGACTTGCCAGACCCATTCGGTCCCACAATACCGATCCGGTCCTCTGAGCCAACCCCAAAGCACACTCCCGAAAAAAGCGTCCTTCCTTCATATGCTTTTTGCAAATTATCGACGCTCAGAATGTGCATACTGCGAACCTTGTTGAAACGCCTCGTTGCATTACTTCCCGCCCCAGACCTTTCAGACAAGCCGCGTATATCCACACAAAACTGTGAAGAAAAGAATTCCCAAAAAAGGGTTTGCGAAAGAAAGCCACTAGGGAAAACCGATGTTCTTCCTTATACCCACGGCGCAGTGTCCGATCAGAAGGCTACCCCATGCGAATAAGTGATTTGGAGAACGACCGGGGATGATATCGAATGTTCTCGTCGCGTACGACGGCTCCGAAGAAAGCCTTTATGCTCTGAACAGAGCACGACAAATGGCTACACGCGTTACCGTTTTCACGCCTCCTGCTCTCGATCTCACCTTAGCGGGATGGGCAGAAGACCCCCTCATCGAGATCAACAAAGTGACAAATACCGATAGCAAATTAGTTATCGGGAAAGCTGCGGAGTTCATTGCTCCTTTTGCTGTTATTACAGACTACACCATTACCATGTTAGAACGATTTCGTTCTAACCTTACGCATTCTCTCCCCAAAGATGGCGATCGCACCAACCGAGAAATTGCCTGTCTTCTCATGACAAACCATCACCCAGGAAAAAGGTCAGAAGAATACCGAAATATTCTTGTGGGAGCAGATGGGTCAATGGGATCAGGCATGGCAGTGCTCGCCGCGGCATCAGTCGCCCAAGTAAGCGGGGCAGACCTCGAAATCATTTGCGTTGAGCGCCGCACCAACCAAAAAAGCCGCAAAGCCTTCGCTCGCATGGCCAAAGATCCAGAGTTCGACCCCGAAATCTACCGCATGCCGTCTTCTTATTCTGCCGAGAAGCTCGCATATGCGCGCCGCTTCATCAACAGTACAGACGTAACGGCAAAATTCCGGTATCACGAGGGTGACCCGGCCAAAGTTCTGCTCGAAGAACTTCGTTGGGAAAACTGCGATCTGCTCGTCACCGGAGCGACAGGCGCAACAAGCCATACAAACGGGAAAATTGGCTCCGTCACTATGCAAATGTTCCAGCACTGCAGCATTGACCATCTTGTGGTTTTCGATGCAGTTTCCCTCGGACTACGCCCTTCTTCAGAAACAAAAGAGTCCGCCTTTGAAGAAGCAAGCCGCATAATGAGACTGTAACACGAGTTCCCACACTCGATCGGAAAAGAAAGCACACTCCCAGCCGACCGGCCGGCAGGGAAAGTTCAACTTTTACCTTTGATTCTCTTCCAACTCTATATCAGCATTCGAAGAGAAAAGATCCGCGACCGCTTAGTCCATCCGAAAAAATACGATTTCCCGCAATTTTCACATGGGAACAGCCTGCATTCTCGCCCAGAAACGCAGCTACCTCTGAAAAACACTACAGGCAGGCGCGCACCCCTCACTCGACAAGACGGAACCGGCACAGTAAGTTGTCTTCAACAGCGCAGTGAATCTGCCTGGGTGCAGCACAGCGAGCAAGGGACCCTCGACCTCCCAGACCATATGGTCGAGGGTCCCCGGGCGCGAACCCAGGGAAATAACAAGGCACAGCATCCTCACCCATTACTGCCCAAAAAACAACAGACATCTTTTGCCTGCACGGACACACAGTACTCTCGCATCACAGGTACGCGACAGCGAGCGCTGGGTGTGACCCCTCTGTGCAGCTCTGGGCGGAGTGAGCCGTGACCATCCCCTGAGAGGCTCACTCCGCATTCTTTCCTCCGCCTCTCACGCAAAGAGCAGAACTCTTTGCGGCGAAATCGAGAATTGCCTCACCAGGAATTCCTGGTATAGCAGGCTTCTGCTATACCACATGTACATTACAACAATGGACCGGGGCATGCAACCATCAAAAGTACAGATTTTTTCCCGACCCAAAAGAGCACACCAGCAGAGAAACCACTGCACAGCACAAAAGACCACCCCGCATACAAATTCCCACCTCAGCCGGCAAAGTCACGACAACAAGCGGAAGAAAAAGCAACGCTCCTTCTCGTTTCCTTCTCAATTTTCGCGAGAAAATCCCCAGCCCAAACACAAAAATTCTGTACTGCAGGTAGGTTTCTCTGCC
>DEIU01000074.1:49208-76075 GCA_002352645.1 Acidimicrobiia bacterium UBA2766 | reverse complement strand
GGCAGAGAAACCTACCTGCAGTACTCGCTACGACAACATGATACGCAAGGTTGGCACGCGCGAAACAGAAAACAAAAAATGCAATGCTTGACCGTCGTCGGTTTCGATGGCAGCCTCCAAAGTCACTATGCATTCCAGAGAGCACTCCAGATAAGTACCTCGGTACTTGTCGTAGCGTCTGCTCCAGCCGACGGTTTGCTGCAAAGCCATCTTTATGAAACAGAAGAAGTCCGCGTTCTTTCTGTGCCTCGTTGGGACTTCGGCCTCCTCCTTACCGTAAGTATCGACAGAGCCGCGACTTTTCTCGTGATCCCGGATCACACTGCCGGCATCAGAAAAAAACGCTTCCTCGCACAGGCGGCACGTGCCACCATGCAGATCACTGATTACGCAGGGCGGCACTCCCTCGGCATCCTTCTTACTCGTGGCACACAGTTCCCCATCCCCTATAAAAAAATCGTCGTCTGTACAGACGGCCCTGCCGGATCCCAACCCGCGCTCATGGTGGCGACCAATGTGGCCTTCTCTTCCCACGCCTCTCTCCAAATCGTGACACAAAAAACCCCACCTCACTCCAGGCAGCCCTCCCCCCAACCTAGGTTAATTTCACGTTTTCTCCGCCTCCCCGCACCCGCCTCTTCTTCTCCCGTCTCCAGTTACAAACTCTCACAGGCGCTTGGCCCTCTCCACGCAAAGAATCTCCGTGTTTCCACACATCCAACGTCCACACCAACCAGAACCACCCAAGGCATCCTCTCTGCTTTCTATACAGATCTGCTGGTTACAGGAATAGCCCGTCTCGATCTACCACGGGCAACAGGCCAAGATACATGCCGCCTACTTTCGTCTTTTTCCCGCGATCATTTCATGGTGTTTGGAGACCCAAACACCAACATCAACAGCCGCAAACGCGCACTCGCCACAGGAGGAGTCGCAAGTGCACTCCTCCTCGCCATAACCGGCCTATCGATTGCACTCCCAGCTCCCCAAAAGCAACACGACACACGCTCATCTCCCACACCCAGCACAACGCACACAACGGTAAGCACGACCAGACCCGGCCCACATACCATCGTGGCCGTCACAAACTCCCCAACAACCGGGCAATCGACTTCGACACTTCCGCCTCGCAAAAAAATTGCTCGCCGGCCTCCTCCGCCTCCCACTTTCCCTCCGGAACCTCCCCTGGTCGAACCCCTGCCCCCGGAACCTCCCCTGGTCGAACCCCTGCCCCCGGAACTTCCCCCACCTCCTACTTTCCCTCCCGAAACTCTCCTGATCGAACCTCTGCCCCCGGAGACGGCTCCTCCAACTTCTCAGCCCTTTCCGTCCTCTTTCCCTTAAGAAAAAAACCAGAAAAAACCTCGAGAAGCAACACAACCAACAAACCAGCTTGTCCCTTCTCCTGATCTCCCCTCTTCCACAAGAAGTTCCTCTGGAGAAGTGCCAATAGCTGGGACAACAGAACCAATAGCATTTTGCACAAAAATCACTATTTCTGCACCTCTCGATCTGGCGGCACTTTGACTAAACTTTCAAGCAAGTCTTCTCTGATCTAGAGAAGACTCCTACGCTTAGGACCTCCTACCTGGGACTCTTCTTAGTTTCCCACAATTTTCATGCGAAAAGTCTCTAGAATGGGAATCTCCCCCGGGAAAGAAGGCTCTGGCCTTTCCTCAGTCAAAAAGTGCTTTAGGAGAAAGAAAATCTCTCGCCATCTTCGCGTGCTCCCCTCTCTCGTCCTTACTTCACTATGCCTGATTTTTCTGATCTTCAGCACGACAGGAGAAGTAAAAGCGCAGGTTTCTCCTCTCCCTGAAAACTCCAAAGCAGAACACCCAGCGCGGCAAGGCGAAGAGACGGAAGCAGCAAGCCAAACAGGTGAGTCCCTGAAAGGGAAAATCTCTCTCGACGGTGAGCCCATCCCAGGCGCCCGGATCACCGTCACAAACGAGGCAGGCTTCTTTGCCACGATAGAAACCGGCACAGACGGAAGCTGGGAAATCCCCCTCCCCGCCCCGGACAAATACCATATCGTTCTAGATACTGATTCTCTCCCCTCCGACATTTTCCTCACCAGTAAGGCAAAATCCGAATTCGACATTCCCATCACGACCGAACAACACCGCTTTATCGCTTTTCCCCTGCAGTTCGGCACAAACACTTCTTCAGCAAACAACGACTCTGTGACTCTCGGCGAAATCGCCGACCGGAGTGTCGACGGCCTCCGTTTCGGCCTCATCATTGCCCTGTCCTGCATGGGACTCTCGCTCATCTATGGCATCACAGGACTCGTCAATTTCGCCCAAGGAGAACTTGTCACATTTGGAGCGCTTGTCGCCTTCTGGCTGAATACCACCGGTCCGCAGATCCCCCTTATCCCAGCCGCTCTTGGCGCAGTGCTTGCCTCAGGGGTCTTGGGGTGGAATCTCGAACGCGGCATCTTCGCCCCACTCCGCCGGCGCAAAACCAACACTGTTGCACTCATGGTGGTCTCCATTGGGCTCTCCTTGTTCTTACGCAAACTCTTTCTTGTGATTCACGGCAACGACCCGAAGCCCTATACCGACTATGCCCTACAACAAGCCGTTGAATTTGGCCCGATCTCTCAGACACCACGCGGCTTCTGGATAATCGGCATCTGCCTCGCGGTGCTCGGTGCCGTCGCCCTCTTTCTGCAACACACTCGCACAGGAACTGCGATGCGGGCAGTCGCAGACAATCGCGAACTCGCCGAGGCATCAGGCGTGAACGTGCCCGGAATACTCGTTTTCACTTGGGTACTTGGAACCGCACTCGCGGGAGGAGGCGGCGTTCTCCTCGCGCTCGGAGAACGAGTTGAGCCAGACTTGGGCTTTCACATTCTGCTGCTCATGTTCGCAGCAGTTATTGTGGGCGGCTTGGGAACAGCCTATGGTCCCGTCCTCGGTGGAATTCTCCTTGGCGTGATAGTGCAGATTTCCACCCTCTGGTTCGATGTCGAATACAAATACGTATTTGCACTCGGCGCCCTTGTCCTCACTCTGCTCATACGCCCACAAGGCATCTTAGGGCGACGCGAACGGGTAGGTTGATTATGGACCTTTTCGGTGTTCTCGAGGAGTCTGTCAAAACAGGAATCGGCACTCAAGCAGCCGTTTTTGCATTGGCAGGCGTGGGTCTCAATCTGCAATTTGGTCACGCGGGCCTGCTCAACTTTGGCCATGTTGCTTTCATGCTGGCAGGAGGGTATGGTGCCGCCATCACTGTGGACAGCGGAGCCCCAACCTGGGCAGGCGTGCTTGTCGGATTAACCGCCGCAGTTGTCGTTGGACTGCTCTTGGGACTTCCTTCTCTGCGTTTACGCGCCGACTACCTGGCCATTGTCACCATTGCTGCCGCCGAAATGCTCCGCCTTATGGTTCGCTCCGACAGTACGGCATCCATCACGAACGGAGTGTATGGCATCCAGGATTTCGCCGATGGCTTCCTTGACGCGAACCCAATTTCCCAAGGCGAATATGGCATTGGCAGTCTCACCTTCGACGCACCCACACTCTGGCTCATGCTGTGGGGGTGGGGCCTTGTCGCTGTTTTCTCCCTTCTCATCTGGGCGCTGATGCGTAGCCCCTGGGGTCGTGTACTCCGCTCTATCCGAGAAGACGAAGACGCCGCACGCAGCCTCGGAAAAAACGTCTTTCGCTTCAAACTCCAAACTCTTGTATTAGGCGGAATAATTGCAGCTCTCGCCGGCATGTTGCGCGCCGCTGAATTCAATCATGTGCAACCGGAGAGCTTTCTCGCAACCGTCACTTTTACCGTCTATACATTGCTCATTTTGGGCGGAGCAGGACATACTTTTGGGCCAATTATTGGCGCAATGATCTATTGGACCCTCATTACTTTTACAGAACAATTCTTATGGGAACTCCGCTCGTCAGAAGTAATCATCGCGGACACACTCAGCGACCAAGACATTGCAGGTATCCGCTTTGCCCTCATGGGCCTCGCGCTCATGTTGCTCGCGGCTTTCCGTCCACAAGGCATTCTTGGACGAAAAGAGGAGGCCCAACTCGATGAGTTCTGAAACGCTCTCCACACAGCCCCCGCCTCTCCCCGGCACACCAAAATCAGATCCAGTTCTCATTATGGAAGGCGTGCGCCGAAGCTTTGGTGGAATGCTCGCCGTTGACGTAGACCACCTGGAAATCCAACGTAATACTATTACTGCGCTTATTGGCCCAAACGGCGCAGGAAAAACCACTCTCTTCAACCTGCTGACTGGTTTTGATCGTCCGGACACGGGAAGCTGGGAATTTGAAGGCAAAAGAAACCGGCATCCTATTGCCTATCAAACGGCCAAACAAGGCATGGTCCGCACCTTTCAGCTCACCAAAGCCCTTGCCCGTCTCACTGTGATAGAGAACATGCTTCTCGGAAACCAACATCAGCCAGGGGAACAAATCGGTCCAGCGCTCTTTCCCTTTCTCTGGCGCGCTCAAGAGAAAAAAGCCACAGCGCAAGCAGAAGAATTGCTCGCACGCTTCAATTTGTCACAGATGCGAGACCAACAAGCAGGAACACTTTCCGGCGGTCAGCGCAAACTCCTGGAAATGGCGCGTGCTCTCATGGCCTCGCCCAAGATTCTTTTGCTCGATGAGCCAATGGCCGGGGTCAACCCCGCTTTACGTCAGACGATCGCCAGGCACATCTGCGAGCTACGCGACAACAACTTGAGCATCGTCTTCATCGAACACGACATGAATGTCGTGATGGAAATCAGCGACTGGATCGTCTGTCTCGCTGCAGGAAAAGTCATCGCCGAAGGAATACCAGAACAGATTACCCAGAACCCAGCCGTCGTCGACGCCTACCTAGGACAGATAGAAAAAGAGACCGAAAAAACACCAGCCTCTCTTTCCCAGGCTGATTCTCAGTCCGCAGCACAAAACCCGGTCTCTCCTCCTGACCTCCGAACACCAGCTCCTCTTGTCCTGGAAACGCCGACCCCGGAAACCTTTATTCCCACAAGACCGGAATCGCTCCCTCCCCCCACAACCAGGAAAGAAACCAAAAAAAAGCCCGGCATTCTGCTGACAGCAGACAGAATTGTCGCAGGGTATCTGCCGGGCATTGATATTTTGCACGGGTGCACAATCACCCTCAATCACAGTGAACTCGTGGGTATTATCGGACCAAACGGGGCAGGTAAATCCACTCTCCTGAAAGCCCTTTTTGGCCTTGTTCCTCTCCGCACAGGAACAGTTGCTCTCTCCCACGCGGATATCACAGAGAAACCAGCCCATGAGCTTGTCGCAATGGGCATGGGCTACGTGCCACAAACACACAACGTGTTTCCATCGCTGACCGTGGAAGAGAACTTGCAGATGGGGCTCTTTCTCTCCCCGAAAAATTGGGAAGAACGCTTTGCTTTTGTGGCAGAGCTCTTTCCACTCATTGCAAAGCGACGCAAGCAAAAAGCAGGCGCCATGTCAGGGGGAGAACGTCAGCTCGTTGCCATGGGCCGGGCGCTCATTATCGGACCCAGTGTGCTCCTCCTCGATGAGCCTTCTGCCGGCCTCTCTCCGGCAAACCAGGACGAAGTATTCCACCGGATCACGGAAATCAAGGCAACGGGTGTCTCGATCCTGATCGTCGAACAGAACGCGCGACGCTGCCTACAGATTGCCGACCGCGCGTATGTACTCGACCAGGGAAAAAATGCCTATACAGGTGTTGCGAAGGATCTGCTCACGGACCCAAAAGTAATAGAGCTTTATCTCGGGACGCTCGGCCAAGCCAAACAGGAAGCCTAACGCCTCTCCACATCCCAGCTCCACACTCCCAGGGGATACCTCCCGTTGCCTTTGCGCGCGATCCCCATCCCCGCGCGCAAAGCACCGAAGAATACTTGCTTTCACACATGGTTGCGCCTCCAGGATTGTGTACCTGGAGGCGCAACCATAGATCTTCGTACTGCTTCTTCCTTCAAGAAGCAGACAACACGCACACTTTGCTACGACGACTTTTCAGAAGGTACCGACGGCAGGCTGTCTACTCTTTCGATACAGTAACTGTCCTCAGTGTCACAATCTCGCCCTGCTGAAACGTCCACACATCGTAAGCAGCTACTTCTGGATCGCCCTTTGCGTCAAACTCGATTGGACCAGAAACCCCGTCATAGTCAATATCTTTGCCCTCTTCGAGAAGAGGCTTGCATGCAGCGAAATCCACACACTTCTCTCCGTCACGAGTTACCCCTACAATCTCATCTTTGATCTTGGCAGGGTCATCGCTTCCTGCGGCAATGGCAGCAAGTGCAATCACAATGGCACAGTCATACATCTGGGACACGTACACAACTCTCGTTTCTGGGGCAAAAGCCCTGAATCGTCCCAAAAAGTCATTTGACGTTCCCGCAGAAGGAGTCGTCCCGGTAAGACCATCAAGAACCCTTGCATTCTTCGGGTCAACTTCCGCCACAAGGCCTTGGTCCTGCATACCATCTGCTGTATACACAGCTTTTTGCCCAGGTCCAATGCCATGCTCAATCATGGCAGCGAGGATCTTCGCACCCTCGGAAAAACCGATCACGATAATCGCGTCAGGGTTCGCTTTTTTCACGTCCTTCACTTCAGCGGTGTAATCGGGCGCCTTCGCGTCATAGCTCAAGCTCTCCACAACTTCCAGGTTACTTTCACCAAAAGCTTTTTCCAGCGCTTCTTTGAAGCCCTTCCCGTAGTCATCATTTCGGGCCATAATCGCGATACGCGTGTGCCCACCTTCTGCCACAATATCCGCCAAAGCAGGACCCTGCAAGTCATCAGATGGGGCAGTACGCACATAGTAGCCATTGTCATCTCGGTTTGAGAGAGCAGGTGCTGTGTTCGAAGCAGCACACTGGAACAGTCCCCTTCCCGTCACTTTGTTGAAAACCGCGTTTGTGATCCCACTTCCCGCAGGACCAAGCAATGCATCAGCTTCGCTGTCCAAAATCTTGTCCACCGCGGCAACTGCAACGTCTTGATCTGTAGCAGTATCGACATTTTCCATGAGCTTGACGTCCGAGTCCAGCACCCCACCCGCCTCATTAATATCAATGACGGCAAGCTCTGCGGCGCTCCGCATGCCTGGACCATACGATGAAAGCGAACCTGACAAGGGCAAAAAAGTCGAAAGAACAAGCGTACCGTCTGCCGTTTCCCGGACAATCCTGGTGGCCTCAGAAGCGGTCACTCCTTCTTCGTCGTCATCGTCACCGCACGCTACAGCGAAAAGGCTGAAGGAGAGGACAAGAGCAAAGAATTTCAGGAGGGATCTTGAAGAACGTGACATGAAGATTCCCATCGTTAAACTCACACGCACTGCAGAGAACATGCAGCAGAAACATTGCTGGTCGCCTCCGACCAAAGCAAATGCCACGGAATAGACTACAGACGAAAGAGGCATCCAGCACACGCGAAAACATCACGGTTCGCAGATGCCATGCAGTCTCCCCCACAGAATTCAAAGAAGAGCGGTACTCTGCTTTTCTTTAAGATCCGAACACAAAAAAAGGCTACCTCGTGGGGATAATACCAGAGTATACTCTGGTATTATCCCCACTTCTCCGCGGCATTCCCCAGCAAGCTCACCAGCTTACACAGACCATATTGACGCGATACCAAACACGAAAATTGCACGCAATACTGCGATCGATCACATGCAAAAAACATGCCGAAATGCAAGCGAGCTTTCGCGAATCTGAATGCAGATCTTACGTCAGCACTAATGCCGGCACTTACGATACCATCAAGACGAAAGAGCGCGCGGAGAGCACAGTCCTTCCCTCACACGCGGACCCCACCCTATCCAGCTCGCCTGAAGAAAAGCATCGCGCTCCCCTCTCATCACACCCCCGCCAAAACCCCGGTCGCAAAACCTCAATCATTGTCACAATCCCATAGTGCAACAGCCTGTTCCCAAGAAAAAAAGATGCCTTCCGGCACATATATCTGATGATGATGTTCGGCCCAGGCAGCCACAACAGGATGCGCACCCACTGCTTCCAGCATGCGACGTCCTGTCCAAGGATGCGCCCAATATGCAGAAAAACGTTCTTGCCAGGAAGACGGAACAAGCCGATCAGTAGGAGCAGCGCGCACCCGTTCCCACCAAAGCCAAGTCCAGCGTGCAGCCGTCACTGGGAAAAGGCGTTTCCCCACGGTTGCGAAAGATCGCCCAAAAGGGGACAGACCACAGTCCACTTTCCCCACATCATGCAAAAGTCCAGCCCGTCCCACGAGCTCACTTCCGGTAATGCGGTGCGCACCGCGTCCCACGCCCAAACAGTGACGTTGATCAAAACCCGGCATTTCGCAAAAAAGCTTCCATTCCCCAGCATCCAACAAATTCTCTGCCCAGGCCAGACTGGAAACAGAAGGCCCCCCTGGTCGCAAGGAACGAAAAAACCGTATCGCCAAATGCCCGTAAGAAGAATCTCGTACAGTACGCGTCCAAGAACGCGGACCAGGAGGCAGGCTCTCTCGCGGCAGAAATGAGGGCTGTCGCAAAGATCTTGGAAAAGCACACAAGGGTACTACCCGGCCCGCTTGCAGAGGAAACTCTGGCTTCTTTCGCTCCACCCGACAAAGCACGCGTGTGCCTTCACACAGTTCTCGCGTTTCCCCTGTATTCCCTGCTCTTGCTTCTTTTCGCACTTTCTTCTCCCTGCCCAACCTCGCCCCAGCACTCCCACATCCCGGAATCTTCGTGTTTTGACACAGAGCGGATTCCTCTCCTTCCGCAAAAAAGATCACTTCTCAGACACAACAGGCATCTCGCTCACACTGGAGAAAAACACAAAACCCCGAGCGCTCCCCACCCAGATACCTCCAAGATACTTCTCACAAGATACCTCTCTGCTGGTCTGCCGCTAGTCTGCTAGCTGTCTCCAATAGACAGTTCAGACAGCGGTACATATGCCGTTCCGAGGGCCATCGCCACATCTGGATTACAGATCTTCTCTGCTGCCACTTGTACTCCTCGCGCGAACCCCGGATCAGCGGCAAGCGCAGCAGTCAGGCCCTTACTCGCAAGGGCTGCGGTGTAAGGAAGAGTGGCGTTCGCCAAAGCATAGGTAGAGGTATAGGGCACCGCTGCCGGCATATTTGCCACGCCGTAGTGCAGCACTCCATAGGCAACAAAAACAGGATCATCATGGCGGGTCTCACGCGAAGTTTCGATACATCCACCCTGGTCGACTGCAATGTCAACGATCACCGCGCCCTTGCGCATCTCCGACACAGTCTCTTTGTCGACAAGACGGGGCGCGCGCCGACCACGCAATAAAACCGAGCCAATCAACAGGTCGGCAGAAAGGGCTTCTTCCCGAATCACCGCGTCTGTAGAAAAGAGACCGACGGCACGTCCGCCGAGTGTCTCCTCCACATTCCGTAGCTTGTTGATGTCAATGTCGAGCACGATCACTTCTGCACCCATGCATCCCGCCACAGCAGCAGCATGCATTCCGGCCGCTCCTGCCCCCAGGACAAGGACTTTGGCAGGACGAACACCTGTCACCCCGCCCAGAAGAATTCCTCGACCCCCCTGGGCACGTTCCAAAAAGTGTGCACCAATTTGCACTGACATTCGGCCTGCGACTTCGCTCATTGGGGCAAGCAGCACAAGTCGCCCGTCATCTCCTTCAACGGTCTCGTACCCAATCGCAACCACACCGGAAAGACGCAGTTGTTCTGCCACATCGGGATAGGCCGCCAAATGCAGGAAAGTAAACAAGATCTGCCCAGAGCGGAACATGTCAAGCTCCCCTCCTCGCGGTTCTTTCACCTTGCAAATCAGATCTGCCCCAGCAAAAACAGCAGCCGCGTCAGGGACAATACGTGCTCCCGCCGCCGTATAAAGAGGGTCGGGCAAGGCACAACCATCTCCGGCTCCTGTTTGCACAAGCACCTCGTGACCGTTTCGCAGAAGTTCGCGTGCCCCTTCGGGCGTCATTGCCACACGTGCTTCACCGGGTTTCGTCTCACGCGGGATCCCGATGATCATTTTCCTGTCCTCTCGTTGCTGTTTTCTCCCCCACCTCCCCCATCAACTGCACAATCCGGCAGTATATGCCCCAACCGTTCCCGTGCAAGGAACAAAGCAACCACACTCTTTAGATCACGCAATTCCCCATTCCACACCATTCTCATCACTTCAGGAAAGGGCACACGGAGAACTTCCATATGCTGCTCTTCTGGTCCCTGTGGAGAAGGGGACATACGCTTTAGAGAAGTCGCCAAAAAAATAATGATGCGCTCATCGCTCCAACCTGGAGAAACAAAAAAATCGGCGAGCAACTCAAGTTCGCCTGCCTGCCGGCCGGTCTCTTCGAGCAGTTCCCGCTGCGCACAAAGAGCAGGGTCCTCTACTCCGCCATCGGGCAAAGGATCGAGCTTCCCGGCAGGCAACTCCAGTAACCACGCATCAACAGAGGCACGATACTGGCGCACAAATACAATATCGTCCTCTTCTATCGCCACAATAGTGACTGCACCTGGGTGTGCAACCACATCACGTTCGAGAAGCTCTCCTTCCGGAGAACGCACACTTAGGGTAAAAATATCAAAACGCCCACTGTGCACAAGATGACGATCTTCACGGCGAAAAGCCGGGTGTTCCAATGGGAATCCTCTCTTTTTCCCTGTTCAAGAGTCTTGCTGAACAGTCGACAAATCGATGAATACCTGCTTATCAAAAGTGGACAGCCCCTCGAAAGCATCTCTTTTTTGCGCATGTTCTGCAGCAACAGCCAAAAATTCACGGAAGAGGGGATTTGCACGATTCGGTCGCGAAGTGAACTCGGGATGGAACTGGGTTGCGAGAAAAAAAGGATGGTCGGGCAGTTCAATGATCTCCGCAAGGCGATTATCGGGAGAAACCCCGGAACAAACGAGCCCAGCTGACTCGATACGATCCCGGTATTTTTCGTTTACCTCATAACGATGGCGGTGTCGCTCATAGACCACAAGGTCCCCGTAAATTTGCTGAGCACGCGTTCCCGGCAAAAGCCGGCATGGGTAGTTTCCAAGACGCATCGTCCCGCCCATGTCGGACACTTTTCGTTGTCGCTCCATCAGGTCGATCACTGGATGCGGGGTGTCTGGATCAAACTCCGAGGAATGGGCATCAGGCAGATCAGCCACATTCCGGGCAAATTCCACAAACGCGCACTGAAGACCAAGGCAGAGACCCAAAAAAGGCAGATTGTTCTCACGCGCGTAACGGATCGCTGCGATCTTGCCTTCCACACCGCGTACACCGAAACCACCGGGTACGCACACTCCGTCAAGGTCGGCCAGGACCTCCTCCATCAGAGTGTTCTCTTCTGCTTCGGCATCAATCCAGACGATCTCTGCGTTCACTCCGGCAGACAACGCCCCATGTCGAATCGCTTCGACAACCGAAAGGTAGGCATCGTGCAGCTCTACATACTTTCCAACAAGACCAATGCGCACTTTCTTGGTGATTGTTCTGGCTCGCTCCACCATTTCCCGCCAATCATCAAGCACGGGAGCAGGGCCCTCAAGGTGGAGAAGGGAACACAGGTACGCGTCAAGCCCTGCTTCCTGTAGCACAAGAGGAATTTCGTAGATATCATTGACGTCAATTGCAGTGACGACCCCCTCAAGGGCAACATCACAAAGATCAGAGATCTTGACACGTAACGCTTCTGGAATCTGATGGGCCGAACGGCACACAATCGCGTCGGGCTGGATCCCACGAGAACGCAACTCCGTCACCGAATGCTGGGTAGGCTTCGTCTTTTGTTCTCCCGCCGGCCCAATATATGGCACTAACGTTACATGGACGTATGCCACATTATCCCGGCCTACGTCATTGCGAACCTGGCGGATCGCCTCCAGAAAAGGCAGGATCTCAATATCGCCAACAGTACCGCCCACTTCTGTGATCACGATGTCGGCATTGTCGCCAAGGCCCAAGATCGAAGCTTTAATCTCATTCGTAATATGGGGAATTACCTGGACTGTCTGCCCAAGGTATTCTCCGCGCCGTTCTTTGGCAATCACAGAGCGATAAATCGCTCCTGTGGTGCAGTTCGACTCTCGATGCAAGTTCTCGTCGACGAACCGCTCGTAATGCCCGAGGTCAAGGTCAGTCTCCCCGCCATCCTCCGTCACGAAGACTTCTCCGTGCTGAAAAGGATTCATGGTGCCAGGGTCGACATTGATATAAGGATCGAGCTTCTGCATAATGACACGGAATCCCCGTGCTTTGAGCAGACACCCGAGAGAAGATGCCGTCAGTCCTTTTCCGAGACTCGACGTGACGCCTCCGGTGACAAAGATATGCTTAGCCATCGGGATCTCACTGTAGCAAAGAAGAAGACCAAACTCTCTGCTCAGGATATAAAAGCCTAAATAATCCGCAAGAGCAGGAGAAAAACGGCAAAACAAAGCCCCTTCAGGAAGAGCGTCGACCCATCGCGTCGAGACGTTCCAATACAGGAACGGAACGGATTACTTTCGAAAAGCTCACAAACTCGGACGCCGCGTTGAGAGCAAGTAACCCTACCAAGAGGAAAAGGTGCCCAGGGTCATCCATAACGCGAAGACCAGCGTACGCGAGGCAGGCTCCCAGCACATTTGCTCCGGCATCGCCAAGCATGGTCCGCTCTTCAAGGTCAACAGGAAGCATCGCTGCCCCCGCTCCAACCAGGGGAGAGACTGCCGCAGCACCCATACTGCCCCACCCACCAAAAAGAAGGCACCCTCCAGAAAACAAGGCAACTTTCAAAAGCCTTCCAGGAGCAAGGTCAAACAAATTCGCCGCATTGGCACCCAACGCCACGACAGCAGCATCCACAAGGAGCCATCCGCCACCACGTTGTGCCCCGACAACGGCAAGTGCAAGTGCAGCGCCACCAAGCAACTTCCACAGCCCCGTGGTCATTCGCCCTGCAGAAAAAGCCCTTAAATGACCAGAAAATCCCTTCTCAGAACCTCCGCCAAGCAGATCGTCCACCAGACCGAGAAGACCGAACCCTGCCACCAAAGCAAGATGGGGAGCTGTTTCTGCCGACAAGACAACAAATGAACTCCCACTTGCCACAGCCTGGCACAAAGACCAGACAGCCGCAGCCATCATGACCGCCGCGATAAGAGGAATACCCCCTCCGAGCGGCACCTGCCGTCCCGCATAATTTGTGCGGAGCAGCACCGGTCCTTCTGCAAGCCATTCCTGCGTCATACGCCAGAAAACTCGGGCAAACCCTGCCCCTAATAACAGTCCGGCAACAGACAGAATAACCTCATCTGACATTTCACACTCCTCAGAAAAACGCAGGGCCGATCGTCGCTTCCGAAGACACAAAGCCTCGCTCTTTGTTCGCGTCCCCTTCGCCATCTTGACTTTTTTCGCGCACTGGCGAAAGTCTGGCAAACGCGGGAACACCTGTCCGGAAAGATCTCGTACGATCGCCTACTTTTTTGTTCTCGTTCGCGGTGGCAGGTCCCTCCCCATTCAGTGCGCGTAAATACAGCAATAAGGGGACAATAATCGCGATCATCATGGTGGGAATCGCAACACCGGAGTCATTCACCGCCATGCCGGTCACACCCATGATCGCCATGCCGCTCAACCCGTCGGCCAAACCAGGATAATCCAATACAACCGACCACAACCCACGACGCTGAAAAGTCATCACTACCAGGAATATCACAGAGACCGGCAAGAGATTCACAAAAGGACTAGAGCGCAAAATACGCAGATTTGCAGCAAGCTTTCGGTCAAGCACCGTCGCGAAAGTTTCCCATCCACCTCCAGCGACAGACTCCACAAAACGCCCTAAATGCGTGCGGCTTTCTTCTGGGCGCGCCAAATCCAATGCAGCAAAAACTCCCACAAACAAGACACCTACCGCAGCTGCGAGCACCAATGAACGCAGACGAATGCGCTGCCCCGTCAGGAAAAGCCACGTAAGCAAAAGAGAAGGCGCCCCGGAAAGGACCCCTCCCACATCAGCTCCAAGCCCAGGTGCCCCATTCAACACCACAACCAAGACGAAAAAAATCGCCAGTCCCGTTTTCACACGAGCAGTCACTCCGTAGTTATGCACGATACACACAGCAAGCAAAATGGCGGAACAATAGAACAAGGCGAAACCGAGGTTTCCGAAACCCACGAATCGAGCCGCCACAATCGCGGAGTAACCAAGCGGACTGTTCAATTCCAGCCAAGAACCCGTACACACATCGATTCCAAGCACCAAAAAAGTCACTAATGCCACTATAAACGGCGGCGCGAGCTTCCACCAGCGACGCAAAGGAAAGGTAAAGGCACCGAACAACACTGACAAAGCCCAAATAAGAAAGACACTCCAACCAGAGCCGAGACGATGAATAGGAAAGAAACGCACCAGAAACATCGCAACTGGCAGATACATCATTGAGATAGCGAGAAAAGCGAAACTCTCCGACATGCGCCGCCGCCACAAATACAGTGTCGCCCCCAAATAAACCAGCCCGTGCGTCACGACAAGCGCCACAAAAGAGGGAGGAGTCATTCTGTCTCTCGTGATGGCCTGGTCATTACTCACCACAAAAGAGGAAATAAGATCATCTACGTCCTTGTCAGTCGGGTTGTTCGCGACCCGGCGACCAGTCATATCGTCAGGACGGTCGACACCAAAAATATGCAGGATAGACGGCGCCACATCTGGGAGGGTGACAATCCCCGAACGACGCGTCGAAGGAGAAGATGCCGCCCCGCGTGTAATACCCGGACCTGCCATCGCAAACAAAGTAAGCTGCTCCGTTGCCTTGCGCGGTGCCCCACTCGGTACAGGGGACAAAACAAAATAGGTGGCATCCTCAAGAGACAGTCGCTCCAGCATTCCCGCAAGCAACCTATCGGCACGATGCAAAGCCGCGGCCCGAATCGCTTCATGCTGCTCTTCCAAAGCCAGCACCTTCGCCCGTTCGGCCCGCACCAGATCAGAAGCCTCAACCACCACAAGGCCCGCCCCTTGCACCAGCACCTCGTGAAAAGCATGCAAGACTTCCTCATTGTCGAGGCCCACACTGTAAGGGCGTGAGACATCCCGTTTCAGCAGACCATCAGCCACCGTGCCAAGCGGAACAACCCCTTCTTTCGTCATCCCCATCATGGCGACAGATCGCCCAAGACGCACGTCAAGAGGAGGGGTTCCCTCTTCATCAGCATCTTCCAAAGCAAGTTCAGCCAGACTCTGGTTCGCATTCTCATCACGGGTCTGCGGGCTCAGCGGAGGACCGTCAGCATTCCCAATTACCGCAGGTAGAATGCCATTATCCACCAGAGCAGTCCCGAGGACACCAGGGAGCGCACCAAAGTCATCGTCCTCGTTGTAACGAAGCACAGGCGCCACTCCCACATGGTAAATAGCAGCGTCTCGGTCCTCTCCGACACGGCGGGCATAGGCTTGACGGGCCGAAGAGCTGTCAATCAGCTCCGACTTGTTAAATGCAGCGGCACCCAGACGACCGGCATTCGCCCGGTTCCCCGCACTCAGAGTGGCATATGCTCTTTCGAGAGTGGTCGTGCGGCGCGCCGTGCGTGTCGCGAGATTGGCCATCATGGCTTGCCGAAAAAAGGCCTGAAAAGTTGGAAGATCATGTTCTAGCATGTCTTCCCACTCCACATGGGGAATGCTCAAAATGACCACGGTCTTCGGAGGTTGTGCGTCTGCTGCTGTCTCTCCACTCCCGACTTCAACATCTTCATCCGAAAACGCCGCTAAAACTGCCAAACCTCCATAAATAATCACACCTCCCAGCAGAAGGCCCAAAACCCAGTGCCACCAGGCAAAACGCTGGAAAACGCGTCTCATACGTCTTGCCCTTCCACACCATGTTCTTCAGGCATATCTTCCTTGGGCACTTGCGTCGCGGTCTTTCCTCTTGCGTCATCCATCGAAGGGATACCCACAGAAGGTGTCAGAGGTTGCACAATACCCGGGGCTTCTCCTCGCGCACTCCCGCCAGACCCAGATGAAAGAACCTCTTCATACACCACACTCAAACGCTCCATCATCTTGTCACCGGAGAATTCTGCTTCCTCCCTTGCCCAAGCGGCATCTCCCATCTGCCGGCGTAGCCCAGCATCCCCGGCCAAACGATCCAGCGCGGTCGCCAGGGCAGAGGCGTCTCCCACAGGGACAACAAACCCAGTCTCGCCATCTTGAATAATAAGAGGGATCCCGCCTGTGTCCGTCCCAACCAAAGGAAGACGCGCCCAAGCAGACTCATGCAGTGCAAGCGGACTTGCTTCCCAAGCAGAGGAGAGAACCGCAATATCGGCTGCCCCAAGCAAGTCAGGCACGTCCTTTCGATATCCCAAAAACCGTATCGGCGCCCCCGCGGCTTCAACTTGGGCGGCAATTTTTTCCTGCAAAGGCCCATCCCCGGCAAGAAACACTTTGACACGAGGAGAAACCATGAGAGCTGCCGCCTTCACAAGCACATCAAGCCGTTTCTGCGGCTGAAAACGCGCAAGACAAAACACAGCGACATCATCCCTCTCAAGACCGAGTTCCTGACGGACTGCAAGCCGGTCCCGGGAGGGTTTCGGGATATGACGCGGCACCACAGGAATCGTACGGGCACTCTGGCCCAGACGCTCCGCCACATCAGGAGAAGGCCCCAATGCGACGGTCGCAGCCCGCCCTGTAAGCGGCTCCGCCCACCGGGCAAAACGCCAAAAACGCCCGCCTGTCTCAGGCAGCACACGATTGTGTACAGTCACGACAGCAGGAGTCCCCGCACGCCGCGCTGCAACCGCCGTCACAAGTCCCGTGCGCAGCCCATGTGCGTGGACAAGATCGGCATCCCGGCACTCCTCGGTCAGCGGCCCGAAAAGAGAGCGGACAGGCCCCCAAGGACCTGGTAACGAAAGCGGCCGAAAATCATCACCGAGGCCTTCCATCCATCCCTCTGCATGGGCAGGAGGACCAACCACACGGACACGCCAACCTTGCGCTGTTAATGCATCATAGATATGGCGTACATGGTGGCCAATACCTCCGGTCGAAGGACCAAGAGTCAAAAGCATACGAGTCATATTCACGTTCGCTTCAGCAACTCCCAAGCACCCAAACGCAGGCACCTGGTAACAATAAGATAGGAACCAAGCCCAAGGACCCCTGCGATCCCTGAAACGAGCAACGCACGCGCCACTCCTTCTTCTACGTTGAAACCGAGGACACCAGGCACTGCTGCCATCACCCCTGCCATAACCAGGCCGGCAAGAACGCAAGAAAGAACATCACGCGCGAAACGGCTTCTATCCTGCTTGCGGAGCACTCGCCGTGCAGTCAAGAAAGCCGATATCACATAGACAACGGTGAAACCCGCGCCGAGCGCCTTTTGCCCTGCCTTGCCCTGCACGATTTCAATACCCAAGTACATCACAATTGCACCACAAACAGCTCCAACAGCGTTCGCAGCAGTCGGTCCCCAGGTGTCACGACGCGCGTATGAGACGCGAGTGAGTCCCAAAAATATACAGTAAAAAGGCACTGCCAAAGCGAAAGAACGAATATACAACGCAAGACGCTCCACTCCCTCGGTCCCCATTTCCCCCAAACGGAAAAGACTGGCAACGGGAAGTGCAAGAAAAAGAAACCCGACTGCAACTGGCACCGAAAAGAAAAAAGTCCCACCCAGCAGACGCACTGCTTCTTTTCCGAAACCATTCGCGTCTTTCTCTGTCGCAAGACGCGAAAGTGCCGGAAAAGCCGCTACTGCCAATGGAGTCGCGAAAATCGCCCAAGGGAGAAGAAAAACTTGCCAAGCTGTTGAAAGAGGGACAACGCCACCAGCACCAGACAGCACCACCATGTACATAAAAAGCAGGTTGTTCAGCCCAAGATATCCAGCAGCGTGCAGCCCCTGACGTGCAACTGCTCGCACGACGGGATCTCGCAGTGCGAGGCGCGGACGTAGCCGGGCCCCAAGCCGTCGCACAAACCAAAGTTGAGGCAAGGAGAGGGCCACCACTCCCAAAGTCGTCCCCACCCCAAGGAACAATGCTCCTTTATCTGTCACGCTGCCTGCGTCTGTCTGGCCAAACCAAACCCCGTACAGCACATAGACAGCAATGACCACTGCATTGTTCCACAAAGGTGCAACAGCCGGGATCAAGAAACGTCGCCGGGCATGCAAAACAGCAGTACTCACCAATGCCACCGTGTAAAACATGAGCTGCGGAAAAAAAATCCGCAGAAAAAACGCGCCGAGACGCACCTTTTCTGCGCGTTCCACGGGATCAGTCGTTCTCAGAAACAACACCGACGCCAAAGGAACGGCACACAACGCGCCAATGACTGCACAGCACGCCATCACGACGAGCGCGCTGCCCAAGACCTTTCCCGCAAGCTCATCTGCGCGCGCAGGATCCGCACCGGCAAGCTGTTCCACGAGCACCGGGACCAGCACTGCAGACAAAGCGCCTGCCGCCACCAATTCAAACACCATGGTGGGCAACTGATTCGCCGCAGTATATGTGTCACCAAGAAAACCGGCCCCAAAGACGGCAGCCACCACAAACACTCGACCAAAGCCAACAAAGCGGGCACACAGCGTGAGCACTGACACCGCCAGAGAAGCATTCCGCTGCACTGACGCAGCGTCACGCGCTGCAAGATCCCCTGCTTCTCCCTCATCCGAAACGCCCAATGGGGCCTCAATCGACCCAGAGGCCACTTCAGTCTGTGACATCAACTTTGTCCAAAAGACCAGAGAAATACGAGGTTTCCGTACCAAGTTGGGCATGCACTTGGTCAGGGGTCATGGCCAACGCTGCCACCATTGCATACGCACCCATATCCTCATGCACATGGTCAACTGTCGACATCTGCGCGCGCACAGAAGGGAGGGCACGCAGCTCATTCAGAAAGTCGGGATTGTCATCGTTCCCTTGTACTGCAACAGTGCGCTTCCCAGCTGCCATTGCCCTTGAAAAAGGCACCAAAAACTCAGAATTTCCGACTTCTGACTTGTCACTCCCCACAATGAGCATCAAGTTTCCCTCTCCGCGGAAAGCAGTCTCATTGAAGTCCTCTTCAAGCACCTGTACATGCTCATAAGCCAAATAACCAGCATTGAGGAGAAAATGCACAAGAGAGAGATTGTCACCCACAGCAACAGGGACAGTTTCTTGTGCTCCTTCAAGAGGAAGGCCTGTAAAAACAGAAGCCAGCTGCTCGATCAAGGTAGACTGAAACACAGCAGCATCGTTCGTGGTGACACCAAGGATTGCTGCGAGTTCTTTCTGCGCGTTTTTGTCTTTGGTCGCAAGCAGATCCATTTTTTCAGTGAACCACAAAACGCCCGGCACTTCTGCTCCCGCCATCACGAGCGTCTGCGTGAGAGATTGCACAAGCTTTTGCTCTATCCCCTGTGGGGCCCAAAGCAAGACCGTATGACCAGCCAACCGGTCTTCAAGAAGAAAAGGCTTCCCTTCAAGGAAGAACTGTTCCACTTTCTCGAGTTTTACATCCAGACTTTGGCGTTCTCGTCGTTCCGAACGCACCCGCTGTTCCCCCCGGTCAATATCCTCTTCCAGACGAGCAACAATGGCGTCATCAACGACAGTCGTCCCCATGATGACACCAATCCCGAGAGCGAGAAAAACAGCAATAAGACTGACGATATGGTAACGAAAATCGATCACAAGACAGTTATCCGATCAGACGGTCCCAGAAATCAGTGAACTCAAGCCATCTACCGTGTAAGAACAACCGAAACAACTGAGAAATGAGAATCGACACGATCATGGCGACAAGAGCAGCACCAACGAGCATGGCAAGATCACCCTTACGTACCCGCACTTCATAGAGTTTATTCACACCCTTGGCGTCAACCAGGATTGGCCCGACACGCAGACGTGTAAGAAAAGTTGAGGCCATTCCCGCACGACCTTTGTCGAGAAACTCGACCAGGGAAGCATGGGAACCGACCGCCACGATTAATTCGGCACCGAGTTCATGCGCAAGAAGCATGGCGATATCTTCGGAGGTACCCTTGGCCTGGAAAACCACAAATCCCAACCCGAGCTGTTCCAGACGATCAGCACCAGGAGCCCGACCGTCATCGTATCCGTGGACGATAAGCTCAGCCCCGTACTTCAGGGCTTTGTCCGATACTGAGTCGAAGTCTCCGATAATAATGTCAGGCACATGCCCACACTCGATCAAGGCATCCGCACCCCCATCGACGCCAATTATGATGGGCTTGAAATCGCGGGCGTACGACCCCAATGTCTGCAAATCTTGTAAGTAGTCGTACCCTCGTACAACAATCAGCACATGACGGCCTTCAAAACGGATCCGCGTACTGGGCATTTTCACGCCCTCAAGAATGAGATCCCGTTCCTGATTCATGTACTCTAAAGTATTTTCAGCAAATTTCTCCAGCTCGTCACCAATGGAACGCTTCGCCAGAGAAAGTTGCTCCTCGAGCGTGTCAAGCTCTTGCACCTGCCCATGCGCTATGGGCTTCCCGTCCAGGTACACAACCCCTTGGGCCACCCGTACAACGCTTCCCTCCGGGATCGACATAACAGACGAACCACAAGAATCCACCATAAGGATACCTGCCGACGCCACCAACAAAGCACCCATATTCGGATACCGGCCCGAAATAAAACAAGAGGCGTTGACAACAGCCCCTACTTTCGCGCGCACAAGCCCCTCGGCCGCCGTACGATCAAGATCTTCATGGTCAATAACTGCGATTTCTCCAGGCCCCACGCGTTGAACAAGATTTTTTGTTCGACGATCAACCCTGGCAATCGCCTCAAAAGGCGTATTGTGTTTCACACTTTGCAAGCGACTACGGCTAACACGAGACGGACTCATACTAACAACAATTCGAGAGAGTATTCGAAGTCAAGGATGTCTCCGGGTGCTACGACGCGGGGTTCTACCGAGGCTCCTGACAACCGTCCGCAAGCGGCCACGCAGAGCTTCTGCAAAACCTTCGAAAGAACTATTGAAGAACAAAGCTGTCAAGGTGAACGGGGCGCAATGGCAAGATCAAGCAATTCAGCAGCATGCCGGCGAGCTTTGATACTCCCCGGGGAACCAGAAAGCATACGACTCAGCTCGATTTCGCGAGCAGCCCCTGTCACATGCGCGATTCTCAGCACTCCATCAGGAAGACTCGCCAGAGCAACATGGTAGTCGGCGAAGCATGCAACTTGCGCAAGATGGGTCACGGCAATCACCTGACGGCACTGCGCCAGCTCACGCAGACAGCGCCCAATCGATAATGCAGCTCCCCCGCCTGTTCCCATGTCTATCTCGTCAAAAACAATCGTCGGTGGTGCTTCCAAATCTGCAAGCTCTGCCGAAACTGCAAGCAATACTCGCGAAAGCTCCCCACCTGACGCCACTCGACCCACAGGACGCAAGGGAACCCCCTGTCCCCCAGAAAACAGAAAACCCACCTCATCGCCGCCATCTCTCTCCACACGCCCCGCCTCTTTCACTCCAACACGAAAAGCAGGAGACTGCATCGCCAATTCTCCAAGACGGCGAGATACTCTTTCTCCCAAACGCGGCGCCACCGTGCGACGCACCACACGCAAAGCCACCACAGCAGCATCAAGATCCCCACGCGCCGTCAAAATTTTCTCTTCAATTCCCGCAAGACGGACCTCTGCCCCCTCCAACTCCGCAAGACGTTCCCGCGCCTTACTCGCATGCAAAAGCACATCCTCAATCCCTGGCCCGTATTTCCGCTGCAACTCCCGCAAAAGATGCAAACGCTCCTGGGCTACAGCCAAACGCACCGGGTCTGCATGACAAACCTCAAGAAAATCACGCAATTCCTCATGCAAGTCTTCAAGATAGGCAATCGCCCCCGTCATGGCCTCCCCTGCCCGGTCGAGACCCGCCCCAGCGGTCCGCTCCACCAGAGAAATACACCTCCCGGCAGCATCACGAGCATCCTGCGCGCACCCAAAAGCCTCTGTCACAATCTCTCGCAAAGAATCCGATTCGCCGAGACGGTGCACTTCTTGCAACAGCGTCTCATCTTCACCCGGCACAGGAACAGCCCGTTCTATCTCCTCAATCTCAAAACGTAATATTTCTGCTTCACGTGCGCGCGCTTCTGGCCGATCCCCCAGCTTTTCCCTTGCTTGACACAAGCCTCGCCAACGATCAAAAGCCTCGTTTGTCGCCAACAGCGCAGCACGTGTCTCCCCCGCCCCATACCGATCAAGCGCAGCTCGTTGCACCGCCGGATCCACAAGAGAACGGGCACTATGCTGCCCTACCAACTCGGCAAGCTGCCCCCCCAAAGTCGTCAACAAAGCAGTATTCGCAATCCGCCCATTCACATAGGCCCGTGATCCCCCACGCCGCACACGGCGCGCAATCACAAGATCCTCTTCCACAGGAAAACCGGCATCCGTCAGCAGAGCGGCAACTTTCGCGTCCACGTCGAAACGCCCCTCAACTTCGGCTTCCTCCCAGCCCTCCCGCACAATATCCGTGTCAGCTTTTGCCCCGAGCAACAGCCCCAGAGCCCCTACGATCAAAGACTTACCTGTTCCGGTTTCTCCGGTCAACACAGTAAAACCAGGACCAAACAGAAGGGAGAGCTCGTCGATCACACCGAACCCCGCAGCCCGCAGTTCTCGGAGCACAATGCCTCCTCGTCACCGAGCATGTTCTCGCGCGTATCACCACGCGTCTTGTTGTCCTACGCACCCCTACATTGCGATTGCAACGCGGGGGATAAAACAGTCCAGTCCCTTGAAACAGGCACTATCCTGCAGCTTTTGCTGCTGTGCCAATCTGACAAAAGGAACACTTTAAAGTGCCAAGTCTCCGCGGCCATCGAATGCTGCACGCAAACGCTCTATATACCCGAATGGCCTCCAACGGACAACTCGCACCGGCTGATCTGCAGCGCGGATAAAAAAACGGTCCCCCTGCGCAAGATCACAACAAGGCGCCCCATCCGCAAACACGGCGGCTCGCCGGTCATCCGTCACTTCCACTTGCACTTCCCGTCCTGGACCAAGCACAAGAGAACGATCCCAAAGGCCGTGCGGAGCCACAGGAGTCACAAGAATAACCTGCAAATCGGGCGTCACAAGAGGACCACGCGCGGAAAAATTGTACGCAGTAGACCCCGTCGGAGTCGCCACCACCAAAGCATCTGCCCGCAAAGTCGCGTATCTCGTTCCATCTACACAAACACGGAGTTTGACAACTCGACCTCCTGCCCGCTTGTCAAAAACGAAATCATTTAAAACCACCGCAGATGGCCGCTCACACTGGGATGATCTGTTGTTGGCATGCCATTCGACTTCACCATGCAAAGCCAAACGATCCTCACACACAAGAATTCCCCGAGCCACCGCGTCGGCAAATTCCTGTAAATCCTCGATCGGAACTTCTGCTAAATAGCCGAGCTCGCCACAGTTCACTCCAGCAACAGGAAGACCCGACGCAGCGCGTACTGTCCGCAAAAAGGTCCCATCACCACCAAAGGATACTGCCAAATCTGCCCGATAAGGGATCTCCTTCTCTGGCACTGAAGTAACCGGAACACCAACACATCCTGCTAGTTCTTCCCGAATAAGCGCTTCTACTCCTTCTTCCGCTAAAAAGACAGCAAAACGCTCCGCCTCCTTCCAGGCAGACACACGCTCAGGATGGGGGAAAAGCGCCACCTTCGAGATGGAAAGCATCTCAGTCATTACAGGGTCTCACGGCTCGAAATCCTCTAAAAATTCCCAAAAACCCACGAACAGCAATCTACCGAATAAAAGCCAGAAGAAACAGGGCACTGCCCTCAGCAATCTGCTGGAAGGAGAGACCGGGATCACGCTCGCGACCAATCGCATCACATCGCAACAGCAGCCTCAATAGCTGCTTCAAAATCAGGAACACCCACACGGCGACGCGGACCATCTTTGCGGAGATGCCCGAGAAACTCCACATTGCCTTCCGCTCCCTTCAAAGGAGAAGGCATCAGCCCCACTAAATACAGATTCTGCGCAGAAAATACCCCATTCAAACGCGTCAGGACCTGCATCCATACTTCCGGGTCGCGCACTACACCATTTCCCTTACTTACCTGCTGTCGCGTGGCCTCAAACTGAGGCTTCACAAGAAACACCACGTCACTATCGTTGCGTGTCACTCCCATGACCGCCGGAGTGACAAGACGCAAGGAGATGAACGATACATCCACCACCGCAAGATCCACCGGAACCTGATCGACATGCGAAAGGCCCAAATGCCGCGCATTCACGCCTTCTTCCACCTTCACACGCTCATCCCTGCGAAGTTTGTCGTGCAATTGCCCCTTGCCCACATCAACCGCATAGACCTCGCGCGCGCCCCGTTGCAGCAAAACATCGCTAAAGCCCCCAACAGAAGCACCAATGTCGGCACAGCGTTTTCCCGTTACCTCAATCTCAAAACGATCGAGCGCCGCGGCCAATTTCTCTCCACCCCGCCCGACATAAGGCCGAGGAGGACCAAGAAGTTCAATAGGTTCATCGATTGCCACTTGCCGCGCCGCCTTCATCGCAGGAGCCCCGCCCACTGTCACCCGATTGGCATCAATAGCCACCTGTGCCGCATTCCTGGTCGTAACCAGTCCTCGCCGCACCATCTCTTGGTCCAGGCGACGGCGCATCACAAACCCTGTCCACGAGAAAACGAAGAAGAACCAAGTGCACGAGCACGAGTCAAACCAGCGGAAACACTCGAAGAGACCTCAGGCGAAACTTCAGGAGAACTCGCCAAGCCTCCTTCTCCCGCACCGTCTCCCCCCGCAGATCCCCCAGACATATCACGCCGAAAAATCTCTTCAACCCGATCAGCGAGTTCGTCAAGCCGCGTGGCAGCAGCACAGGCATCAGGACCTTCGAGACCAAGCTGTTCAACAAGGTCGAACTGCGCATGCAATTCCGCGACTTCCGACACGATTTCTACTCCGTCTTCTCCGACCGTTCCATCCGGTCGGCTCCCGATGAAGAATACCCGGGATACCCTCTTCGCGTCAGGCTGAGCCCCCGCCCCACCAGAAACTCCCCAAGCGAAAACTCCCCAGTCAAAAAACCCAACACCTCACACTTTTTCTCCTTGAAGCACAAACAACACACCACAACTCTCTGCCCACACACCAGGAATAAAAACAAAGGAGTACCGTGCTAGAAAAGACACCGAGCAAAAAGAACTTCGAGCAAGACCCTTGACAGAGCTTGGCAATAGGAAGCTACAAATGATATCAAGAACCGTTCCCCTCATCCCTTTGTTACAAGGATCACAGTGTCAACTCCATATGACCGCCGGATTCTCGCGCCCTTTCGGGGGCTTCGTTACACAAAACCGCACGGCAATCAAACCGCTCCACCTTATGATGTGCTCAACACGATTCAAGCCCAGACTTTTCGCGAACAAGACTCCGAAAATATTGTCCATCTCGACCTTCCACTTACCGTAGGAGACGCGGGCAGTGGGGCTGAGGCCGATAGCCTCAAGAATGCCGAAGACGTA
Organism: Acidimicrobiia bacterium UBA2766; assembly: GCA_002352645.1. GTDB lineage: Bacteria > Actinomycetota > Acidimicrobiia > UBA2766 > UBA2766 > UBA2766. The sequence continues at coordinate 50,529 of DEIU01000074.1, read as the reverse complement.
GAGATCGCGCACAAAAACGCTGCGGCATCTCTTACAAACTGGGTAGACCAAGGCGTATTGGGCATCGACGAAACGCCTTCCTTCTATATCTATCGGCAAGAATACTCAGATACAAGCGGGAAGCGCCGCCAGACACTCGGCGTCGTGGGAGCCCTCCGCATTGGAGACCCCAATATCCAGCCCCATGAAGAAATCACAAAAAAAGCAGCATCAGACCGCCTCGCCTCACTCAATCACACCAAAACGAACATTTCGATGATCTATTGTCTCTCTACAGCAGCAAATCTCGGGAGTCTCCTGATCTCCGACTCCCCATCCTCTCTCGATTTCACCGACGAAGATGGTGTGCGACACACCCTGCAACACCTCGATAGCTCCACCGAAATAGATGCTCTGGCAGCAAGCGTGCAAAGCGCTCCAGTGGTCATCGCCGACGGCCACCACCGTTACACTATGGCGAAAAAATATTACGATTCCCTCCCCACAAAAATTCCTGGGTCTGATCGCATCATGGCCCTCATTGTCCCGCTCGACCCCGCCCATCTCTTGGTACGTTCCATCCAGCGCAGCCTGCCCTCCATAGGTCTCACCGGCAGTGCACTGAGAGAAGCCCTCGAAAAAGTCGCCTTCGTGACCGAAGATGACCCTGAGCGTCTCGCCGAAATTGCCATAACCGACGGCGACGAAGAAATCGGCTTCGTCGCCGAAGCAAAAGGCTTCCGACTCCGCCCCCGCCCAGCTGCACAGTCATCTTCAAGTTCCACAACCTTGCAAAATCTTCCCGCCGTGTGGACACGCGATGTCCTTCTCCCTGCCGTGAAAGCGGAGACCCGTGTCTTCCATCAAGACCCCAACGAAGTCATCGACTGGGTCAAGAGCGGAGAGCAAGCCGGAGCCGTCATTCTCCCCCCTGTCACCATCGCTCAGATCACCAGCGTTGCCAATGCACAAGAGCGCATGCCGCCAAAAACCACTTTTTTCTGGCCGAAGGCTCGCACCGGGCTCGTACTCCGTCGTTTCCTCGATCAAGAGAACAAGTCCGAGTAAGCCACCGACAAACACGTCACAAAAAAACTCTCGACAAAAGGTTGCAGGGTGAAGGGGTTGCAGGGTTAACCCTGCAACCCCGCATAGACACCTCACCTCAAACCCACAAACCCACGAAACCAGATTCCAGGACCCAGTTCCAGACCCGGACCACAAAACAAACCTAGGCCATTCGCGCCGGCCAAACATGGGTGCAACTCCAGCGGATACTTGCGGGCAGTGCACCCAACGATTTACCGAACCGCAAAACCGGACGGCGGGACGGCGGGACGGC
>DEIU01000074.1:0-49104 GCA_002352645.1 Acidimicrobiia bacterium UBA2766 | reverse complement strand
CGGCAGGACGGCAGGACGGCAGGAACGAGTCTGGAGTATAGATGGGCGAACGACTGAGGTTGAGTGCGTAGATCAACGACTCAGGCTCAGGCTCAGGCTAAAAAGGTGGGCAAGCACACATTAGGTGACGATCCCCATAGGCCCCGTCTACACGACTCACTGGCGGCCAGTATTTATTTGCCCGCAAAGAAGCCATCGGGTAGGCCGCCAACTCCCTGCTGTATGGATGAGACCACTCGTCGGCCGTGACATCTTCTGCAGAATGAGGGGCGTTACACAAAGGATTGTCATCGACTGGCCACTCCCCTGCCGCCACACGGCGGGCCTCCTCTTGGATTGCGATCATCGCCTCGCAAAAACGATCCAGTTCCTCAAGTGGCTCGGATTCTGTCGGCTCGATCATCAGCGTACCTGCTACAGGAAAAGACATTGTGGGCGCATGAAACCCATAGTCAATGAGGCGCTTCGCCACATCGTCCACAGTGACACCGGCAAGAGAACGCAAGGGACGTACATCCAAAATACACTCGTGTGCCACAAGTCCGTCAAGACCCGTATAGAGCACTGGGTAGTACGGCAAGAGACGGCGCGCAACATAGTTCGCGTGCAGCACAGCGGTCTCTGTTGCCTTGCGTAAACCGCTCGCACCCATCATTCTGATATATGCCCAAGAAATCGGGAGGATACTTGCCGACCCCCACGGAGCAGCGGCAATCGCCCCTACACCAGTCTCCGGGCCCGCTTCTGCCACCAACACATGATTAGGGAGGAAAGGCGCTAGGTGTTGGCGCACACCAATAGGACCAACTCCTGGCCCGCCTCCACCATGCGGAATACAAAAAGTCTTATGCAAATTGAAATGGGAGACATCTGCACCAAGCTCGGCTGGACGGCCTACCCCAACTAACGCATTCAGATTCGCCCCATCCAAATAAACTTGGCCGCCCCAGTCATGAATAATCTCGCAAATTTTTCCAATGGAGGACTCATACACTCCATGCGTCGATGGGTAAGTCACCATCAAAGCTGCCAAATTTTCGGCATACTGTACCGCTTTTTCTGTCAGGTCTTCAACAGAAACATTGCCTTCCTCATCACAGGCAACCACCACTACCTCGAAGCCTGCCATCACCGCACTCGCAGCATTTGTGCCGTGCGCGGACGCTGGAACAAGACAGATCTTGCGTTGCCCCTCCCCGCGACTCTCGTGATAGCGCCGAATTGCGAGCAGGCCGGCATACTCCCCTTGTGAACCGGCATTCGGCTGTAATGACACTGCGTCATATCCGGTAATCTCCTGCAACTGCGTCTTGAGTTCGCAGAACAAAGCAAGATACCCCTCTGCCTGATCAAGCGGAGCAAAGGGGTGGATGTCCGCAAACTCCGGCCAAGTCACCGGAATCATTTCGGCTGTGGCATTGAGTTTCATCGTGCAAGAGCCAAGAGGAATCATTGCCCGGTCCAAAGCCAGGTCTTTATCAGCAAGAGATCGTAAATAGCGCAGCATTCCTGTTTCCGATTGCCAGGAGCGAAAAACAGGATGATCCAAGATCTCGCCTGTGCGCACGAGTGCCGCCGGAATACCTCGAAGGACCTCTGCTCCTGCCGGTGCACCCGCCGTCAACTCACCCGACAAAAGGTCCTCAATGGGCACGGGAGACGCAGCAAACAGCCCTGCCACAACTTCCACAGTCTCAGGAAGAGTTGTCTCGTCCAAGCTGATACCGAGAGTGTCCGCATCCACGCGTCGCAAGTTCACGCGAGCAGCACACGCGGCTGCGAGAATCTCGTCAGCCCGTCCAGGAACGCGCACCGTAAGCGTGTCAAAAAACGCACGATGTACTACCTCCACACCAGCAGCGCGCAGCCCCGCCGCAAGCGATACTGTCAGCAGATGTACTCGTCGGGCAATCCGCCTCAATCCTTCCGGACCATGATAAACCGCATAAAAACCAGCCATCACTGCCAAAAGCACCTGGGCTGTACAAATATTGGAAGTGGCCTTTTCCCGACGGATATGTTGTTCGCGCGTTTGCAAGGCAAGCCGCAGCGCGCGCCTGTCTTGGCTATCTTTCGAGACCCCCACAAGCCTTCCCGGCAACATCCGCTTGGACTTCTCAGCAGTGGCAATATAGCCCGCATGCGGACCGCCAAAGCCTAGAGACGTCCCGAAACGCTGCGCGCTCCCCACTACAATATCGGCGCCCATTTCTCCCGGTGAGCGCAATAACACAAGACTCAAGAGGTCGGCAGCCACTATTGTCGCGGCTCCTGCCGCACGCAAACGCGCAATGACCGGATGAAGGTCTCGCACAACCCCATCGCTCCCCGGGTATTGGAGAAGCGCCCCAAACACTCCAGAAGTCTCAGCAGAGTCCGCATCTTTCGGCAAAAGATCCCCCGGCAAGCTCCCCCAGAGATCAAGCACTCTTGTCTCTATGCCAAGAGGCGCCGCCCGCGTCTCTACCACATCAATCGTCTGCGGGTGACAATTCACGTCGATCAAAAAGGTTTCTCCCGCAGCACGCGCGACACGACGACACATCGTCATGCCCTCAGCAGCAGCAGTGGCCTCATCGAGGAGAGAGGCATTCGCGAGTTCCATCCCTGTGAGATCAGCAACAAGAGTCTGGAAATTCAAGAGGGCTTCAAGACGTCCTTGCGAGATCTCTGGCTGATACGGCGTATACGCGGTATACCACGCGGGGTTCTCCAGCACATTCCGCAAGATAACAGGAGGAATGATTGTATTTGCATAGCCCATGCCTATAAGAGAAGTGAAAACCTCGTTACGCTGTGCCATCTCCTGCAATAAAGAAAGCATCTCCCTTTCGGTAAGAGCGCAGGGAAACGAAAAATTATGCTGCGTGCGAATCGCTTGAGGAACTGCCCGGTCCATGAGTTCCTCAAGCGAAGCCACACCAAGCAAAGACAGCATTCGCTCCTGTTCGACTGGAGTACTCCCAATATGACGGTCAACAAAAGACGTGTCGAGAGAAAAAGAGAAATTGGACATGGCCCCCTCTGCGAATCTGCTCCGGCCTGCCGTCAAAAACGGGACATTTTCTCGCATGACCCGCGCAACTCTTGTAAATCATCCCGCTACAGAGGTCCGCGGATCAGGCAAAGACCCCACCAGCCTGCCTACTGTACCAAAGAAGAGGTTGACTCTCTTCCTGCACATCCTCCACCTTGCTTCTCCCCAGGACAAAAGATCTACTCCAGCACTTCCCGCAAACAAAGCAGTATCTTGGGCGAAAGCAACTTACACACACCCGAAAGTGCATACATTTCTTCCGCCCAGAGGTCTTCCTTCTGAGAGGGTTGCAAAAGGGCTAGGAGAGAGGCAAAAGCGTCTCAGCAATCACTTCAAGCCGGTTTTCCAACACCCCATCCCGTCGAGTCCAGAAACGCCGCACAAGTTTGCCTTCTACAGTCAAGGCCGTTCCTTTTGGTAAGCGCAAGAGAGGAGGAGTGGGAGACCGCACAGTAATCGGCACAGAAGTACACCTGTTGTCAGGACCAGGAACACGCAAGACAATCACTGCAAGAGAAACTCCCGAGGATAACTCCCGCACACGTGCAGGAACCGAAAGATCTCCGACCAAGGACACGAAATTCCTCGCATAGTCCTCGAATGCCGAAGAGACAATGTCGCCGCGTCCCCCTTCTCCTCCAGGATTTCCTTCAGACATTCCCGCAGTCTGATCATGACACAGGTCCATCAACTCAACAGGTTTCTTCCCGGGTTCCTTTTTGATTTGAGCGCTTTTTCGTCTCCCCTGATGCCCATCATCTTCCGCAGTAAAAGACACGAAATACGGAAGCTCATGAGAAAAAAACTCTTTTTGAAAAAAGTTTCCTTCTTCCGATTTTGCTGACCATATACCTGATAAACAGAAAATCGGGAACGGTAAAAAGCCGTGATATCTTTCGCTCATCATCGGGTTTCTCCCCTAGTCCATATTTTTCGCCCCGATCGAAGAAACACTTCGTTCTGTTCATGCAGTAAGCCATCTCGAGATCCCACAGCAAACCCCAAGTGGTTTCGTCCTACCCTGCCTTCCTCACTAAACAAGAAGCAGGCGAAAAAGACAACACAAAAAACCGGCATACAAAGCCGGAAGTGCACCGCTACGATTCCTCCCTGAAGTCCATTTCTCAGACTTCAATGCAAAGAAAACAGGGGACGCAGAAAATTTCAGAAGGGCGAAAAAATCTCAGGAGAAGTTTCCACTCTGCCAAAATATTTTCTCCAGGCGGTCGGTGTCGCCAAAACATCAAAGATCTGGCACTATCGAAACACCTGAAGCAAACACGGCAGTAGGGGCTTCTCTTCTTCTTTGAGCGGGAAGATGAGGCGGGAAACTGGAAAACCCAGCACACTGCACCCTATCGAACAGGTGTGACAAGAATGAGCACGACACAGCAAAAAACCTGTCACAGAGAAAAAATCTGCAAAAGAACACTTTTCGCGTAAGTTCAGTGTCCTACGGTGCGAACTGTCACAGCGATCCTGTAAAAACGGGACATCCCCGGATACCAGCCACTCACCATGTTCGCAGGAGAATGCGTAAGAACTTTTACCACCACTACAGCTGGGCTCCCCATGCCTCCGCCATCAAACTGACATTCCCAGTCTGCTGGAGAAAGATTCGGTTCGTTGGTGTCAAAAACTTGGCTGGCATAGTTCTTGCAATTTCCACTGTTTCCAAGTCCTGAAAATCCGCCGTTGTCAAGATGCCCCAGCACAAGACGGGCGGCAGTTTCTGCCGTGTTCGTAACCTCTGTACGCCGCTGAAAAGCAAAGTAGGCATCATGTAAAAAGGACGCGATCACCAGGAATATCGCGCAGAGGCCAAGCACGAAAAAAGTCATAATCCCGGAGTCCTTCATCTTTGCAGGCCCGGTCAAACTTACCTCGCGGACTGCTCTCTGGGACATCTCGCCATTCCCTCGTTTCGCCAAGGTCTCAGTCCAGACTCTCTTCAGGCGCTCTCTGCCTGTCGGTCAAGCCGGCACTGCTTTTCTCCCCGCAGTTCCAGCCCCACGAAGCGTTTTTCTCTACACCGACAGACCGCTAACGTTTCTCACACTTCTCATTAGATATCACACTTATGATCAGGCGGACAATAGGGAGTAATCCACTCTCGATACCAGCGGGCTGTACTTTCTGTTTCCTCGCGGCTCGACCGCCACACCTTTGCTTCCACCCAACCTGGACCCGACGAACCGAGAAATCCAGCGTCATGCCATCGCATACGCCAGGAAAGCTCCCCGGGAGGCAATCCATTCCCCCGTTCGATATCACGCACTACCCCGTCCAAATAGTTTTCTATTGCCGTGCGTTTTTGTCCCCAGGTGAACTGCCCGGTCCCACCCACTGACAAAAGGCTATCTTCCTGCTGAAGAGCATCTGCCGTTCGCGCTGCAGAAAGTCGAGCCAATTCAACTGCCGTTGTTCGTGTGAGATGACGGTTATGCACAAAAGAAGGAAGAAACGCGATCGCCACAAGGAGCGGAGTCACAAGGGCAAGAGCAGCAAGGCCCTCAAGACTCACGAATCCTCTGTCGCGAGCCTCGTCACGTGCAGGCTGCGCCGACGGCGCCTGCAAAAAAGAAAAATGATACAAACTCCCCGGCCTTCTCACACTTCCTCCGTACTAATACGGTAGGTGTGATAATCCAGCGTTCTTGCGCTGTCGGGAAGCAACCACAAATCGAATTTCATGTCGGCACGCACGCTAAAATACCCCGAATACGGCACTTGACGACATTGCACGTGCACATCATCTGCCCAATACCCCAGCATCTCACGCAACGTTTCGTGCGCGCGAGCCTCGCATCGTGCTGCACGTTGGTCTTCTGGCACGGCCATTCCCGCCTGGACTCCGTCTTCAACCGCCATGTCGACGATCATACGTCCATAGTGGTAATGGAAAATATTACCAAAAATTGTGAAGAATAGGAGGCAAAGGCCTGCAGCCACAAGCCATTCCAAAGACACAAATCCTTTGTCTTTTTCACGTCCTGAGCTTGACCTTTGGCCCCCCATATACGTCACCTAAAGTTAAGACGCTCCTCGACTCAAGCGCCAGTTGCTTGATCTACAACATAAGCAATCACGCTTTCTGCGGCATCAGTCACTGTTGGCATAACTGCCGCCAGAACTGCTACCATGAGCGCAACCATGCTTACGATTTCGATCGTGCTGAAGCCTTTTTCCTGAGAAAAATCCCACTTCTTCTGCATGTTTCTCCCCATATACTGCTAAATGCACAATGTTTTTACCTGTGCATCAAGAAATTGTTTGTAACAAATGAGAGAAAACCCTCTCCGTAACAACAAGTCCAAGGGTTTCCCCCATATGCAACAGAAGGAATATTCCACTCTATTGCATAAATTACTTGGATAAAAAGAAGCTTCTAGGCTAGAGACTTCCTCCCTGTCTCTTTTTTGAGATTCCCCGACTCCTGCGGCTTAATTTTCCTAAAAAAAAGGGGAAATATGTTTTTCGTCCCCAGGTCACTGCACCATCGAAGGATCCGGACGCTGCAGTACTTCTTGCAATCGCTCCGCCAACTCCAGCAGCTTCCCGCCAAGTCCCTCTTGCATTACGAGAATAAAGACTCCCCCGACCAACACAGCCACCGCCAGGTACTCAAACGTTACAAAACCTTCGTCTCTCGACACACTGCGACCCCCGGAGTAGCAACCTTCCTCGTCCATAAGCCTGTAAAACTCCCGACTTCCCCCACCCCCACACCATTCCGCCACGCGTAACTTCCATGCCTCAAGAGAATCTGCACACACGCGAAAAGCCTTTTTCTCACGCCCCATCTTCCTCATTCTTCCCTCCTCTTAATGGCTTCCCCTCACCAGCAAAACCTCATCAAAAACTTTCACGGAAACGCCGCCCTTTCAAAGGTCCGTACACTGGCCAAACCACTGCCAAGATGGTCACAGACGCTGGTTCAGAACCCACACCAGAGGTGCCCCAACAAACATCACTGTCACTGGTGCCAGGATCAACAGGGTCGGGATCAACATCGCCCCTTTTTTCCGGGTTCCCTCTCGACGCAACTCATCCAAACGAGCATCACGCACATCTTCAGACATCCGCAGCAAAGCATCTGCCAGGTCGGTCCCACGCTCTCCCGCCACAGCCAAAAGCGTGAAAGTCCGCCCTACATAGGGTTCTGGCAAAAGCATCGCTGAATGGCGCAACGCATCAGAAAGAGGCATTCCCCCACGTATTGCATAGAGTGCCTGATGCATTTCCATTGCGATTTCGCCCGTAGACCGCTCAGTAATTTGCTGCATGGCCTGCACAACACCACTTCCTGTACGTAGATAAATCGCCAGCATATGATTTATCGTGTACAGCTCAAGACGCATCCGGGACGCGCGCTTTTGAATCGTCGAGTCGATCCGCCCCCACTGCTGCAACAACCCAAAAAGAAAACTCAACAGGGAAATACCCGCCACTCCGAGCAGGTTGTCACGCAAACTGATAAGCCCAAACACCAACCCACCAAGTCCAAAAACCACCCCGTTCCCAATGCTGCGCGCCCAAAACTCCGCCACAGTCATCGATCTTCCTGCCTGCCGAATTCGTAGCTCCAAACGCGACATGGCATCTTGATCACCAAAAAACCCCATGCGTGCAAGACCCTCGGTCAGATGACTAAACAAACGTACAAAAACATCATCAGACCGAGAAATCAGGACAAATTCTTGGTAAGTGTCCCCCCTTGTTTCTTGTCCTTTTGCTCTGGGAAGATAGGGTTCCGTTCGGCTTAGCAAGGATCGTCCAGGGCGCACCAAGAGGCTGGCAGCCGCTGCGCCGGCACATCCAGCTGCCACCGCTGCCAAAAAACGCAAAATATCGCCAGTCACTCGGATCCCTCCTTCACATAAGCTCCAACAGTCAATACTCTCGGTTCAATAGGACGACGCGAGAGGAGCCTGATCATCCCGACACCCACAAGATCAAGCACTCCACCCACTACCAAAACCAATAACCCATTTGTTTTGTAGTATTCGCGGAAATCTTCATTCCCCAGGACAAGAAGAACGAGCAGCGCCCAAGGGAGAAAAACGATTGCCCACCCTTGTATTCGCAGCTCCAAACTATCCACATCAATTTCCGCCGCTGTTCTTACGTCATGTGTCACCATCTCTCCCAAAGCATCGAGAGCCTCGATGACCACTCCGCCCCCACGTTCATGAGCGAGCATCAACACTTCAATCACTCGGTCAGAAGTAGCCTCTCCCAGCTCATCCTTGATGACCGCCAAAGCCGTTAGCGTATCGCCCACACGGGCAATCACCGGATAGCGAGAGAACGCACGGCGCAAAGGCTCCGGCCCACCCTCGCTCAGCGCGACCAGCGACTGATGCACTGAACGACCTGAAATCAAACTCGCCCGCAGGTCCATCACTCCATCTGGCCAAGCACGCGTAACCTCTTTGCGTCGTGTCCGCTGTAAATGCCCAAGATACACAAAAGGAAAAGACCCAGAAGCCACTCCCCCCATAAATCCCAGCGCCCAGATCCCATCCGTCAGGCTCAACACAAGAAGAGCGCCCATCAAAGACACAGCCACGCACAAGAAAACAAACGTTGTCGCTGAAATGTGCATACCAGACTGATGGAGTATGAGATCAATACGAGAACGGCGTAGACGTTGGGGCGTCAAAGCTTCCGTGAGTGAGACTCGTAGTTGGACTTCTTCTTCGTCGTCAGGACGCGCAAAAATCCCAAAAAAACCGCCTACCAGCATCGCCACAGTAAGACCAGTGAACAAAGCAGCCCACAAGTTCATAGCGGTTTATCCCTTCCTTCAAGGATGCCCCGCACTGTCATACCATGAGGCAATGCCCGGTCAATCTGTTCGACCTGCGCCGGCAAAACTCCCGACCATTCCATAGGCGCACCAACAGTCGACCGCACAAAAATCGGATCCACCTCGAACCTGTCCCCAACAGCACTCGACTTCACATTCACAATCTCCAATACCTGCCGGCGCATACCACGTTCGATGTCATACACCTCATCTCGGTCAAGGTGAATGACATAGTCGACACTGCTCTGAAAAACACGGCGCACAATATTCTCCGACACATTTTCACCTGCCATAATGGCTGCATTCACAAGAGCATCGAGAGCCTCCAGCGCCGAGTTCGCATGGATTGTGCAAGCAAAACCACACCCTGCGTTCACTGCCCGTGTCAATTCGAAGGCTTCAGCCCCTCGCACTTCGCCCACTACAATCAAGTCTGGGCGCATGCCCAAAACAAATTTCACAAGGTCCCGCAACGTGATCTCACTACTGCCATCAAGGGCCGGCGGACGGGCCTCGTAAAAAGCCCCCAAAGTCACAGGAACTGCGAGTTCTCGAATCTCCTCACACGCCCGAATACAACGATGCGCGGGCACAGCAGCCAAAACAGACCGCAAAGCCGTAGTCTTCCCCGACCCAGGTGGGCCCGAAAACAAAAAAGAACTCGTTGTCTGGGCAACTGCCCACAGAAACCCGGCAGCTTCCTCCGGCAAAGACCCCGCTTGCATCAAAAAAAGCAGATTCTCCCGCCGCACCGTGTACTTTCTGATCGTGGCCGACAAAACGTCTGACACCGGGGGAATCGAAGCGGTCAGACGTGCAGCACCTCCAAATACACGAGCTTGCACAATAGGATTCTGCACATCAAGATGGCGTTCCGTCATCGAGAGAAGACGGTCAATAACATGCCGATTCTCACGTTCAGAAGTGGGTTTTGTGAGACCACGAAGGCGCCCAGTCGAGTCCAGGTGGATGACTCGTTCCCCTTCAATAAAGATTTCTTCAATGTCATCCCGGTGCAACAGGTCGCTCAAAGCCCCGTAACTCGTGATCGACAGCAAAAGACGATCACCCATATGCTGAGGGCTTCGCAGTTCAGAAAGACCTTGCAAATGGGCATTTTGTTGATACCACTGAACTGCGTCGCTCACTGCTTCGACAACAGCGTCGTAATCTGTTTCAGGATCAAGACGCTCATTCTCAATCCTGTTCAACACAATACGCCGAATCGTCTCAAAAGCATTGGTCTCCATCACGCTCCCTCCCCTAGGAGATTCGGCATCAAGACCTGTTCCTTCGTCGAGCGCCCCTTCCTGCCTTGCTTCGCCCCGTTACTTCCCAACACTGGCGAAAGTACGGGAAGAAACCGCGCAACTGCTTTTGTGTAAGACCCAGAACGCAGCAAATCCCCGTTCCACACCGCGGAGTCGAAGTTGCGATCGTCAGGCAAAAAAGAGATCGAAACGGGCTCAACATGTTGCGACAACACACTCGTGATCTCGTCACGGGTGAGACGCTCTGACGGCGCACGATTCACCACCAGATGCAAATCAGCACCAGGGCCTATCTGTCGAACAGCTGCCGCCCACTCAATCAGTCGGCACATACTGACCGGGTTCGCCAGACAAACTCCCACAACATGCGAAGATGGCAGCAACAATGCACGAGTAAGTGCATATCGCTGTGCCATCGGCCCATTCGCAATTTCTACATTGCTCCCCACGTTCAAGATGACATGATGGTGCAAAGTTGCCAGATATTGCACCATACCGACCGCTTCATCAGGATCAATATGGGTCCAACTTTTCGCGTGACGCAACCCTACGAGCACACGAAAATGACCAGTATGCAAAGGAAAAAGACAATCAACAACATATCGTTGCCGCTGGCTCCATCCTTCAACAGCAGTGCGAATATTGGGAGCCATCGGCAGACGAAGACGCTGCGCAATCGCAGGAGCGGTATCGTCTGCATCTACAAGTACAGACAAAGCTCCTGTTTTGGCTGAGGCGCGCGCGAGTTCAATCGATAGCTCAGTCGCGCCCACTCCTCCCATAGGTCCGCCCACAACGGTAATTTCCCCAGGAGCACTCGGCACACCCAAAGAGGAAACAAAATCACCTTCATGGACAGCTTCCACAGAAGGAATATGCCGGGTGTCCCGCCCCTCCCATAAATGAAAAATTGCGTGCATGAACTCTTCGACACTTGCGTCATGCGGCAATACTTCGTGGAAGCCCAGAGAAAGAAGACGGTCCTTTCCTTCGGGTGCCACTTCCTCATAAATGCCAAGAAAACGCACACCTTGGCCAGACAATCTCTCCACAAAACTCTCACTGAGAAAAGATGTGGTGTCATCACAGACGAAAACCTCATACTCCTCTGTCAATGCAGTTTGCTCTTCCACCACCATGTGGGCCACTGTGGCACCCCCATGATCCACAACATGGTGGTGAAGGCGTGATGTCCAATCCCTTCTGGAGGAATACACTAGGGCGAGAGCAGGTCCCTCTGACATGTCACAGCCCTTCGTTGATAAGCTCTCGCCGCAAACGGTAGGGCGCGAAATCCACGATCGTCGCGGCCCCATTTGAATGGACCACTTTCAACTCGCTCGTGTCCAAAGCCATCGCAGCAGCAAGTTCAAGAGCCTGCCGATCATTCACCGCGACACGCAGTGTTGGCGGAAAACGTTCCCCAGAAAGAAAGCCCTCATCTCCTTCGTAACGAAGTTCAAGCACTTCCACATCAGTCACCACGTAATACGCGAAAACATCGTCAATCTGGCGTGGCATCTCGCCTTCGACCCCACGAACATCTTCTTCTCTATCCAAGCGGACCTGACCAACAGCAATCACGTCAACACGATCGCCCACAGTCACCTGACCTGCATTCGAGGTTGAGATGTCCACAGGAAAACTCATGGATCGCAAGCCATCATTTGCAGCAACAGGGCGCAACATGGCCTCAAGAAACGGTGCTCCCTTTTCAATGGGAATTATTGTCTCGTTTCCCTCAGCGACCAAACGTTCAATCTCATCCGCAAACAAAACCGAAGACCGTATTTCCTCACTAATCGGAATATCCACATATTTTACATCTGCCGTTGAAATGCGGGTTCCAGGTTCAAGGTCCGCAACAGCAACAGGCAATTTTGCCGTTTGAAACGTCTCTTCAGAATCCTGCAGAGCCGCAAATACAAGAACAAAAGCCACAAATCCCGAGGCCGCCATGATGACGTGCCCTTTAGACAAACGGCCACGTCGCTTTGGCCGCACAGCCTTTCCACCCATAGGTAGAGGCAGCAGCGTCTCGTCACTACTACCTGGAGGCCGCGTCTGTACCATATTCCTCCCCCTGACATAATTCGGTACACACGGAACCGGTTTCCCTTTCAAAAGGAAAACAAAAACCGAACTTCCGTGCACCTGCTACGACACCCGATAATCCTGAAAAGGGGATTTCCCCATACGCACGCACAGTAAAACCGCTGCATGCATGCACAAGGCGCCTTTTCGCCCCTTCCGGAAACCCCTAGGATGAACAAGAGTGTTTGCAGTTTTTCAAGTGTTTACAGTTTCCCAGTGGAACAAGAGGAATATTTCGACGAATACATCTCTGCTCCTGCTATCTCGTCCCATCAGCGTTCCCACACTCTTTCTGCAATCTCCGCCTAATCTTCCTTTGGCCTGCCACTCGTTCCCCTTCCTCAAGGGAAAGCGCGCTACTGTTTACTTGGAAAGGGGTAACAAAAGAGAGAGACCAATCCGGTAAACATTCCCGGCAGAAACCGTAAACAGCCTCACCCACAAATCAGAACGGGGAGCGTCCATGAGCTTCGTTGAGATCAGCCCGGGTCTCTTCATGATCGATGCCCATATGTTTGGAGCACCGGAAAACCTGTCAACTTACGTCATCCCCGAGCCAGTGCCCACACTCATCGAGCCTGGCCCCACGACCTGCCACGCAGCAGTGCGGCGCGGCCTCGACGCGATGGGCATCGACGATATCGCGCAAATAGCCGTCACTCATATTCACCTTGACCATGCAGGAGGCACCGGACACCTGTTACAAGTCTTTCCCAAAGCCAAAGTCTACGTACATTCAGTTGGGGCGCCCCACTTGCACAATCCCGAAAAATTGCTACGGTCCGCCAACCGTATCTACGGAGAAGAAGGCATGCAGTCGCTTTGGGGAAGCATGCTGCCAATTGCAACAGCGGCCCTCATCCCAGTAGAAGAAGGAGATCGCATCCCCATCGGGTCCCACCGCTGGCTCGAAGTTATGTACACACCAGGCCATGCAAAACACCACATCAGCCTTGTGGACTCAGAAAGCAATATCGTCATGATCGGCGACAGCGCGGGCATCACCTTCCCCGAGATGGACATTGTCCACCCAATCCTCCCTCCCCCTGACATTAACGTGGAATCTCTCATCGCCAATTTTGAGCGATATCGTCAACAAAAACCATTCGCACTGGCCTTCTCCCACTTCGGCCTCAAGACAAACGTGGATCATATTCTCGAAGAATCAGAACATCGCCTTCGCCTTTGGGCAGGCATCGCACAAACAAACAAAGAGAAAACTCCCGAGCAAGTCGGCCGGCTCATCTCCCACGCCAACCTGGCCGATCTCAAAGCACATGGTCACTCCCACAAACATATTCAACGCATACACGACCGCACAGACTATTCCAGTGGAGCACAAGGATTACTGCGCTATGTCCACACACACGCAGTATGAAAAAAGTCTCGCCGTCACAGACAAACGCTTCTGCCAAGACCTCCCCGCCCCGGCTAGGCTTCACGCTGCGAACAGTGCACAAAACGCTATCGCGAACATTCTCTTCTTATTTCCCCAAGAGCGTTTCATCGTTCTCGACAAGCACTACCACTCTTCGCAAACAAAAAATCGACAAATAGTCCTTAATCCCTCATAGTGAAACACATCACGAGAGAAGGATCCCCATGAACATTCACGGAATCCTCGGCAATGACGCTGCTTATCTTCTCGACCACAAGTGCGAGACAATCCCACAAAACATACTCTCGCTCCCAGGTCCCGATTTTATCGATCGCGTCATGACCCAGACCGACCGGCAAATTCCCGTTCTGCGGAACTTGCAACACATTTTCGACACCGGACGGCTAGGAGGAACTGGCTACCTCTCCATCCTCCCTGTCGACCAGGGAATCGAACACTCCGGCGGAAAAAGCTTCGCCCCAAACCCTATCTATTTCGACCCAGATAACATCGTGCGTCTCGCCGTCGAAGGAGGCTGCAACGCCGTCGCTTCCACCCTCGGCGTTCTCGGAGCAGTAGCACGAAAATGGGCACACAAAATTCCCTTTATCGTAAAAATTAACCATAATGAACTCCTCACCTACCCCAATAGCTATGACCAGGTGATGTTCGCCCAAATTGAACAAGCCGCCGACATGGGTGCAGCCGCCGTCGGCGCCACCATTTACTTCGGCAGCCAAGAATCCCGCCGCCAAATCGTGGAAGTCTCAGAGGCATTCGCACGAGCCCACGAACTAGGACTAGCTACGGTTCTCTGGTGCTACCTGCGCAACAACAGCTTCAAAAAAGACGGCGTTGACTATCATGCTGCTGCTGACCTCACAGGCCAAGCCAACCATATCGGCGTCACAATCCAGGCCGACATCATCAAACAAAAACAAGCCGAAACCGCCAAACCGGGCTTCGTGAACATCGGATTCGGACAAACAAGCGACAAAGTCTACAACCTGATGAGCGACCACCCTATCGACATGACCCGGTACCAAGTCGCAAACTGCTACATGGGACGCTCCGGCCTCATTAACAGTGGCGGGGCATCCTCGGGCGAAAACGATCTCGCCCAAGCCGTGCGCACCGCAGTCATCAACAAACGAGCCGGAGGAACTGGCCTCATTTCTGGACGAAAAGCCTTCCAGCGCCCCATGGAAGAAGGAGTGAAACTTCTCCATTCCATTCAAGAAGTCTACCTCGACTCCTCTATCGACATCGCCTAATAATCCACCGCTATTTTGTATATAGAGAGAATAGTCTCGGTCTCTTTCGAGACCGAGACTATTTTTTTCCGAAAACACACAACCCAGGGCCGGTTCCGGAAACCCAGGCCCGACCCCACAACCCAGACCCGACCCCGAAAACCGATGGGTGCACCACCCGCAAGTAACCGCCGGAACTGCACCCATACCCAACCCCCACACACAACCCAGACACCACTCCATAAACCGCCCTACGGTTGACCTCACAAACCCAGTCGTATGACTACGAACAACCCCAAGACCTTCATCAAATGATGAGTCATTGAAAAATTTCCCAGTTTTTTTACTTTTCCAGCCTGTGGCATAAGATACAGTGCAAGAATCCGCAGGAAGCTGCGCTCAAAAAACTGAATCCAGAAAGGAAAAGCCAGTTTAAAATGGCAGGATAGGGGTGGTAAAACAGTGACCCAATTGACAGTGGATT
Source organism: Acidimicrobiia bacterium UBA2766 (assembly GCA_002352645.1). GTDB lineage: Bacteria > Actinomycetota > Acidimicrobiia > UBA2766 > UBA2766 > UBA2766. The sequence continues at coordinate 33,775 of DEIU01000074.1, read as the reverse complement.
CTCCCGCAAAAATTTCTCTACACGCTCATGCTCGTCAACTCTTTATAAAACGTGCCGCTCAACGAGCATTACTGTGGATCAACATTCTTTTCTTACTCGATCTTCTTCTTATCACCGGAAAACACCCGATTCTCGTGATACTCTGCACCATTCAGATAATTCGAGTAGGGAAAAAAAGCATACAAGAAGCGCTCGCTCCCATAGATATATGCAGAGGAGTCGTTCTTGAGAAACGGACTTCTCAGTACGATTCTCCTCAGATCATATCCCCAACCAATGAGGATATTGCTTATCACCTTCTTATTCGGGTAGAAGCATCAAGACGGATCCTCAAATCCGGGGAAACAGCAGAAACTCCCCCTCTGTCTACAGGAGTTCGCTCCTTCCCAACCACTTCTTCTCTCTATAACGAAATCCACAAAAATGACCTCGTCGATCTTATCTATAACGAAAAAGAAAACAGGACTCTTGCTCATTCCGCTGAAGTTATCTAACAACTACTAGCAGCATATCTCTCCCCGCACGCGCTCCTTTTTTCCACAGGGAATCCCTCATTCTCTCGAGCCTAAAAAGGGAAACAGTCACAATCTAACAAGTTCTACATCCTCATTCACGAGAAAAAAGTAGCTCCGATCTCTTTCGAGATCGGAGCTACTTTCATTAATAGCGTGTTTATATCTAAACAAACAGTGGACTACTCGCTAACGTCACGAGAAGAGAAAAATCTAGAGCCTCATGCCAGCCACTTTCCCCGCACCTAAAATGTGGATACTCCTTGCACGACCGCTTCCCACATTCTCGTTCTGAACAACAAAGTAGAAGTGGCATTCAACTTCTACGCATTCAGGATTCAAGTTCTGCTTTTCCGGAAACCTTCTGCAAAAAACCTCTTGCACAGAGACAGAGTACAGAGACACAGGTGGCTCATTTTCCGGCAAAAATCCGGTCCTCAATCACGCACAACGCACAACTATAAAAAAACATAAAAAAAGTGCCCCCACATAGCGTGGGGGCACTTAAAAAATACCGGCAACGTCCTACTCTCCCGTGGGGTGACCCCCAAAGTACCATCGGCCCTGGCAGGCTTAACTTCTGTGTTCGGAATGGGAACAGGTGATCCCTGCTGGCATAGCCACCGGTAAACTTGTCAAATTTATGCAGCTTGGCACTTACATAACGAGCACGAACACCATTAGAAACAATGTGAGAAAGAAAAAGAAGCCCTCGACCTATTAGTACCGGTCAGCTAAGCACATTGCTGTGCGTACACATCCGGCCTATCAACCTTGTGGTCTAACAAGGGGTCTTACCTGGTTAACCCAGTGGGAAAATTCATCTTGAAGCCTGCTTCCCGCTTAGATGCTTTCAGCGGTTATCAGTTCCACACGTAGCCAACCAGCCATGCACTTGGCAGTACAACTGGCACACCAGAGGTGTGTTCATCCCGGTCCTCTCGTACTAGGGACAACTCTCCTCAATTTTCCTACGCCTGCGGCGGATAGTGACCGAACTGTCTCACGACGTTCTAAACCCAGCTCACGTACCGCTTTCATGGGCGAACAGCCCAACCCTTGGAACCTGCTCCGGCTCCAGGATGCGATGAGCCGACATCGAGGTGCCAAACCTTGCCGTCGATATGGACTCTTGGGCAAGATAAGCCTGTTATCCCCGGGGTACCTTTTATCCGTTGAGCGACGGCGCTTCCACATGCCACCGTCGGATCACTAGGCCCAACTTTCGTTTCTGCTCGACCTGTAAGTCTCGCAGTTAAGCTCCCTTATACCCTTGCGCTCAACCGTTGATTGCCAACCAACGTGAGGGAACCTTTGGGCGCCTCCGTTACTCTTTAGGAGGCGACCGCCCCAGTCAAACTGCCCACCAGACGCTGTCTCCGACCCAGATAATGGGCCAGGGTTAGAATTTCAATATTAGAAGGGTGGTATTTCAAGGGTGGCTCCACCGAACCTAGCGATCCAGTTTCCAAGCCTCCCACCTATCCTACACAACCAATACCAAAATCCAACGTCAAGCTGCAGTAAAGGTCCACGGGGTCTTTCCGTCCTGCCGCAGGTAATGAGCATCTTTACTCATAATGCAATTTCGCCGAGTCTCTGGTTGAGACAGTGCCCAAGTCGTTACGCCATTCGTGCAGGTCGGAACTTACCCGACAAGGAATTTCGCTACCTTAGGACCGTTATAGTTACGGCCGCCGTTTACCGGGGCTTAAATTCGCCGCTTCGCCGAAGCTAACAGCTCCTCTTAACCTTCCGGCACCGGGCAGGCGTCAGACGGTATACATCGTCTTGCGACTTCGCACCGTCCTGTGTTTTTAGTAAACAGTCGCTTGGGCCTGGTCTCTGCGGCCTCCTCGAGCTCAAGGCGAGAAGCCTATCACCCTAACGAGGCCCCCCTTCTCCCGAAGTTACGGGGGTAATTTGCCGAGTTCCTTAACCAGAGTTATCTCGATCGCCTTGGTATTCTCTACCTGTTCACCTGAGTCGGTTATGGGTACGGGCACGTGTGCCACTCGCTAGCGGTTTTTCTAGGAAGCATGGGATTACTCAGTTCGCCTTATGGCTCCGCATCATGTCTCAGGGTTCACGGTTAGCGGACTTACCTACTAACCCCCCTACGCACTTGCCCCAGGACTACCATCGCCTGGGATGAGCTACCCTTCTCCGTCACCGCATCGCTGACCTTTACCTCGTGGGTCAACAGCCCGAAAGCTGTCTTAGCAACAAAATATCGGCCCGAACGCGACACCCGTGGTACGGGAATATCAACCCGTTGTCCATCGACTACGCCTTTCGGCCTCGCCTTAGGTCCCGACTTACCCGGGGAGGATGAGCCTTCCCCCGGAAACCTTGAACAATCGGCGGAGGGGTTCCTCCCCCCTCTTTCGCTACTCATGCCAGGATTCTCACTCGTGCCACGTCCACAGTTGGGTTACCCCACTGCTTCAATCACGACACGACGCTCGCCTACCACTCCAGTAGTAATACTGAAATCCGCAGCTTCGGTAGTGTGCTTAGCCCCGCTACATTATCGGCGCAGGACCACTCGACCAGTGAGCTATTACGCACTCTTTCAAGGGTGGCTGCTTCTAAGCCAACCTCCTGGCTGTCTGGGCAATCCCACATCCTTTTCCACTTAGCACACATTTAGGGACCTTAGCTGGCGGTCTGGGCTGTTTCCCTTTTGTCCATGAAGCTTATCCCCCATGGACTGACTGCTGGACTCTGGAACATTAGCATTCGGAGTTTAACTGAGTTCGGTAAGCTTGTAGGCCCCCTATCCCAATCAGTGCTCTACCACTAATGCTGAACGTCCAACGCTAGCCCTAAAGCTATTTCGGCGAGAACCAGCTATCACCGAGTTTGCTTGGCCTTTCACCCCTATCCACAGCTCATCCCCCAGGTTTTTAACCCTGGTGGGTTCGGTCCTCCACGAGGTCTTACCCTCGCTTCAACCTGGCCATGGATAGATCACTCGGCTTCGGGTCTAGAACACGCGACTCAACGCCCTATTAAGACTCGCTTTCGCTTCGGCTTCCCCTCAACAGGTTAACCTTGCCACGTATCACTAACTCCCTGGCTCATTCTTCAAAAGGCACGCCGTCATCCCGAAGGACTCCGACTGCTTGTAGGCTTACGGTTTCAGGTACTATTTCACTCCCCTCACCGGGGTACTTTTCACCATTCCCTCACGGTACTATGCGCTATCGGTCGTCAGAATGTACTTAGCCTTACGAAGTGGTCTTCGCGGATTCACACAGAATTTCACGGGTTCCGTGCTACTCGGGGACATCATTAGGAGATTGAACGATTTTCGCCTACGGGACTTTCACCCTTTACAGTCCAGCTTTCCAGCTAGGTTCGGCTAATCGACAATTTTGTAACTCCTCGACCAATCCCATGCTCGGTCATATGCGCCCCACTACCCCGCTACGGCAACACCATAGGGTTATTCCACCATAACGGTTTAGGCTCTTCCCGTTTCGCTCGCCGCTACTAAGGGAGTCGCGTTTGCTTTACTTTCCTCAGGGTACTAAGATGTTTCAATTCCCCTGGTTCCCTCTCCTGGTCCTATATATTCAAACCAGAGTGACTGTGGATTAACACAGCCGGGTTTCCCCATTCGGACATCCCGGGATCCTCGCTTGCTAGACAGCTCCCCCGAGCTTTTCGCAGTCAGCCACGTCCTTCATCGGCATCTGACGCCAAGGCATCCACCGTAAGCCCTTTGTAGCTTCTTATCTCTAATCTTCTTATCAAAGAACTCACATCTATTCTATTAAAAGAATAATCTATATAGATGCTCATGCTCGTTATGTAAATGTCAAAGTGCAAAAGGAGAGATTGCAGACAAGCCCTTAAAAACTCTCTAAAAATTAGAAGAGAAGAAAAGGAACTTGTGCTTCATCCACACCTTCAAAACGGGATACGTACAGTAAACCAATTGCCTCATGCTTTCCTCGCTCTCGCAAAAGAGCTGTACTCGCAGAGAGAAACCTTTTACCAATGTCTGCCTAGGAATATCATCCTTAGAAAGGAGGTGATCCAGCCGCACCTTCCGGTACGGCTACCTTGTTACGACTTCACCCCAATTACCAGCCCCGCCTTCGACGGCTCCCCCCTAATAAAAGGTTAGGCCACCGGCTTCGGGCGTTGCCAATTTTCGTGGTGTGACGGGCGGTGTGTACAAGGCCCGGGAACGCATTCACGGCAGCGTTGCTGATCTGCCATTACTAGCGACTCCACCTTCACGCAGTCGAGTTGCAGACTGCGATCCGAACTGAGATCGGCTTTGTGGGATTCGCTCCCCCTCGCGGGTTCGCCGCCCTCTGTACCGACCATTGTAGCATGTTTGCAGCCCTGGGCTTAAGGGCCATGATGACTTGACGTCATCCCCACCTTCCTCCGGTTTGACACCGGCAGTCCCCCATGAGTCCCCGGCATGACCCGCTGGTAACATAGGGCAAGGGTTGCGCTCGTTGCGGGACTTAACCCAACATCTCACGACACGAGCTGACGACAGCCATGCAACACCTATCGTGAGCCCCTAAGGACACGATATCTCTATCGCTTTTCTCACGTAGTTCAACCCAGGTAAGGTTCTTCGCGTTGCATCGAATTAAGCAACATGCTCCGCCGCTTGTGCGGGCCCCCGTCAATTCCTTTGAGTTTTAGCCTTGCGACCGTACTCCCCAGGCGGGGTACTTAATGCGTTAGCTTCGGCACGGAAGAGGGCAGCCCCCTCCCACACCTAGTACCCATCGTTTACGGCTAGGACTACCAGGGTATCTAATCCTGTTTGCTCCCCTAGCTTTCGCTCCTCAGCGTCAGGTAAGGCCCAGAGTGCCGCCTTCGCCACTGGTGTTCCTCCTGATATCTGCGCATTTCACCGCTACACCAGGAATTCCGCACTCCCCTACCTACCTCAAGTCATGGCAGTATCAACGGCAGTTTCGAAGTTAAGCCTCGAAATTTCACCGCCAACTTACCAAACCGCCTACGAGCTCTTTACGCCCAATAAATCCGGACAACGCTTGCCCCCTACGTATTACCGCGGCTGCTGGCACGTAGTTAGCCGGGGCTTATTCTGCAGGTACCGTCACTTTCGCTTCGTCCCTGCCAAAAGAGGTTTACGACCCGAAGGCCTTCATCCCTCACGCGGCGTCGCTGCGTCAGGCTTTCGCCCATTGCGCAAAATTCCCTACTGCTGCCTCCCGTAGGAGTCTGGGCCGTATCTCAGTCCCAGTGTGGCTGTTCACCCTCTCAGGCCAGCTACCCGTCGAAGCCAATTTGGTGAGCCATTACCTCACCAACAAGCTGATAGGCCGCGACCCCATCCCGAACCAGCGGACCTTTCCTGAAAGGATCATGCGATCCCAACAGAGTATCCGGTATTAGACCTAGTTTCCCAGGCTTATCCCGATGTTCGGGGTAGGTTAGTCACGTGTTACTCACCCGTTCGCCGCTAGAAAGTCCCCTAGGTTACCCTAGGTTAGTTCCCGCTCGACTTGCATGTATGAGGCACGCCGCCAGCGTTCGTCCTGAGCCAGGATCAAACTCTCCATTAAAAAAACCTCAACAATCGCTCGACAAGAAACCACTCAAAGAGTAGAAACCAAGAAGGCGAACGTCTAAGTCTGAAGAGAATGCCGACCAGATGGCTATAAAAGCCTGATCGGCGACTGACTCGGAGTTTTGTTGTCCAAGTCTCATCATGTCCTTCTCAACTGTTCCGCAAGACATTAAGGACTCACAAAAAGCACTTAATACACGCTTGCAGATAAGCTGTGAAGACTATGACGGAGTAAAAACCAGATCAATTCTTTGAATTGACAGTACAGAGACAAGAAGTAAATCCTTGGCTAATTCCTGCCTATTCACCAAGAAGGACCTGGATCATTGGCATGTTTACTATACGTATTCCCGATTTCAAGGTGCGTTTTTACACGACCACTGGGGTCACCCAGACTTTCCTGCGCGCCTTCTCCTAAGGTCTCTGAAAAAAAATCGGAATGGAAAAGAAGACGTTCGACACGTTCTCTTTCAACCCGTTACATCAGAACTCAGGATTCATGAAGACTACAGGAGGCTGACTGCTACCCAAAAAGCCAAATTTCAATGCCATTTCTAGCAGAAGCGACTCTAAGTTTACACAACTGAGAGCAAATTGCAAGCTAAATTCTGCGACCGCTCGGTGAAAAAGCCCGCTGAACGGACTCCTTATGGAGGGACGCTGAAAGCCGGTAAAGATTCGGCAACCTCGCTTTGTTCGTCTGAGGTTTTTCACTCTACCCGCCGTCTCGGAGTGGCGCTCCGTGCGACGAGGAGAAATGTATCAGCCCTTCCCCTCGATCGCAAATTCTCAGACAAGTTTTCAAAAATAACCCATTGACCTGGTGTTTTAAAATGGGACACAAAGACATCCACTGGCATTAAGCGAAATTCAAGAGACATCCAACATAAAAATACTATAACGTTTCTTTATGAAATAGGGGCCTGACCACTGCACAAACGGAAAAAACGGCGTTTTCCGGCCTGCAAGACTCCCCCGTTGATATCTGCCACAGCAAACATTGCATCTCGGTCCCGCAAAACCACTCCATCTAATTTCACTCCTCCTTGTTCCACAAGACGGCGCGCTTCACTACGCGACACTCCAAACACACTTGCCACAAGATCCACTAACTGCACCTGATCCGTCTCAATCCAATGCTCTGGGACATCCTTTGGTATTCCCTTCCCCTTAAATTGATGATCAAACGCCCTCTCTGCTTCCTCACCCGCACCAGTTCCCCAGTACAAATCAACGAGATCACGCCCCACTGACCGTTTCGCCTCATTTGGGTGGCGGGAGGCATCTTCCAGAGCGACCGCAAGCGCTTCCACATCTGCCGTCGGCCACCAAACAGCAAGACGCGCGTAATCCACAATCAAATGGTCTGGAATCGACATGAGTTTTCCGAACATCTCATTCGGAGGCTCATCCACCCCAATAACATTTCCCAAGCTCTGCGACATCTTTTCAACACCGTCTGTCCCCACAAGCAGAGGAAGAGTGCAGACCACTTGCCCCGGTTGCCCGAGAGAATGCTGCAAGTGCCGCCCCATCAAGGTGTTAAAGGTTTGGTCGGTGCCACCAATTTCCACATCAGCGGCAACAGCCACTGAATCCTGTGCTTGCAGCAACGGGTACATAAACTCAATCAGCGAAATTGCTTTACTCGCGGCAAAACGCTTCGAGAAATCATCTCGTTCTAATAACTGCGCAACTGTTGTGCTCGCACTCAGGTGGAGCACATCCTCCATGGACATCTGCCCTAACCACTCTGAGTTGTAACGAATCTCCAACGGCTCAGGCAGTAATATCCGACGTAATGCGGCAATACAGGCATCAGCGTGCTGTTGTACTTCCTCAGAAGAAAGCCGACGACGTGTCTTCGACTTCCCGCTCGGATCCCCTACTTGGGCAGTGAAGTCCCCGATAATCAAAACAGCCGTATGTCCACACTCTTGGAATTGCCGAAGTTTACGGAGCACAACGGCCCACCCGAGGTGAACACGAGAGGCCGTAGGATCCACCCCGAGTTTCACCCGAAGAGGCTTCCCATCTGCTTGTTTCTCGATCAGTTTTTTATGCAGCCCGCCAGCAGGAAGTTCGTCGGCCAAACCTCGCCGCAAGAGCGCTAATTGTTCTGGAATTGTCTTCTCGTCTCCCATGCGGGCGATCTTAGAAGACTGTCCTCTCACGGTCAGACGAAATTTCCAAGGAGATACGCTGGAAAAAACCTGACAAAGCCCCCATCCCCGGTCCGCCCCAGGCCTTTCTGCTTGTCTTCTCCACCCCGCTGGTGTCACGCCGGCACAATAGCCCAGCCGTCAGCACAACAGTCCAACGGTCAGCCCTCATCACGCAAAGTGTTGAAAAAATCGTGGAAAGCCCCAGGAACATGAATACGCTCGGATCAAAAACGAGCTGGAACGCTCAAACAATCTGAGACCGAATCACAAAAGCGCCAAAGCCGATGGGAGTCAGGACCTCGTACCCCGACACGGGGAACAGCAACAATCTCTGCGGGAGGAGTGTCCGACAAAAGAAAAAGCCGACCCGTGCCGATCCTGCGTCTATCGTCCGCACGGCGCAAACCAAGCGCCTGCACAAGGCGCGCGGGGCCTGTACACAACAAGCGGCTGTCGGCATTCCGGCGTCTTCGCCGCATCAAGTCAACACCATCGACAGGTTCAAGCGCTCGCAGAAGTACAGCCCCAACCTGCCCCGGCGCGTGCGCCACAATGTTCCCGCAATAATGCATCCCATAGATGAAATAAACATACAAACGGCCAGGCGGCCCAAACATCGCTTGATTCCGCTTTGTACACCCCCGATAGGCGTGGCTGCAGCTGTCAGAGGAGGCACTATCTTGGGGCCCTCCATAGGCTTCTGTTTCCACGATACGACCCGATGTGACACGCCCCCCTTTTATATGCACAAGCACACATCCCAGCAGATCTTTCGCGACTTCTTCAGTGGGACGAGCCAGGTCGATCGGAAGAGGCACCGTTTCCGACACATCAGGTCCTTTCTCTTCCCGTTCACTCCCATCCAGGCTCGCATCAATGCCTGCGACGCACCAGAGCTTTTGTCCGCGAGAGCTTCTCAGGAGACTTCATGGCACAAAAAACTGCCGGCTCCGAGCTTCCTCTCACGCACTTAGCTTCTCTCCTTCACAGGCAGCGCGCCACGGCGAGTCGCGATGCGTGCTTGCGCAACGGTAACTGCTCTTCCTACTGCATCTGGATGGGGTCCACCTGCCAATAGACGGCGTTGCACGCAACTCTCGGCGGTGAGCCACTCGCCTGCGCATCCAGCGAGAGCCGGATGCAGTGCAGCGAGCTCTGCGTTTGTCACAGAGTCAAGTGTCCGGTTTTGGGCATCGAGGTTCCCGACAAGCTTGCCGATAAGCTCATGCCCATCTCGAAAAGGCACGCCTGCCGCAACAAGTGCCTCTGCCAGGTCAGTTGCCGCAGCCGAAGCTTCTGCGGCAGAAGCAGCCAAGCGAGCAATATCGAAACGGACAGTTGACATGAGTCCAGTCATCGCCACGAGACCGAGGTCAAGACGGCGTATCGCCGCAAAAGTCGCGGCCTTGTCTTCTTGTAAGTCACGGTTGTAGGCCATAGGGAGACCTTTGACAAGAGTCACGAGTGACACAAAGGCACCAAGAACACGCGCGGGAAGCGCGCGTGCCAGCTCTGCAATATCAGGGTTTTTCTTTTGCGGCATCATTGAGGATCCTGTTGCCCAGGCGTCGTCAAGATGCAGCACCGCAAATTCCGATGTTGCCCAAAGCACAACTTCTTCGGCGAGGCGAGAAACATGCATCGCGCAGATAGTGGCGGCGGCAAGAAGTTCCGCGGCAAAATCTCGCGCGGCAACAGCATCAACAGAGTTCCCAAAAACCTCGGAAAAACCCAATTCTTCAGCAGTCTGGTGAGGATCGATCGGCAGAGTTGTCGTCGACATGGCACCTGCACCAAGAGGACTCACATTGTTACGGGCACGGGCGTCGCAAAGACGTGCAGCGTCTCGGTCCAGTGCTTCCACATGTGCAAGCAGCGCGTGTCCTAAGGTCAGAGGCTGTGCTCTCTGTAAATGCGTGTACCCAGGAGCAAGCACATCTCGATGGCGTTCTGCTTGATCGCACAAAACAGCAGCCAGATCATCAACATGTGTCGTGAGACGGTCTATCGCGTCTCGACACCAGAGCCGAAAGTCGGCACACACTTGATCATTACGCGAACGGGCAGCATGCAGGCAACGGCCGGCTTTCCCCGCCAGTTCCGTGAGCCGTCGCTCTACTGCCATATGGATATCTTCGTCAGCGGGAACAAACACAAAGGCATCAGACGCGAATTCGTTTTCGATCTCATCGAGCCCTGCGCCAATGGCCATATGGTCTTCCGTAGAAATAATGCCATTATCGGCGAGCATGCGGGCATGTGCCCGATTCACCGCAAGATCATACGGCCACAGTTCATAGTCAACCGCAAGGTCGACGCTAAACGCCCGTAAAGCGTCCGCCGAGTCACTTTGGAAACGCCCAGACCACAATGCGCTCATGCAAGCACCTTCGAAGCGGCACGCGCGGCAGAGCGGGATGCTGCAGCCTGCGCAACAGGCAGTCCCCACAGCCGCACAAAACCACGCGCGTCCGTATGGTCAAAACTGTCACTTTCACTATAAGTGGCCAAGGATTCGTCATAAAGAGAAACCGGCGAGCGACGACCTGTGACCGTGCAGCATCCTGGAGAGAAAGAAAGCCGGACTTCCCCGTCAAGTCCCTGCTGGGACGAAGCGAAAAAAGTGTCGAGCGCCTCTCTCAAAGGGGAATGCCACAATCCGTTGTACACAATCTCTGCCCAGCGGATCTCAAGGCGAGCTTTTTCCTTCGCCAGATCTCGTTCCAGCACAAGGCTTTCCAAATCCTGGTGCGCCAAGATGAGGGCAAGTGCTCCTGGGCATTCATACACCTCCCGGCTCTTAATGCCCACGAGACGGTTCTCCACCATGTCGATCCGTCCGGTCCCGTAGCGACCGCCCAATTCGTTTAAGGCCGACAAAATTTCGAGAAAACTCAGATGGCGACCGTCGAGCGTCACCGGCAATCCATTCTCGAAACCCACAATGGTCTCCATCGGCACAGCAGGAGCAGCCGCCGGATCGTTGGTCCATTCATACGCGTCGGCAGGAGGTTGCTCCCAGGGGTTTTCCAGGACACCACACTCGCAGGCTCTTCCCCAGATATTCTCATCTATCGAGTAGGGACTGCGCTTTGTGATGTCGATCTCCACGCCTGTGGCCTCAAGAAGCTCAAGCGCCGCATCCCGGCTCAGCTCCCAGTCACGGATCGGGGCCAAGACAGTGAGCTCGGGAATCAGGGCACGCAGAGACACCTCGAAACGAACCTGGTCATTCCCTTTGCCGGTACAACCATGCGCAGCCGCATCCGCGCCATGTGCGAGAGCCACATCGGCCATAGCCTTCGCGATGGCAGGTCGACTCAAAGCCGACACCAACGGATAGCGTCCTTCATACATGGCATTTGCCGCAAGAGCCGGCGCAAGGAACTCATCCGCAAAATTCGCCCGACAATCCACAATCTCGATCGCGCAAGCCCCTGCTTTCACCGCCCGATTTCTCACTTCGCCAAGATCGCCAGGCTGTCCAACGTCGACATAAACTGCGACAACTTCATGGCCTTCTTCTCGGTACCTTGCCAAAGTGGCTGTGGTGTCGAGTCCTCCTGAGTACGCCAGGACAATTTTCAACGGTTTCTCTCCACTTTTTCGAGAATGCTGATGACGCCAACACCTTGCGTCGCCTCATCACCACAAATAAACAAGGTATCGTCACCTGCGACAGTGCCCAAGACACCAGCTAGGTGCGCTCTGTCAAGTGCTGCCGCCACGACGTCAGCATGACCCGGCGGCGTATGCAACACTGCGAGTGAGCCAGAAGCCACTTTGCCAATGACATAGGCGCGTAATACCTGACCCAAAGAAGCCCCATAAGAAGGGGCCTCGATAAAACCGTACCGAACACCTTTTCCATCTCTTACGCGCACAGCGGCAAGATCGTCGAGATCACGCGAGACTGTGGCCTGCGTCACCTGCACTCCTGCATTCCCCAACAGACGCACTGCTTCACTTTGCGAGGTCACGCGCCCTTCCTGGATAAAGTCCACAAGAAGAGCTTGTCGGCGCGCTTTCACGGCGATACTTTCACGTGAATCGAGTCAGTATGTCTCCTCGTCATTTTTGCCTGCCTCTTCTCTTTCGGATCCGTGCTCACGATCCTTCGTGCACAAGTCCGGCAGCTATCTCTGGTGCAAGGAGAAACCAGAAAACTGCTGCCGTTGCAGGAAGACGGTTCCGCGCTTGTTGGAAGACCACTGATTGAGGCCCATCAAGCACTTCTGCAGTAATTTCTTTACCACGGTGTGCGGGAAGACAATGTAAAACCCAGGCATCTTGTGCAGCAGCAGCAAGAAGTCGGCTGTCGAGGCAGTAGGGAGCAAGCGCTTGAGAACGTTTGTCTTTTTCGTTCTCTTGCCCCATCGAAATCCAGACATCAGTGTAAAGAGCATCGGCACCGCTCGCGGCCGCAGAGGAGTCGTCTGTCAGAAAGATTTCTCCTCCCGATACCTTGGCCAGCCTGTTGGCAGTGGCAACTGTTTTTTCTCCGATCTGACAAGAGGGAGGACTCGCCACAGCAACACGCATGCCGGCCATGACTCCTGCGAGAAGCAAAGAGGCTGCCACATTATTGCCGTCTCCAACATAAGCCAGCGTACGTCCTTTGAGATTCCCCCACAATTGTTGCAAAGTCAACAAGTCAGCAAATGCCTGCAGCGGATGAAATTGATCTGAGAGACCGTTCACGATGGGGAGCACACCCGGCATCGACAGTGAAGTCAAGGTGTCATGGTCATGCACTCGTGCCAGCAAAAGCCCAAAGTAAGCAGCGACCACACGCGCCGTATCCTCAAGAGTCTCACCGCGATCGAGATGAATTTCCTCCCCGCGGAGCGAGACAGGATGCGCCCCGAGCCAGGAACACGCCACCTCTGAAGAAACACGCGTCCGCAATGAACGTTGCTCAAAAAAAAGACCGATGGCCGTTCCGCGCAAGGCGGTCGCTCCAATCGTATGGTCAGCAGCAAGCCTGTTTGCCAGCCCCAATATGATCGCTTGTTCTTCGGGAGTGAAATCGTCGTCTCGTAGCAGATGCCGGACAGGACTCATGGTGTTTCCTCCCTGTCGTCCCCTTTCGCGGCAGATCTCTCTCCCGCTTCCACGTCTGCATGACGCGCGTGCGCAAGTGCACTGCCAAGGCGCTGCAATGCCTCATCGATCTCCGCAGGAGAAACCGTGAGGGGGGGCGCAAAGCGCAACACGTCAGGAGCAGGAGCGTTCACCACGAGTCCATGCACAAGCGCACTATTGACTGTTGCAACTGCAATGGGGGCATCAAGAACAGCAGCCTGGAGCAGTCCCAATCCTCGCGTTTCTCGCACCCCAGGGAGTTTTTCCAACCCTGTCACCAACTGTGCTCCCAGCTCCGGGACTCGATCAAGTAATCCTTCCTGCTCAATCAGGTCAAGCGTGGCCAGAGCAGCGGCACAAACCACAGGATTCCCTCCGAATGTGGAACCATGATCACCAGGAACAAAGGCATCAGCCAATCTTTCACCAGCCACGCAAGCCCCAATGGGAAAGCCATTTGCCAGTGCTTTTGCGCTCGTCAACACATCAGGCAGGACACCATACGACTGATGTGCCCACCAGTGACCAGTACGCCCTACACCTGTCTGCACTTCGTCAAACACAAGGGCCAGATCTCGTTCATCGCACAGCGTCCGTAACCCTTGAAGAAAATCTGGCGTGGCAGGCACAACCCCACATTCTCCGAGAATAGGCTCCACAAGTATCGCAGCGGTTGTGCTGTCCACCGCGTCCTCGAAGGCCTTGAGATCATTGAAAGGAGCATGGGCAAATCCCGCAGGAAGCGGGAGAAATCCCTGCTGTTTGGCGGGTTGGCCAGTCGCTGCAAGGGCACCAAAAGTACGCCCGTGAAAAGACGGCACAGCACACAATACAGTGGGACGTTCTGGCCCCGCCCATTTGCGTACAAGTTTTAGCGCACATTCAACGGCCTCTGCACCGGAGTTCGCAAAGAAAGTTCGTCCCCATCCCGTTATCTCGCGCAAACGAAAGGCAAGCTGTGCCATTGGTTCAGTCCAGAACAGGTTGGAAACATGCACCAACTTGCCGGCTTGTGCAGTGACTGCAGCTGTGACACCAGGGTGCGCGTGACCAAGGGCCGTAACCGCAAGACCACCAAGAAAATCGAGATACTCTTTTCCCTGGTCGTCGTGCAGAATTGTGCCGCTTCCCGAAACAAAAAGAACGGGAAAACGGGCCCCGTAGGTGTTCAGCAGAGGAGCCTGCAACGTTTCTTGCGCCCCTGCTTTCGGCGTATTATGCATATTTTCCGTAGAAATACTCATAGGGACTTTCCAGTGATCATGGTCCCGAATCCTTCAGGCGTGAAAATCTCCAGCAAAACCGCGTGATCAACCCGACCGTCGATCACGCACGCGCGCGGCACCCCCCCTTGCAAGGCTGCCAGAATAGCCTCGACCTTTGGGATCATGCCTTCAGATAAAGCTCCCGATATCACAAGCCGCTGCAGCACAGTGACATCAATCTCAGAAAGAAGCGAGTCCTCGTTGCCGAAGGTCTCATACAGGCCCGCTACGTTCGTAAGAACGACAAGTTTCTCCGCTCCGAGCGCCACTGCAAGCTCTCCTGCAGCAGTATCCGCGTTGATGTTGTAAACAGCCCCTGCTGCATCCATTCCCAGCGACGCCACAACCGGAATGTAGTCATCAGCCAGAATGCGTTCTATGGGATCGGATGTCACATGAGAAATCTTGCCGACATACCCAAGCTCTGGCGCCTGGGGAACCACTTGGAAGAGTTGCCCGTCCAGACCCGAGACTCCTATTCCAAGAGGGCCGTGAGTGTTCAAAAGTGCCACAAACCGCCGGTTCACATCACCGAGGAGGACCATCGCAGTGACCTCCATCGTCTCTTCATCAGTCACGCGCAGGCCGTCTTTAAAAACGGCTTCCCGACCAAGCAGTCGCATCATACGAGAGATCTGCGGCCCGCCCCCATGACAGAGCACAACTTCCACACCAACCATGCGTAACAGGGCAAGGTCACCCACGAAACTCCCCATCTGCCGCGGATCAAGGGCAATTTCCCCTCCTACTTTGACGACGACTCGCTTACCCGCATACTGCCTAATATAAGGAAACGCCTGTACCAGCACAGCCGCTTTCTCCTGCGTGACACGCAACGCTTCTGCAGACACCCGCATGGTCATGATGTCTCCACATTAATCGCGACAAATTCCCGCGTAAGATCACAACCCCAAGCGATAGCCCCATAAGGACCATCACCTAATACTGCCAAGATCTCAATCTCTGCGCCTTTCATATGAGTGGCAACTCTGTCTGCGTCGTGTTCCATTGCTCTCCCCTCGGCGCAAACCTGCACACCGCCATAGCTGATGGCAACACGCTCCGCCTCAAAATGCGCCCCACTCGCACCCATGGCCGACAGCACCCGCCCCCAATAAGGGTCTTCTCCCGCCCAAGAACATTTCACCAGGATGGAACCCACAACATGACGGGCTGCAAGACGCGCATCCTTGAGTGTCGCGGCACCTTCAACACACACCGTGACAAACTTCGACGCTCCTTCCCCGTCCCGTATCATGGCTTGTGCCAGTTTGGCGCAGACTTCCCGCAATGCTTGGCAGAGCAGCGGATAGGCCGGGTGCGCCGTCGAAGAAATCTCGCGCGCTCCCGATGCCCCATTCGCCAAAAGAAACACAGTGTCATTCGTGGACATGTCCCCTTCTATGGAGATCATGTTAAAAGTCTCCGCGACTGCTCCTTGCAACGCTTCACGCAGCACTGCAGGCGCAACGGCCGCATCGGTAGTAAGCACACACAACATGGTGGCCATCTCTGGCGCGATCATGCCGGCACCTTTTGTCATCCCACCGAGCAGCACCGGAACACCATCAACCGAAAACTCCGCCACAGCCGTTTTCGGTTTGGTGTCGGTCGTCATCATGGCCTTTGCTGCAGCCGTACCATTCGCCGGAGAAAGAATCCTGGCGGCTTCTCGCGCACCCTCGCAAACCAGGACAGCATCAAGAGGAACACCAATCAAACCGGTCTGGGCGAGGAGCACGTCGTGCGAAGCACAATCCAAATCCTGCGCGACCGTTTCGCAAACCTCTACCGCGAGTGCCCGGCCCGCAGGACCGGTTGCCGCATTCGCATTACCAGAAGTCACGACAACAGCACGGGCAAACGGCGACGTCAGGTGCAATTGGGACACTTGTACAGGAGCAGCCTGCACCCGGTTCGTGGTAAACACCGCTGCGGCCGTCCCAAGTTGGTCAGACGCCAACACGCACACGTCGAGCGCGCCATCTTCTTTTATTCCTGCCGCCACAGCAGCAGCCCGAAACCCCTGTGGAGCGCAAGCTCCAACCCTCGCCTCGGCGGTGTTCGACTCTTCCCTGCTCATCTGTGTTGCATCTTTCGGCACGCGGTCCGAGGAAACATTTTTTTGGCCGTGTTCGTCTCTGCCTTTCGGCACTGCAGGTACTGCCCGCTCGTTTTCCATCATGGAGCGACTCCTTCACAGGGAAGCCCCGCGGTCTCTTCAAGCCCCAAGGCCAGATTTGCATTCTGTATGGCCTGTCCCCCAGCGCCTTTCACAAGGTTGTCAATCACACAGGTGAGCACAGCCCGCCCGGCGTGTGCGTCAACAAACGCGCCAATAAGCGCAGTATTCGCGCCACGCGTGTCTTTCGTACCAGGAGGATCTTCCAGCACATGGACAAAAGGCTCAGATGCGTACGCAGCATGAAGGGCATCAAGCAGATCGGAACGCCCGACACCAGGGGCAAGCTGTGCAGAACAAGTGGCATGAATGCCACGAGTCATAGGGATAAGACAGGGAGTAAACGAAACAAGAATGTCTTTTCCCGCATAACGCGCGAAGGCTGCCTCAATCTCAGGCGTGTGTTGATGCTGACCGACCTTGTAGGCCCGCGCGTCTTCATGCACAAAAGAAAAATGCAGGTTCTCTTTCAGGGTACGTCCCGCGCCAGATGTACCAGACACAGCATCAACCACAAGAACCCCTTCTGTCAGGCCTGCTGCGATCACAGGAGCCGCAGCAAGAAGGGTCGCTGTGGCATAACAACCGGGGGAGGCAATACGCCGGGCAGCAAAAATGTCGGCACGGAAAAGTTCCGGGAGCCCATAAACCCACTCTGTCATTGCTGATGGGGCGCTGTGGTTCCGACCGTTCCAGTGCGCGTAGACAAGCGGATCATCAAGCCGGAAGTCACCACCGAGATCCACGATGAGCTTATTGTCGAGAGAAGGCAGGATCTGCATCGCAACACCATGAGGCAGACCACAAAAAACCAGATCAGCGGCTGCAATGTCTGAAACAGCGCTGTCAAACGAACGCAGTGTCTCCTCTCGGTAGCGACGCAAATGCGGGTGCACTTCACCAACTTTTTTCCCTGCTTGGGAAGCTCCCGTCACCACACGCACAAAAAATTCTGGATGTGATGACAGCAGCCGCAGCAGCTCACCTCCCGCATACCCAGAGGCACCGATGACAGCGGTTTCAATACTCATATAGAAAAAAATACTTCAGTTTGTATATATATGCAAACCCTTTTTCTGTCTTTTTTCCCTCTCGTCAAGCCTATCAGTCACCCACTAGCCTCAGCATACGAGCCGCTTGTCCACCTGTTTTCCCCACAAAAAACAAGCAAAAAAAGGTACACAACAATTGTCTACCACCCACATTGACGTTCCCTCAGTCCTCTCCCTTCCCCTTATCCCTCGAAAATCCAACCGACCAAAGACTATCCTTGGCTTTTTTCACGCTCTCACCTCTCTCGAGCACCCCCACAAGCCCTACATCCGCACACTCACATAAACAAGATTCTCAATTGTGAACACCACCCCATCCAGACCCACATCATCGCCCTCAGACCAGCCGGCCCAAGACGAGCAGCATGCCACCATGCCTTTTCGTCTCGTGCTGAAATTCTGGGTCGGAGGCATCATTGTCTTCGCCGGGCTCTACAGCGCTTATTCCATTCTCCAAGCAATCCGCACCGTTCTCATCATTCTTCTCATCTCTTTTTTCATCAGTTTCGCGCTTGAACCTGCGGTGAAATGGATGGCCGACAGAGGAATGCGGCGCGGTGCAGCCACAGGAGTTGCCTTTCTCGGAATGCTGTCAGTCGTTGGTCTCTTCATCAGCGTCATGATCCCCCTCGTGGTAGACCAGGTACAAAACCTGGTGGGCAACGCCCTAGGGGAAGATGGTTATGTACTAACCATTGCAGACTGGGTCAACAAAAACTTCGATACAGAAATCGATCCAAACAACCTGCTCGAAGAACTGAGCAACTTCGACACTGAACTCTCAGACTTCGCGACCGACATCGCCGGGAACCTGCTCGGCTTGGCCGAAGCCGTGATCGGTGCTCTTTTCCAGGCCTTCACAGTTCTTCTTTTTACCTTCTACATCGTGGCAGACGGACCAAAACTCCGGCGCACAATCCTCTCGGTCCTACCTCCAGAACAGCAGAAAGAAGTACTGCGCGTCTGGGAGATCGCCATTGAAAAGACCGGGGGCTTCATCTACTCACGCGGTCTCCTTGCCCTATCCTCTGCAATCTTCACGTATGTCGCGCTCCTCATCATCGGCGTCGACAATACGCTCGCACTCGCCATTTGGGTAGGAGTTCTCTCCCAGTTCATTCCCGTGATAGGAACCTATCTCGCCGCGATCCTGCCGATCGTGATCGCACTGCTTGACTCCCCTCTCAAAGCATTGGCGGTGCTCATCGTGCTTGTTATCTACCAACAGATAGAGAACTACCTGATTAGCCCGCGTGTCTCACGCCACACGATGTCCCTCCACCCTGCGATATCCTTTGGATCAGTCATGGTTGGTGCCAGCACTCTGGGCGCTGTGGGAGCACTTCTCGCGCTCCCGACTGCTGCCATTTTCCAAGCTTTTATCACTACTTACATCAACCGCCACGAGGTGATCAACTCTGACCTCACCGGTGATCAAACGCTAAAAGGCAGTAGTTCTGACAGCAACAAAAATCAAGAAAAAGCGCAAGAAGAGCTTCCTCCCCCTTCAGTCTGACACTCCGACAAAACCCTGATTCCTCCCCCACTCTGCCTTGTGCGCAAAATCTACACCCCGCCAATACCTAAAAACCGGCCCAAAAGGCCCAACAAACCGCGCAGCCATATAGCGTGCAGTCGCCCTCATCCACACGCCACAGACCACAGACGTTGCTTCTTCACCGGTTCGCTTTACAACAGGGATGGCGGTGGGATTTCCTTCCCTCCATTCCCCTCATCGTCTTGCGCTGGGGCTTGCTTCTGTGCGCTGTTTTGTGTGCCACTCACGGGATCCGGTTTCAACAGCTCCGACAAGCCCCCCACTGTTCCATACAAACCGGAGTGATCAAGTGGAAGAAAAATCTTGGTGGCTTGTCCGTTCGCCACTTCAGCCAGCGATTCGAGGTACTTGATGGCAATCAGGTCAGTCGTCGGACCTCCCTGGTGAATCGCCTCAAAAGTCTGCCGCGTCGCCTCCGCGTCACCTTCTCCCTCAAGTATTTTGCGAGCACGTGCGGCATCGGCAAGTTCACGTATCGCAGTAGCCCTCCCCTCCGCTTCCAGAATGACTTCTTGACGGCGCGCATTTGCTCGCTGCACGATGGCATTTTGCTCACCTTCAGCTTCCAAAATGGCTGCGTCTCTTTTTCCTTCGGCCTCTGTCACAATCGCACGACGGGTCCGCTCGGCCTTTACCTGCTCATGCATCGCCGCTTTTATGTCTGCAGGAGGAAGAACTTCCTGGATCTCCACTCGAGTCACTCTCGTGCCCCAGGAGTCGGTGGCTTCGTCAAGCACCTCTCGCAATTCCGCATTGATACGTTCACGCGAAGTGAGCGCCTCATCCAAGGTCATGTCACCAACAAGATCTCGCAGGCTTGTTTGAGCGAGCTTCGAGAGTGCTTCAAAAAAGTCTTCTACCTGGTAGAGCAGGCGCCGGGGGTCCGTTACCTCATAGAAGACCACAGCGTCCACAGAGATACTCACGTTGTCGGAGGTAATGGCTTCTTGAGGAGGGATGTCGATGATCCGCTCTCGCAGATCGACCTTCACCAAACGTTCTATCAAAGGGATTACCTGGCGCAACCCTGGGTCCACCATCTTGTGATATCGACCAAGCCGCTCCACTACTCCCCGCTCATATGGTCGCACCAAAAACACAGCTGACACCGTATAGATAACAACCATCACCGCAATCAAAACAAGCAGGAAAAACAAGGATGTCACTTCTCTCCCTCCCGGTCACCGCGCATCTCCAAAAGTAACCAGCCTGCCATGCGTGCCCTCCTCCGCCTATCCCTTATCCGGTATCCGGCCTAATTCGGCCCACCTCAAACGAACCGATCAAATCAACGAGTCTGTACTGAGCCTATCTTTTTGTTCCGTCATTCGCTCGCAAATCAGAAAACACGGAAAAAACGAAAGTACACACATGGCTCCTAGTGCTCTTTCTCTTCCTGAAAAGAGAAAAAGGGAAGAGTATTCTCATGGTCAGAAGACACTGGCCGTACTATAAGAGTAACTCCTTCAACATCCACTACTCCTACTGTTTCTCCTTCCGCAACTCGTTGCCACCCCTCGCTTCGGCCTCGCCAGAGTTGGCTGCCTATTTTCACCATCCCAAACCCCTCTGGCTTTCCCGGGATTTCTTCAGTTACTATCCCAAGCCGCCCATAGAGACGGTTTGCCCCTACGCCCTCACCAGGAAAGGGATCCCTCTTTCTATCCATCTTGCGGGTCAGTCCTCTTACAGCAAAAAGAGAAAAAACCGCGACGAAAGCAAAAGTTCCCCACTGCACTTCCGTTCTCATGCCAAACGCGGCGGCAAAGGCTGCTGCCACTGCCCCTATCCCAAGTGTCATGCAGACAAACGACCCTGGGGTCAAAATTTCACAGACGAAAAAAAACACGGCGATAATCGCCCAAGTCCACTGCCAATTTTCTGGTGAACTCACACGCACCTCTCTCCGGGAAAACCTGTCAAGCCCGACAAACGTTAACGTATCAAGTGATAAGGACCCCTCCCCATATCCTGAGCACAAAGCGTCACAACAACCACTTCTTTCATGCTCAAAATAGTCGTGAGGACGTTTTTTTTTCGCTTTCTCAGCCTTCTTCCCTTGGAAACACTCTCGATACCGGCCCCTTCAGCTCCCGAAAAGAAAAGGCTGAGTCAACTCGACCCGAACAACTACCGATACCGACAAAAAGCGCCTGTCATCACGGGACAGTTTCTTCACTTCTCCATACAACAAGCCCGAGAGAAAAAGACGCTCGCAACAACATCACCAGCAAGCTTGCCGGTGACTCTGCCAACACCATGTCGGCCCCCGGGGACATACGTGAATGTGTTCGTGACGAGACGCCCCGTCTTCGACAAGCACAAAAAGGTCGCGTTCTACGAACTGATCTTTCGCGAGGACTGCAACGCGGAAAGCACAGAAGAAAAAAACGATACCCACAAAATTACAATGGAGCACCGCTCCCTCACGCGAGAATCCTCGCAGATGGCAGAGCCGAAAACAGCACCTGGGCACACAAGCACCCAAGCGGAAACAGCTGCCACGACAGCCACTGTCCCAGCACGCACAGAAGCAAAAAAACCTCCGGGGAAAAAACCTCCGATGGAAGCGGTAATGGAAACGCTCACAGAGGGGAAAACAGCGCTTATCCACGCCCCTGAGGCTCTCTTTTTTAAGGAAGACCAGCTTCTCTCCCCTGAAGAAGCCTTTCGACTTCCCCGCCACAATCTGATTGTTGCGCTTGAAACATTACAGACTCCCGCCAACAGAGCCATCAGCCTCCTCACGGCCAAGGGGTACCAGCTCGCTCTGAACGATTCTCAGATCACACAACTCGATGCTTCTCTGCTCGCACACGTCTCTTTCATACGGCTCACCCCTGCAACCTGGAATCATCTTCACAAAAACGCCGCAAAAAACCTCTGCCAGCGGTGGCAAGCACGCCAGCTCCGCGTAATCGCCTGCAAAGTCGAAACCAACAAGCACTTCGATCTCACAGAACAAATGGGGGTCAACTATTTTGAGGGCACTTTTTATCGAGAAAAACCCACATTCTCTATTGAAAAAAGTCTTCCTCCTTCACATATCAACGCGCTACGACTCTTACAGCTGACCAATGCACCTTTACTAGACCATGATGCCGTGTCCAACATGGTAAAAACTGACGTCTCTCTCACCTACCGGCTTCTCAAACATCTGAATTCAGCGTCCTTGGGCATTCGCAACACGGTGAGATCAGTCGATCAGGCCCTCATCTTCCTTGGAGAATCCGGCATTCGACGTTGGGGAACCATGGTCTCGGTCTCCCATCTCGCCACAAATAGCGTCAACGAACTCATGACCTGCTCTCTCATACGCGCACGTTTTTGTGAAAGTATCGGGATCGCACTGCATCTTGACAGCCAATCCAACGATCTTTTCCTCCTTGGACTTCTCTCTCTACTCGACGTGATTACCAACAACCCCATGTCGGAAATACTCGACCAAATCAGTCTTGACAACAATATTCGCTCGATTCTGATCGGTTCCGACATCACGACAATGCTCACACGTGGCAATAACATCTTCGCCAAAATCTTTGAAATTGTCACCTCCCACGAAATCGGCGACTGGGAAATCCTGGACGCAACCTGCAAAAAACTGGACCTGTCTCCTCCTCTCATCTCCGACCTGCACATGGCCTCCGTAGAATGGACACATCGCACACTGGCCGAGACCACCGAATGAGCACTTCTCTTCCGCGCACGCACAAGTCCAGGAGTCACAGCACAACACAAACACCAACACCAACAAAATCAGCTGTCGAACAGCGTGCGGAAATTCTCACACTGCCTCCCTTTCCTTTTGTCACCCGCTCTCCGATTTTTTCCTCTCACCTTCAACCATACGCATACGAATTAATATTTCCCTCTCTTGCGGAGACATCTCCCAAGCACAACACCGAAATCCAGATCGACAAAAAAGATCAGGCAAAGCCAACCTTTTCTTCTGCCCCCCCACACGGCCTGCTCGCGTTCACCCGAAAAATATTTCATATCCTGTCCGACCAGAGCCGCTGTCTCATTCACATACCCGAAGAACTCCTCCTCAGCCCTCACCTGCTCACTGTCCTTCCGGCAGACAGCACAATTGTCGCCCTTCCCCCCACGCTCACCCCGCCTGAACAGGTAACAGAGATCTACCGGCATTATGTGCAACATGGTTACAAAGTCTGCTTTGACGGTTTCCAACTCTTCGACGCACGCGCGCCTCTCCTCACGCACGGCGGTTTTATCCGCGTTGATTTCTCTGCCATGTCGCATACTGCAGCACGATCCATCCGAAAACGACTCCCCTCCAAACAAGCACAACTCATTGCCGACAATGTCGACACCCACGCAGCGAGAAAGGCTGCCTTCACCACAGGCATGGATTTCGTCCAAGGACTTTTCTTCTGCTGTCCTGACCTCGACGAAGAAAAACAAGAATTTTCTGTCAACAAAATCACCTGTATGCGTCTTCTCCGCCTCATCCATCAGACAGAAATTGACCTCCCCCAGATCGAACAAACCATCAAACAAGACATTGCGCTCACCTACCGCCTCTTGCTGCACATCAATTCGGCAGCTTTCGGCTTACGCATTCAGGTGAAATCCGTACATCAGGCGCTGGTCCTTCTCGGAGAACGCGGGATACGACAATGGGGATCTCTCACTTCTGTCACATCGATGGCAAAAGACAAACCCACAGCACTTGTGACGACATCGCTGATTCGTGCCCGCATGTGCGAGTCAACAGCCAACCTCCTTGAATACGAGAACTCGTCCGAACTCTTCCTTCTCGGTCTTTTCTCCTTGATTGACGCTGCCACAGGCGAAAAAATGCACTCCCTGCTCGAACGCATCCCTCTCGCGCCCAGACTGAAAAAGATCCTGTTGTCCCTGGAAAATGATGCGCAAAACATTTTCACAACAGACATGCCCTCGCCTTTCGGAGAGATCCTCACCCTGGCAATCTCCTACGAAAGAGGCAATTGGCATCTCATGCACGAAGCAAGCAGCCGTCTCGGCCTCCACGAAGACCTCCTACCGGGCATCTACCTTTCCGCAGTCGAATGGGCATCTATCACCCTCCTCAATCACCGTCGCGCAGAAAAAAACTGACGCATCCTTCCACTGACGACTTTGTCGTCTCTGCGGGTCACCCACCACCTTGACGAGAGGAAAAGCTTTCGCATGGGGTTTGTTGACAAGATGAGGGGAAACCGAAACCGGAGCATCAGCTCCACACGCCCAAAAAGGAAACCACATGAGCGAACGCGTCAAAGTCCAAATAGAAGAAGGGATTGCCGATGTACGACTCCACCGTCCTGAGAAACACAACGCGCTCGACCCTCTCATGTTCGAGGCGCTCCACGAAGCCGGCACGACGCTCGCAACCAACACTGCAGTCAGAGTGATTGTCCTTTCAGGAGAAGGAAAATCCTTCTGTTCTGGTTTGGATTTCGCCAGTTTCACAGCGGACCCTTCAACCGACCTCTTTGCGCGAAAAGGCATCGCAAACCTTGCACAACAAGCAGCTTGGACCTGGGTAGAACAACCCGCTCCAGTGATTGCTGCCCTGACTGGCCACTGTTACGGTGGGGGGTTCCAGATCGCCCTCGGTGCCGATATCCGTTTCGCGGCCCCTGACACACGCCTGTCCCTTATGGAAGTGAAATGGGGCCTTGTGGCAGACATGGCCGGCACTCAACTTCTTCCCCGCATTATCGGCCTTGATCACGCAAAAGAACTGGCCTTCACGGGACGCGTCCTCTCCGGCGAAGAAGCCCTGCAAATCGGACTTGTGACCCATCTCGCCCAGGACCCACACGAGGCCGCCTTCATGCTCGCACAGGAACTTGCCAAAAAAAGTCCCGATGCTCTTGCCGGCGCAAAACAGCTTTTCAACGCGACAGGATCGGTCTCTCTCGCAGAAGGACTACGCCTCGAAGAACAAGTACAACGGGCCATGTTTACAACGCAGAACCAAAGCGAGGCCCTACAAGCCAACTTTGAAAGGCGAAAACCCGTTTTTGCCGACCGTTCCTACATCCCGCAAGACCTGCACACGCCAGAACTTCCAGGAAAGGCAACCACACCACACGCCGAAAACTAGTGCTCCAAAAAAAACGCGGGAAGGGGGCGCGTCCTGCACAAACATTGGCAAGGAACAAGGAGAGGACAGCCCCTTTCTCCCTGACAGAAAAAAAGAAACGCACCGCCGGCACAGCCTTCGCGCACACCTGCCCTCAACACGCCCCGAAAGACATGCATTTTTTCGACAAAAAACTAGGAACGCAGTTCTGCCTGGCACACTGCACGTGCACGAGACACCATCGAATCGACCAGGCTTTTCACATCTTCACCAGTTAAAGTCCGGTCGTCAGCCTGAAAATGCACTTCAAAAGCCACGCTTTTCTTTCCGAGCTCCACCTGTTCGCCACGGTACACATCGAACAAGTCGACACTCTGGCACAAGGCACCGCCCGCTGTCTGGAGCGTCTCCGCCAGCGTCCCTACAAGCAAATCCTCATCCACTACAAAAGCGAGATCAAAAAAGGTCGGCGGATACAAAGAAATCGCCATGTATCGCTCGGTACGCTGCAGCTGGGCAGTCAAAAAGGGAGCAACAGCAAACTCTGCTGCGATTGTGGCATCAGGCAAATCCAGCCGTTCAGCAGTACGCGGATGGAGCTGGCCAAGCCAGCCGGCAACGGTCTCTCCCAACATGACGAGCGCACTACGAGCTGGATGCAAACCAAAAGGCACCCCGCCCTCACCGGGAGCAGTCGCCAAAGTCTCCACCTCGAGTCCCAAATCAGACGCCACAGACTCGATCGCACCTTTCATGTCATACACATCAAAGGGACGGCCCCTATCGCCAAAATACAACGTATTACTACGATCTGTTCCAGTCAGCACAAGGGCAAACCGGCGCTCCTCCTGTGGAAGCAAACTCGTGGTA
Organism: Acidimicrobiia bacterium UBA2766; assembly: GCA_002352645.1. Classification (GTDB taxonomy): domain Bacteria; phylum Actinomycetota; class Acidimicrobiia; order UBA2766; family UBA2766; genus UBA2766. The sequence goes on along the minus strand of DEIU01000074.1, from coordinate 7,435 downwards.
GGAACAGTAGTGACTCCTGTCTCATACAATCGGACAGTACGATTTTGACGGGAAATATTGTACGAGGCCGCAGCAAGCAGACCCGGCAACAGGGAAGAACGCAAATAACGATCTTCCTCTCGCAGAGGATTGCGTACCTCAACCAAGGGCTCATCCCACCCCAGCACCTCGTACATGGCGCGTGACACAAAAGTACTTGTCTGTGCCTCGGAGAATCCTGCCACAAGCACAGCTTCGCGCACACGCGCAAAGGCCTTCTGCTCAGGCGACAACCCCCCCGCCGGCCCACGCACCGTCGGAGTCGTCCGCTCCACATTGTCATAGCCGTGCAGGCGCAGCACCTCTTCGATAAGGTCCACTTCACGCTGCACGTCGAGACGCCACGAAGGAACTGAAAACAACAAAGGCGCAGCGGTATCTTCTGTTTCTTCCTGCTGCACACCGGTAGATTCCCCGGACACACAGTCAATGCCAATTCCGGCAAGTAGCCCTGTCATCTCTTTTACAGGCAACGACAACCCTAAAAGGCCGTTCGCCCGAGCTGCGCGCAGGGGAACAATCCGTGGTTCTGCCGGAAGAAAAGACACGTCGAGCGCACCCGGAGCAACAACCCCGCCGGCAAGCTCGACAAGAAGACGTGCGGCCCGATCGGCAACATCACGGCATCCTCCCGGATCCACACCCCGCTCGAAACGGGCGGAAGCCTCCGTCCGCAAACCAAGACGCTTGGCAGTATGCAAAACACCCGCCGGAGTAAAATGGGCAGATTCCAGAAGAAGACGGGTCGTCGACTCCTCCACTTCAGAATTTATTGCACCCATCACGCCCGCAACCGCGACCGGCCGTTCGGCATCACAAATAAGCAGATCTTCCTCAGACAACGAGCGTTTTGTCGCGTCGAGTGTGGTAATCGTCCCACCGGATATCGCAGGCCGCACAAGAACAGCAGAACCAGCCAAGCGGTCCAGATCAAAGGCATGAAGAGGCTGGCCGCGTTCCAACATCACATAGTTCGTCACATCAACCACATTGTTGACGGGACGCATCCCACAAGCCCGCAAGCGCCGCGCCATCCACTGTGGCCCTGGCCCGACCGTCACGTCCTCTACTGCCAGGGCAACATAGCGCGGACACTGCTCAGGAGCCTCAATGGTGAGCGTGGCCATCTCCGCCACGGGAACCTTGCCCCCAACCAGAGGAGTGGTCTCAGGCAAACAAAGCGGCAGACCATAGTGGGCAGCGACTTCACGCGCGACCCCCACCATTCCCATACAGTCAGGCCGATTGGGAGTGATTGCCAGATCAAGCACTGTCTCATCAAGACCAAGAAGCGCAGCCACGCTTTCGCCAGGAACCGCACCAGGATCCAGAAGAAGAATGCCCGCATGGTCTGCACCGAGACCCAGCTCATCCTCGGCGCACAACATACCGTAGCTCGAAATCTTGAGAGACGCGACAAAACGCGTGCCGATCTCCATGCCATTTGGCAACGCCGCGCCAGGAAGTGCCAGCGGAACCTTGTCACCAACTGACATATTGAATGCGCCACACATGACGCCCCGCCAGCGCGTGCCGTACTGTCCATTGTCTGTGCCCTGTCCGCTCCCATCATCAACAAGGACATACTGCACTTTTTCTGCGCCTTCGATGGCGTGAAGTTCTTTCACTTCCGCCACGACCAGGTTTTGCAGGGAAGTAGGAGAAAGGACCTCTTCGACTTCCAAACCCAAATTATTCAGAACAGTACACAAACCGTCGAACTCATCTTCCACAGGGACAAGCTCACGCAGCCAGGAAAGAGGAACTTTCATAGGAACTGCTCCAAGAAACGCAGATCATTCCGATAAAAATGCCGGATATCGTCGATACCGTAACGCGTCATGGCAAAGCGCTCGACCCCAATACCGAACGCAAACCCTTGCCATTCCTCTGGATCCAAACCCACAGCCTCAAAAACCGCGGGATCGACCATGCCACATCCGCCCAATTCGAGCCAGCGTCCTTCCCACCAGGTCGCCAGCTCCGCAGATGGCTCTGTAAAAGGGAAGAAGTCTGGGCGCAAACGAATCTTGGCAGAGGCACCCAAAAACTGTCGGGTGAATTGCTCCAGCGTCCCCGCAAGATCCCCAAACGTGAGACCACGGTCAACTGCCAAACCCTCGATCTGATGAAAGGTCGGGAAATGCGTGGCGTCCACCGTGTCCTGGCGGAAGCAACGCCCAGGCGCCAAAATATAAAGAGGAGGCGGCAAAGATTCCATCACCCGGATCTGCACTGGAGACGTGTGCGTGCGCAGCAATACCTCGGACTCCCGCGCCACTCCATGATCCACTGCAGCGCCACCATGATCCACATACAAAGTGTCATAATCCGAACGAGCAGGGTGATTTTTCGGCATGTTCAAAGCACCGAAATTGTAGAAGTCCGTCTCGACCTCCGGCCCTTCCGCAATCGTGTACCCCATGCCAAAAAAGATTTCACAAAACTCGTCGATCACACGCGTCACCGGATGACGCCGACCCCGCTGATGTCGCCGCCCTGGCAAACTAAAGTCAACCCGCTCTGCTTCCAGCATCTCTGTTTCGGCCTGCTCTTCAAGCTCAGCCTTTCGATGCGCAAAAATGCTGTTCAAACGTTTATTGGCCGCACCGATCGCCTTGCCAAGCACCGGTTTCACATCACCCGGCGCCGATCCCAACGACTTTTTGATCTCGGAAAGCCGCGACTTCCGACCAAAAACTTCGCCCTGCACCGCGCGCAAAGCATCGAGCGTTTCAGACGCGTCAGCATGCTTCTCGGCACGAGCCGCAATTTCTGCAATCTCCTCGGTCACTTGCTGGGCATTCACACCTTCCTCCTTTTTGGCACGACCCTTCCCCCGGCATGCCACTTCTGCTTTCTCACACGGCACTTTTTGCACAGCACACGCTATTACAACAGCCGCAGGATTCCGAACACGCACCAATAACCAAAAGACAAAGAGCAGAAAAAGTGCAGCGTGCAGCCCTGCCAACGACAACGACGAACGGCACCCACCAACGGCAACCAAGCAAACACTTCAACTCTACGCATCAGCAGGCACCGGCCTCTCGCGGGAAACAAAACTCTATAACAGCCGACCCCTAGCCCAAAGCGAAATGCCACATGAGAATCGAACCAGCCGCAGCAGTATTCAGCGAATCCACACCAACGGCCATAGGAATCTTGACCGTACTATCAAGAGCCTCCGCAAGCGTCAGACCGAGACCTTTCGCCTCACTTCCCACGACAAGAGCGAAACGCTCTCCCACCTCAACCTTTTGGGGAAGCACACCATCGGCTGCAGACGCTCCTACAAGTGTCCAAGCTGCTCCAGGCTGCGCCCGTACTTGCTGCAAAAAATAGTCTGCACTCACCTTGGTCACCACAGGAAGAGAGAAAATTGCACCCATAGCGCCACGCAAACACTTCGGGTTTGTCGGGTCACATGACCCACGCAGCAAAACCGCAGCATCAAAATCGAAAGCCGCAGCAGACCGCAACAGACTGCCCATATTCCCAGGATCAGCCACACTGTCGAGAACCAACACCCGAGCAGACGGCAGGCACAAAATCTCGTCAAGGCGTGACGCAGGACGCCAGTCGGCGACTGCCACAATCCCCTGCGGATGAAGAGTGACCGCAAGACTCGACAACACGGCAGGGGAAACCACGAGAGAAAAAGGAGCAGCGTCCCGCAACGGATCCTCTGGATCGAGTACGAACACACAAGACAGAGGTACACCCTCTGCAACTGCTGTCTCGACAAGCCGACGCCCATCAAGAAGAACTTGCCCCGTTTCGGCGCGTTCTTTCCCTCGATGCAATCGGCGAGCCTCTTTCACACGAGGGTTCTTCACCGAGGTCACCAGCCCCTCGGGCATGCCGGCCGACCCTAATTTCCCTCCTGGTTCCCGCTCATTCTCTGCCATCAAACGATCAAAACTCTCTGACTACCCATAGACAACGACTAGACAACGATCTCAAGACAGGCGCACTTGTGCAGTGTTTTCCGAAAAACCAGTTCCCAGAAAAAAGGGAAGAAAAAATCCTGCGCTGTGCCACAGCGCAGGAACAAATTGCCCAGCAATAGAGCAGCTCTTCCTGAAAACACTCACATGTCGGCACGCAAGAGCAGACGGCAACCCGACAATGCACGGCGCGTCCCTGCGGAAAAACTCACACAAGAAAGACCAGTAAAAAATATCTCTCTGGAGAAAACTGCCACAGGACCCGCCACGCAGACCAGAGCTATTCTGCTGCTGCTCCCACCAAGGCTTCTTTTGCAATCTCGCAAATAGCGCCAAAGGTTTCTGGCTCTCGCACCGCAATATCCGCAAGAACCTTCCGGTCAAGATCTACCTCGGCCAGCTTCAAACCATGCATAAAACGGCTATAGCTCAAACCATGTGATCGAGAAGCCGCATTAATACGGGTAATCCACAACTTGCGGAATTCTCCCTTTCGCGCCCGACGATCTCGGTAGGAATAAGAAAGCGACTTGAGTAGCTGCTCATTCGCCTTACGATAGCTTGAGCGCTTTTGACCGTAATAGCCTTTCGCGCTTTCCAGGATCTCACGACGCTTCTTCCTGGCGTGCACGGACCGCTTCACACGTGCCATGACCCACTCTCCTGCATTTCCAATACGACTAGAAAACGAAAAACATCATCAGGATCCCAAGAGACGGGTGATCTTTTTCGCGTCTGCCTTCGAAACCTCGACAGTTTTTCGCAAACGCCGCAAACGGCGAGAGGACTTGTGTGCAGCCAAATGATTGTCATTCGCCTTACGGCGACGAATCTTGCCGGTACCCGTCTTACGGAAACGTTTCGCTGCGCCCCGGTGTGTTTTCATCTTTGGCATGGCATATCTCCTCGGTAGGCGAAGTCCAACAGGAGCGCGCGAACAATCGCATAAATAAGACGCCTCGCGTTATCTGCGTCGACATCCCGCGTGGAAAGAAGTGATGCAAATCACTCATCATCCAGCACAATAGAAAGAGCGCGCTCCTGCTCGCCCTTCAGTACCTACAGCAACAAAAAAAACCGCAGGTAAGGCACTTAGCCGATTGAATCAGCGCGCCGAACCTCCTGCAGACCAGCATCACGATTCGCCGGTCCTACTCCGGGAGGTCCAACGTCCTCCTGCTGCTGTCGCGTCTTCCCTTTGCCTTTTCGCTTCCCGCGCGGTCCCGACAGGTCCTCGATCTTGGCATCTTTTTTGGAAATAGGAGCAAGCACCATGATCATGTTGCGACCATCTAGTTTCGCCGATGATTCCACCGCAGCGACTTCTTCCAAATCCTCAGCAAGCTGATCGAGGATTCTTCTGCCCAACTCGGTGTGTGTCATCTCACGACCGCGAAACATGATCGTGATCTTTACTTTCGACCCGTCTTCCAAAAACCGCACGACATGACGCTTCTTCGTCTCATAGTCGTGCTGGTCGATCTTGGGACGGAACTTCATCTCCTTGACGACGATCTGAGATTGCTTCTTTTTGCCCTCTTTGGCCTTTTGAGAAAGCTCATAACGATGCTTTCCCCAGTCCATAATCCGGCAAACCGGTGGTAACGCTTGGGGCGCCACCTCAACCAAGTCAAGATTATGAGAACGAGCAGTTTCTCTCGCTTCATTCAACGACTTGATCCCAAGCTGATCGCCATCTGGACCGACCAGGCGCACTTCCCGAGCGCGAATACGATCGTTAATGCGTGTCCGGTCTCGACGGTCCCGCTGTTCAGCGATGTCAGGCCTCCTTCATAAACATGGAACGGTATCCCCAGCGTCACAGCTCAATGCGCAGACTTGCGAAGCAAAACGGGGAACACCTCATTGCCTCGGGCATAAGGCGTAGCAAGACCTACGTCCCACACGTCAAATACCTTCCGCAGCAACATCGTCAACCCGCGTCATTTTCCGTATCTACAGCAGCAAGCAAGAAGCCGGCAACCGCATTTCCCCCGACATCCCTTCGGCAAAAGAGAGACAGCAAATAAGTCAGGTGCTTTGTCCTTGGAAACAGAAATCACGAACAATGCCAAGCAGAGCAACACGATCATTAGGTGACCGACATCAAATACCCAAGCTTCGCTCTCGCGTCCTACTCCAGGCTGAAAAGCGCCATTTCATAGCAATAAAACCCAGACAGACAGAGACTGCCTCAACGAGAGAAGCCAAAAAAACAGGATCACCCCGCAATCACTCCTCACACCAAGGACATTCCCACTACCTGTTGGGCCATAGCGCAAAAAATCAGCGCCTTCCGTCACACGACTTCTTGCGCAAACTCTTTTTCCCGAAGGTGAGGGGCGGCCTCCAAACCTGCCACAACCTCCCGCAGTTCCTCATTTCTTCTCGACCGCTCAAACAGAGCAATCGGAAAAAATGAAGGCCGGCAGAAAATCACCTGTGACAAGCCGGTGATCCGGGGGATCCCCTTCTTCATTACATTCTCAAAGAACATGGCTCACTTTCCCTGCCGCCAAACCGACCAGCCAGTAAACCGAACCGCTCTGGCAGTTAGAAGAGATGAACCGTCCCTGCAAGTATAGATGCCAATCTAAGAAAGTGTCGACAATGAAGCCTCCCCCAAAAAGGGGATTCTCCAAAATGGCGAATTATTCATCTCGAACAAGCTCTCCATACTATCCGCACAAGACTAGCAATATCCCGCCTAGGGTGTCCTGAAAGGCAAGAACAAGGATACCTGCTCTTCCCGACCGGCGGCTTCATCACACGACACAACGCAGAAGGAGAAAAAATGACTCGAAAAATTTGGACCCCCAGTGGCGACGTTCCTGTCGGAGACGGAAAAAAAGAATCCTCCCCAGCAGACTCCACCCCTCTTGCAGAAGAGCGCTATGGAAACGAGGATTTACCGGAAGAAGTTTCGGAAGAAGAAATCCGAGCCGTCCTCGAACAGCTCAGAAATGTTCCTGTGACCAACCTCATCGCCAACCAAGTCGCCACCCTAGGACAAGTTTCAGCAATCCATCTCGAAACAGGCAAACTCGAAGAAGCCAGATTAGCAATTGACGCCATAGCCGGCATGCTCAAACAAACCACAGGACGCCTCGGACAACTAGAAAAAGAACTCGTAACCTTCCTCCAACAACTCCAAATGCAATACGTACAATGCTGCAAAATGGCAGACAATCAAACAGCGCAAACAGAGGACAAATAATAAAAAAAACCTATCCTTTCCTGATGCAGAAAGGATAGAAAAATAAACTTTTTCCCAAGCTTTCATCGCTTCTGTTAAGTCCTGACAATTCAGGAAAAATGCCCCATGTCTAACAGAGTCAAGAATTCACTCAATATCGGGGAACTCAATATCGGGGAGTTGTCTCCGCAATAAAAGCAGAACATCTCCCCCAACCACCTGGCACCCCAAACCCACGGCCCAAACCCAC
>DEIU01000093.1:42563-44354 GCA_002352645.1 Acidimicrobiia bacterium UBA2766 | reverse complement strand
CAATCCCCTACGGCACCACAGGACCCGGATCGTCAGAGAAGAGGACCCCGTCCCGGGGAAGCGCTGCCCCGCAAGGTGTTGGGAGACCGATCCGGCCGTTTCAACTCAAGCCACTGATCGCATGGTTCCGGCATTGTGAGCGCCCATTTCGGGCCGGCCTGATCAGGTTCTTCAGCGAACGAGGGTGACGCCCGATTGCTTCCCGCTTACTTTGCGCGCTTTTCGAGTGGCCCCTCCCTTGCCCAGTCGCCTGCCCTTCCTGCCTCTTGCGTGCAGGAGGACATGGGGGAACAAAATTTCGTCCTCGATTTTGCCCCCAACCCTGATTTTTCGCTACCAAACTGCAGTATCTACAGATACCATCCGGGGGTTGGGGTGCCTCTTTGGCGGAGAGAGGGGGATTCGAACCCCCGGAAGGCGCAAACCTTCAATGGTTTTCAAGACCATCACCTTAGTCCGCTCGGTCATCCCTCCAAGAGGGATTGTAGACAAGAGTCCCGGGAAGCGCAGACTGGAAAAAAGAACTACGAAAAGGTCATGTGAAGGATTAGGGAACTCTTTTGGGTTCTGCCTTGCTCACCTTTCAGAAAAATTCTCGCACAGCCCGCTGAGGGCAGGAGGGACTGCACAAGAAAATTTGGTTTTCGTGTGGGTGGGCAAAGGCAGGAGGATACGAAAGAAAAGTTGTGCGGCAGGGCGGGGACACAGTGCCTCGGGTTGCCGTCTTATTGTGCTTGCATTCGGCCCTGCAGGTCTTCTATCCAGGATCCGGCGGCGGCCCATCGGGCTTCTTCTTTTTCTTTTTCGAATCGGGCGGAGCCGCGTGCGCGTGGGTAGGAACCGAGAAAACGCACTTTGCCGAAGCGGTAGTGCAAGTCGCGCAGGGCGTCACGCACGAAGGCATCGGCAAGGTGGCCTTCGAAGTCGATCATGAAGAAGTATTCGCCGAGTCGTCCCTTCATGGGACGGGATTCGATTTTGGTGAGGTTCAATTCCCGTACTGCAAATTCTTGCAGTATGGAGAGAAGTGAACCGGGACTGTTTTCTGCAAGGAAAACAGCGATCGAGGTCTTATCGGCACCGGTACGCTTTGGAACTTCTCGACCAAGTAGCACGTAGCGGGTTTCGGCATCGGGCCGGTCGCCAATATCGGAAACGAGAGTGTCGAGACCGTAGGTTTCGGCAGCAAGCGCTGTACTGACTGCGGAGCGGTGTGCACCCGCGTTTTTTGCCACGTCCTGGGCTGCTTCTGCTGTGGAGTTCGCAGCGATAATTCTTGTGCCGGGAAGAAGCTCCGACAAACGGGTACGACATTGGGCGATTGCGTGCGGGTGGCTTGTGACTTCTTTGATGTCGGCAAGGGTTGTACCTGGTTGTGCCACAAGTTGCATGCTTACGGGACGCACGATTTCTCGTTCAATCACAAGATTGTCTTGAAAAGCCAGACAATCAACTGCGACATTCACGGTGCCTTCGACGGAGTTTTCAATAGGGATGATCCCGCGATCGACTTCGTCTTGTGCAACAGCTGAAATCACATCAGTAATTGTCACGCAAGGAAGGGGATCAAACATTTCAAGGTCGGATTGTGAACGCAAAGCTTCTTCACAGTTCGTGCCTGCCGGCCCAAGATAACCAATTGAACGGGGCATTCTCGTTTGTGTCACTTTATTTTCTCGTCATGTTGCCGGCAACCGGGTGCAGTGCCATTTAGGGTCTTACGACGATTCGATCTTCGTTCTGGACGCGTACCCGTTCTCGAGAAGAACCCAATGCCCGTGTCTGGTCTGA
>DEIU01000093.1:42018-42526 GCA_002352645.1 Acidimicrobiia bacterium UBA2766 | reverse complement strand
CCCGCAGGAGATCGGACATCAACGAAGGCTCCTTCTTCCTCATTTTGTGAGTCAAACGCCATGTCAATTGCCGCTCGCTCTTCATTTGACAAGGGGGAATCGTCGGGGGCACCTGCAGTCACGCTTTTTGCATAGGAACGGGAATCTGAACGGTTATTGATGCTGCTGAGCACCAGGCCGTTTCCGACTTCGTCGAGCAGCGCAAGCGAAAAAGAAAGGTGTCCGCTCATTTCAGAAAAGGCATCGTAGCGTACAAGCCCGACTTTTTGAATTGAATAGGAAACTGCGTCACGACATTCGCGCAGACGCTCATCAAGAAGTGCGGTGTGCGCGTCGATATGACGTGTTGCCTCGATGTGCGAGGAAATCACGGTAAGCAGGTCGTTTCCTGATCCTGCCCTATTCAACAGGAGCAGTTTGCGACGCATGACTGCGACACGTCGGTTTACCAGGACAAGACCGACAAGCGCGAGAACAGCAACACAGCCAACAAAAACCAAAGAAAAAA
>DEIU01000093.1:23825-41961 GCA_002352645.1 Acidimicrobiia bacterium UBA2766 | reverse complement strand
CCCCTGTCCTCCCTTCGCCGCAAACGGAAAGAAAAAACAAGATCTCTTGACGCCGGAAGGCTTGCTGTCGAGGCCCATACGCAAGAAAAACAAAAAAAACTGACAAGGGTTACAAAATACAGAAAAGTGCGCGAGGAGGGACTTGAACCCTCACGTCCTTGCGGACACAGGAACCTGAATCCTGCGCGTCTGCCAAATTCCGCCACTCGCGCCCGTCTGGGCTTTCCCAAAGGAGGCTCTTCCAAACCGGAGGAAGTTTACCAGGAGAAAGCAGTGGAGAACACCTCGAATTAGCATCCCTCTTGGCATCTTCATTCAGTGCCAAGAAAGCATGCCAACCTTCACGCGCAAGGAACAAGGGTGGAGCAGTGTACGAGAGGTCTGTAAACTGGCGCAAACAAAACGACATGTCTCCATCTGTCGGTAGGCACCTCAGGCATGAAGTCTCCCTGCGCGGGACCTGAAACGCACAAAGACTCGATGCCGGAAGCCATCAAAGCCAGCCTGCGACAGCAACCTGAAGCGACAGAACGTGATCTCTTGAGGAGATGCCAGCGTGGGAATCGCCCAATCGTTCGAAGAACGCCTCGAGCGGTTTGTCGAAGGCTTTTTTGCGCGCACTTTTCGGTCTGGTTTGCAACCAGTAGAACTCGGAAAAAAGCTCATAAGAGAGATGGACCGCGGGAAGACACTCACACAGAATGGAGTCATTATTGCCAATCATTATTCTGTGACTCTCTCCCCGGATGATCTGCAACGCTTCGCCCATTTCAGCGATTCGCTTCGCAATGAGTTGATCCTGGGAATGACTGATCACGCGCAACATGAAGGGTGGCGAGTACTCGGAAATATCACCATCGAATTCCATGAGGACCCGGATTTACGAATAGGCCGTTACATCATCGAAAGTCGTATTATTGAAGGTCCTACTTCTCATCCTGCCGGCACGAGTGGAAGAACACCCGCGACTGCGCCTCCAGTGTCCCCAAGTCAATCTGTATCCTCGCCTATGCCACCAGTAGGACTACCAGCAGCCATGCCCAGTCCCGCTGGACCTTCCGTCCCGCCCGTGCCGAGCAGCACTTCCAATCCCCGTCTCGTCAAAGAAGACGGGATTTCTTTTCCCATGAAAGGAGGCCGCGTCATCGTCGGTCGCCTTCCCGAGTGTCATGTTCAATTCGACGATTCCAATGTCTCGCGACAACACGCAGAGATCCTCTTCAAAAACGGCATCGCCACTGTCCAAGATCTAGGCTCAACGAACGGTACATACGTCAACGGGAGCAAAATCCCAGGAAAAACCACTCTCAGGGAAAACGATCGCATCAGTGTCGGTCGCCATTCCCTTGTTTACCGAGCCTGATGTGTCAACTCTTACGCTCACACTCGCAAAATTCAGTTTTCTCGCCCTCCTCTACTTGTTTGTGCTTATGACTCTGCGAGTAATCATTCGAGAATTACGCGAGTCAGCAGAGCCGGCCGGGGCCTCACCGGACCGCGACCTCAAGCAAATACTCCAGCTTCTTGTCTTGGAGCCAAAAACGCAAAACGATTATCGGATACCTTTGGCACATAATATGACATTTGGAAGAGCTGACTCATGCGACATCAAACTCGACGATCAATGGATGAGTTCATATCATGCATGCGTCACTGCTCGTGGCGACGATTTCTTTATTGAAGACGCCGGCTCAACAAATGGGACATATGTTAACCGTCAACGTATCCACACACCCACGCGTATCAGACGAGGAGACACGATCCAGGTCGGACGCACGGTCATGGAGGTCGTCAAGTGAAAGTGCGCTACGGGGCTGACACCAACGTCGGTCTCGTCCGTTCACACAACGAAGATTCTTGGATAGCTCAAGGTCCAGTTTTCGCAGTTGCGGATGGTATGGGAGGCCATCAAGCAGGAGAAATCGCGTCAACTTTGGCAGTACAAGAATTTGCTCATGCTGCCCGTGATCTCGACAAAGTCGATTCTCTTCGAAGTCCTGAACAGTGGCTTATTGCCACTATCCAAAAAGCCAACACAGCCATCCATCTGCGGGGAGCCGAACAAGGCGGGCTTCTCCGTATGGGTACCACACTCACCGCTGCCCTCGTCTTGTCAGACAAGATCTGTATCGGCCATGTAGGAGATTCCCGCGCGTACCTGTTCAACTCAAACACACTAAAACAGGTTACTTCCGATCATTCGCTTGTCGCAGAATGGGTCAGAGAAGGCCGTATTACCCCTGAAGAAGCAGCGATACACCCGCGTCGGTCTGTGATCACGCGAGCGCTCGGTATCGACCCTCAGGTCGAAATTGATACCTATACAGTTCCCGTGCAAAACAACGACCGGCTTCTTCTCTGTTCAGATGGCCTTACCGGATTAGTGAGCGATCTCGCTATTGCCGAAGTCCTCCTCAACACAGAAGACCCACACAAAGCCGTAAAAGACCTGATCGATAGGGCGAACGAAGCAGGCGGTGATGACAACATCACTGTGCTCCTCCTCAATGTGACCAGCAACTCTGCCGAAAAAGACGAGACAAAGAATACTGCTGCTTCCAAGAAAGTGGTCTCCGAGGAGACCACCAAGAAAATTCTCTCTCGAGAGACGATGCAAGCATCTCTGTCTGGGGAAATACCCATTCCTGGAGAATCTTCCGCCAAAGAGCAGAAGAAAGGCTTACCTCAAGTCGGCGTGAAGAAGCCTGAAATGTACACTGCAAACACCGGGGTCTCTGCGCCACCTCGCCCAGAGCAACAAGCCGAAATCACCATGGTTCTCCGACCATCTTCTCATTCTTCCCCCAAAGCCCCCCCAGCAGAACCTGTCCCTGCAATATTGTCTTCTGCGGAAGAAAAACCGTCTCAGCGCACCTCAAATACTCGCATCGCGATTTTCTTGGTTTTGTTCCTTGTGACCGCCGGTTCGCTTTGGACAATGATGAGAGGGTCGAACGACACAGAAGACACTGCCGGCTCTTCCTACTATGTTGGTGTCGCGCAGGGAATGGTCGCGATTTTCGAGGGCACACCTGATGATCCCGGCAAAAAAGACCCGACAATCAGCTCTGTTCCAGTCAACCTTCTTGAAACCCGGCAACGTCGCGATGTCGAAAAGGGCTTCGAGGTGGACAGCCTTGCCGAAGCAAATCAATACATTGACAGTATCGAGACAAAGACATCTGGGTTCAACACCTCCGAAGAAGAGTCTTTTACTCCGCAACCTGAGCCAAGCGGAAAAACGATTTCCCCAGACCCGGAACTCCCAGTTTTCCCACAAAATTCCTCATATTCTTCCGATTCCGACAAGAAAAAAGAGGAGTGATGTTTCGCCCACGCCGCGCCGAAGCGAAACTCCTCTTCTTTGCGCTGCTCATCAGCGTCGGTTGCCATCTTCTTGTGCAGTTTGCCGATAGCGACACCTTGCCCGCGGACACGGGCACCCTGGCAATGTGGATGACGGGGCTCTATCTCTCGGCCCACCTCACGGTACGACGGCTTGCTCCAAATGCGAGTCCATTACTGCTTCCCATAGCCGGCGTTCTCACAGGAATCGGCTACGCGATGGTGTCACGGCTCGATGGGACAAATGATCGGATAGAAGGAGTTTCTGTCGCGCAGGGAATGTGGATTGTTCTAGGAATCGGGGCCTTTATTGCGACCCTGTTTTTCCTGCGCGACTACCGGATACTGGATCGGTATCGTTATATCACTGGACTCGCCGGCATTACCCTCTTACTTCTCCCGATAGTCCCTTTTCTCGGTCGCACCGTGAACGGTGCCCGGCTCTGGACGCGCATCGGTCCGCTGCAATTTCAACCTGGAGAAGGCGCAAAAATTCTTCTCGTCGTGTTTTTCGCGTCTTTTCTCATGGAAAGACGAGAGCTTCTCGCGGTGAATACAGGAAAAATCGGCCCTATCCACATTCCTGACTTCAAGCATCTCGGTCCCATTCTCGCAGTTTGGGGACTCAGCCTGGGGATCATGCTCTTCGAAAAAGACCTCGGATCAAGCCTGCTTATTTTTTCGATCTTCCTGTCCATGCTCTACATCGCCACTTCTCGCACAGCCTTTGTCACTGGCGGACTTGCGCTCTTTAGCGTTGGGGCACTTGCCGCGTACCAAACTTTCAATCACGTACAAATACGCATCAAAGGGTGGCTTGATCCTCTTAACCCCGACACCGTAGAAAATGAGACATACCAACTCGCCCAGTCTCTCTTTGCCTTTGCAAGCGGAGGAATCGATGGAAGTGGGCCAGGGCAGGGAAGCCCATGGCGCATACCCTTCGCAGAGACCGACTTCATTTTCGCTTCCATAGGAGAAGAACTCGGCCTGCTCGGATCCATCGCTCTTATTCTTTTGTACTTGGTCCTCGTGACCACCGGTTTCCGCACTGCATTGCGATGTTCTGATACATTTGGAAAGCTGCTGGCAGCAGGCCTTAGTGTCGCGCTCGCAATCCAAACTTTCGTGATCGTGGGAGGCGTCACCAGGCTCATCCCTCTCACAGGTATCACCCTTCCTTTTGTATCCTATGGGGGATCCTCGATTGTCTCAAACTTTGTCATTCTGGCAATCCTGGTTGTTGTGAGTGACCAGCAAATAAGCGGCCCCCGCGGACACACCAGCTTCTTCCGCAGAAAAGCCCTGGAAATCGGGGAAAAGATCCCTGATCCCCTGCCTGATCCTGTTGGAGGCAGCACATGAATCGTCAGATCCGAAAAACTGGCATCTTCATTTCTGCGCTCTTTGTTGCCTTGATTTTAAATCTGAGCTGGCTCCAAGTGATTGACGCCGAGGATTTGTGGCATAACCAAGCAAACGAGACACGTCGCATCGAAAAAGAATACAGCGACCACCGCGGGGCTATCCTGTCGTCCGACGGTGTCGTACTTGCCGAGAGTATTCCCGCCTCTGGTACCTACGATTTCCTGCGCTCTTACCCGCTACAGCACCTTACTGCCCACATCGTAGGTTTCTACTCACTAGGACCTGGTGACGTGGGACTGGAAGCTACTTATAATGATGAGCTGCGCGGAAGTGATCAACAGCTCGATATGGCATCGATCATGGATCGCCTACGCGATGAGGTCAAAGGGAACGACATCACACTCACCCTTGACACTCGCGTCCAAAAAGCCGCGGAGACTGCGCTGGCGGGCCGCAAAGGATCGGTTGTCGCGCTCGACCCCTTGACGGGAAATATCCTTGCTGCCTATTCAAACCCGTCTTTTGACCCCAATACCCTTTCAATCCACGACCCTGAGCAAATTGCCAAGAACTGGGAAACCTTCAGAACCGACGCAGAAAACCCCATGCTGGCCCGGATGTTTAATGAGAGGTATCCCCCCGGTTCAACGTTCAAAATCGTGACCGCAGCAGCAGCACTTGACGCGGGAATCACTACTCCCACAGAAATGTTTCCTGTCCTTACCTCTATCAATCTTCCGCAAACCCACCAAACACTGAGCAATTACAGGGGAACTTCCTGCGGAGGATCGCTCGTTACCTCCTTTGCACGGTCATGTAATACTGTTTTTGCGTCCCTTGCTCTGAGAATGGGTCCGGAAGTTTTCCTTAACGGGGTAGAAAAATTTGGATTTAATGACAGACCACCCCTCTCATTGGTCACAGCAGAAAGTGTTGTACCCAGGAAAGATTACGAGCGTGTCCTTCCCGAACTAGCGAAATCTGGCATCGGACAGCAAGATGTACAAGCTACCCCACTACAAATGGCGCTGGTGGCAGCAGCCGTCGCAAATAATGGCCAGATTCCCCAGCCTCAAATTCTCAAGAGTATCCGAGACCCTGACGGAAGACTGCTCAAAGAGACACGACCCGAAATTTGGCGTACAGCAATGTCACCCAGCACAGCTGACACGCTACGCATGATGATGCATGAGGTCGTCACAAGAGGCACAGGAAGGAGGGCGCAAATCAGTGGGGTCGAAGTAGCAGGAAAAACAGGAACTGCCGAGACAGGGACTGCCCCCTCTCACGCTTGGTTTGTAGGATTCGCACCGCTGGAGAATCCTGCCATTGCCATTGCCGTTATCGTGGAAAATGGGGGCTCAGGGGGCACCATCGCAGCGCCTGTAGCCCAGCAGGTTATGGCAAGCGCGTTGGGAAAGTAGACCTTGCGCATCATTTGCGCGCAGAAGGTAGAGGACCAGGTCCGTCCGGGTAAGTGCTGGACACCCCCCCGGGAAGACAACATAAAATTCAAGCGGACGACGGAGTGCAGAAGAGTATGTCGACAGTATTCGGTGACCGTTACAAAGTTGAACGGTCGGTGGCTCGTGGTGGGATGGCCGAGGTTTTCCTGGCTTCTGACACTCGCCTCGACCGTGCAGTCGCGCTCAAAGTCATGCACAAAGAGTTCGCGGGAAATTCCTCATTCATTCAACGCTTCCAACGCGAAGCGCGCGCTGCCGCAGGCCTGAATCATCCCAACATGGTACAGGTGTACGACTACGGGACAGAAAACGGCGCTCCTTACATCGTGATGGAGTTCGTCCGCGGAAAGACCATGCGGGATCTGCTCCGCACCCAGGGACGCCCTACTCCACAACGGGCTGCAGAGGTCATTGCAGACGTCGCAGGTGCCCTACAGTACGCTCATGAAAACGGAATCGTACACAGGGATGTGAAGCCCGCCAACATCATGATCGATAGCGAAGGAACGGTAAAAGTTACCGACTTCGGCATCGCGCAAGCATCGAAAAACGCAGACGAACAGCAGCTCACACAGGCTGGATCCGTCGTCGGCACAGCCGCCTACTTTTCTCCCGAGCAAGCACAAGGTCATTCGGCAGACGCCCGTTCTGACGTGTATGCCATGGGCTGTGTCCTGTTCGAGCTCGCCTGTGGCCGTCCTCCTTTCGACGGCGAGACTCCGTGGGCAATCGCATACAAACACGTGAACGAACCGGCCCCCCTACCCAGCAGGGTGGCCGCAGACGTCCCAAGTCCGCTCGAAGCAATCATCATCAAATCCATGTCGAAAAACGCGGCAGGACGCTACCAGAGCTCTGCAGAAATGCGGACCGACCTCCTGCGGTTCGTCAGAGGTGAAGCACCCCTCGCGAGCACGAACAACATGGTCACAACGGTCTTGACCTCTTCTGCAGCAACAGCAACGACAATATTGCAAAACGAAGGAATGGAAGAAACCGGGGCTTCCAGCACGGTCCTCACCGGGGCACCACCGGCATCTCCCCCCAACAGGGCCATGCCTGAGTACACACAGGGAAAGCAATTTCCTGCACCCCCACGGGAGAAAAAAACCCCTTGGCTCATGATAAGCATGATCACGGGTTTACTGCTTATCGCGCTTTTTGGTCTTTTTCTCATTCTGAACGCCATATCAGAAGACATTCCTCGTAGCGAGAGAGTTCCCACATCGATCGTGGGAATGAGCTACGAAGAGGCAAAAAGCGAACTCGAAAAACTCGATCTCAACTTGCGCTACAGACAAGAAGAACAAGAAGACCCTGATCCCGGTAACGCGGGAAAAGTCATGAAAACCGATCCAAAAGTCGGCGATTTTATTGAAAAAGATCAGGAAATTCTGCTCTATATCGGAAAAGAGAGCAACAAGATAGAAGTCCCTAACTTTATTGGCGAATCTTTCGAGGACGCGGAAGAAAAGCTGAAAAAGCTCGGCTTCAAGGTCAAGAAAAACATTGATACAGAAAACAAGGCCACAAAAAAAGAAGACGAAGATATCGTCCTGAAACAGGACCCGCCGGCAGGGCGAAAACTCCCAGAGGACAGTCTGGTCACCCTCTATGTACCCGAACCGCTCACCCGGGTGATAGTGCCCAATGTCATGGGAGAACCCGAAGAAGTGGCGCGGCGTTTTCTGGAAAGGGCAGGTTTCTCGGTACGTACGGCAAGCGCAAGCTCCTCCGAGGAAGTGAACACGGTCATAAGAATGGAACCGCCCGCAGACTCTGAGGCAGCAAAAGGATCAGAAATCCTTATCATTCTGGCCGTGCCGGACGAAAGAAACGTTCCGAATGTCGAGGGAAAAACCGAAGAAGAAGCGAAAACTCTCCTGAAAAACGCCGGCTTCTTGCCACAGGTCAATTATCTTGACGATGAGTGCGAAAATGAGGAAAAAGAAAACTGCCGGGTAAACAAGCAAGACCCAGATGCTGACCAAAAAGCCCTGGCAGAGACAACGGTTCTCATCGAAGTCGGAAAAATCGAGACCCCTCGCCCGAAGTTCTTGCCTGCTGCCCCTCTATGACAGGACCGAACACGAAATCACACGCGAGACATCGCGTGTCCTCGTGAAGACCAGGGCAGAGACCCCGGGAGTCGGTCCCTTGCCCAGATGGGTCTCTCGCGTTTCCCACGCCCTCTCAAGACCACAAAAAAGGACGAGACTGCCGTCACACAAGACCAGCGAGGTAGGTCCGTAGCATGGTCATGCCCTCTCGCGTGAGGATCGACTCGGGATGAAACTGCACCCCTTCCACCGCATGGTCACGATGACGCAGGGCCATAATGATCTCGTCTTTTGTCTCGGCGGTGACCTTCAAGCAGGCAGGAAGACTTGCGCGTTCGACAACCAGGCTGTGGTAGCGAGTCGCTTCAAAAGGAATCGGCACGTCGGCGAGTATTCCCTCGCACTTGTGGAAAATCTGAGAAGTCTTGCCATGCACAACTTCTGGAGCCCGAATAACCTTTCCCCCAAATGAAGCCGCAATGCACTGGTGGCCAAGACAGACACCCAGAATAGGGATCCGACCGGCAAAATGGGCGATTGCAGCTGTGGAAATCCCTGCCTCCATCGGCGTACATGGCCCAGGAGAAATAAGCAGGCCATCAGGAGCGTGCGCGTCGAGACTGGGCAGATCTACCTGGTCGTTACGCACCACAAGCAGTTCGGCACCCAATTCTCCCAGTTCTTGAACAAGGTTGTATGTAAATGAATCGTAGTTGTCAATGATGAATACCCGAGGCATTCCGGGAGTCTAGACAGAGATCCCCCCACACGGCCTCACAAAAACCGCGCCCAACACAAATCAGGGCAGTCAAAAAATACACAGTCACCATGTGAAAATACTGGTCACGCCATCCTCGAGCGCTTTCCCTTCAGCACCTTTCAGCACTCTTCAGCAGAATCAGCAGCTTTCGCTTTTCTGGAATGACACGTGCACGCTCTCTCCCACAAACGTGAAAAATCTCCGGCAGAGATCTTCTGCAACGTTCACGTCGCCGTTTTCTCTCCCAGCAGCTCGCCTGGCAGTGCACCGGAAAAACCCTGCGAAGACGAGGCATCCCCAAGAAGTTCGTGAAGTGTTGCGCTATCGAGCGCTGCCAGCGGCCCATCCACCAAATCAGCAAAAATGATGTAACGCTGTCGGGCAGAAAATTCGGGGTGACAGGTCGTCAGGGTAAGCTGTCCTTGGGCTGTCGGTTCTGCGACCCACACATCTTCTGGGGCAACTATTCTAGCTTCTCGGACACGATAGAGGGTTTCTCCCATGAGACTCTCCACAAAAATCTCATCACCCGACTGAAGCTCATCAAGCCGATTGAATTCTGCGCCGTAGGTCGTGCGATGCCCCGATATCACCGCATTGCCGGGAAGTCCCGGCAGCACTGTGCCCTCCAACAGACCAGGGCCTTTCCGTAGAGCTGCACGCGAAGTACCTGCTACGACAATCGCGTCGACTTCCAGCCTGGGAATGCGAAGACGGGCAACAGGCCCCCCGCTCTTCTCTGCCGTTGTTCTCTCCACTCGCAACTGCTCGACAAGGCCAGAGAGAACGGCTTGTTCCTGCGTTTTCCGGAAGGTGAGGGCAGCATCGGTCGTTGATTTGACGAGCGCCTCATTTTCCTGTTGGGCAGCAAAGGTATCACGCAGCGTGTTTTGTACGCGCCAAGTGTAAACACGGGTCCCCCACAGGTTGTACAACACAGAGAGCAGCAGAACGGCTCCGAGGAGACACCCGAGACGTCCGGCCCAGAGAAGAATTCGCCATTTTGTCGACGTGGAAGACAACGTTTCGGAGTCACGTGTGTCTCTCTTCTCATACTCCCCGGGAAACATGGCCGGAGTTTCCCCATCAGAGGCCTCTCCGACCCCCCTCTCTCCCTTAGTTTTTCCTTGTACCTGTCGACTCATGTCCACTTCCCAGAACGCGTTGCCTTTTGCTCTACGTTTTCCTTCCGCAGCTTTCGCATTTTTCCACCACGTCTGACAAGGATCTTCTGGCAGCTTTCGCTCGGTCCCTACATATTTCATTGATATTTTGCCCAGGTAAAAAAACAGGAACAGCAGACCTATACCTTCTCATTTGCCAGGCAACATCTCGAAAGACCACAAGAGGATTCCAAAAAAAAAGGTATGATTGCGCTCGTGCCACCGCCAAAAACCAAGAAAAGTCGTTACACTCCCCCGAAAGGAAAAGCCCTGGCTCCTTCGAGCCCAAAATGGTTCACTTGGATAACTATTTTCCTTCTGGTCATCGGGGTATTCACGATCGTCCTAAACTATTTAGGCTTCTTGCCGGGCACGACCGAAGGCCCGAACAGCACCAACTTCGGAGCAGGTATCGCGCTTACCTTCATGGGTTTTCTGCTCCTCACACGCCTCCGTTAAGCAGCCATCCCGGTATAAATATACGAGTATCAGCAATTCATCGATCCGCGCGTGTGCGTGGACAGAAGTTGTCCACAGCCTCGAGGCTGTGGACAACTTCTGTCCACAGCAAGAGGAAAAGCCAGGCACTGTCTCTGATCAGGCAAGAAACAGCAGCCCCTGAAAGTGGAAAAGCGCAGCAGGCAAGACAGTCGCGAAAAAGAAAATAGGTGAATAAGCAGGGAAAACCCTATTGACGGCGACTGCCGGACACAAAACAGACCTCTCCCTTGTCACGAGGAAGAAGCTTTCTTCACATAGATGCAGGACCTTGTGTTTCCTGCCATGACCTAAAAAAGTTTTCCACAGGCGCGACTCCAGCCTGTGGAAAACTTTTTGCTATTTAGGGAAATTCTGCCTCTACCACCATCGACATCTCTTCTCGACAGTGCCTTGGTGGAACGAAGTCTTCATCAAAAGAATCGGCAGCCAATCGTGTCAACCGTATCTCTGTGGCGCAGACCACACAACGGTAACGGACGTTGAATTCCTCTATATCAGTGACTTCCAGCTCATCGAGAGGAGTGCCATCAGACACAGCTGCCCCCAGCATACGCAAAACCCACAATCCAACGGCGAGGATACTGGCGACAAGCAGCAGGGCGAGGAGATAGAGGATGAGAGGATTCTCACCAAGCCATTTCACGAGCAAAGCTTACGCGCTGGAGTGAAAAAAAAGAAACGGGCTTGCTCTACAGAAACAACGGAACGGAAAAAGCCTGAAAATTCTGGCAAGTCAAGAAAACGCAGAGTGGGGAGAAGCTGAAAAACGGAAACTGGACACCGGCAAGCCGGTGTCCAGGAAGAGAAGAAAAACGACTCAGTCGAGACGCTCGATAATGGTGGCATTCGCCATACCGCCACCCTCACACATCGTCTGCAGGCCGTAACGACCTCCAGTACGCTCAAGTTCGTTCAGGAGTGTCGTCATGAGACGGGCTCCAGAACACCCCAGGGGGTGACCAATGGCGATGGCTCCGCCGTTGACGTTTGTCTTTTCCAGGTCGGCATTATGCTCTTTTGCCCAAGCAAGCACAACAGGAGCGAATGCCTCGTTAACCTCGAAAATATCGATGTCGTCAATACTGAGGCCAGAACGTTCCAGCGCACTTGTTGTCGCAGGAATCGGACCGGAAAGCATAATCACCGGGTCCACGCCCGCCAGAGCAAAAGTGTGGAAACGGGCACGAGGCCTGAGACCCAGCTCTTCGGCCTTGCTGCGCTCCATGATCAACACGGCAGAGGAGCCGTCGGTAATCTGGGAGGAGTTCGCCGCAGTAATCAAGCCCTTCGGGTCGAAAGCAGGCAACAAAGTCGCCAGTTTTTCCATGTTGGAATTCGGGCGGATGCCCTCGTCCCGGCTCATCATTTCGCCAGTCGGCTTGCCGTCTGAGCTCCTGATTTCAATTGGCACGATTTCATTCTCGAAACGGCCTTCTTGCGTCGCCAGGTCAGCCCGCAAGTGAGAGTTCACAGAGAGCTGGTCACAGGCTTCCCGGGTGATACCGTACTTCTCTGCAATAATCTCGGCAGAGATCCCCTGCGAAACGAGGCCACCTCGTCCGTAGAGGTTTTTTCCTGCGTAGATGCCCACCATGGAGCCCATTGGCGCGCCAAAGCCCCCCATCATGGAAGCACCCATTGGCACACGGCTCATCACTTCAACACCAGCCGCGACAACCACGTCATATGCCCCGGCAATGACGCCTTGGGCAGCAAAGTGTGCCGACTGCTGCGAAGAGCCACACTGCCTGTCCACAGACGTGGCAGGCACAGTGTCAGGGTAACCGGCGACAAGAGAAGCAGCACGGCCAATATTGCCGCCCTGCTCGCCCACCTGCATCACGCAACCCATGATCACGTCATCCACGATCGCCGGGTCGATGCCTGTCCGCTGCACAAGGGCTTTCAGCGGCTCCGCGGCAAGGTCTACTGCATGCCATCCAGAGAGCTGCCCCACTTCTTTCTTCCCACGACCGAGCGGCGTCCGCACGGCGTCCACAATTACTGCTTCTCGCATCTCGCCTCCTTGTATACGGTCGGCCGGGTGCACCCTAATCTCATGACACGCCTGCCTCACACCGTCTTGTCGAGAGAGTCTCGGCAGAAACGGCACAGACCGAAAGGACACGCTCTACAAAAAATACGTGCCGGCAGACAGAAGGCGACTTCCCGAACCCCCTCGCCGACCCAGACAAACCAGGTCGATCCGCACTCGAGATTACTCTGCCCAGATCATGACACACGAAGAAAGTGGCTTTCTCTCAAGAAGCACACCCTCATCTTTGTGGCGACTTCCTGGCAATCCCGCAACCCAGCCTCTGCGTTTTTTCTCTCAAGCTTCCCTCTTGTTGCTCCGACGACCGACACGACATGGTCTCGAACACACGCCCTCCTCATTGGCCCCCCCAAGACGGCCCAAAATTTACGGCAAAAGTGCAAAATGGCATTCACGCAGGGAGAGACGTGTGCCGTATGCACTCCGATGCCTTATCTGCCCTTGGTATCGGCATATGGTCGCCTGTCTGCCTTCACAACGCCGGGAAGAACAGTGCTTCCCTCACGGGCAAACTGGCCTGGGAAGAAGCGCGAGATACCGTCATCATCGACTCCTTAACTGCAGAGGATCTCGGGGTGACTCCGGGAGACAAAATTACAGTTCTTCCCGTGCCTCGCTCTCCAGCGAAGGCCGTATGGTTGGCTCCGGTGTCGACTGACCGTTTACCTGTCGAAGGATTACGCGCAGCACTCCTTGGGAAACCCGTTGTGAGCGGAGCACGAGAATCTCTCCTTCCACAGGATTACACACGAACCTTCTCAAAAGAAGACTCTGCCGGGATTGCAAGCCTGCGTCAACATCTTGGCCCAACCTGGCAATCTGTCACGGTCAAAGTTGTCCGCACGGTTCCTTCCGGGGTCGTGATTATTGCTGCCGAAACAGAAGTCAATTTTACCGAAGGCTGTGTCGTCCCCTCACAAACTTCATTTGTCAATGGATTTGCACCGGCTTTCAACCCGGCGGGAAAAGAACACGAAGCCGCTGGTATGGAAGTGCAGTTCGCAGAGGTCAAAGAAGTCTTGGAGCTGCCTTTTCTGCACGCCGACCTCTTGCACCGCCTTGGCGTGAAAGCCCCACACGGGATGCTCTTACAAGGCCCCCCAGGCTCGGGAAAAAGTTCCCTTGTGCAAATGGTGTGCGCACTCATGCACGCGCCTTTGGTGCAGCTGGATGGGGTAGACCTGGTTTTGTGCAGTGCATCTGCTGCGGCAGATGCACTCACGGATGCTTTCGCCCTTGACCAGCACAACAAACCTCCACATGTTGTCCTCATCAAAAACGTAGATCGGATCGCCCCCACAGACAATGAGGCACAAGGAGCAGCGGTCGGCGCACGTTTCCTCTCCCTGCTCGACCAAGCAAAAGAAAAAAACGGCGTCTTTGTGGTGGCCACGACAGCGCACCCCGGGCAGTGCGCGTCCGCGCTCTTCGAGGCTGGACGCATCGACCGACGCATCGACATTCCGCTACCTGACCGTGCGGCGCGAGAAAAAATGCTTGCCGTGCACACCAGGCCTCTCCCTCTCGCAGAAGATGTTTCCCTGAGCGAGATTGCAACGCGGACTCCTGGCTTTGTCGGGGCAGATCTCGCAAAACTTTGCCGGCAAGCGGCCATGTCTGCAGCGGCCCGTTTAAAAAACACGACGGAACACGATCGGATCATTCCACTTGTCGAAACCACCGACTTTGGCACGGCCCTCGAACGAGTACAGCCTTCGGCCCTTGGGTCTGAGCAGCTCGACACCGGCAACGTCACCTGGGCCGATGTGGGAAACGCACAAGAGGTAAAACAACAACTCACGGAAACAATCCTATGGCCGATTCGTTTTCCCGACACTTTCCAGCGCCTCGGGATCGACCCTCCGGGAGGGATTCTTCTCTACGGTGCTCCAGGGTGTGGAAAAACCCTGCTTGTGCAAGCGCTCGCCAATGAAGCCGAAGCAAACCTGGTCTCCGTGAAAGGGGCCGAGCTCCTCTCAAAATGGGTCGGAGAATCAGAAGCCGGCGTGCGAGATATCTTCCGGCGAGCCAGAAGTGCAGCCCCCGCGATTCTCTTCTTTGACGAAATTGACGCGCTTGCCCCGCAGCGGGAAGGGGCCTCGGATGCAGGAATCACCAACCGGGTTGTCGCCCAAATGCTCACAGAAATCAACGGGATCGAACCCTTGCGGGGAGTTGCCGTGATCGGAGCAACAAACCGGCCTGACCTCGTTGATGCAGCGCTCCTCCGGCCTGGTCGCTTGGAACGTCATGTCTTTGTCGACATGCCAGGAACAGAAGCGCGAGAACAGGTCCTGGTTGCTGCCTGTCGGAAAATGCCCCTCGATCACACTCTGGATTTTGCGGCGCTCTCCAGAAAAACTCCCGGCTTCTCTGCCGCAGACTTGGCCGCCCTCGCCCGGGAAGCCGGGTATGCCGCGATGCGGCGCGACCCTGCAGCAGCCCGCGTCACGACAGACGATTTTGCCACGGCACTCGGCAAAACGACCCCCAGCGTGACATCAGCCACACTTGCCTGCTTGCGGGGATTCGCAAAGCGAGCAGAAAACAAGCCCGTCTCTTTGTAACGGGCATGTTTTCTCAACACACCTGTGTCGTTCTGGGTAACTTCCACACGCGATGACGCACGAATCAAAACAAACTCGATGGAGTGCCCACTGACACCGATTGTGCCACCGCCAGAATCATGATTCCCGCCACCAAAAAAGAAACAGCAAGACGTACTTCTGTCCTGTCCTGCACGTCGTACACAAACCCCAAGATCAGGCCTGCGACAAGCCCGCCCACGTGTCCTTGCCAAGAAATATTTGGCACAGCAAAAGTGATAAAGAGGTTCAGGCCCAACAGGAGGAGAAGGCTGCGAAACTGGGCACTCCATATGGGCGTATCCCGGCGCCGGTAGGCGACCGCAAACATCGCTCCGAACAATCCGAAAACACCACCGGATGCGCCGATTGTTGCGGTCCGAAAATCGTCGAATGAACCCCACTGAACTGCCCAGTACACTACAAGAACACTGCCTGCAAGCCCTGCAAGAAAATACAAGACAGCGTACCATACCTGCCCGAAATGCTGCTCCAATGCACTACCGAACAGATACAGTGCGTACATATTAAAAAGAATGTGGAAGAAATCGAGATGAAGAAACATCGCTGTGACTAGACGGTAGTATTCCTTCTTCAAAGTCACGAGTGCAGGGAAGAGCGCTCCGTCAAGAAAGAGATCCTGCTCAAGTTCTGGCGACAATATCCTTAGCAGGAAAATCAGAAGATTAATGCCAATGAAGGTTTTCGTGACGATCGCGTTTGCACCGACAGCACGCTGACTGCTTCCTCTCTCCCAACGCGGCGAAATCGAGGGAGATTCTCCGTACCCTTCGCGTACACAAACAGGGCATTGGTATCCCACAGAAGCACTAATCATACAATCAGGACAAATAGGAAGCTCGCAGCGAGCACACTTCACACCGGCTTCCACGTGTGGATGTCGGTAACAGCGAGGGAATTCCTCGTTCAGTGCATCGAGTTTGTCGGTCATTTCATCGTCTTTCACAAAAGTCAGCACCGGCAGCTTTGCGCTGGATCGGGCATTCGACCCTGCAACAGGCTCTACCTTCCCATTGCAACTGCCCAAAAGCTCGTGACTGGCCAGACAGTCACAACAAAATCTCAGGAAATCCTCCACGGTTTCTCGTACAAGAGAAGGAACCCTGCCACCAAGCAAAAACTTCGGAAATCACAACAAAGTGTCCTCAAGCATTCGCCCTATCCACGGCTTTTTCCCAGCCTGCCCAGAGAAAACATGCGAGTAGCCATCCTCATAAAAAGGCTCCCAGACCTTTGCCGGATACATGGAAAAATTTTCTCGAAATAGGCAGACAGTATCTCAGAAAAAAGCGTGTTTTCCAGCCCATTCTTCACAATCAGTCCGGATAGTTCATATCCATTTTTCGAAAGAGAAAAGGTACTCGCACTCATTCTATTGGCCTTTACCGGCAGGAGAATCGAGAGGACACAAGTACAGGATCAGAACTACAGGAAGGGAATCGCGTACTGTTCGACGAAAATCCATCGCCGTGACAACGCGTGAACCAAAAATGTGGTGCTGGAAAGGAGAACAATGCCTTTCTCCATGAGGGCGGGAACTACAGTCGACTGTCTACAGGAAAACCCGCGAGCACTCCCGCAATCATCTCGACATGCACCCGCTGAAACAGATTTAGTACGGGTTTTTATTATAGGACACCAACGAAGTGTCGCAGAAGCCTACGCTCACCGGCTCCAAGCCGAAGAGGGGTTCCTGTTCCTCGGCGCTTCGGACAATGCTGAAACAATCCCACAGATCTTGCAGAACCTCCGCCCTGATGTGTGTGCCATAGACTTACTCTTAGGAGAGCGATCGGCTTCAATTCGCGCGCTACGCGCTATCCAAAACGCGAACCCGGAAACAAAGCGGCTTCTCATCATCGATGGAATCCGCCACTCGACTGCGCTACTTGCTGAAGCCCTACAGGAAAAACCTCAGGGTATTTTCGTCACGAACGAAGGACTCGAAGAGCTCGTGCGCTGCATCTGGTCTCTCTCAAAAGGAAAGAAACACTTCTCGTCCCTTCTTCCACCACTCGAAAACACGGCTGAAGCGATCACTTCCCTCTTCTCGCCAGGAGAGTTCCGTGTCGCTTGCGCCCTTGCCCGTCACGGCAACAAATCAGACGTTGCAGCAAGCACTTTTTACAGCGTGGAGACAGTAAATACTTACATCCGCCGCATACGTAAACGAGTAGCCGACTTTGAAGACAAAAGCACTCTCCGTCTGCCCGGTTTTGTTGCCTGGGCAAGAGAGCACGGTTTCCATCTCGTTGATCGAGAAACTTCGCTATAGAAACGCTGCATCATCTCTTCCACCCGCCCGGCGACACAGAGAGCAAACCAAATCTCTGTCATCCGGGCGGGTCTACGCGGAAAAAACGACCGTGCAGTACAACCCAGAGACAGAAGTAGTTTTCACGACTGCTCCGGCAATATCCGCGTTCCCACCGAACACAAAAGAGAAAAACCCACTTCCCGGACAACAGGTTCTCTCTCCTGTCTCATCTCTCTTGTGCACTGCCAACCCAAAGTCCCTCATGGGCAAATACCGTCTTTTGCAGGGTTTCCTTTAGAGTTAAGCTTGAGTATTCAAGAATAACTGATCAAGTTTGATCACGCCTCTTTGACACTTCTCCTTCCATCACGCTGCCATGTCCATTCCCCCTTGGCGCCCCCCTGGAACAAAACGACAGACCTCCTCACACAACCCCATATGACTCAGGCCGAAAGCGGAAAGCGTTCTTTTTAAGCGTCTTCTTCGTTCGGTGTGTGTCTGGTTTCTGGGTGGTCACTTTCAGTAAGTGACTTTTCGCAACGTTCCAGAAGCGA
>DEIU01000093.1:21229-23666 GCA_002352645.1 Acidimicrobiia bacterium UBA2766 | reverse complement strand
GATTCTTCAAGATGAAGGATTAACTGTCACGCGCAAGGGAGTTGGCGTTTTTGTCAGAGATTTCACCCCTATTCGACAGAACGCCACTCGTCGCCTTTCAACCGACAATTGGGGACATGGTCGCTCTGTCTGGAAAACAGACACCAAAAATAGCGCTCTCCAAGTCGATCAGATTTCTGCGTATGAAAGCACTGCTCCTGATTACATCGCTGCCGCTCCTGCTCTCACTCCTTCTGCTCAAATATGGATCCGCGATCGCCGTTATGTCGTCGATAACAAACCTGTCCTGCACGCCATTTCTTCTCTCCCAGCAGAGCTGGTAGCCAATACCACCATCACCGAAGATCATCCGGGACCTGGAGTGATTTACGCACGCCTTCAAGATCTGGGGCATGAAGCTGCCTACTTTCGAGAAGAGATTCGAGCGCGCATGCCGCTCCCAGAAGAAACAGAGATCCTTCATCTGTCCCCAGGTACTCTCGTCATCACAATTGCCCGCACAGCGTATACCGTCAATAACACACCTGTTGAAGTTAACCAAATGACTCTTGACGCTGGGGCATACATCCTCCAATACGATTTCCCCGCCTCATTATTCAACTCAAAAAGCAGAGCGAGCATCTCTGAAGATGCTCGACTTTTCGCCGGCCCACGATAAACAAAAGAAACCCCCCCAGACGGTTTGCACGCCATGACTGGGAGGGTTTGAATAACGCCCTTGAGAAGAGTTATGCGCATTCACGATACCATGCTCCAACTAAAACTCATCGGTTCCTGCGACTTGTCCTATGGGAAAAAGATGTCGGCTAGCAGCGCAGATGGTTTCGAGTGCGTGGACTGGGGTATCTTCGACAGAATAACTAGTACGGAGAATTTCTACAACCCATTCGTCAGGGTCAAGTTCGAGGGTTTGGCGTTCGAATGCGGTGGGGCGGCGTGCGGTGAGGTGTTCACCGGCATGGCCGAAGCGATAACCGAGAGCTTCGAGTGCTGCTTGGAGGGAGGGGCGGACGAATTCGGGTTCGGCGATACGGGTTTCTCCGAACAGGTTCGCGCGAAAAAAGCTGGTAGCAATGCGGACAGGAATACCGTTCGCGCTCATGAGTTTACGGCGGGCCACGATGTTTTCTCCTGGCTCAACACGGAGACAGGCAGCGATGTGTTCACTTGCTGGTTCTGTCCCGACGTAGAGCATGCGTCGATCTGGTGTGAGGCCCTGTTTTTCGGCTTCGACCAGGAACAGGGAAACAGAGCCGCGTACGGCTGGTGGCGTTGGTAACGCGCGCTGTACCAAAATTTTAGGATGTTTTTCGGCGGAAGGAGTGGGTGCGTGTGCAGAGGAGGTGACACCTTTGCGCATTTGCGAGACCCTGCCAGGTGTGACTCCAAGCCGCTTTGCGATCTCTTCTTGAATGATGCCACTTTCGTGCGCTTCTGCAATGGCATGGCGCCGAATTTTTGCGGCTTCAGTGACAAGGGATTGCTGTTCTGCCATCAAACGGCTCACGGTTTGAGCGCGGGTGATCGGGTCAGGAATAGCGGCTGTCTCTCGCAAAGTTTTGAGGTCCATTGATCTCCGACCAAAAATCTTTAGGCCCCCTATTGACACGAAGAGGACTTATCTTATGATGTCATCATCGAGTTTATCCCCCATAAAGAAAATGGGGAAAACAGAAAGAAGCTCTCACCCCTGTTACGAGCAAAAGTGAAAGCCATGGCTTCCGGCGCTGTTGACACAGCCCCGGAGCGTGGACATCACACCTGTAGAGGAGATACTTGTCGTGGACAAGCGTAGTATGCGACATATGACGCACTATGTCATGATGTCCATGTGAAAAGCATTTGACGCCACAAAGTGGTATGGACACTTTTCACATCAAATAAAAATTGCCCCCGGTGCAGGCGTCCAAACCATCTGGGGGGGCAAAGCAAGAACACTCACAAGAAATGCGGCAATCCTGCCGGCGCACAAAAAAAGCCCAGGGGTCATTGACGATTAGCCGGATGTCGCCTTTTCTGTCTTCGCAAACTTCCAGTCCAGGCGGTGTTTCTTCCCAGTCGAGAGCAGAAAGCGTTCTTTAGACGTTTTCCTCGCTGGGTGCATACACAGTTTCCAGGTGATCACTCTGGGTGTTAAGGGGAATCGTGGATAGGAATACGGTAGCGAAGGATGTGCTGATCCGCTCGCAGGATCATTTTGCAGTACTCAACTGGAACTTGGCCACAGTCAAGAGTGGTACGTGCGTAAATGACAACAGGGATACCGTCATCGAGTTTGAGAATCTGGCGTTCTTCAGGAGACGGCATACGTGCGTGGATCTCTTCAACAAATTCAGCAATAGAAATTCCCAGGCGTTCCAATGCAGCATTGGTTCCACCAGGGATCTTCGCAGAACGGGCCAGCTCTGTGCCTGCTCCGATACTACATGGATACCAA
>DEIU01000093.1:0-21136 GCA_002352645.1 Acidimicrobiia bacterium UBA2766 | reverse complement strand
ACTTTACGCAGTTTTTGCGTGGCTTGAATGCCTTGTCCAGCCAGTTCGGATGACCACTTTCCATATTCGCCATGTTGATCACGGTTTGTATACGAAGCAGAAACGATCAGAATTGGTCGTCGTCGAGATACGAAAGTTCCTTTTCCATGCCGTGCTTCGACAAGTCCTTCAGCACGGAGAACATTGATTGCCTGACGAATGGTCCCACGCGACAGACTATATATCTCGACCAGCTGAGCTTCAGTCGGGATCGGGTCACCAGCCGAGTAATTACCTCGCTCGATTTGATCCCGAATTTGGTCAGCAATCTGTTGATAACGAGCTTTGGGCGGAATCAGAGTCATGTCTTCTCATCTAGTCCAATAGTCGACTCTCGTCCAATCAATTTCTCGCTTGACAGTACTCTCACTGTTTGCAATACTACTCGTATAGACGACAGTCGCATGTTCAACATGTGAGTGTCGTCCTATTTTTGTGTCTGTTGACGAAGATGTAAAAATTCGGGGATATCCGAGTATGACAGGTAGCCCGTTTTCTCTCGTTCACGATAAGCAAAAAAACCCCTCAGACGGTTTGCACACCACAGCCAGGAGGGTTTGATAACGCCCTTGGGAGGGGTTATGAGCGTTTGCGATACCACGTCTCCAGCGGGAAGAGAAAAGGAACGGAATCGTTCTCCCGGGAACTCGGGTCCTTTGAATTTCCCGGAGCCTTCTCATGTGAACTTCGCCGGCAAGTGCGGAATTGTAGGTCGCGAGTCAGATTCCTTCTGCATGAATTGGCGCGTGTTCTTGTGTCGGAGCCTTTTCATGCGAACTCTGTTGATTCCGGCAAGGTGAAATCATGTCGGATAGATACTCATGGGGTTTGCAGACATTGCGGCAAGACTGATTGCGAATCAACATTTTGTATTTTCCGGTGGGCATTGGACCTGTGGGATCTGAAGCCGGCAGCCTCAAAGCCTCCTCGTCTAAACTTCGCCGGTATCTGTGTCTGTTGTGGAAATCCGGGCTGCAAGTCGACCGAGTGCATTTCTCAGTGGAACACCTTGCACTGGATAATCTGCCCGGTCTGTGGTGGCGAAGGCAGCTTCCTCCACGAACAAACAAACCAGCTACTGACCTGCCCCGGTGACTGCATCTGGGGAGTTGCCAATGCCTGAGCATTCCCCTCTCTTCCTCCATGACCCGACGAGAGACCAACCACACCTTCCTCCCCATCCTATGGAGAACCCTCTTCTCGTGGACAGTCGCCACATGTACAAAATTTCCACAACACGCTCGACTACAAATCTGGTGAATGCATCGCACGGTGGAACCGCGTGGTTCTCTCTGGAGAACTTATCCCACCTGCAGAAAAAACCACTCCCACGCGAGCAGCCCTGATCAGGCAAAACGAGCTTCGGCACACAGCGACGAGCATCTTGGCAGATGCCGGCGTCCCGAACGAGAGGTTGACTGGCCTTCTGGGGTATCGAACCACGAAAATGGTGGAACTCCACTACCGGTTGTATCGATCAGGTCATTGCCGAGACGGTCAAGACTGCTGAACTCGTGACCAGGATGCTCAACATCAAACTGTGCAGGATGAGGGCTGATCTGCTTCTTCCTCACTGTACAGGGTCCCCATCAGGATCCCTTCGACTTCGATTTCTGTTGCAGTACTTTCTTGAGGTACATGAGGCGAAAAGCAGCGATATACAGAATCGCCTGGGGGTATGTGGGTCTCTGACCTGGGGGTTTGGGTGTGGGGCTACCTGGACTCGAACCAGGGACCTCATCCTTATCAGGGATGCGCTCTAACCGGCTGAGCTATAGCCCCTTACGCTTGAAGAATCGGGGAAAATGTAGCAGGCAGAGAAGAAGAGCACCAACGAATAGTCGTTTTTCGTCGGCTTTTCTCGACTCTCCTCACTTGATCTCCATACCAAAAATGGAGAATAAAACGAGGCTGAACAGGGAAGTTACGTGAATCCCAAAGAAAGGAAACAAACCCTAAGTCGCCCGGCGAATCACACGTTTTTGCGGGGGAACAGGGGCTACGGTCGAGGCCGACGAAGACTCGTCGTCTCCTGTTTTTTCTGCCTCAGAACTATTGCTCTGGGGAGGAAGGGGAGAAGTTGAAACTGTGTCCGGTTCTGTCCGATCAACATCCGGTTTTGGTTTCGGTTTCAAGGAAGGCGACCTACGCTCTGGCGTGAGTGGCCGAGTAGAGGAATTTGTTTGTGTAGAAACAGCTTGCGGATTTTTCTGGGGGCCAATTTTACTGGCACTGGGAATCTTTTTCGTTCTTTCCGAAGGCAAGTCTGAAACCCGGCCAGAATTTCCGTTTTTCTTGGGCAGTTCTTCGTGCAGGTCTCGGGAAACTGTCAGAGGTTCTGACTCGCTCGGAGATGAAGGCAGCTTTCCTGAATTTCCTGCTGTTTCTGAGCCGTTGGTAGTAGGAGTAGAGGAAACTGGTGTGGGCTTTTGCTTTGACGGGTTTATAGGGCGCGTTTCCTGCCCAGTCCCCACAGTATTTTTTACCCTATTACCAATTTCTCTCCCCAATGACGAGGCATCAGCAGTACTGTCCACTCCGCGTGAAGCCCGTTCCCGTTCCTTGGCAGTGAAGGGTATTTTTGTCGCTGTTCTTTCACCAGCAGGAAGAGACACACTAGCGTCCCGCTGTTGGGCAGCAACAAGCCGTTCTTCTCGAGGAGACAGCTTTTCTTCCTCGATAAAAGTAAGACCGCCCACAATATCAGAAATCAGGTTGTACAACACTGCAAGGAGTGTGGAGGTAAACGTCATTCCCACGATCATGACGAGTTCAAGCACAATAGCCGCTCGAAGTACATTCCCGCTTTCGAGTGAGAAATCACCTCCGGCCAATTCGCCGGCAAGTTCTTCTAGATTGTCCAGGGCACCAAAAGCCGAGAAAACGTTCCATAGCACGATTCCGGCCACAAGCCAGACAATTCCAATAACAAAGAAAAAGAGAAGCGACACCTTGAAAACCGACCAAACTTCCAAATGGCGGACAAGGCGTCGAGTCGTTCTGCTTGGAGAAGGCAACCGCCCACCTTTCGCTGTCGGTACGGAAGGATGATCCCCCCATCTTTTCGACCGTCTCCGACATGACCTTCAAAAAAGATTTGTCAGGCTGGAAAAGAGACCACCGGATATCGACACATGAAGACCCCGTATCGGATTCTACCCGAAACACAAGTCCCCGCAAAGACTTCCGAAGGAAACAGCCAGAGCAAAAACACCCTAGGCTGTCATCTCAGTCGGCAGACAGAGAGCGAATCCGTTATAAATGAGGAAATGAACGCTTCTCTGCAGGAATATGCGGTCGCGAGTTTCGGAAAATATCAGCTATGAGACGACAAGACTTGCTCTGTGTCCTCGCTGCTATTACCAGTGCAGGCGCGATCTTTCTTCCTTGGATATCTGGAGTCGAGGGATTTTTCCTTTCTGACACCGCAAGTCTAGGGCCTCTTGATATTCCGCTGCGCTTCCTTTGGACTGATGTCAGCAGTATGACATCAGCAAAAAGTGGCCACGAACCAGCCTTCGCCATCTTCATTTTTCTTCTCACAATTAGTATTTACGTAAGTAAACAATTCTCCCCACTCGCACGACGAGGTGTTCTTCTCGCGCTCGGTATTCTTTCTCTTTGTATCAGCGCAATCTTTACCCAACGTCTTTTGTCACTGGTCTCTGTCACAGAAGGGGCGGGAAGTTTACTGCGTCATACTGGTCCAGGCCTTTACCTGTTTGTTTTTTCCGGCCCTCTCACTGTGCTCGCAGGAATCACAACAAGGACACACAACGAGACCAACAAAGAGAACATAAACGCTTCCCAAACAGTCCACGAATATGGACATAGCCATATCCCACCAGCGGAACAGCGTATGCCCACAGCCTACGCCGAGACCACAGCCATCAACGCGCAGCTTCCTGCCATGCAGGTGCCCCCTCTTCTCCCTTCCGGGGAAGAGGTACCAGAGACTTCTGTTCTGCCTCTCGCATCTCACGCCACCCAACAAGACTTGTATCAAGACATATATGCAGAGGGCAGCTGGGGTCCATCTTCCCAATCTGCCTCTTCAGATCCCAAGGTCACGATCTCTCCCGAACCGCTTTCTTCCCCTCCACCCGCAACCACAGGCCCAGTGTCTGCCGTCACTGATTTTCTTTCTGTGCAAGCAGACCCGGAAACCTGGTCTTCGGCAGAAAGCCGGAAGAAAACAAACGAGGCGCCTGAAACCACAGTGCTGCACGAAAAAGACCAACACACAGGAGAAGAACACGACACTTGGGGTTCCAAAAAATCGACACCCGATTTTTATCCTGTCGTACCCTCGCCTGGAGAAGCAGTGACAGAACAGATTGTGTTTCCTGCCCGTCCTAGTACGTCACAACCGTGGCTCACCGAAAAAACTGCAACACAAGATGAAACGAGACTGTTCCCAAGGGGAGACATCATGGAGGAGAGACGTCAGGAGACGGAAATTTTCAAGATACAAACAGAAACAACCCCGCCGGTGAACCGGGAGGAAACCCGAGGGGAGATCCGAGAGGAAACCCCAGAAAAATAAGCAGCGTGGCGGTCAGTCGTCCTCGTTCTCGTCCTCGTAGGCCGCTGCCAGCGCCACTGCAGTAATTCTCTCTCCCTTGTTCAGGGTTGCCATTCGCACTCCCATCGCAGAACGGCTCTGCTTACTCACATCTCCGCACTCACACCGGATCATGACCCCAGAAGAATTGATAAGAGAGATCTGATCAGTGGGGTCCACAACGGGCGCTGCCACAAGCTCACCGCGCTCTGCGACAACCCGCATTGCAGTCACACCTTTGCCGCCTCTCCCCTGCACACGAAAATCCTGCACAGAAGTGCGCTTCCCATAGCCTCGGTCCGTAACACACAAAATATCAGCATCTGGTTTTGCGACACCCGCGTGAATGACGAAATCTTCTTCCGCAAGAGAGATACCCCGGACACCTCCCGCGGCGCGTCCCACCGAACGAACGTCGGTCTCTTTAAACCGGATGCCCATACCCTGTCTGGTCATCATCACGATACCGTCTTCACCAGAAGTAGTAAATACACATACCACTTCGTCATCAGAACGAAGACGAATCGCAATGATCCCGTCTGAACGAGTGACGTCGTAATCTTGAAACTTTGTTTTCTTTATAATCCCGTTGCGCGTCACCATCACGAGGTAGCGCGCGGTCTCATAGTCCCGCGTGTCGATAATCGCTTGTATTCGTTCTTGTCCGGCGACAGGGAGGAATTGTGCGAGAGCCTGCCCTTTTGCAGTACGGTCTTGTTGCGGAACATCATAGGCCTTGATACGGTAGACCTTGCCCTTGTTGGAGAAAAACAAGAGGTACGCGTGGGCCGTCGTGTAAAGCATTTGCGCAACATGGTCGCCCTCACGCAGGTGAGAACCGCGTACCCCACGGCCCCCTCTTCCCTGAGTACGCACTTCGTCACGCAAAGTTGCCTTGATATACCCCCGATGCGTAAGGGTGATCACAAGATCATCGTCAGCAATAAGATCTTCAATATTGAATTCGCCCTCATCGGGCACAACCATAGTACGTCGATCACCTGCGTACTTTTCCCGAATGGCGAAGAGCTCTTCTTTTACAATGGCCCGCAACTTGAATGGATCCGCCAAAATAGCCTCAAGCTCAGCGATAATCGCCTCCAGCTCAGCTAATTCTTCTCGCAATTTTCCTGTTTCGAGCGACGTCAGGCGACGCAAGGGCATATCCAAAATGTGGGTGGCTTGCACTTCGGTCACACCCACACGCTCGATCAGGGCAACCTTTGCGCCCTGCGTATCTGCAGCGGCACGAATCACTGCAATCACTGTTTCAATTGCGTCAAGCGCAATGAGAAGCCCTGCCAAAATGTGCGCTCTGTCACTGGCTTTCTTGAGACGAAAACGAGTCCGCCGTTCTACGACTTCCAACTGATGATCAACATAGTGGCCAATAATTTCAGCCAGATTCAGCGTACGCGGCACCCCATCTACCAGCGCCACCATGTTGATACCAAAGGTGTCTTGCAATTGGGTGTGCTTGTACAGGTTGTTCAGCACCACAGTAGGAACAGCATCACGTTTCAGTTCGACAACAAGACGAGGCCCCTTCTTGTCAGACTCATCTCGCACATCCCGGATGCCCTCAACCCGTCCTTCCTTCACCAGATCATGAATCTTGGCAGCAGTGCGCTGCAGCGAAACCTGATAAGGAAACTGGGTCGCAACGATCTGGTGCCCGCTCCGGGTTTCCATGATCTCGGTCTCAGCCCGTAATTTGATAGAGCCCCGCCCCGTCGTATAGGCGTCTTTCACCCCGCGAGACCCCACAACAAGGCCTGCAGTCGGAAAATCCGGGCCCTTCACAAACTGCATCAGATCTTCGACCGTACAGTCAGGATGATCGATACAGTGGAGCGCCGCGTCAATAATTTCACCCAAGTTATGGGGAGGGATATTGGTCGCCATTCCAACGGCAATACCCGTCTGCCCATTCACAAGCAGGTTCGGAAAACGCGCCGGCAAAACGACGGGTTCTTCGGTCTGTCCATCATAGTTGGAGACAAAATCGACGGTATCCTCATCGATCCCATCGAGCAGGCGCATCGCGAGGGAAGCAAGGCGCGCTTCGGTATAGCGCATCGCAGCAGGTGGGAAGTCAATCGAACCAAAGTTCCCATGACCATCCACAAGGGGGTATCGCATTGAATGGTCTTGGGCCATCCGCACAAGGGAGTCATAAATAGCGGAATCACTATGTGGGTGATACATCGCCATAGTGTCACCGACAGAACGCGCGGACTTTTGATAAGGGCGGTCGGGCCGGGATCCTCTTTCAAACATCGCATACAAAATACGCCGATGCACAGGCTTGAGACCATCCCGCACGTCAGGCAGGGCACGAGAAACAATCACCGACATGGAATATTCCATGAAGGAACGTTTCATTTCCTCTTCAATGTCAATTGCCACAATACGTGAAGAGGCAAGCGCGTCATTGTCGTCTGGCGAGTTCTCATTCGTTTTATCACTCATGGTCAGATGTCCAAGAAACGCACATCGCCGGCATTGGCCCGAATGAATTCTTTACGCACTTCTACATCATCGCCCATCAAAGTGGAAAAAATCTCATCTGCCATCGCGGCATCTTCGATTGTGACCCGGCGCAAAATACGTTTCTCCGGATCCATCGTCGTATCCCACAGCTCCTCATAGTCCATTTCGCCAAGCCCTTTAAAACGCTGAGCTGGGGGCATACGCCTGCCGGCATTCTCAACACGCAGCACTTCAAGCTCGCGATCAGAATGCAAGTAATGGATGACATTCCCAATTTTTTGCCCATAAAGTGGGGGCTGAGCTGCATACACATACCCTGCCTCCACAATCTCGGGAAGATAGCGGAAAAAGAACGTCAACAAGAGTGTACGAATATGTGATCCATCCACGTCTGCATCAGCCAAGGTCACAAGCTTGTGATAGCGGATCTTTGAAATATCAAAGTCCTCGCCTATGCCTGCTCCCGTAGCCGAGATAATGGATTGGATCTCGGTATTGCGTAGGCTTCTCTCCAGGTTGGATTTCTCGACATTCAAGATTTTCCCACGGATCGGAAGAATGGCCTGTGTACGCGCATCACGCGCCTTCACAGCCGAACCACCGGCGGAGTCACCCTCCACAATAAACAGCTCACACTCCGCTGGATTACGAGAAGTACAATCCACAAGTTTTCCGGGAAGCCCACTGCCATCAAAGACACTCTTACGCCGGGTGAGATCACGTGCTCGTTTCGCAGCAAGACGCCCTTGCGCTGCAAGCTTGCACTTCTCGATAATGATCTTTGCCTCGGCAGGATGCTGATCAAGCCAATCCGCAAGATGATCATTAACGGCCTTCTGCACAAACCCTTTCATCTCGGTGTTCCCGAGCTTCGTTTTTGTTTGCCCTTCAAACTGAGGATTTGCGAGCTTGACTGACACAATTGCAGTGAGCCCCTCACGGCAATCATCACCGGTAAAATTTTGGTCCCGGTCTTTTAAAAAGTTATGTGTTCTGGCATACGCATTCAGCGTATAAGTGAGCGCCGCCCGAAATCCCTCTTCATGTACTCCACCCTCGTGCGTGTTGATTGTGTTGGCAAAGCTATACACGTTGTTTTGGTAGCCGGCATTCCACTGCAAAGCCACTTCAACTTCGTCCGGGACGCTTACGCCTTCTCTCATACGACTTTCCGAGAAAAACACAATCGCCCGGTGAATAGGGTCTTTGCTGCTGTTAAGGTGAGCAACAAAATCACTAATACCACCATCAAACCGGAAGCCCTGGTGCAGGCCGTCCTCAGTGCGTCCGTCTGTGACACGAATCATCACACCACGGTTTAGAAAAGCCAGCTCCCGGAGGCGACGAGAGAGTACGTCATAGTCGTACTCTCTATTTTCAAAAATTGCCGGATCAGGCCAGAAAGTAACCGTGGTTCCCGTCTCAGATGTATCACCTACCCGTTCGAGACGTCCTTCAGGCACTCCACCGTCATGAAAGGACATACGGTAGAGACCTCCTCCCCGGCACACCTCAGCAACAAGGCGCTTCGACAAGGCATTCACGACAGACACACCCACACCGTGCAGACCGCCGGAGACACCATAACCGGCACCACCAAACTTTCCTCCCGCGTGAAGTATTGTCATGACAACTTCAACAGCGCTGATTCCCAAATCAGGATGGATGTCGATGGGGATGCCGCGTCCATTATCTGCCACACTCACTCCACCATCAGGATAGAGATGCACGTGGACAGTATCGCAAAAACCGGCAAGAGCCTCATCAATTGAGTTGTCTACAACCTCATATACGAGATGGTGTAGCCCGCGTGGGCCGGTCGACCCTATATACATGCCGGGACGCATACGGACGGCCTCAAGGCCTTCCATGACATCGATGTCGGCAGCGTCATACCCGGATATTTCAGCCAAAATGACTCCTGGCGGAGCGCGACGCACCGTCGCGACGGCTTTCATTCAAAAAGTTTCGCCATTGCCTGTACATACCAGATCTACACTTATAACAATGACATACAATTCACCAGCATCTTGCAATAAGAAGGCAAGTGTTTTCAGACAGCCACAGAGAAGCGGAAAGGGCCGGCTCTATCCAAGAATACCAGATCAACGATGAGATCTAGCCTGCAGCAAGTTTCTTTTATCATATCACGAATCGTTCTGGAAACAGGAGACAGGGTCCCGTTCAGCATACTGTTCACGCCTCTTTTAACCCCATCTTCGTCAAACAATTCTTTAGGAACGTTGCACTACAAGACGAACCACTACAGAACGACCAAGTGCTTCATTGAGAATCGTCACTATGGCAGCAGAAGAAAGCTGCAACCGGGCTGCCCCTAACTCATTTTCAGCTATTACCGTTAAAACTCCATTCCGAAAGTGGGAAGGAAGCCCTGCAGAAGCTAGATCTTCTCCCACATGCTCTTTCCACCAGGAAGGATCGATAAGGCGGGCTGTATCCACGTCTGGAATGCCAAGTTCTCCAGCGACAGAATGAAGCACTGTTGAAAGAGGTATCAACTCACTCCGGCGCTGTCCTCGACGCTGAAATGCCAGAGGATTACTCATAAGTACTCCTGTATCTTTGACAGGGCCGGTAAAGCATAAAACAATGCTTGCTCAATAAGGTTTCCCACTCCCTTATCTACTTTGCACTCATCATTTCTCTTGTAGTTCGACATACGTGCCACGCATATTGCGCACATATCACGAAATGACTTTTCCACCTTCGATCCGAACAGTGCCCCATCCTTTTTTAAAGTCGTTCACATTTTCTTTGCACAAGCCGGCATCCGCAAAAGCAGTGAAGAACTCGGAGGAAGGTGCCGCAATATTTGGATCGTCGGTCATCGTCACAAGAGTTTGCGTTTTTGGAAGAAAAGAGAGAAGGCGTGCACGGCGTGAAGTATCCAGTTCCGAAAAAACATCGTCCAGGAGGAGAATGGGGTCTTCATCGCAGGCCTGCTCAAGCAAACCAAGATTTCCCAGACGTAAACCCAATGCAAGTGTGCGCTGCTCTCCCTGAGACGCGCAGCTTCGAGCGTCACGGCCTTGCAAACTCACATCCAACGCATCTCGGTGAGGGCCCACAAGCGTAAGACGGCGATCAAATTCAGCGCGTTGCTCCCGTTCAAGAGCTTTTACCAAGAATCCGCGCAAAATATCAGCTTGAGGGTCAACATCGAGCGGTGCCCACGATGGGTTGTAGTGCAGGTCAGCACTCTGCCCGGATAATGCGTCCACTGCTTCCACAAAGAAGGGCCGTAATTTTTCACACAAACTCATGCGTTCCGCTGTCAATAAGGCACCTTTCTCTACCAGGAGATCCGTCCATGTCGCCAAGGCCGAAAGGTTTACTCGACGCGCACCCGCAGGCGCTGTTCGAAGCAGCGCATTACGTTGTTTCAGAACACGCTCCCATTCCTGCACGAGAGCCGATAGACGAGGAACAACTGCAACGAGAATCGTGTCGAGATAATCTCGCCGAAGACTTGGACCTCCTTTAATCAGATCTAAGTCATCTGGAGAAAAAATAACGCAGCGCAGAAGGCCTGTGATTTCACGCGCGTGAGTCCGTTTTGCACCATTGAGAAGGAATTTTGGCGATACTTCTCCTAAGCCCATGCCGATTCGTATTTTTCGCCCAGATCGTTCTGCCCAACAGTCAAGGAATGCCCTCGGCAAAGATGTTGCAGAGGATTCCCGGATCATGGCGGTTTCTCGGGTAGTACGAAAAGACCGTCCTGTAGCAAGAACATGGACTGCTTCTAGAACGCTTGTCTTACCGGCACCGTTCGGACCTGTGATAACAGTGAGACCTGGAGATGAGAAATCAATCACAGAATCAGCATGATTGCGAAAATTCAACATACGCACTTGGTTGATTCGCATCGCTTTGTTCTTCCCCGGGAGCAGCGAACGAATGAGTCAACTGGTTTTCTTTCCCGAAAGCAAAAAAGAGAACTTATACCCGTACAGGCATCAAAAGATACATGAAAGAACGGGATGCGTGTTCGGAAATAACTGCCGGCTTTAAAGGAGCAGTCATTTCAATCAAGATCTTATCAGCCTCACATGCTTCAAAACCGTCACGAAGAAAACCTGGGTTGAAAGCGATAGTCATTTCTTCACCGGTGTAGATTCCCTCGACTTCTTCGTCTGCTTCCCCGCCAAGTTCAGGATCAATCGCTTGAAGACGCACAAGATCTTCGCTCAGGAGAAGGCGAACTGGCGTGGAATCTCGGGCAAGGAGACCAACACGGCGTAGAGCATCAAGAAAGGCTGTTTTTTCAATCTCCAGCCGGTTTTCCATCTGGTCGGGAATAAGCTGCTCATAATTCGGAAAGTTGCCCTCAATAAACCCTGTAGTGACAGTGGTGGTTCCTACACGAAAAGAAATTTTTTGTGTAGATATCACCATGCCAATGGCGTCAGATTCTCCCTGGGAGAGTCGGGCAACTTCTGCAAGAGCGCGTGCAGAAAGAAGAATTTGTTTTTCATCGCCAAGCAAATCTTGCTGTTCAATTTCATTTACAACAAGCCGATAGGAATCAGTTGCAACGAGACGAGTTCCTTTCTCAGTCTTTTGCAAGAGCACACCTGTGAGCACGGGACGACTTTTGTCGCTACTGGCTGCAATGACAGTTTGCTCAATTTTTTGACAAAGCCCTGGACTGGAAATTTCGGTGAATTCTTCGGTGATTTTTGGGAGGACCGGAAAGTCTTCTCGCTGGTATGTGCGTAATGAAAAGTGTGATCGTCCCGAGGACACGGTGGCAATGCCGTCTCCATCTACCAGGATTTCAACGGCTCCTTCGGGGAGTGATCGTATGATATCTCCGAAAATGCGATGAAGCACTACTTCGCCTGGGATTGAGACTTCCGCTGGCAACGAAGTTTCAATCGTGAGTTCGCCATCAGTAGCGCTTAGTACGAGCCGTCCTGTTTCTTCGGCACAGACTAGCACACCGGCCGGCGCGGCGAGTGCCGCTTTGCTCGGCGAAGCCCGGAAGGCCACTCCCAAACTGTCCGACAACGTTCCAGAATCACAACGGAACGATATTGTTTTCGTATCGCTTTTCATTTTTCCTCTTGCGATTACTAAGAATAAGAAAAAAAATCTCTTTTATAAGAAAGAGTAGTAGTAGTAGGGGCTGTGGATATGTGGATAACTTCTTGTTTTCCCTGCTAAACCTTAGTTTTTTCCATGAGGGTCTGTGGATAACTTGTGGACAACCTGTGGATAAAAAAGGGGGGGTCTGTGGATAACTTTTCCTTCATCTCGTTGTCTGTGGATAACTTCAAAGTTATCCACAGACAACTCACAACTTTGTCCACAAGTTATCCACAGACAATTTGAGGCGAAAAAAGAATTTCTTACACTTTAGAATATTCTTTTTTCGAAGCGTATTACTAAAATTTTTTTGATTATCAACAATGTGTACAATTCTCCTGTGAGTATGTGGATAACTTCTATTTTTGCTGGTGAGAGTGATAAAAAGCTTTTTTTCTTCGTAAGGAAAAAAAGTGAGGAATTTTTTGTCTCATGAAGAAGATGCATTTTTTATACGGGTTTGCAACTCATTGACCTCATGAAAAATCTTTCTTTTTTCGGCCATAAGGTCACTAACTTTTCGGCACGCGTGGAGTACTGTGGTGTGATCACGCCCTCCAAAAATATCTCCAA
Source organism: Acidimicrobiia bacterium UBA2766 (assembly GCA_002352645.1). Lineage (GTDB taxonomy): Bacteria > Actinomycetota > Acidimicrobiia > UBA2766 > UBA2766 > UBA2766. The sequence goes on along the minus strand of DEIU01000093.1, from coordinate 8,355 downwards.
TGCGTGGAAGTGACAGGTCTGTCAGCTCCCTGTGGATATACATCGCGATTTGTCGAGCATTCACAAGCGGGCGCCGACGACTTGGCCCAAGAAGCTCATCTAATGTAATATTGTAATATTTCGCTGTTTCCCGGACGATAATGTCTGATGTAATGAAATGGGAAGTTGCTGTGCCCATTTCCTCAAGAATCTCTTCCGCCAGAGTAGAAGAGATTGGAGTTCTTTCCAGCTTGGTGTATGCCACTACTTTTGTGAGAGCCCCTTCGAGAGCCCGGATGTTGTCACTAATACGTCGAGCAATTGCTTCGAGTACATCTGAGGGCACGTTGAGCTGCATCCGCTCGGATTTGTTGCGCAAAATTGCGATGCGGGTCTCAAGATCAGGAGGCTGCACGTCTGTAATAAGACCGCTTTCAAAGCGAGATCGCAGACGGTCACCAAGCTCAGATATTTCTTTTGGCGAACGATCCGAGGCAATTACTATTTGCCGATTCGTCTGGTAAAGATGATTAAAAGTATGGAAAAACTCGTTTTGAGTTTGTTCCCGCCCTGCAAGGAACTGGATGTCATCGATCAAGAGGATGTCCGTGACGCGATAACGGTCTTGAAACTTTTTTCGACCATCCGCTCGGATCATGTCAATGAACTCGTTCGTAAACTGTTCACTTGTTGTGTAAATAGTGTGGAGGTTTCCCATCCTCTTCACCATATTGACAATGGCCTGGAGCAAATGGGTTTTTCCTAACCCAGTTCCCCCATAGATGAACAGAGGGTTGTAACTCTCCCCAGGTGCTTCTGCTACTGCTAAAGCCGCAGCATGCGCAAAACGGTTTGATTCCCCAATGATGAAAGTCTCAAAAGTGTTCGTTTGCCGTACAGGACTTTGCGGTGGCTCAGTCTCTTCATTGAGCTTTGGGGTTTCTTTGGAAGAACTTTTTTTTCCTCTTCCAAACGATCCTTGCCGGGAAGCAGGCTCTGGATATGTCAGCACGGGTAAACCAACAGCTGACGGAGATTCCGGCGAAGACGGAAGAGACGTTGTCGGGTTTAACTTGGCTTTTGTTGCTGTTTTTTGTGGACCGGGTTTCTCCTCTACAACGCTGGTGTCTGTTGTATCTGTGCTCGATGCTGTTTTCGCAAATCCGGAATAATCACCAAATATTTTTTCGTCACCCGTTTTCCCGCTTTTTTTCTCCTGTTTTTGAGATTTATTTTGTTGGCGCGTGTTTTGGTTGTTTGTGGTGTGAGAAGAAAGAAGCTCTGTGGGAACGGGGTCTACAAGATCGAGCAGAGTTGGCTGGGCTTGTTTTTTATCCTTTTGCGGATTTATCACGACAATACGGGCTTCCATTGGGTGCCCTGCCACAGATTCCAAGATTTCTGAGATTTCGGGGAAAAAATGAATAATGCGTCGTCGAATGATCTCGGCGGGTACTGACAAGACAATATGGTCATTGCCTAGTTCTGTAGGTTCAGCTGATGCAAACCATGTGTTCCATGAGTGGCTGCCGAACTGCTCGCGTAAAATTGGTGTTACTTCATCCCAAAAGGAACCGGCGGTTCGGTGATCATCTGCCACAAATTCACTCCCTTGTCAATCTGGAGCGGAGGGCGTTGGTATGGGCGCCAGAGACGATACCGACGCGTCACAATCCATAGCTATGCACAGGCTTATCCACAATTATGGAAGCGTGTGGCACCATTTCTGGTAGCACTGGGGGTTGGTCGGAAAGTTATGGCGAGCCTGCGACTCTGGCAAGGCTTCGGGAACTTAGCAGAGGTGGAGAATTGCCACCAAGGTAGAAGGAATATATCTGTTAGGTATGCGTATTTGCTCCTAGCTTTGCGAAAAGAATGTACCTGAAGAAGGAAAGGTATTGTGCAAGGTGATTTCCATACGAGAAGGGTTTTTCTACGTAGGGATCCCTCCTTCTCACAGCACTCTCAAATGGTCTCTAAAATCCATTTTTTGATGAACAGTCAGCAAGATGCACTTCTTCGTAAACGGGCGTTTCCCCTCTGTTCTGTGTTTTTGGAGGCGGAGTCTGCTTCCCGCGCGGTATAGTTCTCGTGGGTTCCGTCAGTAGGCGGAACCTATAACAACTCGATCCTTGATGCGTGAGCGTTCTCTCTCTAGGTGCGTGGTTCCCCATACAGGTTTCTTGTGGTTCTGCCTAGCTCTGTAGACGATAAGTTGTCGGAGCGTTTTCTTCATGGCGGAGTACACCTCGAAAGCCGGCAGCTAGTGCAGAAATGTCTCACTCTCTTGTGCTGTACAAGAGGTGGATGTTCAGATATAGTGGCCCCTCATGCGGACTGCTGTCTTGTCCTGGGCAGTCATGAGCTTGTTGGCTAGGTCCGTGTTGTTTTTCGATATTAGTTTTTCAAGATTTTTGAGGGCTGTATGAAGCGGACATACCAGCCGAATAACCGCAAGCGTCATAAAAAGCACGGTTTTCGTCATCGTATGAGTTCTCGCGGGGGGCGTGCTGTGTTGCGTTCTCGTCGGGCAAAATGCCGGAAGCGCCTCGCTGCCTGACCTTTGTTCTACTGTGAGTTCTCCTCCCCCGCGTGCCTCTCGTACTGTGATGCGGAACTTTCCGGCCAAAGCTACTGCTTGTCGCCTTGGTCAGTTCACGCTTCTTCGGACCGATGGGCCCGTTGCAGTCGGGTATGCCATCGGAAAGAACGTGGGTAAAGCTGTTGTGCGCAATCGTGTGCGTCGCCGTCTGCGCGAAGCTATAGCAGAGGGTGTTGATCCTGTGTGGATCGACGGCACATTTTTGGTCGTTGCACACCCCCACAGTGCGTCAATGTCTTACAGCGAGATGAGGCGGAAAATGCGATCCGGGTTCAGGGAATTACATGAACGGGCACAATCAGGAAAATGAAGCAGAGAAAGAGCAGCGAGAGCAGCTCTCTCCTGTGAGGTTTTCAGACGTTCCGCTGGATGCGGCGTCTCGGGCAGTATTGCGCGTCATCACGTGGTACAGATGGTTTCGGCAAGGACAGATGTATGGGACGTGTATCTATCTTCCCACTTGTTCTGAATACATGTCGGAGGCGATCGTATCCCATGGCTTACTGCGCGGAATCTGGATGGGAATAAAACGGATTGGTCGGTGCCATCCGTGGCGCAAAGGGGGCTATGACCCTGTGCCCTTTCTTGACCATCGGTCAATGCACACTAGAACGTCAAACTCGGAAGTGACGCAATGATCCTCGGTTCTCTACTCCCGTCGGACTTCTGGACCGACCAGACAATCCCCATACTTGGGCACCTTTTTGGTCTCTTGGAGTATGTGGTGATTGGAGGGGGCCTCGCCGCCCTTTATGCTGTTCTGCCATCTTATGGCCTTTCTATCATTATTCTCACTTTTTGCATACGTTTCGCGCTTTTTCCTTTGATGTCGAAGCAAACACGTTCCATGCGCAAGATGAGTAAGCTCCAGGTCGAAATCCGGAATCTGCAGCAACGCTATAAAAATGACCGGGAACGCCTGCGAGAAGAGCAAATGGCGTTGTTCAAGGCAAACAACGCCAACCCTGTTTCTGGCTGTTTACCGCTTCTCTTACAAATGCCAATCCTTCTTGCAATGTTTCGTGTCTTTAATGCAAGCGAAAATGATGCGCTGCCGGGGGCTGCTGCCACGAACTTTATTCCGGAAGGATCGAATCTTTTTAAGGACATTATCGGCTCCACGCTGGAGAACGCGAGTGCCGCGATGAAGTTTTTTTGGATGAACCTCGGCGCTTCTCCTGCCGAGGTGTTTTCCAAACGGGGAGAGATCGACGGGATCAGCCTCGCCTCTATGATTCCTTACCTTTTAATGCTGGCAGCGATTGGTGTGACTGGCTGGTGGCAGATGCAGCAAACGGCGCAGCGCAATAAGAGCCAGACCCAAAATCAGCCTGCTGCTGCCCAGTCGATACAAAAGGTTATGCCTTTTGTATTTCTTTTTGTTTCCTGGGGTTTTGCTTCGGCAGTGAGTCTATATTTACTTACCTCGAACGTGTTTTCAATCGGGCAACAGTGGTGGATCCTGCGACGCGATGACGAAGACGAAGAAATTATTATTCCGAAGCCACAAAAGCTGCAGAAATCGCCAAAACAATCCATCTCGAAACGGGCAAACACCAAAACTTCTGCAAGATCTGGCCAATCACAATCTGGTCAGAAACCAACGGGTGCCAGAAGAAAAGATCAGACCGTTTCGAACGGTGCGATGCCCGGCTCTGAGAGGAAGAAGATTCCTAAAAAGGTTCCGCCAAGAAGCAAAAAACAGCAAACTGGAGGAACCTCAGGGAAACCGAAGAATGAGACAGAGAGCAGCAACCCGAAGAGCACACCGTGATCGCTCTACTGCTGTGTGAAACCGATAGAGGACACCAATGGGACCCGGCCAGGACGTGAGCGATTGGCGAGAAATTACCGCTGTGACGCGAAAAAAAGCGTTGGAAGAGGCAGTGCGCCTTCTTGGTATCGCAGTTTCTGACATGGAGATAGCGGATCTTCCCGACCAAGGCGAAGGCGTGCGTTTGCTTGTGCGTCCGCAAGAAGCAGAAGGAGAGGAAGTGCCGAAAAATGACGTGCCTGACGCGGAAGTCTCGGAATCAGTTTGCGATTTGGAAGATGACGAAGACTTCGACGGAGACACTGATCAGAGTCAAGATCAAGAAGCGTTGATCCAAGAACAACAAGTTGTCGCCTTGGATTTTCTGGAGGAATTACTTGAGGCATTTGACCTTGAGGGAGAAATTTCTTCAGAGGTTCGGGACAATACTGTCTATGTTGATGTGGCAGGTGAAGAACTTGGCGCCCTGATTGGCCGTCGAGGCGCTACTTTGAGCGCTCTTAGCGAAATCTGTAAGACGGTGATTCAGCGTCGCACGGCGTCTCGTGTCCGTCTTCAGCTTGATGTCAAGGGCTACCGGGCACGTCGACGTGCTGCGCTGGAGATATACGCGACAGGGCTGGCCGAAGAAGTCGTGAAAAGCGGAATAGAAAAAGCACTTGAACCCATGTCGGCATCTGATCGAAAGATCGTGCATGATGCCGTTGCACAAATAGAAGGAGTGCGGAGCTATTCCGAAGGCAATGAGCCGAAACGAAGTGTGGTGGTCACTCCTGTTTAATGCCATCAATAACGAGATAGCCTAATTAGTTTCACGTGAAACATTTGCAGGAGCGTTACATTGCCCTTTTGGCGGACGCGAACCTCCGTACCAACCTCGTCTCCCGTCGCTTGAACAAAGAGGGGATCGCTGAGCTCGTGGCCGGTTTCTCGGAAACCTTGGACCGAGCCGCGGTTCCCCCAAAAGGTACTCTCCTTGATATTGGTTCAGGTGGAGGACTGCCCGGAATACCTCTTGCGATCGAGTATCCAGGTTTGACTGTCTTTTTGAACGAGTCACGGAAGCTTCGCCTGCTCGAACTCGAAAAATTTGTTCGTAGCCTTGCTTTGGAGAACACTTTTGTTATCCCTGGTCGAGCTGAGAATCTCCCTTCGCTCGACGTCTTCTCGGATGGTGTTGATATAGTGACGGCGTTCGGTGTGGGGAAGGCAGTCGCTGTATTCGATCTTGTCATGCCCCTGCTGGCAGTCGAGGGAGTGGCGCTTCTTTCCATTCCTGCAAAACCATCTCGCCAAGAAGTCGCAGAATGGCATCTGCAAGCAGCGATCCGGGGATTCCGGGTAGATGTGCATGAATCTATTCTGCAAGGAGGGCGTAGTCTGCTTCGGCTTCTTCGTTTTCGTTGACTGTGATCAGTGATTTGGCAGATGGTGTAAGAGCAAGTTGTAAGGTGTGTTTCCGACGAAACAGTGACAAGAGCGGCTAGGTTTACTCGCTATGTTTGTAACGTGCGGCGAGTATTGTTGTTCTTGTTCCTGTATGTGTTCGGATGTCCGTGAGGTGAAGGAACACCGGAATGACGAGTGAGCGCGAAGCTCTTGATCTGAACCGAGCCGATTCCTCGACGTTGTTGTCTCCCCTCGGGCGTCGCATTGCTATTGCGAACCAAAAAGGCGGTGTGGGGAAGACAACAACAGTCGTGAACCTGGGGGCGGCATTAGCGGAAATGGGGAGAGAAGTTGTTGTTGTCGATCTCGACCCCCAAGCGAATGCCACGACTGCCATTGGCCTGGATCCTCGTTCTCCAGGAAACACCGTCTACGATATGTTGGTGCAAAAGGTTCCTGTGCGAGAGTGTCTGAGCATAACTGAGCAAGAACACTTGTGCTGTATTCCCTCCCACCTCGATCTCGCCGGCGCCGAAGTTGAACTCGTTTCGATGCTTGCGCGCGAGTCCCAACTTTCCACAGCTTTGGAATCGCTCACGCATCTCTATGACTATGTGCTGATTGATTGTCCTCCCAGTCTTGGCCTTCTTACGATTAATGCTCTTGTGGCTGTCACAGAGGTCATTACCCCAATCCAGTGTGAATATTTTGCTCTTGAAGGATTAGGAGCACTCATTCAGAATGTGAACTTGGTCAAGCAGCGAGTGAACCCGTCACTTGATTTCACGGGGTTTGTGCTGACTATGTTTGATCCTCGGACCAACCTTTCCACTCAGGTTGTGAACGAAGTGCGGAATCATTTGGCTGGAAAAGTTTTCAATACTATTGTGCCGCGAAGCGTACGACTCTCCGAAGCGCCCAGTTTCGGGCAGCCAATCGGGGTTTATTCTCCGACTTCGCGCGGAGCCATCGCTTATCGCGATCTGGCCTTGGAGGTTGACCAGCGCTATGACACAACGAACAGGTCTCGGTAGAGGGCTCGCTGCCCTCTTGCCTGATCCGGACGCCATTCCTTCAAAAAGCGTAAAGGGGGTACTGGGTCCTTTCCGTGAAGTCCCTGTTGCCCAGATCCAATCGAATCCACGCCAACCACGTGAAATTTTCGATGAAGAGTCCCTGGCTGTGCTGGCGAATTCCATTTCATATGTGGGAGTGCTCCAGCCTCTACTTGTCCGCACTTCTTTGGAAGGCTATGAACTCGTTGCCGGCGAACGCCGCTTGCGTGCCGCAAAACGGGCCGGCCTCACCATCGTTCCTGTGTATGTGCGCGATGTGTCTGACCGAGATTCTTTGGAGCAGGCGCTTTTTGAGAATGTGCACCGGAAAGACCTCAATCCTCTGGAGGAAGCGGCTGCTTTTCGTCAGTTGATTGATGACTTCGGCATGACGCATGAAGACGTTGCAAACAGGGTGGGGAAAAGTCGGGCTGCAGTGACAAATACCTTGCGTTTGCTTGCACTTCCTGGCGACGTGCAGAAGCTTCTGATGAGTCAGGATTTGAGCAGCGGGCATGCTCGTGCCTTGCTTCCGCTTGCAGATGGAAAGGCACAGATTGCGCTGGCATTGCGGATCGTTGCAGAGGGGTGGACTGTACGAGCTGCAGAAGAAGCAGTGAAAAAACTGCTTGAAACATCCCAGGCTTCTGTTCGACCGAAACAGAAGCCTCTTTCTCACCCGGCCCTGCTTGAAGTTGGTGAACTCATGGGAGATTATCTCGGCACAAAAGTCGATGTGAAGATGGGCAAGGGAATAGGACGTATGGTGATTGAGTTCGGGTCCCTGCATGACCTTGAGCGGATCTCCGACCTCATTTTGAAAGAGAAGCCGGCGCAACAGATCCCCGACCTCCCTTAAAATCCTTTCTTCCTGCCGCATTGTGGGGTTTTCTGGGCGTTGGCCAGTGTCTCCGATATGTTCGATTCGGGAGCGTTGCCGATAGGTGTGAAAATCGCTTTCAGTAGGAACATGTCTGCTTCAGGCTGAGCGCGTGCAACCTGGAACTGTTACCTCTGCGCAATCCTGGAAAACCCCTGGGAAGTGTGCTCTCTCGGTTGCAGGTTTTCGACCTTTTTCAGACCGGATGGCAGTGCGGAAGTTCGTGAAGTGCCCCTCGTGAAGTGTTTTGCCTGTGACTTCCGCAAGCGGTGACTGTTGATGATTGTTTTTGTGGTTTTTTATGAGGGGTATCGCCGCAGAGATCTCTCTTTGATTTTCTCCCGTCTCTCTCTTTTCCGTCTGGGATTTTCTTTTCCTGCCATGCATCCCTGATGAGCCTGTGGCTGTGTATGGTGCTCTGGACAGCCAACAAGGTCAGCGCGTTGCCCGTTTTGGCGAGCGAGATCTGGCGGTGATCCCCGTACCCTGGGTGGTCTCATGATTTTTTCAAGCCCGTTTCGGACAGTGATTTTTTCTTTTCCCTGTATCCCATACAAATCTCTGCTGTGAAATTTCACGCGTCTTTTTTGCAGATGATGCTGGGATGTTTTGTCCTGTGCTTGTGAGGTTTGTGAAGACAATCCTGCCCTCTTTTGCCTCGGGTCTTCGGGTATCT
>DEIU01000015.1:4723-7590 GCA_002352645.1 Acidimicrobiia bacterium UBA2766 | reverse complement strand
ATGAAAAGGATCGCGTACACCGAGTTCCCGAGCTGTTCCCGGCATGAGCTGCATAAGCCCTTGTGCCCCTGCCGGGCTCACCGCGCGGGGATTGAGACTTGATTCGGCACGGGCAACTGCAGCAAGAAGGGCTGGTGAGATGCCATGTCGCTCACCGCTTTCGCGGAAAAACCCGTCAAAGGCCGTGCCCAAGGGGAATTTTTTTGCGGTGGAGTTGGTGGGCAAAGTGGACTGTGCCGATCGTGCCAACAGGGATGGGGAGAGGGTCTCCACTTCTGCAGCAGAGGCGGAGGCCGGGACGGTTGCTGCCGCGGCACGTGAGACAGGGGAGAAAACTGGGGTGAGGTGCGCCATGACACTGGCTTGGCTTCCCTTTTGCGGGCGCTCTTGTGCGTGCGCTTGCGTGCTCGGAAGGTCCTCTTGACGTGCTGTTTCCCCGGCAAGAAGCTGTTGGAACAGGGGAGAGAACAAGCTGTTTGCGAGGGTGCTCGAAGGACTGTGGCTGGGGGTGTTTCCGAGTTTTGCGATGACAGGCCCGTGGTGTACTGGCAGGTGTGTTCTCAGCTTGTCTGCGGTATATTCTTTCTGGTGTGCTGCTCCGTGTGCTGTCTTTGGGGTCGGGGGCCTGTGGCGGGGGAGAGATCTGGGGAGAAACCCCTTTGGGTATATTTTTCCGCGGAAGGCGAGCCACCCTCTTGTGATGTGTCCCGTGATATGCCCTGTCATATGCCGTTCACCTGCTCTCGTGTCATTTTTGTCTGCTGTTTCTGGGGTTTTTGCCGGTTTGTGTTCTGGTGGAGCGGGTTTCCCGTTGGCCTTGGCCTGGGCTCCGGGTGAATCGGTTTGGTTCCCTGCCGGCTTGGGTTCCGGTCCGGGCTAGTTGCTTTGATCATCTGTGAGACAGGCGTTGAACTGGGCGCGTGTTTGTCGGGCGTTTGTCAGGTCGTCCAGAAAACGGCCTTCTTCCCGTGCGACGTCTTCTTGATGTGTGCAAAATGCTCGTGTTCTTTGGCGTTCGAGACTCTCGACGCGTTGTGCGGCTTGGTGATGGCAGGCTTGGGCTTGTGCAACACGGGTACTTGCTTGCAGCACGTCTTTTTCTGCTGCTTCTATTGAGGCTGCTGCGTGTATTTGCCGGCCGCGTGCTCGCTGGAATGCAGAAGTGGGGTGCGGGGTTGCCGCGTCTTCTGCGGTTTGTGCTGCCAAACGTGTTTTGCGGTTCTGTACGATCGCGCGTGTGATGGCGAGCGCAGTGTTGGCGGCGAGTAGCTCGTTTTTTGCGAGTTTTTTTTGTGCGTTGCGTACTTGGAGCACCCGGTCCAGGCGAAAAGAGAATTTTTTCATGTGTTGACCACCGTGTGGAGTGCTTGCCATGCGGTTTCTGCCGGGCAAATTTCTGCGAGGTCTTGGCGTAAAAAAGTATCCATTACTGATTTGCGGGCGACTGCCCGATCGACGAGAGGGTTTGCTCCTTCTGCATATGCCCCAATTTCAATCAGGTCTTTTGTTTCTTTGTAGGCGGCGAGCAGACGACGGAAGGCGATCGCGTGCGATTGTTGTTCTGGTGAGGTCACGGCTTTTGTGAGGCGAGAGGCTGAGGCGAGCACGTCGATTGTGGGAAAATGTCCTGCTGCCGCGAGTTCTCGCGAGAGCACGATATGCCCGTCAAGAATCGAACGGACTGTGTCGGCGACCGGCTCATTCATGTCGTCCCCCTCGACCAGCACGGTATAAATTCCAGTGATGCTGCCCTGCTCGTCGGTTCCTGCGCGTTCCAGGAGGCGTGGAAGCAGGCCAAAAACCGAAGGTGGGTAGCCGCGGGTGGCGGGAGGTTCCCCGGCAGCGAGGCCGATTTCGCGTTGCGCCATTGCAAAACGGGTCACGCTGTCCACCATGAGCAAAACATCCGCGCCCTGTTCCCGGTGCCATTCTGCAATGCGTGTCGCGGTGAATGCGGCGCGATGCCGGATCATTGCCGGTTCATCTGAGGTGGCGACGACCACAATGGAGCGGGCGAGTCCTTCTTCTCCCAAATCATTTTCGATAAATTCTCGTACTTCTCTGCCGCGTTCTCCGACCAGCCCAATGACGGAAACTTCAGCGTCGGTGCCGCGCGCAATCATGGAAAGCAAAGACGACTTTCCGACCCCTGACCCGGCGAAAATGCCAATGCGTTGTCCTCGACCACACGGTACAAGAGTGTCGAGTGCCCGCACGCCGAGTGGAAGTTGGCGGGTGATACGCTGACGGCGTAGTGGGTTTGGCACAGTGTGGCAAATCGAGACACGCGCAAGATGCGTGAGTGGCGGGCCATTGTCGATCGGGTTGCCAAGCCCGTCAATCACACGTCCGAGCAGGGCGTGTCCAACGGGCACGGTAAAGGGCTTGCCTTCGGAATACGCGGCGTCCCCGCTACGCAGGCCGGTTGTCTCTCCATAGGGAACACAGACTGTCCGTTCGCCTTGCAGCCCTACAACTTCTGCCATGAGCGGTCCGCTTGATTTCAGCAGGGTCACCGTGTCGCCGACTGCAAGGTCAAGCCCTTCAACTTCGACATTCATGCCGATAAGCCGGGTGACGTGCCCTTGGGGAACCGGTTTCATTGCGGTGGTGAGGCGGGCAATACGTGTCGAGAAGGAAAGACTCATTGCAGGCTCTCCTCAAGCAGCGGGGATGCCTCGGGCAGTGCAGGTTGCTCCGGGGGGGGTTCATGCAGCCTCACTCCCGCAGTAACCTGCACTGGGCCGGCCTGTTCTCCTGCGTGTTCCCCGGCACCTGTGCTGTGGCCCAAGGTGTGGGGGTCGTCTGTGTCGGCTCGGTTTCCGGGATTTTCGTCCTGGTCGTTTTCGTGGACTTCGTGGACTTCG
>DEIU01000015.1:2129-4667 GCA_002352645.1 Acidimicrobiia bacterium UBA2766 | reverse complement strand
GTCCTCAATGTCGGTGTTCTCGCTCGCGTCGTCTGCTTGAAGCGTGGCGCGTGCGCGGCGGATTGCGGTGGAGATTTGTGCGTCAACTGTGCAGATTCCTGCTTCGAGGATTGCTCCGCCGCGTTCGATGCTCGGATCTGCGACGAGTTTTACGGCGCGACCGGGGGCAATTCCTGCCAAGTCTCCTACTGTTTCGACATCGAGTGGGTGGAGTCGTGCGACGGCGTCTTTGCGGTTTGGGATTGACGCGAGGCCCCTGCGTACTGCGTCTCTTCCGATGTGTGTTGCGGTGTCGATCTCGCGGCCGACCAGGCTTTCGGCAATGGTGAGGGCGGCTTCGGCGAGGCAGGCACTGAGCTTGTCGATGTCGATGCGTTCTCTCTCGTCGAGCTCGGTTTTCGCCTGTTCAAGTCCCGCAATGGCATAGCGGGCGCGTTCTTGTAGGGCAGCGGAGAGTTCGGCAAATTTTTGTTGTGCTTGGCGTTCGCCTTTTTTGTATCCGTTGTCATAGCCTGTTTTTTTGCTTTTGTCTATCGCGTCTTGCAGGGCAGCGGAGGCTTTTTCTCGTTCGTTTTCGAGGCTGAAGGATTGTTTCGACCGGGAGTTTTGCTGTGCGTCCTGGAATTCTGTGTTGAAAGATGGGAGGCGTACCTGTGGTGCCGGGATGGTTTGGTGTTCTTCAGAGCGTAAAATTTTTCCGGAACTTGTAGTGGCATGGTGTCTTCCTGCTTCGTTTGTAGGGGAGAGCTCTTCCCAGAGGTCTTTTTTGTGGGTGTTTTCTTGTGTGGTGTTTCCGGTTTCAGGTGACAAAGTCTTCACCTCCTCTGGACACAACGATCTGTCCTTCGTCTTCGAGTTTGCGGACGACGCGGATGATGATTGCCTGGGACTCTTCCACGGTTTTGATACGCACGGGCCCCATGAGTTCCATTTCTTCTTGGAGGTTTTGCGCCGCTCGCTGTGAGAGGTTTTTCAAGATCTTGTTTTTTGTGGCGTCTTTTGTACCTTTGAGGGCAGTTCCCAAGTCTTTTGTCTCGATATTTTTCAAGATCATTTGGATGGCCCGATTGTCGAGGTCGGCAATGTTGTCAAAGATGAACATTCGGCTGCGCAACTCTTCGGCGAGCTCTGGGTCGTTTTGGTCGAGTCCCTCAAAAACGATGCGTTCTGTGCCGCGTTCGGAACGATTCAAGATGTCGACAACACGGTTCACGCCACCCACGCTTGTGACATCCGCTGAGGTCAAAACTGAGGAAAGCTTTGCTTTCAAGACGTTTTCCACTTTTGTAATCACGTCGGGGGATGTGCGTTCGAGTGTGGCAATACGGTGCGCAATATTGGATTGCATACGCTCTGGCAGGGCAGCGAGGATGTTTGCTCCCTGGATTGAAGGAAGGTGGGCGAGCACAAGCGCGACAAGCTGGGGATGTTCCTCTTGTAGATAGCTGATGACCTGGCGGGCGTCTGCTTTGCGCAGGAATTCAAAGGGGGCGTTGAGCGACGACATGCGCAGCCGCTCGAGGATTTCGTCGGCACGCTGGTCTCCAAAGCTGGTGGCGAGCACTTCGCGCGCGAACTCGAGGCCCCCCTTGCCGTGGATGCTGTACTTCGACATCGTCTCTTGGAACTCGGAGAAGCACTGATCCACCATTTCGGGGGTGAACTCATCGAAGTGAGCCACCTGGCTCATCAACTCTTCCACCTCGTCATCCCTCATGTTCATCAGGACTTTGGCGGAGCGTTCCGGGCCCATTTGCACGAGAAGGAGAGCTGCTTTTTCCGTGTTCTGCAGTTCGCTGTATGAGACCATTACTCTTCCTCGTTCAGCCAGCGACGTAATAACTGGGCGACTTCGTCAGGACGCTGGTCAATGAAGTCGGAGACCTCTTCGCGTACAAGCAAGCGCTGACCTTCCAGCGCACGGGTTTTTTGTAGCTGTTTCAAGGTCTCTTGTGGCGTGATGGTCTCTTCTTCTTCTTCTTCTTCTTTCTCTTCTTTTTTGTCTTCTGCGGCGAGAAGCTCTCCTGCAGCCTGTTGTGCTTCTTCGAGTTCCGCGATGTCGACATTGACGGTGACCGGTTTTCTTCCTGCCTTCCAGGCTTTGGCCTGGCGGCGGAAGCCTCGCCACATGGAGAACAAAACCAGGATTGTGATGAGGATTGATGCTGCGGTGCGGATCGTTTCCAACAGGGCCTGTCGGGCCGAGGCGGCTTCTGTTGCTGCAGCATCGGATGCTTGTTTCTCGTCGGTTGTGGTGTCGAAGGGCAGTAACGCGATGTTCACCAGATCGCCTCGTGCCGCGTTGAATGGCACTGCGGCCTGAATGAGCTGGGTCAAGTCTTCACGTAGTGCTGTTTCTGCGGCAGCAACTTCTTGTGTTGACAAGTCATCGATGTCTTTTTCCGCGGTTTTCGCCGCACGTGTGCGTACGATTTTATCGTCGATGAGTGCCGCAATTGATAGGCTTTGGATACTTCCCGGTGCCTTTTCTTTATGCTCGACAATTCGTTCGTACGGGTAAGAGGCTTCGGTTTTATT
>DEIU01000015.1:0-2016 GCA_002352645.1 Acidimicrobiia bacterium UBA2766 | reverse complement strand
GTGGCGGGGCCGGTTGTTTCGTAGCTCTCCGTGGTGAGATTGGTTTTGTCAAAATCAAGCACCGAGGCCACCGTGACTTTTGCATTGTCGGGACCGACGACTTTCTCGAGAAGGGCCGTAATGTCTTTTTCGAGGGTGTCGCTGAACACGCCGGCCTGGTCAACGCGGGAATGTTGCTGCACAGTTCCTGTGCCCGGGGATTCCCCTGGCATGTGGAGCAAGTTTCCTTCAGTGTCGGAAACCGCGATGCTCTCAGGAGAGAGCCCTTCGATGCTGGACGCCACGAGGTGCACGATTGATTCGACTTGCCCGTCTGTAAGACGCCCGCCACGTCGGAGGGTAAGCGTGACAGATGCCCCGGCTTTTGCTTTGTCGGTCGCGAACACCACTTGTTTCGGAATCGCGAGCAGGATTTTTGCCTTGTGCACTTGGGCAAATGCTTCAAGCGTTTTCGCGATTTCCTCTTCCATTGCTCGCTTGATGTTCATGTTCTGGATCTCGGAGGAGGTGGTGATGCCTTGTTGCCCGAGCAAGGCATACCCCCCTTTGTCCTGGCGGGGCAGTCCCTCTGCCGACAACTCAACCCGAAGGTCGTTCATGCGTGTGCGGTCCACCATGATGGTCGCGCCGCCGTCCTCGATCTGGTACGGCTCACCTTTTTTATCGAGCTGGGTTTTGATGGCCCCCGCGTCTTCCGGGGTGAGACCGGTGTAGAGGGGTGTCATCTCCGGGGTGAACGCCCATCGCACCAGGAGGACGGTGCCGAGAATCACACTCACCACAGCCAAGCCCAGGACGACCTGCTGTTTGAGGGTGAGGCTTTCCAGCATGGAGCGGGCTTTGCCAGGGATTGTCTGTGGGAAGGACTGGGCCATCAGACGGGCATCCGCATGATCTCATTGAAGGCTTGGATTGCCCGGTTGCGCAGTACAACAGTGAGATCGACTGCGAGCTGTGCTTTGGTTGCAGCGATTGTGTAATCATGTACGTTTTCGAGCTTGCCAGTTGCGGCAAGCCGGCTGAGCTTGTTGGCTTCTTGTTCTATTTCTGCGATCTGGCTGAGAGCCTGTGCGAATCCGTTGCTTTCTCCCGTGTGACCGACGCTGCCTTCCTGATGGGGGAGGAGGTGTCGGGGCAGGACGCGGCCAAGGGAAGAAGGATTCGCTTGAGAGAGCAAAGAGGCGGGGTTCATCGTGTCACTTCCCGATACTTAGAGCAGACTGATATGCGGCTTTCGCGTGGGAGACGGTTTGGAGGTTGAGCTGATATGCCCGTTGCGCCATGAGCAGCTGGGTCATTTGCCCAGGGAGATCAATACTGGGATACCGGACGTACCCATTCTCGTCGGCGAGGGGATGCTGTGGTTCGTGCACGAGTTTTCCGATAGAGTCCGTTCCCCGCACGATGCCCCCAAGCCGGGCGCCCCCTGACCCTGTGTTTTGTGCCACGATGAAATGGGGTCGGTACGCCTCCTGATCTGTGGACCGAACTGTATTGATATTTGCGATATTGTCGCCCACCACTTCAAGCCAGGTGCGGTGCAGGTTGAGTGTCTGCGTTGCTGACGAAAGAATGCTAAAAAGTGCCATCTTCTTCACCCTTTTATGACGCTGCGCAATATGCCAACCCGACGGACTATGACATCTGCCATGATGGCTTGTTTCAAATCTGTATCAGTCAGTGCGATGAGTTCCGCGTCTGGCATGACATTGTTCCCGTCTGCTTTGTCGGGGTCGCCGGTCGGGAGAGTGGCGATGGGTTCCGATGTGTGGCCCCACATGCGAGGCAGGCCAAAGTCTTTTGTGGGAAGATGTGCACCAGGACCAAAGGAGGGCCCAGGGCCTTTCGTGTGACCCGTCGCATCCTGTAAGGCGCTCTCGAATTCCACGCGTAACGCCTGAAATCCAGGCGTCGCGATGTGCGCGAGGTTTGTGGCAATCTGCTGACGCCGCACGGCAAGGCCGTTGAGGGCGGCATGCGCCATTTCTATCGTGGGGTCAGAGATCAGCATGATGC
>DEIU01000060.1 GCA_002352645.1 Acidimicrobiia bacterium UBA2766 | reverse complement strand
CGCAATCGGGCCACCGGGTCTCGCAAAATACACACAAGAGGAGCATCCGGGTTTGTAGCCCGAATACGTGTAACCACCTTCCTTGCAAGATGCGGAGCAGTGTAGGTCACAGAGGCTTCAGCGGTACGCTGATGAGAAGGCACAGAAGCAAAAAGCCCCCGATACCATTCCAGCCCCTTGTCCCACACCGTATCGTCTGAATAAAAGTGTGGCTCTTTCAAAAGTCCCGAAGCGTAATCAGGATGGGTCTCAAGCCGGCGAATCAAAGTAGTCGTCCCCGATTTCATCGTCCCCACAATCAAAAAATCGGGCAATCTCGGGATAGTTATGACAGGACTCCTCATGTTCAGGCTGCTCATATCAGGGCTGTTACAGGGAAAAAACTGCGCACGAAAAGATGTTCTCACGAAAAATCATGGGCAAAGGACACGCAAGAGAAAACTTAGGGGAGAGAAGAGGCCGACCCAGAAGAAGGCCCTTTGAAGGGTTCTTGCGGAGACTCTTCCTGCGACTCTTGCGGAGGCGATGCCTCCGGCAACAGAGTCGCAGGAGGGAACTCCCCTGGAAAGGTTTGATGCTCATCTACGGTCAGGTCAGGCACACGCGCGGGGAGTTCTCGTCGTTTCAGTGGAAAAGAGTACCGGCACCAGGCCGCATCGAGTGCCCGTCTGACGGCAAGAGCAAGAATCGACACGTTCGGTTCCATAAACAAACTCGTATGAGTGCCGGGAATATCAACGACGCGGAAGGACCCCCGCAACCATTCCTCCCACCCCATATGATGTGTCCATTGGAACTCGGTAGAGCGCCCATTGTCGAGCGCACGAAACAAGACCACATCTCCGTCATAGGGCGAAAGACGGTAACTATCTTGTTTTCTGATAAACGCGTCTTCCATGTCTTTGAACCAGGCTTCTTCCGGAGAAAGGAAGAAGGGTTTTGCCGGGGTTCCGTTTCCCAATGCCAGAACAGACTTATTCCACACACGTTTGCCGAGATCCACGACACCGTGCTCTTTTGCCTTGTTCCACTCCCGTCCAAAACGAAAACGCATGCTGGTCTTGTTGACAGAAGGGCTGTATGTGTCAAACATCGTGATGAGCGCGACAATCTCACCGCGCGCACGCAGGCGATGCGCCATTTCAAGAGCAATCACCCCGCCACCCGAATAGCCTCCGAAATAGTACGGCCCATGAGGCTGCACTTCGAGCACTTCGTCGAGATAGGCTTCTGCCATTTCCTCTATCGAATCATGCGGTTTCTCCCGCATGTCCACGCCTCGCGCCTGCAGGGCATACATCGGCAGATCCTCAGGTAAGTGGGATGCAAGACGCTGGAAGGTCAGAACATTTCCCCCACGCCCGTGGATACAGAAGTAAGGCGGAAGCGTCCCCTCCTTTCTGATTACCACAAGAAAGCGGGACGAAAGTTCTGCGACTGTCCCTGCAGACTCTTGTGCGCACGCTCCTTCTTGCGTCTCCGTCTCCTCTGCAAGCAGACCTCGTTCCCGCAAGAGTCCAGCCAAGCGTGCAATGGTCGGCGCTTCAAACAAGGTCGACAAAGCCAGATCAACATGGAGTCTTTTGCGCAGCTGCGTAAAGAAACGCAAAGCCACAAGGGAGTGGCCGCCGAGCTCGAAGAAATCATCGTGCACGCTGATCCCTTCCACGCCAAGCACGTCTTCCCACATCTCACGCAAAACTGCTTCTATATCATCGCGAGGTCCAACAAGTTCTTCGTCAAAGGCAGGGCGCGGCGCCTTTACTTTTCCCGCTTCAAGCTGTGTGTTTTCCTCCACATGCCGCATGAGGGCAGGGATATCCAGCGAAGACACACACACCCAAGGCGGCCGGTCGTCCCGCAGGAGACGGCAGAGGGCTTCGAATCCTTCCGCAGGTGCGATTCCTTCGGAGACGAGGTCCAGAGTTCCCTTTCCTCCAGCCTGACGCGCCATGCTTTTTTCTTCGATCGCGCCAAATGCTGTCGTGCTCGGCACACGCTGGAAAAGCAGTGTCTCAATCTCTACCCGCACATTGCCCTTTTCGTCGAGCAAAATCATGTCAAAACACACAGTGTCGTTCGTGACTTCACGCAAACGCACGTGCGCAAAAACCCGCGGCAGAAGCGGCGCGTACACGCGCACTCGCCCATAGCCGACAGGAACATAGAGATCTGCTGCTGTAGAGGTGTCCGGTTCTTGTGGGTTGCCCCCAGAAAAAAGAGAAGAAGAAAGCGTGTCCTCCAAGAGCGACAAGCTCAAACCTGCAGCCATGTCGAGTAGGGCCGGATGCAACGAGTAAACCACGATATCGTCGAGATAGCGATCGTCAAGTTCAAGAAAGACAAGCGCCTCGTCATCTCCATAACGCGCCCAGCGCGCGTTATCCCAGCGGGGACCAAAATCCAAGTGGGCCTGCTGCGGATGCGTCCATGATGCGCCGAATTTCCCATCCGACTGCTTGCCAAAAGAAGTAGCACGGTCACAAACCCTTGTCGCGCAACGAGCTGCAAGCGCAGCAAGGTCCTGTGGGGGCGGCGAAGATGCCTGCACCGCCTGCACCGTACCGATCATGTGGGGAAGCTCGCTCCCCCTCCCGGTCTTACTCAGCACTTCTATCTGCCATTGGGCGCCGATTGTGGGAGTTTCGCCAGTTACAGACGCGCGAGTGTGCGAAGTCGGGGAAGTTTCGTCCCGGCTCTGCATGCGCGCACGCGGCTCTTTCTGGCGGGACAATATCGTGAAAGTCTCACGTCCGTCTTTGTCGCCCGGAGGCAGAGGAGCAGTGAAAACGAGGTCGCGTAACTCAAGCACATCGCCAAGGGAGACCCCTGACACACGCGCAAGCGCTGCCCGTGCCAATTCGACATAGCCGGTTCCCGGCAGCACAGGGCCACTCCGGCGCACACGGTGCTCGTCAAAAATCCAGTCTGTCGAAAAATGCCTCGCCACATGAACAATCCGGTCTTGTGTTGCCTCGACCTCACGGCCAAGAAGAGGATGCTCACCTGCCCGTAAAGGAAGACGATTATATTCCGGTTTGCCTGCTGCGGTGCGGGCGGCAAATCCGGTCTCCTTCCAGATGCCCCAGTCCAGCGCGATCACTCGGGATACACCCCCGCTTCTCGCTGCTTCTGCATACGCGTTCACGAAGGCGTTCGCCCCGGCATAATCGGCTTGTCCGGCAAGCCCAAGAAAACTCGAAGTCGAAGAAAACAACACCACAAAATCAAGAGAGGCAAAGTCAAGTACTTCGTCCAGCACAAGCGTTCCTTGCACTTTCGGCGCCATTACCTGTGCCACGGCTTCAGGCGTCTTCTCCGTCAGAAGATCATCCGCAAACGCCCCGGCAGCATGGAATACCCCGTCAATCCCGCCAAAACGCCGCTTCGCCTGCGCAAGCAGATCCCGCATCTCATCCCGGTTTGTCACATCACCCGTGAGCACCAGTACTTCTGCTCCGGCTGCTTCGATTTCTTCCACAGACCGGATGCGACGGGAAATACGGTCTTCCCCATCATGGCGTTTTTGCCAGACATCCCAGTCCGCGCGCGCAGGCAGAGGAGTCCGTCCCAAAAGCACAAAACGCACACGCCCAGGCGCGAATCCGGGATCATCTTCAAGACGAGCCCCCGCACGAGCCGCAAGCGCAGCCCAATGACGGGCAAGTTCGCGTCCCAAGGCTGCTCCTACTCCGTCAAGACCCCCGGTAATAAGATAAACACCATTTTCCCGGAACCAGGACCTCTCGAACCACCACCCATCAGACAGTATTTCATCGGGATCAACACCAGTCGCAAAAGCCTCCAGTTTTTCTGTCCATCGCACGCCGGCACGCCAGGCTGCCGTCTCCCCCTTCCGCAAAACAGTGCCCTGCACTGCCGAGGCTGTGGGCAGTGCAACGCCGGCTTCCGCCACAAGTTGGCGCACCAGAGTAGGACAAGAAGACGGAAGGGGCGCCAACACATGGGACGCAACACGAGAGAGCACCTTCGGTATGGTGCGCCAGGTCTCAGAGAGGGATGCATGCGCTGCAACTTGGGGTGTTTCCGGTCCGGTTACCGGTCCAACCGCCGCCTCATTTATCGCGGTTTTTCGCTCTCCCCCATTTTTGGGTACACCAGAAGACGCATCTTGTGGCAGGCTCGCCCAGTCCAGATCGACAGCACGACAGGACACATGCGGCAATTCCTGTGACAGCACACGAAGCAAGCCAAAGAGACTCGCCACACCCGGGACAACTGTTCCTGGTCCCCAGGCGCGTGCATTCGCTGTCGCCACGACAAGATCCACAGCCGCTTCGTCATCAAGACGAGAAAGCGCTTGCGCCAAAAACAAAATGCTCTGGAAGGCAAGAGGGAAAAGCAGCTGCACACGGCGGCTCGTCACGTCCTCATCCAGCCATTCCAATGCCCACAGATGCAGAATCCGCTGAGGCATCTGCTGCTTCGCGGCCAGCTGTGCAAAAAGCTCTGCATACTGTGCAGGATCAGACGGGTTCAAGCAATATTCGCTGCCGAGGCGTATGCCGAACTCGTCTCCTGGCACCACCGTGACAACCTTGTGTCCGGTTTCTCGCAAACGGGTCACGACAGAGTCGCCCAGCACCTTGTCAGAGAACACAAGCAGCTGCAGTGCAGTCTCGGTAGGCTGCCCCAAATCGCTCTGGCACCAGCGCGGAACCCAAAACCAATCTTCCAGTTTCTCCTGCTTCTCCAGCGCTTTTTTCTCTGAGCGAGCAGTCCCCGGAGCGATCCAATACTCCTGCCGGTCAAACTGATAGCCAGGCAGAGGAACCCGGTTACGGATCTCTTGATCATGAAGCGCAAGCCAGTCCAGCTCAACTCCGGCGAGCCAGAGACGCCCGAGAATGGTGAGACAGTATGCCGTTCCGCCCGCGTCGCTCTGCTCTTGCTTATCTTCAGGATGCCGCATCCCCGACAAAATCGACGTCACCCCAAGACGGCTACGGCGTGCCAGAGAAGCAAGGGAGTGTCCTGGCCCCACTTCCAACAGCACCCGGTTTTTCACCTCTCCCAAAGTTTGCAGACCATCGGCAAACCGCACAGTGCCTCGCAAATGGCGCACCCAATATTCAGGATGCGTGATTTCCTCTCCCGCCCAGGCCCCCGTGAGGTTCGAGATGAACCCGATCTGAGGAGATGCCATCGCGACACCCGCAAGACGCTGCTCGAATTCGGACAGCACAGGGTCAAGCAGAGAAGAATGCGCCGCCACCGCCAGAGGCAGTCGTTTGCAGTCGATTCCGTCAGATTCCAGCGCCGTTTGCACCTTGGCAACCTCATCGGCAGCACCGGACACAACACAGAGGTCGGCAAGATTCACTACTGCAAGACTTACTTCTCCCACCAGATAAGGACGGACCGACTCTTCGTCCAGAGAGACCGTAAGAGTCGCCCCCTCAATCTCACCACGAGCAAAGAGCTCGGCTCGCAACATCACGACTTCGAACATGTCGTCCAGTGAGAAAACCCCCGCTACATGCGCGGCAACATATTCCCCCAAACTGTGACCACAGACCGCGTCAGGTTCCACACCCCAGGACATGTACAGACGCGCAAGCGCACATTCGGTCGTGACAATGGTGGCAAAAGACGCGGCAGGGTTCTCCAGAAAACCCGCCGCATCCGCACGATTCGCCCCTGCCTCGGGCCACATTAACGCGCGCACGTCAAGCGGAATACCGTCAGGACCACAGAGAAAGTTGCGCTTTTGTAAAATGCTTTGGCATTCGTCCACAACAGCTCGGTAAACAGGTTCTGTCTGATAGAGGTCTCGGCCCATATCGAGAAAATGGGCACCGCCACCGGGAAAAAGAAAAACCACTGAAGGCGGGGTCTCAGACGAGAGCTGGGACGAGAAGACGCGTGAGGAATCCCCAGACGCGAGAAGACGCGCTGCCTCCGGCCTGTTCTCGGCGACCACAACTTGACGCCAGGGGAACTCTTCCCGGCCTTCTTGCAAGGTGAAAGCGACGTCCGCAAAAAAAGCGTCTTCCCTGCCACGTGCCGCAGCGGCGTCGAGATCTTCGGAAAAAGCATCCGGGGAGGCAGCATCTGCCGGCACATCCTCGAGAAAGGTGGCAAGAGCAGCACTTCCCGCCTGCAAAGAAGCCGAGGACTTCGCGGAAACCGCCAAAAGCTGCGCAACGCGAACAGGCGGATCCGATGTTTCAACAACCGGCGCCTCCTGCAAAATAACATGGCAATTTGTCCCTCCCACGCCGAGGGAACTGATACCAACACGGCGCGGACGACCCTCATCAGACCAAGGAGTCAACGACTCCGGAATCAGAAAAGGAGTTGCGGCAAAGTCGATCAGAGGGTTCGGCGAAGAAAAATGCGCGAGCGGGGGAAACGCACGATGACGCAGGATTTGCAGAGCTTTTATCAGGCTCGCAACCCCTGCGGCCGTATCAAGGTGACCAATATTTGGCTTGATCGAACCGAGACGGCAAAAACCCTGACGGTCGGTCGTCGCACGATAGGCACTCGTGAGAGCGGCGATCTCAATCGGGTCACCGACTTTGGTCCCGGTTCCATGCGCTTCGCAATACCCGATTTCCTCTGCAGTCACACCTGCAAGCGCAAGTGCCTCGGTCACGACATTGGCATGCCCGTCCACACTCGGAGCCAGGTAGCCGATCTTTCCTGACCCGTCATTGTTGATTGCAGAAGACTTGAGCACAGCGTAGACCGTGTCTCCATCGTCATAGGCGTCTTGCGCGCGCCGCAAAACCACAGCGCCCGCCCCACTGCCCAGAACCGTTCCAGAAGAAGCAGCATCAAAAGCGCGACATTTTCCGTCCTGGGAGAGGATCTCCCCTTCTTTATAGAGATAGCCCTGACGGTGAGGCACCTCTATTGTGACGCCGCCCGCCAAGGCCAAATCGCATTCGACATTCAAAAGCGCAGACGCGGCAAGGTGCACTGCCACAAGAGAAGTGGAGCAGGCAGTCTGTACTGAAATAGCCGGCCCAGTGAGATTAAGGGCATAGGCCACTTCGGTCGCAAGGAAATCTTTGTCATTGCCGGTATGACGGACCAAAAACATGCCGAGTTCTTCGATGAGGGCCGGGTTCGTCAAAAGGTTGTGCATGAGATAGCTGCTCATTCCACAACCGGCAAACACCCCAATCGCGCCATCAAATTTTCCCGGCACATGCCCGGAATGCTCAAGAGCCGTCCAGGAGACTTCCAGGAAATGCCGGTGTTGGGGGTCCAAGATGGCCGCGTCACGTGGTCCGTAGCCAAAAAATCCGGCATCAAATAGGGCGACATCATCAAGGACACCACCCACGCGCACATAATCAGAGTCATGCAGGGAACGCGACGGGACGCCTGCTGCGCGCAAGCTCTCCTCATCAAACTCTTGCAAGCCCACCTCACCATGCGCGACGAGATCCCACAATGCGTCCACGTCTGCAGCGCCAGGGAAACGACCTGCCATTCCTACTATCGCAATGTCAGTATTGTTCTCAGCGACCATATCGATTCCCCCCTTCGACTTCCGCGCCAATGCCACTCATGTTCTTTCTCCACCGGTCTTCTGCTGCCATCTGTCAGAAAAACCTGTCCAGAAAAACCTGTCCAGGCAATCTCATGCCACACTTCCACGGTGAAGGCGCCTCACATCCCTCGCCTAGACGCCTCCGTCCACAACTCCCCTCAGTTCTCCTTTTACCTCAGGATTCTCCTTTCGCCCCTACCACGGTGACCCCGCTCGACTTCCCACCGGACACCATCATCCGCTGTACAGCCGTTTGCGCCGAGGAAACAACCGTCTTGTCGATTTCAGCCACCCACAACACGCTCTCAACTTGTCCGATAAGGGTTGAAGCAAACGGGTCACCAAGGACCGCAGGACCTGTGAGAACGATCACGTCATAGTGCGCACGCCACACCGAAAGCATCCGGTCAACTACCCAGGGTGCTGCAGCAGCCTCTTGTGTTTTCCCTGGTGCCACAACCCAGAGGTTTCGACAGCTCGGCACTTGACGTGCTTTGGTCTTCAGGCTCTCCTCAAGCGCAATATCGTCGACACCCGTAGCCGCCATCGCGAGCACATCATTGAACCCACGCATGTCCTTGCCACGTAATCCCATATCGGCCAAAATCGAAACGTCTGCCGCCCGCGTGAGAACAAAAAGTGCCTGATATCCCAGCTCGGCGATACCCGCAGCCACATTGGCGGCAACAATAGTCGTCTCCCGTGAAACTTTCGGAGAAGTCACAAGAAAAGACGCCGTGCCATCCGTCCCACTCACCATCAGAGTAGAAGCAAGAGATTGGTATGAACGAGCACGTTCTGTCGCTGGAGCGTGCACGATAGCCGGGTCCAATTCTCCGACTTTGTGTCGTGGCACCACACCAAGCAATTCTGTTTGGAAGAGTTTTACCGCTTCTCCTGGCGAACGGATTGTGGCATCAAACTTGTCGAGCAGTACTGCACCACCCACACTCACGCCAGCCGTCACAATGAACAGGATAATGATGGGAACAAGAAAGGGAAACACATTGGCTTGCAGGCCAAGCGGGTCGCTCCGCTCCACGACCTCGACCGGCGACCCCAGGTTTTCCTGTGTCGTCGCCTGAAGCTGCAACTGTCTCGTCTTGAGATCAGAAATCTCGGCGGCAACAGCCTCAATCTGACCATTCAGCAGGGTGTAGCGGGGGTTCAGGCGAGGGTCATCTCCCTGCCGGATGCCCAGATCATGAAACGCCTGCTCAATCGATTGGAATTGGTTTTCATAAAATTTCAGCTTGCCGTTGATCTTCTCAAGCCGAAGGTCGTGCAGATTGCCATTTATCCGCGTGAGTGTGTCGACATAATAATCTGCCAGGGCGTCGCGCACTCTCTTGGCATCATCGGGGCTTATCGCGGTGACGGCAAACTCCACCAGAGGAGGATCTGACGTCGGAGAATACGCCTCCACATCAAGGTCGGAGAGATCAACAGACATCTGGGCATTCGCCAATGCCTTCTCTAAAAATTCAAAACTCGTGAGGCGCTTGACTTCTACATCGGGGAAGCGTGCCACCACACTGGCATCGTCAACCTGCGTCGCTTCCTCAGGCAACGCAATCAGGGCTCTCGCCTCATACAGATCCGTCTCTGTCGATGTGGTCTGAAAGACAACCAGCAGAAGACTGATCAGGGCAACAATCCCCATCACCAAAGGCACTACCCAATGGCGTCGGAGAGAATCGAGCACATCCAAAAAAGTCATCGTCCTGTCCCCGCGCTGCATTGCTGTCTGTCAGAGTACAGGACCTGCTGTCCACAGGAAGAACGAAACCCCCAGGTCGTGAGAGAACTTCTCTGCGCGCACCTTCCACAGCCTGTCCACCATCTCGACACAGGCTGCTCCAGCAATTCCGCGATACGTTCTCCTGTCGTTTCCAAGGTTTTTCCTCACCCATCATGAGCGGACGTATCGTCTTGCGTTTTCGATCGCTGCACATGGCGAGAACGCCTTTGTTCCCTCCGTTCAGACAGCGCTTGTCGACGCGCTGCTGCCCGGTCACGTCCCGCAAGACCTTTGGAAGGTCCTCCCGCAGCAATGTCTGCCGGCAGCAAACCCGACGACTCGGACAATCCATCGCCGGTTTCTGCCGAGAAAAAAGCAGCCAGTCCTGCAATCGTGGGAAAACGAAAAAGATCCGTCAAGGCCACAGGATGCTGCAAAATCTCCTGCAAACGAGACTGCACTTGCAGCACAAGCAGAG
Source organism: Acidimicrobiia bacterium UBA2766 (assembly GCA_002352645.1). Classification (GTDB taxonomy): domain Bacteria; phylum Actinomycetota; class Acidimicrobiia; order UBA2766; family UBA2766; genus UBA2766. The sequence continues at coordinate 24,974 of DEIU01000060.1, read as the reverse complement.
AATGGCCGCCTAGGTCAAAAAAGTTTTCATGCACGCCGACTTCCCCGACATCCAAGACATTCTGCCAGATTCCTGCAATCTGGTCTGTAAGTGTGCCAGAAGGGGTGCCTCTTTGCTCTGGCCTTCTTTTCCCATCAAGTCCAACAGAAGTTCGTTCACGTTCATAAGGAGAAGGAAGCGCCTTCCGATCGGTTTTCTTGTTTGGCGTAAGGGGAAAAGCCGGCATGCTCACTACCCGAGACGGGATCATGTACGTAGGTAGATCACGCGCGAGACGCGTTTTCACTGCCTCTTGCGTGAGCATTCCCGAAGACATCTCCGGCACTATGTAGGCAACCAAACGCACATCACCAGGACGATCTTCGCGCGCCATGACGGCACACTCTCGCACTTCAGGAAAAGCCTGCAGAAGGGTTTCGATTTCTCCACACTCAATACGATAACCGCGTATTTTCACCTGATGATCAAGACGCCCGAGAAACTCCACCACCCCGTCAGAACGGAACCTCGCCCGGTCCCCCGTTTTGTACATCAATCCCTCCGGCACAGTCCCCGCGTGAGGAACAGAGAGACAAGCATTCCGAAAAGGGTCAGGAAAAAAGCGTTCAGAGGTCAAATCAGGGCGGCGATAATATCCTCGCGTCACCCCTTCTCCTCCGATCCACAGCTCACCAGCGACACCTACCAGTACAGGTTGCTGATATTGGTCAAGTATGTAGAGCGACGTATTCGCAATAGGCCTGCCAATGGGGATAGCCCCCTCCTCGTCGCCAATTTCATGGCATGCCGACCAGATCGTGGTTTCAGTCGGACCATACATATTGACGATCCGCCCTGTTCCTATGGAAGAGAAACGTGGAAGCGAGCGCAGGTCACGCGCGAGCTGCAGCGGAAAAGCCTCTCCACCCACCAAGAGCACATCAAGAGAATTGAGCGCAGCACGACCGTCGAGATCGGCAAGCAGCATGGCGGCCTGGGAAGGAGTGCACTGCAAGTGGGTCACATCATGCGCACGGATAAGTGCCGCAATGGTGTGCTCGGAGACAGTCTCGGGCAACACTGCTTCCGTGTGTTCTTCAGGAACAACCCGGTCAGCAAAAAAAGTCGCGGCCTGCCCGGCATCCTGCGCACAGCGGGCACGCACTTCATTCAAAAAAGGCAGATGGTCGAGCACAAGCTCGTCATCAACTCCAAAATCTATGAGCGCGGCAATCTCGTCGGCTCCGGCCGCTCGACACTGTTGGGCACGCTCCACGCACTGATCCACTGTGCCAAAAAACCCAGACTTTTCATAGTAACGGGCAAAGCTATGGTCGAGTAGTGCAGAAAAATCCTCATCCGAGAGACCCAAAAGCTCGTCTCCCCGGGCGTCTGCAGGCATGCCCCGGAAAGCAGGGAAGGACCAGGCATCCTCCCGCACAAGGTTTGTAGAAGTCCGCAAATACTCTTTCATGGGAGCCGCGACAATGTCTTTCACGTCTTCGTCTCCCTCCCCAACAAAAGTGTGCAGCATCAAAGCAACACGTCCCGTACCATAGTGTCCTGCCTTCTCCCAGGCGCTACGGTACAGTGCAATCTTTTCTGTGACTTCCTCAAGCGTCTGCCCCAGCAAGTGCGTCAGCAAGCCGCCCCCAACTTCGCCCGCCAAACGGTAAGTTTCCGGGTTCCCTGCCGCGGTAATCCAAAAAGGCAGTTCTTGTTGCAGAGGCAAGGGCATAATCGTGACCGCAACCGTCCTCCCGTCCGGTCCCGGCATTTCCACGGCCTCCCCGCGCCAGAGCCGCTGCACAATTTCGAGCGAGGCAAACATGACCCCTTTCGGATCCGCATAATTGTCTGGGGCAAAAATAAAGTCATTTGGCTGCCAACCCGCGGCAAAAGCCATGGAAACCCGCCCGTTTGACAAGTTGTCAACCACTGACCACTCTTCTGCCACGCGGACTGGGGAATGAAGGGGAAGCACAATGCTGCCTGCCCGCACCTCCACATGCTCAGTCAGCGCTGCCACAGCAGCACCCGTCACAGCCGGATTCGGATACAGACCCCCGAACTCATGGAAATGACGTTCCGGCGTCCACACTGCCGAAAACCCCTGTGCATCGGCAAATTTTGCCCCCTCGAGCAAAAGTCGGTACTTACTCTTTGCCCGGTCCCGTGAACTACTCGAAAAGTAAAAAAGGCTGAAATCTATAGGCAGACTGGCGGAGGGATCGAGCACAGACACACGCGTGTCCTGTTGCTTTTTCAAGGCGGCAGGCGCCGCAGAGGCCGACGGTGCGTTTTCGCTGTACAGCACGACAGTATGCCCTCTGGTGAGGGTCCAAAACAGCTCAAGCACAGAGATATCAAAAGACAAACTCGTCACAGCAAGCCACACTTGCCGCACAACATCCGAAGCTGCTTCTTCCCCCGGCGGAAGAGCAGGCGGCACCTTCTCATCCATTGCACAGAAAAAATTGGTGAGATTTCGGTGTTCGACCATCACCCCTTTGGGTTTCCCCGTCGACCCCGATGTGTACATCACATAGGCAAGATCACGAGAAGACACCGGGGAACGGGAGGAGGCAGCAATAGGGGAAGACGTGAGCGGCGACTCCGCAGCATCCAGCGAAAGCACACAAAGCGTCGACAGAAAAGATTTTTCTGCAAGCATGTCCAGGAGTGCCTGATGCTTGCACTCATGGGTGAGAAGAACCGCTGCCCCCGAGTCTTCCACCATGTACGCGATACGTTCAGACGGATAGGCCGGGTCAAGCGGAACATACGCTCCGCCCGCCTTGTGCACTCCCAGCACAGCCACGATCATCGCGATTGATCGTTCCAGATACACGCCGACCAGAGATCCCGGCCCCACACCAAGACGCACGAGTCGAGAAGCCAGCTTCTCCGCCCGCGCGGCAAGCTCGGCGTAGGTCACAGTTTCCGCACCAAAGATCAGGGCAGGAAGATCTGGTGTTTGCGCGGCTTGTCCGGACACAAGATCATGGACACAAACATCCCGATAGTATTCTCGCTCGGTGTCGTTCCATTCGAGGAGCACACGCTGGCATTCTGCCTGCGACAAAAGAGGAGTGGAGCGCAAAGGCCGCTCCGGGCAGTCTGACAAGGCTGTAGCAAATGCAAGAAAGCGATCGTTAAGACCCTTGACAGACTTGCGGGACAGCACTGATTCGCGAAAAAGCCAGCGCGTACGAAGACCGTCCGTGTCTACAGCCACAGTAAGATCAGCGCCCGGGACTGGACTTGCCGCCAACAAATTGTCCGTCACAAGGAAGGCCACAGGAAAAATCGTGTCTTCCCCCTGCAAACCTGGCGTGCGACCGACAATGTCCTCAGGATATGGCCCCCGATGCTCTGCCTCTCTTATTGCCGCGACGAACCGCTGCAATGCCTGCTTGCTCCCAATCTTCCCGTCAGCTGTCGCACGAAAAAAGACGTGCGAAGCAAAATGTTCTTCTGCACCTGCCATTCGTTCGGCAATCCCTGGCGAGCAATAGGCAAAATCGCAGGTTTCCGCTCCGCAAAAGCGCAGAAAATAGGCAGTAAGTGTGGCAACCACGCCCCACGCGCCCATGCCGGTCTTTCCCTCAAAGTCTTCAAGCTCAGAAGAAAGCAGGCCCTCAGACAGCAAAAGCGGCGCAACAAGCCTCGTGGGAAGCCCCGAAGGGACTGAGCACTCAACGGTCTCCCAAGCAAGACAACTCGAGAGAAGCTCGTCCGTGCGCCCGGTCTCTCGCGCCCAGCTCTTCTCCTGAGAGAGGAAAGGAAATTCCGCCACAGATTTAGAACGCAGGCGTTCTCTCCAGAAGGCTTCGTGGTCGATTGCCGCCCTCAGTTTTTCTGTCACATTCGACGATTGCAGAACGGAAAGTCCCGACAGTCTCTCTCCATCTGCCACGCCGGCAGCCAGAAAGGCCGCACGAGGAGAAATCGGCACTCCTGCAAGGGAGGAAAGCTGCAACAATCGCAAGTCCCCCTCTGCAGTCGCAACCGTGACCGAGGTGTCCTCACCAGTGGACAAACGTACTGTGCCGGGAAGAGGGGAAGAAGGAGAAACTCCCTGCTCCTCCGCAGCAACAACAGCATAAAGGGAGGTCCCGAGATGCACTTTCGCAAGCGTGAGCGGGTTTGGATATCGGGGCCCAAAGTCAAGTGCCCGCACTAAACGTGCAAGAGTTGCCGCAGATTCTCCCCAGGAGCAGACCCCCCCGGCCGGAGGACGGTGCCGGCGCCCAAAATAAGAACGTTGCGAGAGGTCTTGCGCACGGGAATCGAGCTTTCCCACAGCCCCCGCAGCAAGAGCAGGCACGAGTGCTTCAAAAGACGTATACCCCGCCTCAAAACACTTCGCATTCAAAGTGAAGGCAGTTTCATCGGGGTTGATATCGAAGTATGTTTGCGACAGAATCTCGCCTTCATCCACACCAGAAGTAACGAGATGCCAGGTCACTCCGTGCTTCTTTTCACCGGCAAGCAGTGCCCATGTCGTGGCATGTAATCCCGCATAGGCAGGTAAAGGCCCATCATGAAAGTTGATGGTGCCGCGTTGTGGCACCGCCAACACATCGTCGGGAAGAATGCGGAGATTCGTAATACTTAAAAGCCAGTCAACGGGACAAAGAAGACGAGCGCGAAGGCCCTCACCAGGAGCGATCACAGGAATGTCTTTTTCTTCGGCCCAGGCAATAACCCCAGCAGCGCTCGACACAATGCCTTTCACTTCATGACCCTGAGCGAGCAAAAAGCTCACACAACGAAGAAGCAGCGTGTCATCACCTATGACATAACTACTAAAGGTACCCTGGAATTTCTCAGAACTTTCCATCTCCACCCTCAATTTCCACCTACGATTTTCACCCCAGTCCCAACCATGAAAGCATACACACATTCAAGTAGCAATTGCATTGCAAAATGCGACTCTTTATTCGCGCTTATGCCGGACTGACGTGCATACAGACAGTCCGGCATCGTTTCATTCTCTCTCGCCATCTCGCCACAACCGCGAGACCCGACGAAACTGCAGGAACACCATCGGCGTCTTTTCCGTCACGCGACACTCCCAGGCTACCCTTCCACGCCCCGGACCACACTCCGGCGCGCGGCTTTCTCACGCGGTCTTCCCATCGACCGCGCGCCGCAAAGAAAAACCAGTCCAGGCCAGAAGCCAACTCTCCAAGGAGAACAAAAAAACCAGCGAAAACAAGATCTTCCCTCTGGTTTCTCACCACATGGACACTCCTACAGCGCCCAAAAAAGAGCACGCAACCCAGACCAACAACCCAGACGAAAAGGCCAAGTCGATTCCTCAAGAATCCAGATCAAGGCTCAGGAAAATTTTTCCAGATCTTGTGCTCGCCTGTTTTGCCTTCAAAAAGAGTTCGATCTTTCTCAGGAACCACCATGACCGGACAAGGTGCCATGTGCGACACCTTGTAAGATGTCGATCCCATAAAGAATCGTCCCACTCCACCGACACCACGGTGTCCTATCACAACGAGGCTCGCGTCGAGCGCAAGCGCTTCTTCGACAATCTTTTTGGCTGCTGAGCCATATAGAACTTTTGTCGTAAATGGCACGTTTTGTTCGCGACACAGACCGACCGTATCTGCAAACACGTCCCTATCGACAGCCTCTGCCACCGTTTCTCGAAGATCCTGCTCTTCACCACCCGAGCGCGGCACACTTTGACTTAACACCCAGGCGTCATCAGAACGGACGACACACACCAAAACCACAGACGCGCCGATACGTGCAGCAAGGTCTACACCAACTTCGGCAGCCCGCCTCCCACCTTCAGAGCCGTCAACTGCAATGAGAATATTATCCATAGTGCGTATAAGCCTCACGAGTTCGTGCGAGTACTAACATTACCCGCTAGTTTCCTAAAAGCCCTCTGACAGTATTTTCTCTCTGCTTACCTTGCCGGGGATCTTCTTTGTCCTCAAGCTGATTTTCCCGGGAATAAGGCTTTTATTATCATGTCTTCCGACACACTCTCCTTACTTTTTACACCGAAAACACTGACTGCTGGAGCCATCGGTGCTGTTATCAGCGCTTTCTTTCTCGCCCTTTTCCTTCGCACGCGCCCTTCCTCCCTTCCCTCCCTCGGTCTGCCTCTGCTCATTTCCGGCATCCTACTGATTCATCCACCCCTATACATCACCCTAAGCGTGCTTGGGATGGCCGGAACCGGACTCGCAATAAGCATGTTCCCTCAAAAATCCCAATCTCTCACACGCGACCTTCTCTTCCTCTTTCTCCCTGTACTCATTGCCATAAATGCCAGTTTTCCCGGCCCATCATGGGCACCTGCAGCATGGATAATCACGGCACTACTTGGCGGAGCAGGGTGGCTTGCCTTCACGAGACATTCCATGCGCCAGCTCGGCCCCGTTCTTTTCACCCTGGCAGCAGGAGGAGTCTTTTTCTGCGTTCCTGACACAGAACATGCAGTCCTTCTTTTCGCGATGACCGTAATACCAGGCATGACCGGCTGGCCTTTCCCCTTTGCCCGTCTCAGCGGAGAAAGCGCCGGGCTCGCCGGGCTGCTCACGTGGATTGTGCTCCAGGATGGAGCAGCACGCGAAGGGGCCATAGTCGGAGGAGCTGCCTGTATAGGAGTGGCGGTCTCCCTCCTTCTCGCACTCCTGGTAACCGGCCAGACCGGCCAGACCCGCCAGACCCGCCAGGGCAAGCTCTCCGCCCCCTGGTATCAAAGGGAAATCCAGGGTCGCCTCGCCATCCCTGTGATGCTTATATGCTGTCTCACCGTTGGCATCATCTCACGTATCGCCGGTTTACAGGAAGACCCGGTCCTCGCAGGAACAATAGCTTTCGCTGCACTTTTCGCAGCCGTAGGCGCGCACGGCCTTATCCTCACGAGGCACCACCTTGTGAGAGACGGCTCTTAGCAGTCATCCCCCGAGAGACAGGCTCGCTCGGCAAAGCTGCACAGTATTGCCCATCTTTGCAGACCCTATTCAGTGGGACACCCCACGGGATACAAACCCTGGGGACAACAGGCCGAGAGATTCGAGACGTTCGAGGGTTGCGATGAGATCAGCACGCAGAACGTCCGAAGAGACCTGATAATGGCCTGACATGCTCTCCACAAGATCCTCTACAGAAAACCCGCTCTTCCATAACCCCCAGACTTTTCCCGCTGTCTCGTTCAACAAGTACAGCTTCCTCTGGGACACATCGCTCACTACAGTCTCATCCCCAAGAAAAGCCATAGTTCTTTGCTCTTGCACCGAAAATCTCACAGGCACTTGTTCCTGAGCGCAGGTAAGACCCCGCAAAAGAGCCACTGCCGCATGAAGAGAACCGACACGCAAAGTCCGCACCGCACACCTGCTCACAAGGGAGACCAAAGCACGAAATCCCGCTTCCCCACAAGAAGAAAAATTCCACGCGTGTTGTGAGAGCAGGCACACTGCTTGGGCGCGAGAAAAAGATGAGAGCCGTGTCGGTTCTCCGGTACGGGATACTAAAAAGACCACCGCTGCCGGAAAAACTGCCTGGGACATGACTTCCCCACCGAAAACAGCCGGCATCACCAGCATGTCTCCGTCTGTATCCCCCACACACCAGGCATCTTCGCGTCCCTCCATCCCAGGCAGGTGACCGGGCATTGCCCCAGGTGGCTGGACACACGATTCCCCGACCCCTGCCGCATTTTCTTCTGTGAGAAACTCCAGATGGGGCGCAAAAGCGACTAAAGCCTGACGACCTCCAAAGCGCACACCCAAAGGACGGCAGTAAGGCGCGACTTTTCCGTCCAGGAGAGACACCGGCGCGTGTTCATCACTGGCATACCGAAAACCAGCGGCAATTGCCGCCGCGGTCAAGGTGGACTTCCCCGCCCCCGACTGTCCCACAAGGAGCACAGCCCGACCATTGCGCACAAGACAGGCCGCGTGCAGCACAAGATGCGTCTGACTCTGTCCCGCCAAACGGTTCACTTGCCACAGGACCATTGGCAAGGCTATTTTTCGAGGAAAAGGCGCGCTTCCCTGCCCGTCCCCTCCGCTGGGATTTTTCCCGGCATGCTTCCCGAGAAAGCAGAAGAAATCCTCAGATTTCCCCTGAGAAGGCAGGCACACTACATGGATAGTTGCTTCCACACAGTCACTCACCTGATCAGCAGTAAAAGAAGCAGCAGATGAACCTCGTTGCGGACGCAAGAAATACAGAAAGCGGGCGCATAAATACCGCAACTGCACGTCCTCAACAATGACGCGCACACGCACGCCAGGCAGGCAAAGTTCAATTACCTCGGGTCGTTCTTCTGGTCCATGCCGCACTTCGTGCGCCGCAGCACTCTCTGGAAAATATTGGGCACTCTCCTCCGTGCAATCAGGATTATCAGACGGCACAAGCCGCCTCGATCTCCTCCCTATCCTGATGAATTGACCAAAGAGCGCTTATCACTTTTTCAGCATCTTCATTTTTCATGTCCCGCCAAATCGGCAAGCTCAGCACTTCAGCTGACAGTTTTTCGGTCACTGCCAGCTTCCCCGGGTTATAGGGGGAATAACATTTTTGTTGGTGGAGTGGCGGCGAAAAATAGCAACGCGTGTCGATTCCTTCAGCGCGCAAGGCAGTCGCAACGAACGAACGAGAAACACCAAACTCTTCCGCATTAATGGTCACAGAATAATCTTTATACGTACTTGTCGTATCGTCGAGAAGGCGTTGCGACCGCACGCCGGCAAGCTCAGCCAGACCATCCCGGTAACTCTCGGCAAGAAAGACACGCCTGTCGAGATGTTCTTTCAGCTCATCGAAAGAAGCGAGCGCGACCGCCGCGTGCAATTCCGACATGCGCGCGTTCAGCCCTGCAAAGGCCGGATTGTAATCACCAGTGTTCCCATAGTCGCGAGCCGCCCGCAAATGCGTTGCAAGGTTCTCGTCATCTGTTGTGATCAAGCCGCCTTCGCCACTAATGACAATCTTCGTCGGGCTCATGCTGAACACCTCGGCATTCCCGAAACTCGCAACCCGGCGCCCACGCGCGCAGGCACCAAAAGCATGCGCAGCGTCAAGAAGAAAAGGGATCCCTGCTTGTTTCGCAAGACCCTCAAGTGCCTCCGTATCACAAGGAGCCCCAGCTACATGCGTACCAATAAGAAGGCCGGCGCCGTCAAGTCGGGTCGCAACGTCCTCTGGGTCAAGCTGATAAGTCTCAGGATTGCATTCTGCGAATACAGGAAAACCGCCATTCCAGACAACAGCATGGCCTGTCGCAGAAAACGTAAAACTTGGCAAAACCACCCGGGGCTGCGAACGAACTGCTGCAGCAAAACCATCGCAGAGCGCCTGCACGCAGAGGAGAAGACCGCTCGTACAACACGAAACAGCAACTGTTTGCGCCACACCAAAATAGCTGGAGACTTTTTCTTCAAGTTCGCGCACAAGCAAACTGTTGGTGATCATTCCCGTCTCATAGACCGGTCGCAAACGCTCAACAACCTTGTCAAAAGATGGCAAAGGCGGACGGGCAAAGGGTAAGCCCTCAGGAAACAAAGGCATGCCACCGAGAATCGCGGGTTTCCTCATAGTGATCCTCCGGTCACCTCATCAAACTCCGAGAAATCAAGCTCTGGAATTTCCAGATCGGCCCGCAAGTCCCTTGGTAGAAGGAGAACTGCAGCATCAGCCGGCATTTCCGGAGAAAGAAACCCAAAACCAACTGTGCCAATACCGACAAAAACAACGACAGCAATCACAGTGGCGAAAGCTGCTATCGGGTGAAGCATCCCAGCAAACAACCCAAAAAACACGAAAACTGTTTGAGCAACCGCGCATGTTCCCAGAACATGCGACAAGCTCCATCCCCGACTTCGCAGCTGATCGTACAGATGGCTCCGGTCTCCTTGGAAGAGAGGTTGCCGAGTCCGCGCGCGCCGCAAAATCGCGATAGTGGTGTCGCCTACCGGCACGGCCACAAAAAGAACTGCGCCAATAAAAGGAGCGGGATGCTCTCCAGGCGCCGCAGCCAGTCCCAACAAAAGGGCCAGCGAAGTGCCCACCAAATAAGCACCACCATCACCTAAATAAATGCTGGCCGGAGGCCGATTATACACCAAGAAGCCCAACAGCCCTCCGGCAAGAGCCAGGGGCAAATGAGCATTGCCTCCAAGGAGAACAGCAAAACCAAAAGCGCCGACTGTCACGACAGTGCTTGCCAGCGCGTCCATACCGTCAAGCAAATTCACTGCATTGAGCAGTGCGACGACAAGCACAACAAGAGCAAGGTCTTCGTACAAACCTCGGGTAGGAAGCACACTTGCTGCGGCAATCCCAATCAAAACTTCTACAGCAAATCGGATTTTCGGCGGAATATCGCAGATGTCATCAGCCACGCCAAGCGCAAGGGCCAAGGCAAGCGGCACAATGAGCGGGGGAGAGACGGTCCACAGGACAGGCGCAATCCCAAAGAAAACTGCGAAGCCTCCCAAGTAGGCCACAGGACGCCGCTGTGTCTTCAAGACACCAGGATGATCAACAATATCGAGCGCGATCGCAAGATGACGGAGCACCGGCGTGAAAACGAGTGCAACGGCAAAAGCAAAAGGAAAGGCCAGCTTCACGTCCATGCCAACACCACCGATTCTGTCCCCCGATGCAATTCAAAACGGTGCACTATCTCAAACCCACACTTTTGGTACATGCGTTGAGCGCCAAGGTTGTCCGCGCTGGTGACTACTTTCGCCCCGGAAACCCGCCGACCTTCCAACTTTTCCTGCAAATTTCCTATCAACTTCGCCCCGATGCCCTGCCCCTGCCACTCAGGAGCAACGGCAACAGAAAGAATCTCAGCTGCAGGCAAAACATACGAAGTCCCACCAGAACGTCGCGCGCGCTGTCGCGTTTTCTCTCCTGGAGAAGAAAGCGCACGGGAAATTTCCTCAGAAAGATCACGAGACGAAAAATTTCCCGTTGAAGTGAGAAGAGAAGAAGAAATCCCTACGCTGCCCTTCCCGCCCTGCATTCCGGCACGAGCAGAAGGTATTCGCTGCATGCGTGCATCTGAATCCGAAAAAGGATACTTCAGAGTTTCCCACATGCGAGGCAGAGAGCGTACAAGAACAGGGAACGCCCTCACTCCCGCCACAACCCCATCACGCACGAGAAATCTGCGATAAAACCGGCTTGTAGATTCAGCGGCAGCCGCGAAACCAAAAACGACCTGCGGCTGTTCAGTAGATGCCATCACCACACAATGACAATCTTGAGAATGCAGCATCCTCTTGTAGAGCCGGCACAAAAAAGGTTCACCGAGAGACGATAAAAAACCGTCACTTATACGCTCCGCATGGAGCGTTGCCACCCTTGCAACGTCTGCCGGCGTTGCATCACGAAGAATCATCGCCACCCACCCATTCACATTCCAAGAACTTAGCCACTAGCGCCTGCCGTTTTTTGCGGCGGCACCCCAAGTTCATGATAGACCGAAAGCGTACGTTCAATTTGACGCTCTTGATTAAATTCCGCACTTGCCTTGCAACGAGATGCCATTCCCATGGTTTTGCGCTTCTGCGCGCTTCCCGCCAGCTCAGCAATACTCCTCGCGAGACCACGCGGATCACGCACTCCGACAAGCAGTCCCGTTTCGCCATCGTCGACGACTTGACGGCACCCTCGAATATCGGTCACCACCAAAGGAAGTCCCATTGCAGCGGCTTCCATTGCCGAACGAGGAAATCCCTCTCGCCACGAGGCCAGGATAAAAAGATCCATTGCTTCATAGAGTTCGTGCACATCATCACGAAAACCTAAAAAAACTACACCGGCATCAACCCGTGCGGCTCCTTGTTCCTTCGCGGAAATCGCATCAGACTTGTCGGGATCCGTAGGCCCAATCACGACAAATTTCAGATTTGTCTGTGACTTCCTCAACTCCCGTGCCGCCATAAACACCTCACGGTATCCTTTTTCCGCCACGAGACGACCGACCAGACCACAAACCACAGTGTCAGAATCGGCGCCCCAGGAGGCACGTAAGGAAACTACCCGTTCTGCGGACACTGTGCCAGGATGAAACCGTTTCAAATCTATGCCATTTCCAAGAAGATGAAGTTTCTTTGCGGAAATACCAAGGCCTTCCAAGACGCACATGTCCTCAGGATTTTGCACAAGCTCCGCATCCGAACAAGTAGCGGCAAGCCGTTCCAAAGAGTACACTACTGCCCGTTTCGCAAAAGCATCCTCGGGAAGTGCGTACAGACCATGCACGGTATTCACGATCGCCGGCACACCCGCCGCTTTCGCCGCCAAGCGCCCATAAACCCCAGGCTTCGGATTATGTGTATGCACAATATCGGGGGACAGCGCACGAAAAGCCCGACGCAATTCAAAAAAAGCCGCGATATCGCGACGTGGCGACATCGCTCGGGTCGTGTTCTCCAAAGCAACATGCGCAATACCGGCTGCCGCAAGGTCTGCCACATGAGATCCTGGCGCCGACATGCCAATCACTTCATAACCGGCTTTTTGGAAGGCAACAAGCTGCGGACCAAGAAGAAGAGACAAGCTCATATCCGTCGTCGCAACATGCACAAGACGTGGCCGCGCGCGCGAAGAAGTCACAGAACTCATGACGCGGCATCCGCGTAACGACGGCGATTCAATAGCCGGCGAAGATAATCTTCGGCACTCATTCCCCCACTCGTTTTTCGTCTGAAATACCCCATACCATCGCTTGTCTGCACAGGAGATCGCTGCAGACGATGCAAGTCACTGCCATAAAAAGGATTGGCTTTTGTTCCGGCCAAAGCTGCAGTTAAAAAGCGTTGCCGCACCATCTCTTCTGCTTCAGGAGAAGGTGCGACGGCTTTGGGATACGCAAAGTGCGAAGCCTGTACCCCAAGGCGTTCACCAATCAGGCCAATAGACCGATCAAGTTCATCACCCACTTCACGCGCAGACAAGCGATCGAGCAACAGATGCCGGTGCGTGTGCGAACCAATCGTCACAAAACCAGACGAGAGAAGGTCTCGCAACCCTGCCCAAGATACAGGAACACCCCCGTCTGGAAAACATTGACCTCGCTCCACAAAATCGGTCGCCACATAGAAGGTCGCAGGCACACGATGCTTTTCCAGCACAGGTTGGACATTCTCCACCCAGTCCAAAGTGCCATCGTCGAATGTCACTACCACAGGCATTTGCCTCGGAGAAACCCCTGCTTCTCCCAGTCGCTTCCTCGTAAGCCGGCCTCTTGTTTTTCCTGCGAGCTCGTCCGACCTTCCCGCCTCCACGCTGCCTTCTTGCAGACTCGCACGAGATGTATCTGCACGAGACCCATTCTGATACGCAGAACCCACAAAAAAGCCCATAGCCTCGTCCAGGCTCACAACCCTGCCTGTGTCCGCAAGCCATGCCATCTGCTCCGCAAACAAATCCACTGATAGGTCAATCTCAGCCGAAGACTTCCCGCCCACACGATGGTAAATCAACACGACAACACCCGGTGCAGGCGGTCGAAGAAGATCAACCCCTGCCGCCACCGCCTTCACTCCACGCCGCAAAAAACCACGAGCACACGCACGTGCACTGCTCATCACACCAACCCCACCCTCACGGCCAATCACAGTCATCCCGAATCCTTGTATGTCAGTTTCTCACGCGAGTGAAAACCACGGGAGAGTCCAGGTCCAGAAGGAGTAGGTCCTGGAAAAACAGGAGAGAGATCGCCCCCCCGCGAACCCGAAGACCTTTCTTTTTCTGCTTCTTCCGAACGCTCCGCAGGCACTATGCACGCAAAAACAAAAAGAGCAGGGAGCACGAGCGAACGTTGTCGGGCGAGAAGACCGAAATTCAAAAACGACGAGAAAGCCACCCCATACAGCAATGCTGCACCCAGCATGAAGAGGAGAAAAGGCCGGCGACGCAAGTTCTTGAGACCACGCCATACAGAGGAAAAACGCACTCCAAGATACAAAAGCAAAAAAGTACTTTCCAGTGCCGTGATCATCATGAGCAGGGAATGCGCCTCATAGATCATCGGCCGGAAAAAAACTGTGAATACTCCGACAACAAGATCACTTGGCACGAGAGAAACCGGTCCGGAACCAAAAGAAGAACCGCCTTGAAACGTCAAGCGATTCTGCTCAACCACTCGTGCCTGCACCGCATCAGTAGAAAGATCCTCAACCCCCAGGAAATCAAGTGCCCGAGAAGACACCAGGATCAAAAGGAGCACCGCAAGCACCGTCACGAAACCGCGCGCAAGTCCACCCCCAGTCGACTTGCTCGGCCCGAGACGCCCAAACACAAAAGCAAAAACAAAAGCGGCGGCATAGAGAGCCACCACGTGCGGACGGATGATCCCAATAAACCAGCCACTCGCCGCGCACAAAATCAAGGCAAGAAAATAGCGCCGCCGCATTGCCAGAGATGCACCCCAGATAAAAAAACCAAGCCCAAACAACATCAAGGCTTCTTTCCCAATGGAGCTAGGCCAGAACAACAGACTCGGCATGAACATGAGAAGAAGAAAATAACGTCGCCGATTAAAACCGACAGTGAGCACCTCTGCCGTCCCGCGATACCACAAATATGTGCCTATAAAAGCGAGTATGGCGTAAATAAAGAACCCGGCAAGCATGTCAGGCCCCACGCCCAAATACACCCAGCCCGTAAATCGCTCAACAAAAAAAGTCTTTGACAGCTCAGTCAGTTCGGGAATGTCTCCCCCAGACACAACCGCCCACGCATACTCGGAACCGGCCTTGTCGTACCGAGTGGCATCCCCGTTTCCCCCATAAACCTGTATCAGAATCTGATACCGGGCAAACGACGCAAGAAGCTTGCTCAACAGCCCTAGGACGCCAAATTGAAATAACCAGGGTTCCTCAGGATGACGCAGAGAGATAAAACGAAAAAGAAGAACACCAATAACAACAAAAAGAGAGACAATAAGAAGGGCAGCATATTTACTAGGGTTTCGGGTCGCCACTGCCCCAGCAAGGATAAACAAAAACAGCGCACCGCAGAGAAAAATCGCCGCCCCGAGCAGGCCCCGAGACAATTTTTCGCGTTTTTTCGCAGAAAAAAAAGGCGCCGGCTTTGTCGCTGCAACCACTAGGAAAGCCCCTCCCTATGCCCCGCCTGTTTCCGTAAATCTTGCCACCGTCTCATATAGAGCCTGGGAACTGCGCACTTTTCCTCAGGTAACTCGTAGAAGGCTCGCAAGAACGACGGCCTCGGCAACACAAGTGCCTGTGCCAGACACATTCGACGCCGCAAGCTGCCGTGGCGAAGTTCTGCCAAACGCAGCTTCGCACTTCGCGACGCGTCACTCTTCCACGCGGCTTCTTCATCACGCTCTCGTCGAGAGAGAGACTCGGACTGGGACCGGTCGAAGATTTCTGCTGGGAAATCTGCTCCAAAATCTAGCACACATTTCATCACTGCTGAGGCAAAAACATGGCCTACCTCCCAGCGCTGCACAGTGTCGGCCACAATATCGAAGCACAGAGAATGCCGGCGCGAGATCTCCGCCATATCACGAAAGGCGAGGGGTCTACCCATTCCATGTCCCAAAACAGCATGCATTGCACATGCCACAAGATGGTGCTCCCAGCAAGGAGCAGACACTTCAACAGCACCCACACGCACTTTTATTGCGTTCGAGATGATCTCCTGCACAAAAACGGTGTCTCCCGAGACACCGGGAGCCAAAGTCCCGTGCACGTCAAGCAAAAGACCGGACGGTCCCCGCATCGTCACTGCCTTTGCAACATGGAGCAAAAAACCAGGACATGGCTCAGGCCAGGCCACCAGATATCGAGCGTCCTGCAACGCGCCAGTGAACCGGGAAAGACAAACACGGGGAACAATAATATCCAAGTCCGTAAAACCCCGCCATAAAGCGTCAGGGTACGCGCCATGCGCCAGGATTGGGCCTTTCCACACAAGTCCCCCAACACTTTCAAGCAGGGGCAGCAAAACCGCGAGTTCAGCCTCATAGCGAACCGCAGCAGACATCAAGTTCTGATGCCCTCCCAGCACCCGCTCATACACCGCGTCAGGCACCTCAAGCAGGTCACGAGCCACTGCTTCAAGAAAAAGACCCGACAGGCCTGTCCTCACAAGTTCGTCAACCAAAAAACTCCAGGGAGGCCCGCACAAACCGCTGATCTCATCATCCGGCACAAAACCCACTCGTGCCAAACTGACAGCCCAAGACGCTGCAGTCCCCATCATCCTTGCACAACCAAATCGCACGCCACGAGCTGGGCAACAAGATCACGTAACACAGGACACACAATATCGTTGTCAACGTGAAAAACCCGGGCAGCCTCCTGCAGCACCTCACCCAGGGTCTTGCTTCCGTCCAAATACTCAAACAGTGTCACAGCACTTCCTGCCACACGCAATACATTCGTCCGAGGAGGCGCACTGGCCACATACAACACGCCTCCGGTACACCGGCGAGAAGTCTCACGCACGCGCAGCCGTACGTCCTCATCAAAAACGGAGAAATCACACGAAGTTTCGACAGGACCTGCCTTCCCATCCCGGCCTTGGGCTCTTCTCTTTCCGGCTCTCTCTGCCTCTCCCCCAGCCGCCTCGTCAGCCGTCTCGTCAGCTGCCGCTTGGTCGCTCTTCGTTTCTACCTCAACTCCTTCCTCAGAAAAAGACTCTTGTCCGGCAGCTGCCGCAAAAACAGCAGACACACCGACCATATCATCGGCCTTATCCTCAACAATATCTGCGAAAAGGGCATTCCATGCAGCAGCAACCATGTCAAAAGAGAACTTCTCCCGACAGCGCGTGCGGGCTGCTGCACCAAAACGACGCCGCAATCCAGCGTCACACACCAACTGTGCTGCACTATTCACCAAACCAGAAAAGTCGTCTTTTTCGACCACAAAGCCAGTCACCTTATGGGCAACAATCTCATGCGCGCCAGGTACCTCTGTCGTCACACAGGCAAGACCGCTCAATCCTGCCTCAATCAGCACACCAGGCAGTCCCTCGGTCTCACTTGTGAAAAGAAAAATGTCCGAGGCGGCGAGTAGAGCCGGCACATCTTCGCGGCGACCGAGGAGAGAGACGCCTGCCTTTTCTGCGAGAGGGGAGAGTTCCCGCAAGAGTGGTCCTTCCCCAACCATAACGCCGGTCACGGGAAGCCCCTCGTCTCGCAACGCCCGCACGACTGCAAGAAAAAGAGCAGGACGCTTTTCTTTCACAAGTTGCCCGACAGTCACAATCTGCACAGTTTCCCTGGCATCTGCGTCAGACTCAGAGCGCACGACACTGATTCTCGTATCAGAGCGAGGGCAATAGGTGTCGGCATCGCGTGCGTTTGGAATCACCTTCACGTCGGAGCGCGAAACCCCGAAGAGACGCTCAAGCTCTGTTCTCGTCTCTTCGGAAACCGTAACAAGCGCATCCATCCGTCGAATGCAGGCTCGATACAAAGCACGACGCGCGAATCCTCGCAAATCTTGCGCACTCATGCCGATTTTGTAATACACCGCGACAGTCTGCTTCTGCCGCGCAAAAGCGACGTACTTTAAGGATTCTCCCCCGTGCGCCACGAGCACATGCGGACACCAGGTTCTCAGGAAATGCCGTAGTTTGCGGACAACACTCGGATCCACTCCACAGCGGCGACGCCAGGTCAGGGGAACGTCGAGCGTAAAGTCCGGTGCGAGCGCAGCAGGAGGGGTGCGAAACAAACTCATCGTTCGGTGCGTCGATGGAGCCTCGTCAAGCGCCTCACGCAACATTCTGGCGTAAACCTGCGCGCCACGAGTGATGTCGCAAGGCACAATATGCAAAACCCGCAAAGCGGTCATCCGTTTTCACCTGGGCTTTGCCAGGTCCCTGTGCCGGTATGTCCTGGGAAAACGGAAATTTTAGGCCAGTACATTGCTCGCCTCTCGATCTCGCTGTTCTACAAGAAACATCTCGGCGGGATACTCGATGTCCAAACCGGCAGGTACTCCTGCATCAACAAGGATCTGCTGCAAAAACGACACCGCCGCCCAGCGCGCGCCATCCTTGCAAAAACGGTTCAGCTGTTCCACACGAGGCCGCAGTTCATCCCGGCCAATCTTTACAGTTGAGTCGAGCATGACAATGGCAGAGCAGTCTGTGGGGAAGGCTTGCTCACTCTCATCATGGAGCTGTTCGGACAGGCGTTCTCCAGGACGCAGCCCGGTAATTTCCACCTTGATATCGCTTCCCGGGCGCAGACCCGCTTGCCGGATCAGCTGATGCGCCAAATCCAGGATGCGTACAGGCTCTCCCATATCCAGATGAAAGGTGTCCCCTTCTCCAAGCAAGGCGCCCGCACGCAATACCAGCGAGACAGCTTCCGGGATGCTCATGAAGTAACGAGTCATATCAGGATGCGTCAGAGTGACCGGACCACCGGTCATGATCTGACGCACGAAAGTCGGAACAACACTTCCCCGGCTACCCAGCACATTGCCGAATCGCACGACGCCAAAAGCGAGGCCTTCCTGCCGGCCCGTCTCTCGCACCAGGATCTCCGCGAGACGTTTCGTGGCACCCATGACAGATCCAGGACGCGCCGCTTTATCGGTAGAAATAAGCAAAAAACGTTTACACTCGTGTGCAGCAGCGGCAGTGACGAGATTCCGGGTGCCGATCACATTTGTAAGAACTGCTTCTTCTGGGTGCTGTTGCAACAAGGGCACGTGCTTGTGGGCAGCGGCATGAAACACCACATCCGGACGGTACTCCGAAAAAATACGCTCCACACGCTGTTGGTCGCGAATATTTGCCAAAAGAGGCAGGGCATCAAGCCCCTCTCCAACCAGCAAATCATGGAGATGTGTCTCGTCACAATCCAGAATGAGCAGACAACGCGGACGAAAACGCGCGACTTGACGGGCGATCTCGCTCCCGATAGAACCGCCCGCTCCCGTCACGAGAACAACGCTGTCCTCCACATACTGCTCAATCTCCGTAAAATCAATCTGTACTTGTTCTCGATCGAGCAATCTTGGGATATCCACATCCCCAATCCCACCGAGAAGAGTCCTGCTCGCGACTTCTGCAGGAGATGGCACAACCTGAACGCGGGCTTGTGTACTACGCGCAAGATCAAGCATCTCCATGAAGTCTGTCTTTTCACTCGCCCCAGCAGACAGCACAATGTAGTCAATCTCGTATTGCTCGACTACTGCAGGAAGTTCCGAGGATATACCGAGAACTCGAATACCCCGAATTGATCGACCGACTTTCCAAGGGTCCTCATCCACAAAACCGACCACTTCCATACCGGCATCGGCATTACGCATAAACTCCAACGCAATTTCGACCCCAATATCATCAGCACCAACAATCACGCCACGAGCGCTTGGGAAGCTCTTGCGCTTCCCGCGCTCCAGCGCAAAAAGGCGTTCCCGAAAACGAACTCCACCCACTCCCATAAGTACAAAACCGGAGGCAAAAACGGGAAGCGGCCAAGAAAAGCGCTGGTCCAGCAGGCCACACAACACAAACCAATAGGTGAGATTCACGAGAAACCCCACAAACACCGCACTGATGATCCGTAGCGCTTCTTCTATCGAAGCATATCTCCACACATGTCCATACAAACCGAAAAGTTTATTCAGACAAAGTTGTAAAAGCGCTGGAAAAAACACCGAAAGCGCTGGACCAGCAGAATGTTCCAACCCGACACCAGCCTGCTTCATCAAAACAAAAGCAAGAACGTATGCAACGAGAAGAATCGACATGTCGAGAAAAAGAAAAACGACGCTCTCGTAGCGTTTTACGCGCTGGTAGATACATTGAGGTACCGTATTCAAATCTATCCCCGACCCTATCTCCACTGGCAATGCATAATACATTCCCCGCAAGGAGTACACCCACTTTGTCACCTTTAAAGGCCGTGAACCGGTTCGTCGCCAATGTTGCACACCACACGACATCGCAGAGAACCGCCACCTTTGACCAGGAAATACTTTTAAGTATCTATTCCTGGGGAGAGAAGAACGGAAACCCAGAACAAACTGGCTCACAAGAAAAAGCACGTTCCCGAATCGAAGATTCGGGAAAACGCGAATTCACAAGAAGATTCGCCTCCTCTTGAAAAAATCCCTTTGCAGAAGGAAATAGGAAGAAATGAAGCGTAAAAAACGCTTCATTTCTTCTTCATTTTCCCTCGAAAAAACCACAAAGATCTGACAAAAACTTCCGTACCATTTTTGGTGGAAACAAAAACGCGCGTCCTTTGGACCCACTCGGTACCCTCGCCAGAAAGCGCTCTTCGACACGAACGATCCTATCATGGCCTAGGCTATCGATCGACCAGACGCGCCAGTTCTATTCCCCCTTCAGCAGAAAAAACATCGAGAACAACGCGAATCAATCTATTTTCCAAATTCCAAAAAATTTCCCGATTTCCTCACCATCGATCCTTCTTGAAAAAAGTTTTCCCTCAACCTGCCGATGCTTTTCTTTTCCTGTTCTCTCCAAAACAATATCTCTCGATAAAACTGAATACAGGCTTCGCAACGAATCTTCTCGACACACTCGCCCCACAGAACAAGTATTCTGAGCTTCCGAATGAAACGGTTTGGCCTTCAGCATATTCTCCCCGGCCTTCTACCCGGCCAAGAGAGACAAACCTTCTCGCAAAAAAGGAATCAATGTGCGAGCACTCGTGACCGGAGGAGCAGGCTTCATCGGCTCCAACCTAGTGGACTTCCTGATTCGCAAAGACGCTGAAGTGGTTGTCCTCGACAATCTCGTTACTGGAAAGAGAGAGAATCTCCACCCATCAGCAACTTTTATCGAAGGAGATGTCACTGCTCTTTCCGACGCACGAAAAGCTGTGACCGGTTGCGACATCATATTTCATCTTGCAGCATGTCGGGCTGTCCTGCAGTCAATAGACAACCCACTAATATCAAACGAAACGAATGTAACAGGAACTCTCAATATGCTCATCGCCGCGCGAGACGAAGGGGCACAACGTTTCATTTTAGCCTCCTCTTCATCTGTCTACGGCGGGGCAGAAGAACTCCCGACCCCAGAGTCAGCTCCTCTCTATCCTCGTTCCCCTTACGCTGTATCAAAACTCGCCGCAGAACATTATTGTCGCGTTTTCTGGGAGATTTACGGGCTTGAAACCGTCGTGCTCCGCTACTTTAATGTCTACGGTCCACGACAGCGCCCTGATAGTCAATATGCCGCTGTCATCCCACTCTTTATCCGCTGTCTTCTCTCTCAAGAATCTCCGATAATATATGGAGATGGACGGCAATCTCGCGACTTCACTTATATCGAAGACACTGTCCAAGCAAATTTCCTCGCCGCCACTACTCCCACTTCTGATTGCGCCGGAGAAATCTTCAATATTGCATGCGGCGAAGTCCACACTTTGCGAGAACTCCTCAACACTCTTGGCGATATTCTCGATATAACTCCCACACCCCACTCCACAGACCAGCGGCCAGGAGACATCATGCACAGCCACGCGGATATTGGGAAGTCCCAATCCCGCCTCCACTACACGCCAAAAATTTCCTTCCGCGATGGCCTCACACAAACCGTTAATTGGCATCAAGAACACGGAAACCTCTTTTCAAGGAAATAGCAGCCTTCATGAACATACTTGCCAGACAGCTCACGGAACGGATTCAATCTCGCACTGCACATGTCGTCATTGTTGGACAAGGCTACGTTGGCCTTCCTCTTGCAATGAAAGCAGCCGACACCGGCATGCGCGTGACTGGCTACGATACCTCCTTACGACGGGTCAGTATGCTCCGAGCCGGCGTCTCTTATGTGGAAGACGTTCCAAGCGCGCAAATCGAAGCCGCGCTCCTCTCCGGGTACACACCAACTGACCAAGCCCAAGATATCGCCGATTTCGATATCGCCGTTGTGACAGTGCCCACCCCTCTCAAAGAGGGAACTCCCGACTTGAGTTTCATTGAAAAAGCTGGACAAACCCTCGCCACTTACCTACGACCTGGCGCACTCACCGTTTTGGAATCCACTACCTATCCAGGAACCACAGACGAGTTTTTCTGTCCCATCCTGGAACAGTCAGGATTACAAGCGGGAAAAGATTTCTTCTTGGGATATTCCCCGGAACGTATCGACCCCGGAAATAGCATCTGGACGCTGGAAAACACCCCGAAAGTAGTCTCCGGCATCAACCCAGAGTCTTTGCGGTGTATTGATGCCTTTTATTCCACGATTGTCAACAAAATCATATATACAGGTTCTACTGCTGAAGCAGAGCTCGTAAAACTCCTCGAAAACACCTTTCGTCATGTCAACATCGCGCTCATTAATGAGCTCACCATGTTCGCAAACGACTTGGATATCAATATCTGGAATGCCATCGACGCAGCATCCACAAAACCCTTCGGTTTCATGCGCTTCACCCCCGGCCCCGGAGTAGGTGGACACTGTCTGCCTGTCGACCCTTCCTATCTCGCCTGGCGCGTGCACAAGTCGCTCGGACACACTTTCCGTTTTGTCGAGCTCGCAAACGACATCAACAACCACATGCCAGACTATGTCGTGACCCGTATCGCAGCCCTCTTGAACCGGGAACGAAAAGCAATAAACGGCAGTCGCATTCTTCTTCTCGGCATGACCTACAAAGCCAGCACCTCAGATTGGCGAGAGTCCCCCTCTATTGCAGTCGCCGAAAAGCTCACCGAACTCGGCGCAGAAGTACGCGCCCATGACCCCCACCTACCGATAGACACCAACATTCCGTTTTCTGTCCCCCTCGTCAGCTGCACAAAAACAGAACTTGAAACAGCAGACCTCGTCATTCTCCTTGTCGACCACCCCAACCTTCCTTACGACGACATCCGCAACCATTCCCGCATACTGCTCGACACAAAAGGCCGCTTGCGCTTTGAAGAGTTCCAAGGAGAACTTCTGTAAAACCCTCCTTTCCCCCAGCTGGACAATCGCGCGTACCTCCACACTCACCTCCCTTGTCCTCTCACCGGCTTCGCGCGTTTGCCACAACATGCCGATTTCATAACTTCATACTGATCCCGGCATTTCCTGGCATATGCTCGCCGCTTTTTTCAACCTGGGCTTGTAGCTCGTCCCAGGACGGCCATCAGTCCCGCCCGCTCTTCGTCACCGGCAGGCAAAAATGCCTGTAGTTGTGCGCGGTCAAATTCCTTGACGGCGAGATCGTTTTCAAAGCAATCCGCGTATGCAGCAGTCGCAGTATCGTATGCGTTTTCGGTATTTCGATCGTTCACGACTCCTCCTGGGTGAAACGGATCAGGCTCGTGTATCCCCTAGCTCAATTGGCCCAAAAGCTAGATGACACGTACAGATCATCCGTTCCCTCAAAATCAAGAAATTCCAGAAAATGACAGGAATCCGACCGCACCCTCAAGGAATTCCTCCCAAACAAAAAAGAAGGCAAGACACCACTCTGGTGTCTTGCCTTCTTCCGTAACAGGACCCCCCCGAAAAAAGAAAAATGTTCCCATATTCCGTTTTTCGAGCCTGCCGGCTCCCCAATAATCAGCCCACGCACACTGGAGTTTCCCCACCCCTTCCACCACAGACAAATAACTTGGCCACTTCATGGCAATACTCAAGTGCACCTGACGATAAAACGTCAACACAGAACGCACAGAAGAAACGTGAGAACAACATGGGAAAAGAAGGCCTCTCCACAGCCCAGGATCCAGAGGGCGAAAGCACACACCCCCCAGTCACCCACACAGAAAACACCCGGGAAAAACAAACAAGGATAGATCGCCGCCAGTTCCTCCGCCGCTCCGGCACTGTCGCAGGCACCGTCGTATGGGCCACTCCCGCCATCATGGCCATCAACCCAACCCCCGCCTATGCAGCCAGCCCTCCCCCAAAATCCAAAACCTCCACTTCACGCGAAGCCATCCCAGGCCTACCCCGCACAGGCGCAAACGATACACTCCTCCCCATTGCAGCAGCAGGAGCCGCCCTCGCAGTCGCCGGAGGAGCAGCAACCCACATCGCACGAAAACGCGCACAACAAGGCGGAGACAGCCCAGCAGGTACCTCTCTCCAATAGTTCCCGAAAATAGTTCCCGAAAAGCACACATCCCGGATGAGTACCCGCCCCTTGTCCTGCCACGAGCACGTCACAGCTCAGAAAAGCTCGACATCACCCATACCGAGATCCCAATCAGGCAAACTCGGCATGGTGTCATTTGCCAGTGCTCTCCAGGTAAAAAAACGGCCCAAGCCCTGGGACAAGCACAAACCCCTCTGACAATCCCCTACTACCAAGACACAAAAGATGATCCGCCTCAACTTCGCGCGCCACTCTCCACAATAGAGTACGTCTCCTTTTCTTATCGTCTCCCGGGACCAATACAGAAAGAACAACTGCCCCGCGCGCGGCGCCACGACGACGCACACGAAAGAAAAACTCGGAAGCGACCACAGAATTCTCGGAACAGGCTGCTACAAAGGACTCAGCACACGAGTCATACAGCGGGAACGCACAAGGAAGACGACCCTCATGCAAGAACTCTGCGCGGACATCGCTGCCGAACAAGCCGACTTGGATGGGGTCCTCTCCCAGCTTGATGAAGAAAGCTGGGATATTCCGACTCCGGCCCCCGACTGGACGGTACGCGACCAGGTCGGTCATCTGCTCTTCGTGGACCGCAAGGCATATGGAACTGCGACAGATCCTGAGGCCTTCCTCGCAGAAAAGAAAGCCCTCGCAGAGGCCATCGCAAAAGGGGCCGGCAAAGAAGATATTGAAAAGACTGCCAATGGAGGCCAGGCACTGGCGCGTGGCATGTCCGTTCCCGAGCTGCTGACCGCATGGCGCGAAGAAAACGCGAAAATGCGGGAGGCTTTCAGCCGGCTTACTCCAAAAACGCGTCTGCCCTGGTACGGTCCCCCAATGAGTGCCCGTTCCTTCGCGACCGCGCGCCTTATGGAACTATGGGCACACGGCATCGATATCCTCGATACCCTGGAAATTT
>DEIU01000061.1:25106-44565 GCA_002352645.1 Acidimicrobiia bacterium UBA2766 | reverse complement strand
CTTCTCGATAAATTTCGACCAGTTTCGCATGTCTGGAAACCAGACATGCCGCCCTTCACCGGAGGAGCTATCGGCTATTTGGGGTACGAGATGCTCCACCAAATCGAAGAAATTCCCCATACTGCCCCAGACGAAATGGGATTCCCAAACGCTATCTTCCTATTTCACGACGCGCTTTTCGCTGTCGACCACACCACTGCTACCACTTGGCTCATCGCGAACGGATTCGGAACAACCCACGAAGAAGCATCTTTCCAGGCAAACAAATGCCTCGAAAGACTACGAAAAAATCTTCGCAAAATTATTACAAAGTCAAGTAAAAAAACATTTTCTAAAACAAAAAATTCCACTTTTAAGTCACCGCAGACAAAAAATATCTTACCAAAAAGACGACTAAAAGAAAGAGATTTAGCTGTTCATAACGTAATTCCAACTGTAACAAAAGAAGAATATTTAAATAATATTCGCTATGCGAAAGAACGCATTATCCGGGGAGATGCTCTTGAAATCTGCCTGACACAGCGTTTTATTACCGAATTCGAAGGACGCGGGGATTTTCTTTACCAAAAACTCTTAGAAGTGAATCCCGCTCCTATGCCAGCGTATCTTCGATTTGAAGACGGAGAGATACTCTGCGCCTCTCCCGAACGTTTCCTCCGCCTCGGACGAGATGGTTGGGCAGAAACGCAACCCATCAAAGGCACTCGACCGAGAGGAAGCACAGACGACGAAGACCGGGCGCTCAAAGCAGATCTTGCTGCAAGTAAAAAGGATCTCGCCGAGAATATAATGATCGTTGATCTCGCGCGGAATGACCTTGGGCGAATTTGCGAATATGGAACAATACATGTCCCTCGTCTTCAGGCCATAGAACAACATCCATTTACCTATCAAATGGCATCAACAATCCGAGGACATTTACGTCCAAAAATCCATCCAGTTGAGCTCATTATTGCAGCCTTTCCCGGGGGGTCCATGACCGGAGCCCCGAAAGTGGCAGCTATGAAAATCATCAGCACACTCGAACCAACCGTCCGTGGAGTCTTTAGCGGGAGTATCGGGTGGTTCGACTTTGACGGGGCTTTTGATCTCAATATTGTGATCAGAACCCTCATGAAAAAAGACAGCCGTCTGAGCTTCCACACAGGTGGGGCAATTGTCGCCGACTCTGACCCGCACGAGGAATACCAGGAAACACTCGACAAAGCTCACGGTCTAGTGCGCGCTTTGGCAACCGCCCGACAAAAGAAGAACGGTTCCCCTTTCTGAACTCAGGACAGCTACCAATTCCTCGACACAATAGATCAGAATTCGCATGCATACCGAGTATATCCCCGCCGGCATGGGTGCAACTTCCCGAAACAGTTGCGCTAGCCGTACCCAAGGAAAACACTGGCATGAGAAATAGCAAAAAACTGCCAAGACGGCAGACGAACGGAACGAACTTTTCGCAAAGACCTCGCGAGGACGCAAGAAGCAACAAACAACCAACTCACTCTTACACCCTCAAAAAAAAGGTCTAGCTCAGTCTAGATCTTGCAAAAACGTGAGCAATGCCTGAGTCGTTTCTTCAGGAGCTTCTTGTTGGTTCCAATGACCAGCACCCTCAATAAATACTTTCGACCGAAGATCTGGCACGAAAGAATCAAGAGCTCCTAGCATGTTGCCGCCCCCATCTCCTCCAAAAAGTCCAGAGACAACAGGATCACGATCCCCCGCCATGAACACAGCAGGAACCGTTATCTTCGCTCCAGCCCATGGGGAAGTCAGTTCCCAATTACGGTCAAAATTCCGGTACCAGTTGATCCCGCCACGGAACCCTGTCTGCGAAAACTGGTCAACATAGTAAGCTAGATCTTCTTCTGACAGCCATGACGGAAGAGTTTCCGGCATGTACATCCCCGTCAAAAACCCTGTTCCTTCTGCCGGCAAGTCCGTCCTCAAGGCATTTCCCTCAGACAAAGACCCCGAAATTGTATACATAACCATACGCATAGAACGGTCGACATCGGCTTCGAGTTCATTCTCTGCAATGCCTTCGTCTTGGAAATAGAGAATGTAGAAAAACTTGTCGCCGGAAATCATGCGAAACAAATCTGTAGGACGAACAGGCATACGAGGAGTGTAAGGAACACTCATACCGACCACACCACGAATCATATCCGGGCGAAACAATGCCGTTTGCCACGCGACAATAGACCCCCAGTCGTGCCCCACAATCACTGCCTCATCACAACCCAAGGCAGTCACAAGACCCGTCATATCTCCCGTGAGCTGAAAAATTGAATATGCCTCAACAGATTCCGGGGCATCACTTCCGCCATATCCTCGCATATCAGGCGCAACCACATGGTATCCTGCCTCAGCAAGCGCCGGAATTTGGTGTCGCCACGAATACCACAACTCTGGAAACCCATGACAAAGGATCACCAGAGGCCCTTCTCCAGCCTCCGCAATATGCAGTGAAATCCCATTGGTTTCGATTTTCCGATGCTTTACTTCGACCATGCATCCTCCAAATGTTGAAGCCCTATGCCGGAACGAAGCCAGGCTAGATCTTTCTACCCAAAAAAAGCACAGTGGTTCCCCTTTGAAATCGAAACTTGCACCTCTGCAGGATCCGCCCTCAGCACACCCAAACCCCACACGCCTAGGTGCACTCCCCCGAACGACCCGCCCTCACCGCACCCAATTTTTACGCTCTTTTGTATCCTGCCGATAGACCAAAAACACAAAAAGGGCATGCGAACCGTAAAAAGCCCGAAAAAACTTCTTAATGACGGGTAGATCGAATTACTCGAGGACCACCAGCATCGTCGAATGCTTCCTGCAATCGTTCCTTGAGAAGAAGAGTGAACTCCTCAAGTTCGCTCTTCTTCGTTGTCTTGGGCGGATCAAGGGGATCACCAACCACAAGACGCACTTTCGCGGGTCTGACAAACTTTGCCCCTTTCGGAAGAACAGCCTCTGTTCCACCAATTCCAACGGGAAAAATCGGGGCATCACCTCTCGCTGCCAACCAGGCAGCTCCGCGCTGTACTGTCTCTACCTTTGGCCCGAAACACCGTGTACCTTCAGGATAAATTCCCAGCACTCCCCCCGCACGCACTACCTCAACAGCTCGTCGCAAAGCGGCTTTGTCAGCCGTTCCACGATTCACTGGAAAAACACCAAGCCGCGAATAAACCGAAGCCCCGATCGCTGTGTCGAAACATTCTTTCTTCGCCATAAAATTGAGAGGGCGCCATGTCACATACGGTAAAATGATGGAATCCAAGTGGGAACGATGATTCGCAGCTAAAATAACTGGCCCTTCCGTAGGAACTTTCTCACAGCCATGTGCTTCGATCCGCCAGTACACACCGTATAGAGGACGAGCGACTATTTGCAGACAGCGAAGCAAAGGCGAAGACTTCAAGACCGGAGAACGGTTCTCCCAAGAAAACGATTGCGATCGCTGTTCTGTCTCCGAAACCTCCTTCTCCTTCCCCTGAACAACAGGCTCACTCTCTTCAGACCCCTGGCAGGCAGAGACCATCACTGTATCTCCTAACACTTACCCTTCAGCGAACAACCAAGAAACATTTGGCTTTCAGCCCTGCAACATCAGCAAAAAATTCAGCCTTCCCCGCCATCTTTCTGCTCACACCGTTCTTTCCACAAACGAGTAATCCGATCAGTCACCTCGTCAATCGACAAGAATGTCGATTCAAAAACAACAGCGTCTTCCGCTTGTCGCAAAGGCGAAACTATCCTCGTGGAATCGGAAATATCACGTCGACGTATTTCTGATTCCACGAGAGATTGCTCGGTTACACTATCCTGCTCAGCACGCCGACGCGCTCGTTCCGCTATATCAGCCGTAAGATACACTTTCAAAAGCGCATCTGGAAATACTACCGTACCAATATCTCGGCCTTCAACAACCCACTCTCCACTCGATGCAATGCGACGCTGAAGATGAACAAGAACCTGACGTACTTCACGGTGTGCACTTATTTGGGACACGAGGCAGGTCACATCAGCACCCCGTATTTCTCGAGTCACATCCTCACCATTAAGCCGGACCGTCCCGTCCTGATCAAACTCGACCTGAGACTGTTGTACAATCTTTGCACAGATCTCGGCATCAGCAGGATCGACCCCTTCTCGGAATACTGCCAATGTTACAGCGCGATACAACGCCCCTGTATCTAAACGAGTAATTCCGAGACGATCGACAAGCTGACCCGCAATAGTGGATTTTCCTGCTCCCACTGGACCGTCAATAGCAAGAACAGAGACCAGCGTTTCACTCATAGTCACACTGCATCTGAGAAGGCTCGGCATGAGCAGCGTATCCTCTTTGCTGCAAGCAAAGTACACCAAGGTCCGCAGAGGAAGAACCGACAACAGTTAAAACCAAAAGACCGCCTCCTCCTTCAGGACTATGTCGCAACTCCATATCAACAACGTTTATCCCTCTCTCCCCGACTGCCGTTGTCACGTCTGCGAGCACACCTGCCTGATCAGCAACACCTACAACCACCATGTACAGATCTTGCGCAGGAAGCAACGAAGGTAAACTCGAGCGGGTTTCTCTCGCTCTCTCCAACAAGTCCCACAGGACCACACGATCATCAAGGTGTTCTCGAAACCTCTCGAGTTCTTCAATATACACTTTAAGCGCATCTTGTACCGCAGCTGCATTCTCATACAAAATATCGACCCACACAGCAGGACTACCTGCTGCAATCCGCGTCATGTCCCGAAAACCGCTCGCCGCCATCCGAAAAAGCGGCGGCGTCCCGGCAGAGCGCTCGGCCATCACACTCAAAAGAGAAGCTGCCGCGACATGCGCAAGATGGGAAACGATAGAAACACTTTCATCATGCGCTTGTGGATCAAGGGACAGGACAGAGGCCCCCATTTGATTTACAAGCCAGTACAGCCGCATGACTGCGTCAGAATTGGAAGATGCGGTAGGAGTGACCACCCAAACAGCATCACGAAACAGGCAAGAAGTCGCAGCATCAATCCCTACCTGCTCAGATCCTGCCATAGGATGCCCACCCACAAAAAACGCATGGGAAGGAATACGCTCTTGCACGGCCTGGACTACGGAAGCTTTCACACTCCCCACATCAGTGAGAAGTGTCCCAGGTCGAACATACTGAGCAGCTTCAAGCACAGTCTCCGCAATTGCAGAAACCGGAGTCGCAACAAAAACCACATCAACGTCACAAACGGCCTCGGCAATAGAAAAAGCCGCTTGCCGGCAAGCACCTGCTTGCACAGCAGCAAGTGTCCGACCAGGATCTCGGTCAAACCCATACGCTACCTCGAAACCAGCATCTGTAAGAGCGAGACCAATCGACCCTCCGAGTAATCCCGTTCCAAGAAGAGCGACACGCTGATCGGCCACGCATTCCTCCTTCGTACCTTCACCTTTGGCGGTAAAAAATGTACTCGACGTTATTATCACCGAACCGTGGTCACCACAACATCCAGCCTTCCCGCCAGATCACTCACGCGCGAGATCAGGACGCAAACTTGCAGCTTTTCTCAAATAAACCGGAGCAAAAGAACGACGAGGTCGATCTGTTTCCACCTGCACAAGTACTCGAATACACAAAGATATCGAACTTTCGATACTGATCTCCTGTGCACAAAGCAAAGGAATATCGACGATACCCATTTCACGGACAGCAAGGGCGGGAAATTCCGCTGTCACATCCGGGGTCGCCGTAAACATCACGCAAATGACGTCCTCCATATCAAGCGAATTCTTCTCAAAGAGTGTCCGCACCAACTCTTGGGTACTGGCCAGCACTTCATCCCGCGTATTTTCCGCAAGCGTAATTGCTCCACGAATGGCTGCGACTGGCATAGCCTCCTCAACAACATAATCTCAGTGCCAACTTTTCCCCCACTACTTTGCCAACAGTGCCTACTATTCGCGCAAAATCGCCAAAGACGCTGGAAGAAGCCGCCTACGAAACTCTCGATCACCAAACTCTCGATAGAGTAGGTGCCCAAAAAGCGACAAGCCAGAAACCAAGAAAGATGGACAGTCCTTTTCCCTGCCCTTCTTCAGACATCCAAGCATCATGAAAGCACAATAACGAATTGCGGAACATTAACGTCCCTGCCGTTTACGAAAAGGCTTCTCGCCCTTTTTCCTACCGACTTGCCGTCTGTCCTTTCCCTCTTGAAAAACGCGATTCTTCCGGTCCGACTGACCTTGGGCATCGGTCGTCGCACCCCGACCATGAGCCGGCTTAGCGCGTGAAGATCGCCGCCCCATACCCACACCTTCAACATCCGCACACCCCTCCAATATGGCAATTTCGAGCGTAGTAAGACGCCGAAACTCTCCGGGGCCTAAGCGAGTATCTGATAAATCACCAATAGCAGTACGAGTAAGACGACGCACGGGATGACCCACCTCCTCCAAAACCCGCCGCACAACGCGATTCCACCCGACCCCCAGACGAATCTCCACCAACGTCGAAGCCTTCCGGCGGGCAAGAATCCGCACAGAACGAGGGACAAGAAGACCTTCTTCCAGCTTCACACCTCGCCGCAGCCTGCTCAAAGTATGGTCGCTAATCACTCCATCTACTACAGCAACGTATGTTTTAGGAAGAGAGTGGCTTGGATGCATGACCTTCTGAGCAAAATCCCCCTCATTCGTAAGGAGAAGTAAACCTTCTGTATCTCGGTCAAGACGACCCACAGGAAAAACCCGCGGCTCAGCAGGAACATACGTCATAACTGTCGCACGCCCGCGAGAGTCTGAAACAGTCGTAAGAACATTTCGTGGTTTATAAAGCAGATAAACCACGGTCTCAATATCGAAACGCACCGCTACAGTATCAACTTCAACAAGTTGAGAAACCGGATCGGCTCGATCCCCCAAAATAGCAACACGACCATCGAGTCGCACACGCCCACGAGCAATAAGGTCTTCGCATTCCCGACGCGAACCAAACCCAGCCCGGGCAAGAAGTTTCTGCAAACGCTGCGGTCCCGTTTCTTGCTGATCCCCAGTCATCGCATCTGCACTATTTTTCTCTATTCTCCCCGCTCGCATCGCGACACACCTTCCATTATTTCTCGGTCTTTATTGCCGCCATGTGCTCTCAGACTTCAGGGGAAATACGCTTTGGGTCTGACGAAGCGGGCACCTCAACCTGGGCGTCTGCCGCTGCTTCAGCAATTTTCCGTCTGATACGCTCAGCGATTTCAGGCGTGTCAATTGCGTCCGTCCGTGCAGACGAAAGAGCAGAATCATATGCTGCAGCAGTACCAGAATCAGGAGTGTAATCTGCCAAAGGTGGCAGATCGGCAATCGAACGCAGACCAAGACGCTCTAAAAACAAAAAAGACGTTCCGTACAATCTAGCTCGACCGGGTCCCTCATCAGCACCAACAGGCTCAAGCAGGCCACGCAAAACCAGACTCCGAACAACCCCGTCACTATTTACACCACGGATCTCACCGATCTGCCCTCGGCTAACAGGCTGACAATAGGCCACAATAGATAAAACTTCAACTGCTGCTTTCGAAAGGCGAGGATTTTCATTAGTGACAACAAATCGTTCAACATACGCCGCAGATCCCGGATCAGAATAAAATCTCCACCCACCTGCCACTTCGCGAAGA
The DNA here is from genome assembly GCA_002352645.1 of Acidimicrobiia bacterium UBA2766. Classification (GTDB taxonomy): domain Bacteria; phylum Actinomycetota; class Acidimicrobiia; order UBA2766; family UBA2766; genus UBA2766. The sequence goes on along the minus strand of DEIU01000061.1, from coordinate 36,918 downwards.
CAAAAACCCCGCTTTTGCGTTCGGTAAGACCGTGCAAGCTCCTGCAGCCCCACTCGCACATCATTGACAGACTCTTCGAGCACCTGGGCCAAAATATTCACCGGCACAGGCATCTCAGCAACCATGAGAATCGCTTCAATATGACGGAACGCCTCAGGTGTCACCGCCCACACCCCTACACGCCTCATCAATTGCTCTCACAGCAGATGCTTCGACCGACATCTCTCCCTGCCCGCTCTCGAGAGAAGGCAGACGCTTACGTAAATCCAGGTCTGTCACTGAAAGCTCCTCATCCCATTCTTCAACCCATTCCCAAACAAGAGAATCATCACCTTCAGGACCTATCCATCTCAAAGTGATATCTGCCAAAGGAGCATCCTGAACAGCAGCCACCATCCCCATCTTGACAAGTTCTAACAATGCCAAAAAACGCACAACAATTTCTGCAGAAGAACAACCAACACAAACTTTACTAAAGCTCGTTACTCCTTCGCGGAGAAGCACTTCACACAAAGCAGTAAAAGCCATCTTCACCGATGCCTTTACAGGCAACACATGATCCAAGATGAGTTCCGGCCCCGGACGGCCTAACAAAATTTTAAACGCCACTCCAGCAAGGTCGTCAGGAGTAATCTGTGCCAGCAAGTCTGGAGCCATCCAACGAAAATGCGACTCAGACTGCACAGCACGAGGCACATAACGGATGCCTTCTTCTAGTTGTTCCCGCAGCACTTCAGAAACTTCCGCAAAAGTACGGGCAGCGAGAAGCCGTGCTAAAAGAATATCGCGCTCCGCATCAACAAGAAGTTCTTCATCCACTTCGATAGAAGGTTCAGTAGGAAGCAAACGAGCGGTCTTCATTCGAAGAAGAGTGGCGGCAACAAGCAGAAACTTCGTCATCTCCTCTAGAGACAGAGGAGTATTCTCACGATTCTGCTCAACAAGAAGCACAAAATCATCCACTACACGGGCAACAGACACTGCATTGATCTCAAGTTTTCGCCGGCTAATCAGCTCCAACAAAAGATCGATTGGCCCCTCGAAACAATCAAGACGAACATCAAGAAGACTGCGTTTCGCCTCTTTTTCCTCAAGAGAAGAGGCCTCGGATTCTCCGACAACAGAATCTGCAGCAGACTCGGAAAAACTCACTATGCAACACCACTCCTCATGCTGATAGCAGTGCTCTGAACAATCAGAACGATTCTATCTCTCCACAAATTCCAGAAAAAAGCCATCAAAAGTCTCAAAATGAAAAAGCAAGACACGTTTCTTCCCGGCGGGAGGAAGCCCCGAGACAACAAAGCACTCCACTCTCCTCCTGCCTCTACCTATCCTTCCCAGTTCTGTCATGCCGTATCCCGCTCAGTCCCGCCCGCACAGATTTCCAGGCATTTAGCCCCATGGGTCAAACCAGTACATTCAAAAACTGCCAAAGATCCGAGATCCTACCAAGATAAGTAAAATAATTCTCTACTAGTCCAGGGAGCCTCCCCTCTCTTGTTTCAAACCGTCCTTACACAACTCTCTTCATAAAACTTTTCCCATCACACCAGAGAGGAATAGCCGGCAAAAACTACCCACTACACAACACATCAAAAGCAACACTCAATACCACCCGGGAACCTGCCCTGGCCTGACCCCGCTCCACAGCGGCCCGGCCGACCCGGCCCCGCAACCCGAGGGGTGCACCCCCCACCCACTCCAGTCAGGCTTAGCAAAGTCGGAATATAATAAACGCTCCGGTTTCTCCTGTATCTGGTCTGGATTCCCACGATGAGCCAGACAGTCATTCGAGTTTTTACGACCAATGGGCCGAGTCGGGAGAAACAAGAGAACAATCTGGCGGGGTCCTTCTTCTCACGCGTTTCAGGGGAAAAATAGCTGCTGCATCCACCAAGTCGACTGCAAGTGACGTGGATCTTGCGACAGAAGCCTTCATCATTATTGGCATCTTGCATGCAGCACAGTCACAAGATCAGATTCTGAGCGAAAAAAGCCGCTTAATCCCTATTAAAACACTCAAAATAACACCGCTCACAACAGACAAAAAGCTCGGTTGGGATCCCGCAGTGGGGAGTGAGTGTCACTGCCCACGACAATAATCAAACAGCAAGCTACTCTGGTTTATCACCCTTACCAAAGTGAAATGTTTCGAGCCTCCCGCTGCAATAGAAGCACATACAATGTAGTTCCCATCCATGCGTCTTCCACTACAAACGTCGCGCAAGCCTTGATGGGAACTATATTCCACCACAAAGCAAGTACTCACACTCACCAAGGAATACTCATCGCGGAGATTTTATTCGGCATCTAAGATATCCGCAGCGTAGGCACCGCAGTCGGCTTGGCGTGGACAGCAGCGAAACAGCTGAATGGTTGCTACCAGGCGCCTCTGCGTTTTTGGTATGACAATACGGGAAAATTACGTATGACTAAAAATAGCGAAAAAGTTCTGCCATTAGCCTCAACAAGCTCGAAAATCGAGATACTTTCGCAGCATCTCCGAGTATCGCTACAGCGCTCGGAGTGCTTGTCACAACCACTCCTCATACTGTTTTCGCAACTCGCCAATCCGCAAAGTTACACTGCAATTCTATTTCTGACTTGGTTCTCTCCTCAGACTCTGACAAGGCATCCACGTATCAGAACGAGACAGTATTGTCATGACAGCAGACATAACAGGATCAGGGCATCTCGATAGTCTTGAACCCTTCTCAAGCGATACAGGTGTGAGGGAAGAGCAAGTTGTAGACCACTCCGAGAGCACAGCGATTGCGCCCATGCCCACAACAGACGAAGAATTCTGGGGGAATCTACCCGAGAAAACGTCTTCGTCATTCTGGTGGAAAATTACCCTCCTCTCTTTCGCTGGGCTTGTTGTTTTGACATTCTGCATCACAAGCTTTGCCAACCAACCCAGCAAAAGCAGTAGCCACCCATCCATAAAGTTCTCTTCAGATCCCAGCAGCTACATCCCGACACGCGTCGACAAACGGATTGTCCGCACTAGCGGAACCGACTTCAATAGGTTCATCGAGAAATACACAGACTTCGCGAGTTTTCCCAATGATGCTCGTATTTCCGGCGGCATTATTGGGGACCGGACTGCTGTTCTTCCCGATATTGTCCTCATTTCCGTTCAGTCCAACACCGGAAAAGGTAATCGCGTCCAAGACGCGCAACGGGCTCTCGCGTCCTTTGGAAAGTCCCAAATAGTGCGCCACACTTCGTTGCAAGGGACAGACGCCATCTTCACTCCCCTCAGTCCAGTGGGAATATCGCCGGGCTTCGATCCTTGGACAGGAATGGCATTTCCGAGAGATGATCTTGCCGTTATCGTCATCTCTTTCAAGGGCCAGAAAGAAGCTCAAAAAAGTCTTTCGTCTGCCTTAATTCAAGGACGCAGTAATCTTTCTCTCCCTATTACCTAGCCAGCACCTCGTCATTAGAAAAAACGAAGCATATGTCATCCCTTTCTGACATTCGCCCTCTTCGAGAGAACACTGCCCCGAGTTTTTCAGCAACAAGTAACATACCAAGTCTCCGAGTTCCGCGAAGCTAGGGAGAAAAGGTTTTGGTACATCAAAAAACTTCCAACGCCCAGTAGCACAATCCAAGTAAGAGAAATTCCTACGAACTACCAATTTTCCGCAGGCGGAAGAAAAACATGCGCATATTTGCACACATGTTTTCGGCTTGGCAACTGCACTCCAGAAAGAAAACAGAAGAAGTCGGTTAGCTTTTCCACCATCCGAGAACACGCCATCCAGTGGGGGTCTTCCCAAGATCAATCTCATGTGAGATCACGTCCGCAAGACCACTCCGCTGGTTAAAGTGGCAATGAGCACGACCAGGCTCAAAAATCACACAGTGAGTTTCTCGAGAAAGAACTTCTCGGTCAGAAAGACTGACATTATCAGCAGACAAACTTGAAGCGACCTCGCGAATTTCTTCTACCCGCCCATCAGGGTGAAGCAGCCCTTCAAACTTTTCTTGCTCTACATCGCCCACTGATTCAAGCAGAGAAAGAATCACCGAGTCTGGATCAGGAGCATCAGTCTCCGCTGCTGATCCGAGTGAGTCCGCACTCACAACAACTGCTTGGAGACGAATCGTTGTCGAAGTCGTTGGCATAGTGGTGGTAGAAATGGGGGGAATATTTCCTGATGCATCGGTGTCGGAACCAGTCGACGCCTCGTCGGTAGAAACTGATGACGAGGCAGACGAATCATCGTCATCATCAAGGAGAGCGACAAACACCAGAGCTACAAGGAGTAAAATTAAACTAGACCCTAAAAATATTCTTGTTTTTCGCGAGATCCCCGTTCCGGCAGACGGAGAGTAATCAGGGCTCCAAGAAGAGGAAGCATCCCACTCATTTTCGGGACGGGTTCCTCCCTCTAGATCAGTCAGCAAAATATCTTTCGCCTGATTCAAACGGGCACTCAACATTTCTGCAGAGCTACGTTCTCCTGAAGCAGCGCGATCGGGGTGCGCAAGGCGCATGGTTTTCTTCCAAGCGGCCAAAATTTCTTCTTGGTTCGCCTGTTCAGTTACATCGAGAAGTTCACGCGCTGCGCGCACATCAGCACTTGTCTGCTTCATGCCATTCGTGGCCATAGCTCCCACCAATCATTAATGTCCAATCTCTTTTTCTCCAAGAGACCGACCCTGGCATCATTACTCCATGACGGACACAGTAATTTTCCACCGCATGTCCTCTTTCGTCTCTGCCCTCCAGAACCGCATCTGCGATGCATTGGAGACCATAGACAGAACAGGGTCATTCAAACATACCCGCTGGTCACGCCCAGAAGGCGGAGGAGGCGATACTCGCGTTCTCGAAAACGGATCCATTTTCGAGAAAGCAGCAGTAAACACCTCCAACGTGTTCGGACCTCTCTCCGAAACCTTGAGCGAACACCTGAAAGGAACAGGAACATCGTTCAGGGCTACAGGTATCTCCCTGATCCTTCACCCACGTTCTCCCATGGTCCCAACCGTTCACGCAAACTTTCGACGAATCGAACGGGGGGATACTGGTTGGTATGGTGGAGGAGCAGATCTCACTCCATCATATCTTTTCTCCGAAGATTGCACTCATTTCCATACAATCTGGCGAGACATTTGCGCAAAACATCCCGAAATTACAGATTATGACAGATGGAAAAAATGGTGTGATGAGTACTTTTACAGCAGCCACCGAAAGGAACACCGCGGTATTGGCGGAATTTTTTACGACCACCTCATGGTGGACGACGAAGCCGGAATGGCCTTTACTGAAGACGCCGGAAATGCTTTTCTTGCTTCCTACCTACCAATCGTAGAGCGACGGATGCACGAGCCATACACTGCCGCCCAACGGGATTTTCAGCTTTTTCACCGGGGACGATATGTCGAATTCAATCTCATCCACGATCGAGGGACGAGATTCGGCTTCCAGTCAAAGGGAAATAGTGAATCTATTCTTGTCAGCATGCCACCACTTGCACGATGGACATATGACTACACCCCGGAACCAAACTCCCGAGAATCCGAAACAATGAAGATCCTTCAAACTCCTCGCGATTGGGTCTGATCTCTCACAGCGATTATTGGACCATCAATAGGTCACTTTTTCTTTACCTAAACGTAAAAATACGATTGCGATAAATCCATAGACATGGCCTTCTCTCCCCAACTGACCAACATACATCAAGAGAAAGGCCACACTTCGGGGATAAGCCAGACTGCAAGGGCAAGAACCGCGAGACTCAAAGGAAAGCCAACACGAAAAAAATCACCGTACCGATAACCACCCATCGCATACACCATCATATTTGTTTGATAGCCGACGGGAGTAAGGAAAGACGCCGAGGCCCCAATAGCCACAGCAAAAAATAAAGGCCGAGGATCCACTCCAAGATCATTGGCAACTGCGAGAGCAATCGCTGCCATAAGAATGGCAGCGGCATTGTTCGTAATAGCCTCGGTAAGAAGCATCGTCGCAAGCAGTACACCCAGTAAAATACCGCGTTCTCCCCCTATATTGGCGAACACATCGACCAGTAATCCAGCAATATGGTCAGCAAGACCGCTTTTCGTCACACCGGCCCCAAGGCCGAAACTGCCAGCAAGGGTAATAATCACATCAAGATCAACTGCCGAACGCGCTTCGGAAATAGAAAGCACTTGCGTGAGCAAAAGGGCGAAAACAGCGAGCAAAGATGCCTGCAGTATAGGAACCCCTCCCAAACTCACAAGTCCCATCAAGACACCAATAATCCCTAAAACCCAAGGGGCACGGCTCGTACGTACTGGATTTGTTCCCCCAAGAACAGACACCACAAGAAAATCTTTCGATTCTCGCCATCGGTCAGGAAAAGAGGCATCCGCGAGTATCAGCAGAACATCACCTGGCCGTAACACGATTCCACCAAGTTTGGCCCCGATCCTCTCCCCTGCTCGGTGAATGGCAACAACCGCACCCCCATAACGCGCACGAAATCCAACTTCCTGCAAGGTAGCTCCCGCAAGAGGCGACCCAACAGCCACAACTCCTTCAAAAAACTGCTGGCCAACAGCTCTTGTTCCCACTTCAAAATGCTGGTGCTCAGCGGACTTCAGGCCACGAATCTGCTGAAGGTCAACGATTCTCGACACGTTCCCCGCAAAAATAAGGCGGTCATTTTTACGCAGAAATTGGCTTGGGGACACAGGGGCTATCGTTCTGCCCTTCCGTTCGATCTCCACAAGAAACACACCTTCAAGATGGCGAAGCCTCGCCTCCTCCACACTCACCCCAGCTAGAGGGCTATCTGTCACGACCATTTCCACTATGAAGTCACGGACATTCTCCCGTGCCTGCTCTCCTGCTCCATGTCGCAAAGGAAGAAATACGGGTCCGACCAGAATCAGGAGAGACAGGCCGACGAACACGATAGGAAACCCAATCCAAGCAATCTCAAATAAGCCCATCGCCTCTTGACCAGGGATATCCGCCAAAATTTCAGATACCACAATATTTGTGGAGGTTCCCACCAAACTCAGCATTCCACCCAAAATAGCGGCATAGGAAATCGGCATAAGATATGACGAAGGAGACTTTCCATATCGTCGTGCCCATTCCGCGACTTGTGGTCCCAGTACAGCCACAATTGGAGTATTGTTTAGAAAAGCAGAACCCCCGGCGACAGGGGGAAGAATATGCGCAAGATCTCGACGGTGCCCGTTCCCAGAACGAAGAGGGGCAGTCAGAAAGCCAAGGGCTCCTGTCGTACGCGCTGCTGCTGCCACAATGTACAATGCAGCCACAGTGACAGGAGCGGAACTAGAAAACCCAGCAAAAGCATCTCGTTCATCGATCACGCCCAGAAACAGGAGAATGCACACGCCTCCCAATATTGCGACCGACGGAGATAGTCTCTCGCCTGCCAAAAGAATAACTGTCGCAAAAACAACAGCCAGTGTCGCCCAAGCGTGCCAAGACAAAGCGCTGCCAGAATCAACAGCCTCCATCACCACATCTGAATGCATTCCGATCACAGGCCTTGTTGACACACCGGCAAAAGAATCATGGGCTTTCTACCAAAAATCAGAAGGAGCGGGCAGGTCCGAAAAGAAAGAATCAGTTCCACCTCTTTCTGCCTACGCAAAAACCGTCCCAAAAACAAGCGGGACTCCTGAAGTGTGAAAAATGGCACAAGAACCCGAAAAAGGCCACGTTTCTCAACAAACACTACATACATGCGTATCAACATCCATGTCGGTAGGGCAGACAGAAGACATTAAGGACGAAAAAACTCAGCGCGACGAGCGGACGATTGTGACACATCAAGCGGCAAGTACCTGGAAAAGAAACAAAAAAGTCGACTCATCAGCCCTAGGCTATCCAGACTTTAGGGCATAAGCAGCATGCCTGACGACTCAAAATCCAGCAAGCAAACTTCAGACGTTCCCGTCCCACTTCCTTCCGAGATCAACAACCCAACCAAAGCGGATACCGTTCTCCGCACGCAAGATCTCGAAGAAAATACAACTAGGAACGTGCTGTTACCAGAATCGGTAAACATCGACAACAGCAAACACAACAACTCAAAGCACAAAGACACTTCTCAAGAGAGTTCCCCTCCCCCGGCGCTCATTCGACGTATGACCACAGAGAGAACCCGCTTCATTCAAGCTTTGCTAACTTTTCTTGTACCACTCGCAATCGCGTGGTTCGTCAAGTCAAACTGGAAAGATTTTCAAGATAGCGAATGGGATTTCAATCCTCTTATCTTGATCGTAGCTTGTGCCTTCTATTTTGTCTCCGAGGGACTGCGCCCTCTCGGCTGGCACTTTCTCATGCATAGTGCCGGGCAAAAACCTCCACTCAGGAATACCCTATTCATTTGGTTCGCAATGGAACCCCTCCAATACCTTCCTCTTCCTCTTGGACCTTTTGCGGGAAGGTACGTGCTAAGTGAACGTTTAGGGCTCTCCCCTTCCGTTGCCTTAGTCACCCAGATCTACGTCTTTGCACTCTGGTTTTCCCTACCCCAGTTCTTTAATCTCCCTGCACTAATATGGCTTGCTTTCGAAACCAAAGAAATATGGCTGCGCCTGGGAGCAATCTATCTCGCATTCACGATCGCCTCCTTCGCATACGGAACACTCCGAGAAGGAGGAGTCTCTCGCACTGCCGAGGAAGCGTTCGGAAAGAGCTACACAATCGATCATGTGCATATCGAAAGACAGTCTCTCGTCGGCCCAGGAATAATCGAATTATCGTCATACATAGTTAGAATTACCGGTGCTGGGATTCTGCTTTCCGCTCTCACATCCCTCGACTGGTGGCTCATTCCAGTGTACGGTCTTCTCTTCGGTGCCGCAGCGAATGTTCCCTTCGGACGATTCGGCACCCGCGAGGCAGCGATTACTGTAGCTCTCACGGTGATTGGAATCTCAGAAGGCCCGGCAGCTCTCGCAGCAGTCTCATCTCGTGTTATAGGGCTGGCAGCATCCCTTTTATGGCTGGGCATCGCCTTCGCTATGGGAGGAGCGAAGCCCGAACAGAACCTACAAAACGCCTAACACACCAAACACAATTCCACTTTTACGAACACAAGTTGCAAAAATACAAGGGAAAACTCATCACAAGCATCAGGAGGGATCCATGCTTTTCCCTCCCCTCTGTCACTCGGTCAAAATCCCATGCCAACAATCCCTTCAATAGAAACAGCGCTTCGTATTCCTGCACCCGACATCGGCGCAGCCGAGACCGAGACCTGTCGCCCAAGCACTGCGACCACAAGCGGCGTTTTCCTCTCGAATGTACTCGAGCAGCTCGGTGACCTTAGCGCTTTCACTGCTTTACATACTGAAGCAGATAGATCCCCTTATCTCAGCGTGAAATCCGCTGCCGGACGGCACTATTCAGTGACGCTACCCGAGCATTCCGGCCCTTTTGAGGTCTGGGCTTCAGTAGAAATGCCGCTCGACACACCAAAAGGACACTGGTCTAGGCTTCATGAACGCGAAGAAGTTCTTGCTCAAGCCTTACAAACCACCCGTCTTGCCTGGCATAGCAACAAGAAAACAGGGTGGATCGGCATTCCAGTCGCTTTAGCGGCAAATGAGAACGAACTCGACGACGATCTTGCCTACACAACAGCAATGCAGCTCCGTTCACTGCTTGCAACAGTCGAACGCATCTCAAAAGCAATCGATGAACAAAAGAAAAGACCCGCCGAGCATTCCAGATCAAGGTAAAACCTCTCACTTTTCAGGTCTTCGCTCTTTACTTCGAATCGCTACCAGGTTTTCTCTTTCTTCAACAGCAAAACAAAAATCAGGCGAACCTTCCAGGAACCTCTCCCTCCAAGCCATCTTCCCAATGCGCAGCAAGCCATGCAGTAAGCCCAGAAGTCAGAAGATATTGGGAGAGGTCCGCACGAGAAACCCAACGGGCATCGTCAGCATCATCCCCTGCCCGCAAAGATTGATCTGGAAAAACAAAAACTCGAAAATCACAGATAACAAAATGGTGTTCGGTTCCTATCCATTCAGTCACATCGAGAAGTTTCCCTACTGAGGCAGAAAGAAGATCGGTCTCTTCATGTAATTCCCGTGCTACTGCTTTTGCTAAAGGCTCTCCTGGAAGAACCCGGCCTCCAGGAAGAGTCCACTTTCCTTTTGAAGGAGCATTCCCACGTTTAATCAGGAGCACGTCTTCTTCTCGTATCACGAGCGCGGCAACAGCCAGTTCAATACCAGAAACAACGTTACCTCTCGTCTCATTTCCCAGATCACCCGCTGAAAGCGACACAGCAAAAGCCCTCTTTACCACCGACGATGCATCGTCAAAGAACGGGCAACAAATCCATGCTGTTCACAGAAATTCTTTGCTGCTCGTTGTCCAGGAAGAACCGTAATATCAGCGCTCGACACACCGTGAGCACGAAAACGCTCCATACCCACATCAAGCATGACCTCAGCTATGCCAATTTCTCGGGCTTCCATTTCCACAAAAAAACGGAGATGCCCTCTTACTGAATCTTCTGCTTGGGGGAGCATTGGAATAAGAGTCGCCAAAAGATATCCCACTGGATAGTCGTCGATCGTACCAAGAAGAAGAAAAGGAAACGGCATTTCGTCCCGCAAAGCGACACCAAACACATCCGCCACAGGCTCGGGCAAAGCATCACATTCATACCAACGCCCGCGACACACCCGCAGCTCTTCTTTCGCCTTTTCGTAAAGATCGAGCAGAACCGGCAAATCTGCTGTTGTCGCCGGACGAGTACCTTCCACCACCACAGAAGTCATTCTCCAAAAAGAGTATCGATTTTCCCCAAAATTGTCTTTCTCGAACGGTGTGCAGCTTCGTGATTGCGGATAGCAAGGAGTTCTTCGTCGGTCAGACCATTAAGACGCTGAGCCACCTGCATAGCAGTCAACGTATCGTAATCTTGTATAGCGAGATCGACTTCTTCCAACACGGGGACTTCCGCAGCAACAGCGCCTACAGACTGTTTTGCAGGAGTAGACGCTGCCGACGACACACCAACAGATCGAGGAGGAAGAATGGGTGCTTCGCTCGGAGAAACCGACACAACAGTCGCCGAAGCAGTATCAGTGCCACCTCGCAACCTACGCAGAGCGCCTCCCATGCCTGAGACACGCGACCGAAGCCCTTTGCCCTTCGCAGGGCTATCTTCTGAAGAAACAGGGAGTACACTAGCGAACCCCTCATCGTCTTCTTTTTCACCAGAAAAAAGACTGGATCGCCGCAAATCCACTGCTGAACGAGAAACACTGAAAGCTTTACGGCTCCCTGAACGCATCTCGTCAAGGGCTACATGACGTCGCGCAGACAAAGAGGCCCGGACATCAGGAAGACGGTCCTTCGCATACAAAACCGCTCCAAGCGGAATATGAACAAACACATCTTTCGCCGTGTACTGCTCTTTTTCATCAGTTTCGCTCACCATGAGTCGTCCTTTTGCCATCCGACAAGAAATATCCTACAAAAAGCCGGTCACCGCATATAGCAGACAACGGAGACCATCCCTTTGTCACACCCAATAGTTACACAGATTCGATCCCAAGAAAAAACCCTGTTTGCCAGAAATGTCTTTCCCCATTTTTCATGTGCTAAAAGACAAAATAACAAGTCTAGAAAACGGAAAAAAGCTGTAATCAAAACTTTATTTTCCCTATCGGCAACTTCGCGCACCGCACCCCATCGGTGCACCACCCAGGTTCAAGTCAACAACCCAGCTCCCTATCCCAGGCTCGGCCCCAAAAACCCGGCTCCGTGAGCCGACCCGGCCCCGCAAACCCATGG
>DEIU01000061.1:0-25016 GCA_002352645.1 Acidimicrobiia bacterium UBA2766 | reverse complement strand
CATGGGTGCACTACCCGCAACCAAGCAACACTACACCGTACGCACCCAAGCCAAAAACGAGGAGGAACCTAAATAGTAGGTTCACTGCTTTTCTTGTTTTGTTCCTCGTCGCACCAAAAAAAGACCGACCCCAATGAGGAATACCGAGAAAGGAAACACCCAGTTACCAAACCGCACAAACCAAGTACGATCCTCGTAATAGGGCATGTCCCAAACAAGCGTGGCAGGATCCCAATGCTTCGTCGTCGCAAGCAGTGTCCCCTCTGAGGCAATTAGTGCTGATCGGCCAGAAATAGCAGCAACAGAAATCGCCCGGTGTGTTTCGACTGCGCGCATCCGGGTAAGAGCAAGATACTGATCGGAAAGAGCACTCCGCCCATACGACGCGTTATTCGTTACAACGATAAGCAAAGTCGCGCCTTCGGCAACGGTTTCGCGAGCAGGATCAGAGAAAATCGACTCAAAGCAGATAAGCGTTCCGGCCCTTATTCCATCCAGAGAAAAAAGACCCAGTCGATCTCCACGTACGGCATCAATCGGAACCTTTCCAAGGGAGCGAATAAAACGCAACTCCTCCCGAAAAGGCACAAATTCCCCGAAAGGCACCAGTTCTCTTTTTACATACCGAAGCTGTTGCCTTCCTCCAGCATCAAATAAAACGCTCGTGTTTTCAAACAAGTCACCTGACTCATTCTCCACACGCAAATTTCCGAGAAGCGGCACCCCACCGCTCACTTCAACCAGCATCTCCCCAAGACCAGGCATCACTTCACCACCTGCAGCGAAACCATTAAGAGAAGATTCTCCCCACACAACCAGGTCTACATCATCTGGCAAAACACGCGTCAACTCGACATGAGAAGAGAGCATCTGTCCTCGGGGAACCCCACTGCCCGAGAGAGAATGGGACTCGAACACATTCCCTTGAACAAGACCAACTGTACGGAAACCGGCAGGAGCCGCCAAAGGACGCCCCCACCAGCCCAGCGCAAACACTACAACTACTGCTGCGAGCACCAATCCCGGTACTCGCCTGTTTATCTGACCAGACCGTTCCACCAACAAACCCGCCAGGGCTACATTTACCGCACAAATCACCCAGGTCAACAGGGCAACACCACCGACAGCGGCTAATGATCTCGTGAAGGGGAACGAGTGCTGACTCACGCCAAGCTCCGCCCAAGCAAAACCTCCAAACGGCTGACGGCCTCGGGCGAACTCCAATACGGTCAAAACAGACGGCAAGATCAAAAGACGGATCAAAAAAGAAGCCTTGCGCTGCGCCAGTGCTCCAACAACCGCACCAAATAGCGCCCATTGCAAAGAAAGCCAGACCGACAAAATAATCCAGCCGGCCACATGGACAACAGTGAGCCAGCGAAGGATGAGACCAAAAGACACGAGACCGACAAGCGCGCCTTGCCAGACACCAGCCCGCGGAGAAGAAACCGTCCAAAGAAACGGAACAAAGGCGAAAAAGGCAAGAAACCCCATATCATCTTCAGAGCCAGAAAGCCACAAAAGTAGACCAGTGAGAAAAGCAGTCACCCCTGCTTTTCCCCAGGAGGGAAAGCCCCTGACAAGCAGAAGGCTCTTCACCGAAAAAGGTCGCGAGCTGTGCAGTTCTGCAGAACGGAAAAAAGATGAAAAAACACCAGAAGGGGAACCTGGCGACCAGGTGCTCACCTGGCACCACCGCATTTTTCTACCGAAAAGCGCTACACCGCGCACTTCACAGTGATTTCTTGCCGACAAACTTCTCAGTCAACCGTCCGAGCAATAAGGACATCACACTTGGCGTGGTGCGTGATGTAGTTCGGCACTGAACCTAAAAGAAAACGCCGGGCACCCGTCATTCCTTTATTTCCCACGACGATGAGATCGGCATCAACTTCGTCAGCGAGATCAAGGAGTGCAGCCGCTGGTGTTTCGCTGGAAAGCGAACGCCCTACAGACTCAACACCATACTTCGCAGCACGATCCCGCCCCGAAAACACAATATCTTCAGCTTGCGAGCCAGGAGAAATCTGCCACATCTCATCCCGCGGCAGTCCCGATGAATCGTCAATAGGTTCGCAACGGTAGGCAACCCCTATAACAAGTTTCGCATCTGTCCGAGCAGCTATGGCCACAGCCTCATCCACAGCCCGCATAGCCGTCTCAGAACCATCAGTTCCAACAAGAATCGTCTTGTATGACATTTAGGTCTCCTTCAGATCTCCTGATCGACACCCGAGCGCTCATATCTTGCCAGAAAAAGCCCGCGAAAAACACGCGAAAGGAAACCCAGCCGGCAAACAAGCAAAAAATTGCCCGCACAGATCGGTACTCGCAACATGCCTTTTAGACGAGAAGCACTCCTCTCAGCGAACATCGCACGCATAGAGAGGAAGCTCTACTCAACAAAACCGAGTTTACCAGCCTGCGTCTTTTGTGTCTTCGTCCGACGATGTGCCCGGTGAAGAAACTACTTCTGTCTCCTCAGTCGGAGTTGATGCCCCGGACTTCGTGAGAGAGGCAGGAGGCTCATCGAAGATATCTCCATACTCTTCGAGTTCAGCTTCGATATAACGCTCTTGGTCAGCGAGTTCGTCCATACCAATAGGACCATCGGTGCGACCGTGTAGGAACTGTCCAACCAAAGGATTCTCTGAGGCAAAAAGCTGTTGTTTCGGACCGAATGCCACAAGTTTCGAGCGAAAAAGAATCCCCATATAGTCGGCAACTCGGCTGGTGGAGTCCACATTATGGCTAATCACTACGAAAGTTGCTTGGGTCTCGGCTTTTGTCCGAAGAATGAGTTCATCGAGAAACGCAACACGCACCGGGTCGAGTCCCGAGTCCGGCTCGTCGAAAAGCACAATTTCCGGCTCAAGGACAAGAGCTCTCGCAAGCCCGCCACGTTTCCGCATACCACCAGAGATCTCTCCAGGGAATTTGACGAGGTGGTCCTTCAACCCGACCAGCTCTGCCTTCTCATACACCACATCCGCAATTTCGGACTCTGAAAGCTTGGTGTGTTCACGCAAAGGAAAAGCAATATTGTCGTACAAGCTCATTGAACCGAAAAGAGCGCCGTCCTGGAACATGACGCCCATTTTCATTCGGGTCTTGTATAGAGCCTTCTCTGAAAGTTGAACAATGTCTTCCCCATCAATGAGGATCTCGCCCTCTTCGGGCTTCATCAGACCAATCACGTTTCGGAGAAGAACTGTTTTTCCTGTTCCGGATGGTCCCATAATATAGGTGATGGCACCACGGCGCACATTGAAGCTGATATCTTCAAGTACTTGATGTGACCCGAATCGCTTGGAAACTCCCTTGACTTCAATAGATACGTCGCTCACTTGACTTCCCGTCCCCTCGCACTTCATCCCGGCCTATCGCCACGAAGGGAGACCTCGAAACCCCTCGGTGCGCGTTCCGCTTCAACTGCGTCGCCCCTTCGAGCAGTCGACCAGGTCGATCGCTCTGACTGCTCGCGCTCCAGCCTCAACCCATATCAAAAGCGCCGTATCCATGTTTTCAACAGCACAGTTTCCACAGCAAACCACGAAAACCCTCTTGACAGGAAAAGTAATACGCTTAAAGCGGTATAATCATGCCGGATTCAGCATATCGGTCTTCACACGAAAATTGCCGAAACCAAAATTTAAAAAAGGGAAAAGGCCTGATTTAGCAAGCTTCGCACGATTGATCGTACGCGAAAATCGGCACTAGAACAAAAATCTACAAACAACTTAAGACACAAAAACTCATATCTTTCTCCCACAAAACCACCCGAAGTACCAGGTCGGCAAGGAAAGAAATGCCTATGAAAAAGGGAGCGAACACAGCATAATTTTCGTGTTTTTGCTATCCGATGATGCCGTGACTGAGTTCTGCCACCCCACAGAGGAGGAGAACTCAGTCACAACAGAACAGCGAATCAGGCGGGACTGCAAAAGCAAATTTGGAAGCTGTGCTATCCCAACCGACAGCGAGTGCCATCGGGGCGCAGAGAAACCTTTGGGGCCGGACTGCCTGTCAAATGCTCCGCCATTCGACAGCCGTTATCTACTCGGCTACTCTGCCCCTGCGACAGGTACCGACGGAGCAACCGGCCACCGTGTCACACGACACACGATATTCGCATCTCATAAAAACTGAGTCAAGGACTCCTCTCACTGCACCCCGACCGCTTATCTCCTGGTGGCTATCTTTCGAGGTCAGGGGGTTCATAAAACCAGATAAATCTACATCTTTCATGCCAAAATAGACAGTGAGGCATCCGCGGTAGCGGAAATTCCCACTTCAGAGACCTTCTCCATTTGCCCCATCCCAAGAAAAACCCAGGAACCCATACGTTTTTCTTTTGAAATTCATACGAAAAAACAGTCCGGCAAAAATGCTATCTCTCAAAAAAGGCGGCGGGCTGCTTGCACAGTGCGCACGTAGTGTTCACTCACTCGGTACAATCCATGCTTACGCGTTGCGCCAAGCCCTTGAAAATAGCTACCGACAGCCAAACGCTCGTCACCACCGGTCTTCCCCAAAAGCCAATCAAGATAAGCTGTGCCTCCCCGCACATTCTCATCATATTGCAGGGGATCCACGCTCTCCCGTACAACATAGTCTTCAAGCCATTGGGCAGTAGAGGGCATAAGCTGCATCACGCCGAGAGCACCTGCTTTGGAGATCACATCCTGGCGATGACCGGACTCTACCCAAGCCAGCCCCTTTACCAGGTCTCCTGCCAGCCCGTAGTGATCGGCCCACGCTTCCAAGGAATTCTCTACATCCCCCCGCGAAACAGAAGAAGAACGGGGCATCTCCCTCTGCTCTTGTCTTCCTGCCTGAGACCCAGAAGTTTCCGCAGCAGAAGCGTTTCTGACACCGCTAACTTTCAAAGCCTGACCAGGAAAAATCACATCTTGCAGGAGACCATTCAGGCTCTTCAACGAAGACACAGAAATCTGATGACGGCGCGCCACATCCCACAAAGTGTCTCCTGACTGCACGGTATATTCCCCCGTATTCGCAGAAACACTTCGATTCGATTGAGACGGAGACCCCCCACTTCCTGGGATGACGAGCTTCTGACCAACTCGGATCACTCCATCATCACCAAGTCCGTTTGCCTGTATGAAAGACCGAACGGAAACCCCGGCGCGCCCGGCAATACCAATCACCGTATCTCCAGGGCGCACAACATACACGCCTGCATCCAGGGTTTTCTCAGAGGAAAAAGAACGATTGGCCCGGCTTGTTTTTTTACTCCAGTTGGGAATGGTAAGAGTCTGACCTTCCCAAATCACATATGGAGAAACGAGGTTATTCGCCTCAACAACTGCGTTTGTCGAGAGTCCTGCGCGAGCAGCAATACCACCGATAGTATCTCCAGCTTGCACACGGTAAGTACCTGCCTGAACTGGAGCTGTACCCTGCTTTACGGCAATAGGCCGACTACCTAATGCCGGCGACGAGAAAATGAATGATAGAGAAAGGGCGAAAGCAACGCTCACAGAAGCCGCTGCTCTTCTCACAGGAGTGCGCCGACTTTCTCTCATGGCCACCATACCCTTCCTTTTTCAGACAGATCTGCCTCGCTCATCGCTGAGAAGAACCTGATTCATAGCGTATTCAGAGTGTGTAGACCCAAACTCCCGGTCCGCAACACTATGAGGACATCTTCCAAGCAATGCAGGAAACAGGATGAAAAACAACCGTCCGCTTCAGACAGAAACGACTTACGGCGATCATCGACGAAAGGGATGCGCTTCTTAACTCGTTCATCCTGCATCCCCGTAGAACATTCACAAATACGACTCTTTCCGCATTAACCATGATACTTCGATAAATACTCTCAAAAAGGAAAAAGGATGAAAATCATCTCAAAAAAGGTCTGATCTTCCTGAAAAACTACATACAGCAAAAATGAAGCTTCACATACTGGGCAGGTTTCCAGCTTTCGCGCAGGAAAAAAGATTCAAGGACAAAAACAATGGAGCATTATCCCGCTCCCACAGCAAACAACAGACGTCCTGGTCGCACGGCTACCAATGCAGGAAGCCTCCCCGCATCCACCCCGTCAACAAGCAGACGTCCGCTCCCTTTCAGCTCTATTTGTTCCGGATGGTATTCCCGCACAAAGGGATGCGGGAGCCAAGTTCCCCTTGGCATCCGCGGCAACATTCGCCACACTTGCCAGGCAGGACCTTCAAAAACAAACAGGTCCAGTTTTCCGTCACCAGGATGCGCTCTCGGCGCCACATCGAGGTCAGAAACAAACTCCCCGTTACCTATAAGCAGGCCAGATGCTTGGAAAGAACGCTGCACTGATCCCATAGACAAATCGAGAGAACGACGAAACGGTGACAACCCAGCCAGACGCAACGCTTGCCGCCACCGCCCCTTCTTCCCTGCGACCAACCCTGCTATTCGCCCAAAACCCCACCAGACAGCATTCACCGCCTCAACTCTCACTGCTCCCGACGATACGACAGAAACAGTGTCAAGCTGCTCTTCTCCCCCTTTCGCCAGAACCGATGCGTAACGGGATACACCACCTGACATGCCAAAAGAACGAGGAAGACTCGCAGGACCACCAGCGTATCCCACCAGAACACCAGACCACTCCGCAGTTCCAGTCGCGACTGCGAACCAGGCCGGGTCACCTCCTAAACAAGCAAAAAACCGGTTGCCCTCAGCAACAGATTGACGAACTGCCTCGGCCAACTGCCAGGGGTTACGTCGCGACAAGATTTCGACAGGGGGTTCCGGCAACACAGCAAGAAACTCATCAAGTAGCCGGTGACCTGCTCGATCAACAACAAGTACCGGCGCCCCTTGCGTCCGCTGCCATCCTTTTTCCATTAGCTTTCCATTAGCCAAACACCCCGCTCGCCAAACACCCCGCACTAAAAAGATGCAGCACGACGACAAGCACACAAAATTTGCCTCGAGTGCCTTTTCACTGCTCCTCACTTCCCTTTGCCGATTTTCTGCCACGTTCTTCATTGAAAAAGAAATATCCCACGAGGACTGCACCAAAATAGAAAATGGTCATGGGTACGACCATGAAGAGAAGAGTGATTGGATCTTGAGATGGAGTGACAACTGCAGCAAAAGCTGTCGTCCCGACAAGAGCATACCGCCATGTGCCAAAAAGCTGTCGCCAGGTAATCAGCCTTGTTGCCATAAGCAAAACCAGCAACATCGGAAACTGGAAAGTGACACCAAAGGCCAGCATAAGAAAACTAAAAAAACTAAAGTACTCATTTGCTCGCAGCTGAAAATTAAAGTCTTCACCTGCTACGGAAATCAAAAAATCGAGAGCCCTCGGCATCGTGTAATAACCCAAAGCAATACCAACACAAAAAAAGAAAAAAGCAACCGGCACAACAGGAGCAGCCCACCGCTTCTCTCGTTTTGTCAGCCCTGGAGAGATGAATCCCCAAATCTCTCGGAGAATAAACGGCATTGCTATACCAAATCCAGCATAAGCAGAAACCTTCAATTTCACGCTCAAACCTTCAGTTGGATTATCGAGACGAAGCGAACAGTGTTCTACTTGCTCAGCAGTAAACATCGATTCTCCGCGCGCGAAAGCTTCCCGGATCGAATCACACCAAGGATGCAGCATAAATTCAATCAGATGATCGTAAAGAAAAAGCGCCACCACAAACGCCACAAAAACATACACTGCTATACGCAAAATTCGAGAACGGAACTCTTCAAGATGCCCCATGAGCGACATACGGGCTTCAGGGTTGTCTTTGGGTTTGCCGAAACGGAGTGGCAATTTCATCGCGAACGTGCCTCACTCCCTTCTGCTTCTTCTTCTTCTGTACTTTCGTCTGTCTCTTTATCGAAGGAATGCTGCTCTCCCACGACAGGATCAATATTTGCCGTTGCCGAACGCACAGCATTGAGTAGGTCTTCCGAAAAACGACGCGAAACAACCGGAGAAGCCAGAACAGAATCCGGCATAGATAGTCCAGCTACTGACAAACGTCGCGATACTGTGCCTGCTCCACCCACCACTTCTACATCAGGCATGACCGTTTCCGCGACCCCAGATACAAATGAAACAAAAGATTCCTGCTGACCCGGAGGTTTTTCGTCTTCAGCTCTGCGCGCATACGGCGTCTCCATCTCTTCATTACTTCCCGCAACGACAGCAGAAGAGGCAATACCTGCGGAATCAAGACCTCCAGGAGTCTCCAATACTCCCCTCATATCCACAGCATCTCTCAGGTCTTTTCGTATACCGGAAACCTGCTCACGGAAATCCTCAAGATCTGGCATATCACGTAGTTCAGTCTTTACCGCTTCGCTTTGCCGTTTTACTTCGCGGATAGCCTCTCCCAGCTTTCTCGCAGCATCAGGCAAACGCTTGGGCCCTAGAAACACGAGAGCAACAAGAAGAATGACAAAAATCTCAGGAATGCCCAACTGGGGCGACATATTGTCCTCGTTCAATCCAACAGACAAGGGCAGGACCAGCCCCACAACATCAGTCTCACCTTACCCGATCAGAAGGCCAGTCACACAGAGGCTGCTCGCAACTCCATCTCGAGAAAGAGACGCCTCCCAAAAAAGATAATAAGAAGATATACTACTATAAACAAGCGACCCTGACATACAACCTTCTTTACCCCAAAAATCCCCCGGCGTTATCGCATCCCAGAAAAAACCATACAAACTCTACCCTTGTACAGATTTTTTCGCTCCCCGCCAAATCTCGCCCTTTTCCAAGATCTGCTCGCATCAGGGTCCTCGCGCAAAATATTCGCTCAGACCACAGAAAACAATTTAGGCCAGAATCTGTTCCATCCAATCGTCCCGCTGCAATACAAGATGGAAATCCAGAATATCATCGTAATTGATACGAGCACCTCCTACCTCTTCGTAGAGTTCTGCAGGAAGATGCCAAATACGTAATTCTACCCCGCCGGCCACGAGTAATTGCACAATACGATCTTCAGCTGCCTTCGAGACGCGCATCTTGCACGAAGGACACTGGAAACAATAAGAACCTGACCGATCTTCCGCGCAGATCCGCACTTGCATCGCCTCGCGAGAAATGACGACATCCCCACAGTCTGGACATGTTGCGCGAATATTCATCGTCCCACAAATCCTTCCGTGCCCTTTGAGGTGTTCTTTGAAACGGCATCTTCCACCCAGAACTTAAGCGCAGTCCCCATCAAACTGTCACAGAAAATACAACATCCACTACATAAAGCAGGTCCCTCAAGAAGATCAGAAAAACAACCGAAAAAAGCGAAAAGCCTTCCAGCGTACACTATTTTCTCCGAAAAGAGAAACTCGCAGAAGTATGAAAACCGCTTCACAGACAGCGCAAACAACGACCGACTATTCCACAGCACTCTCCCGCGCCATCGCTGCCTTGATAAGACAACCAGAACATGCTCTCCAATGCATCTTGCAACAGACAGGCGCCCTATTTGGTACGCAACATGTCGGCGTCTTTCGCATGAGCGCTCGGGGCACTCTACTTCCCGTTGAAGGAAGTACTGACTCCGACATGCTCCATGCTGCACATAACGCCTGGAAATCTCAAACTATCTTCTCATTCTCGCCAGACACTCCGAAACCAGCATCTCCTGGTTCGGCCTCCCCCGGCAAATCAACAACAGAAACCCGCGGTCTGATCGTGGCTGCACCTGCACAGTTACACAACCGCCTCGTCGCTGTTCTTACTATCTATGTTCCTTCACTCTCGAAAAAAACTCCTCTCTCCCCCCAACACCAAACACTCCTTAAAAGTTTCGCGGATCTCACCGCACTCACTTTTCAGCGAGCACAAGCAAAAGACATCGAATCAGTACTTAGTGTCAATGACCGGATCAACACTCTCGAAACGATCCAAGACCTCCTCACAATCCTCACAGACGAGATCCAAACTACTCTGCGAGGAACAGGCAGTTTGGCGTACTTGTTTCACGAAGATACGCAAGATATAGAAACCGCTCTTTTCCAGTCGCTGCCCCGCGATGTTGTCGAAGCCACACTACAAAACCCCGCCTTTACTGCCTTGTATCAATGCAGTAGTGCACAGGTAGACACACCTTCTAGAAACGGCCCATTTCACGCTTTCCTCAACGTCGCCAACGCCATCGTAACGGTCCCTTTACGCTTTCAAAACAAGACCATCGGTCTTGTTTGCATTAGCCTGCAAGACGCGGCACTTCCTGATCCCGACCTCCTCAACCTCCTCGCTCTTCTTGGTCGCCAAGCCGGAACCGCAGTATGTGCCACAAGGTTACGCGAAAAAAACACTTCCCAAAACGCCCTACTGACTGGTCTCGCTTCTGCTCTCACTAACCCACTCATCATTGCAGACAAACATGGGCGATTTCGGCTGATTAATTCTGCTGCGGAAATCGCACTCAACGTATCGAACGACTTCGAATACGAACATCGAATCGAAAACCGACTTCCTCATGGCTTAGATAAAATGCTTCTAGAGGGAGAACCAAGAACTCTTGACGTTCATCTTGTAAACCCAGTTCCCCGCCATTATCGAGCACAAATCACCGAAGCAACTGTAAAAAATGGCGAAAATATAGGACGCTTTCTCCTGCTCACAGACCAAACATCTATTGAGAAGGCACAAAGAACTCAAGCCGACTTCGTCTCCATCATCGGCCACGAGTTACGCACTCCACTCACTCTTGTAAAAGGCTTTACAAGAACTCTGATTCGGCGAGGAGAACATCTTCCCCCCGATACCGTGAAAGAAGCGCTCAAAGCCATCGAAACACACGCGCAGCGCCTCGACCACCTTATTGAAGATCTGCTCTTTCTTGCCCAAGAAGAACACGAGCCACCGGCACTCCATTGTGAAGAAGCCGATCTCGTGTCTTTTACACGGGACTATGTGAAAATCGTTGCCCAACGTAAACATCAGGAACAACCAGATCGGAAAATCCTTTTCCGATCACACATCCCAGACCTCTCTCTGCTGTTCGACCGGGCCAAAATCGCAAGAATTCTCCACCATCTCATTGACAACGCGCTAGAGCACTCCGAGGACACTGTCACTATTGAAATCCGAAACGAACACCCGTATGCCAGGATCTCAATAGAAGACCAAGGAATTGGCATCTACTCCGGTGATCTCGAAATCATTTTTAACCGTTTTACTCAAGGCAACAGATCTTCATCTCAGGAGCACAAAGGCATGGGAATCGGCCTCCATATCTGCAAACGGCTCGCCGAAGCCCACGGTGGCGATATCAACGTGAAATCCAATCTCGGCAAAGGATCCCAATTTAGCTTACTGCTTCCCATAGAAAAGAGTTCTCCTCCCATCGAGGAAACCACGATCAGAACATCCGAATCGAAAAAGAACACAAAAAAAAAGTCAACCCAATGCTGACCCCGCAGCTGCCCAATCAAACCGACCTCACCATCACCACAAACACTTAAAAGTCACAACTGGCCAGATCGAGTCGGATCGAGCGTTCTGCAGCTCCTCCAGAAAATACCCGAGTATTTTCTCTTAGTCCTCGCTCGTTTTGTCTTCACGCACCGCATCATAAAGCGCACGAGTCACCTGGGCCCGCTCCCGCCATGCGCGATCTAGATAAAGGGGCGCAAGCACTTCGGCATCCGGACCAATTTGACACAATAACGACACCAGACGCATCTCGTGAGGAACAGAAAGAACAATCCGAAGACGCCCATCTCCCAGATAATCACACTCATCAAAGGGGTATTTCTCAGCCACCCAACCACTGCCAGGAGGAAACAAGAGTACAGTCTGCAAATGATCTGCAACAGATCGATAGCCGAACTCCTCCCATTGTCGGTCTTCTACAAACCGCTCACCTGTATGCCGGAAATCTCGCATTCGATCAACCCGTAATGTCCGAAGCCCATTTGCCAAACGACACCAAACATCGAGATACCAGACTCCCTGCTCCATGAAAAGACGACCAGGCTCAACCTCTCGTTCTTGTTCAACATCGCGGGAATAAGACCAGTAACGAACGTTGAGGACCTGACGCCCTCGCACTGCAGCCTGCAACAAGTCAAGCCTGTCGTCCACACGATGAGCAGCGACAGCAAGATTCGCAGCACCGAGTACATCGGACAACTTCTCGGCCGCACTCGTCAGCTCCGGCGCATCAGAGAAATCCACAAAGGCAAGTGCCATTCGCGCGCTCAAAAGCGAACGCAAGGCTTCTTCTCGCGAAATTCCCGACGAACGGGTCAAAGGTTTCACCCCGAAAAGCCACACACGATCTTCGCGAATCTCCACCTCGAAAAGATCGCCTGGAGCATAGGGAGGCAATCCACAAAGAAAAAGAAGTCCAAGGTCATCAAAAAAAGCATGCCGATCGAGAGAAAAATGTCGGCAAACATCACTGACCAAAACTCCTGGACGAGCCGCTAAAAAAGAAGCTATCGCCAAAATACGCCGCATACGACGCAAAGTGCGATTCCCCTGAGAATCAGCTTCCTCGCCCACTTTCCCCGCTCCATTCATTGGGAACTGCCCTATTCCTACCTATACGACAACCGCCCCACTTCCTAGACACCGATGTCTTCCTCGCTCCATCAATCACACAGATCTCCACTATCCAGCTCCGCCCCCAACTGATCTGCTTCAGGGTAACCTGCGCCAACCGGCCTCACCTCAAGCCCATCAAAAGGAGGAATTTCCCTCAGAGAAAGCCGAGAATTCGCCATCTCATCAAGACGCCGGCAAACCTCGGCACGAAGACTGGCGGGAGCAAGAAGAATCACACGGTCAAGCAAAGAAAGGACCCAAGAGAGGAAAGCTTCCTCATGACGGACAATGACTTGTAATACCGGCCAGTTTGTACCCTCGACCACAATATTCTGGCCCGTTTCACGACCCTGAGCTTGAGGGCCGACCCACCACATCCATTCGGGGTCCACAGCCATACGAACCAAAATCTTGGGTCCTGTCCCAATGGACCAGCCGCAGTCGGGAACCGGAGCGAAGGTCTGTGCAGTAGGAAATGCAAAAGCATGTGCTCCTCCAGACGAAACATCCCCTTTCACACGATCCAAGCGAAACGTCCGAAGATCGCCAGAATCCAAGTCCAGACCAGTGACGTACCATCTTCCACGGCGAAAAGCTAGTCCGTACGGATGAATCTGTCTGCGAGACACTGCCCCCGTCGTGCCAGAACGGTATGCAAACACCAACTGCCTACAATCCGAAACCGCACGGAGAAACACCTCCAATAGCTTAGGAGGAGAAGGCAAAGACTGTGCCGCGCGTGCATCATCTCGAGGTTTTTGCTCTGAAGAGTCTGCAGGAGAAACCTTGCCGGCACAAGCAACACTTGCAATATTCGTCGCCGGCGTTTCCACTTCCATAGAGTCGTTTGGCAAATAGCCCCAAACGGCAGCTGAAGCAACTGCCAGTGCGCTCTTTTCTTCCAAGGTCAAACCAGGATCTGTGACGAAATTCCCCACCGGAAGGCGATAGCCTATATTTCCAGGAGCAAAACCCCTTAAAGTATCAATACTCTCAGCCTGTAAAGAAAAACCTAGATCACGCAATACGACCTTATCCCGCTCAAACAAGCGGCGCGCAGCTTCCGCGGAAGTGTCATAGCCAGGCACTTGCTCCACAATCTCACGTTGCGACAAAGGCCGACTCGTATCTGACAAAAGCGCTATCAGATTGACAAGACGCTCAAGACGACGCACAGAGGGAATCTCCCTTGTCAAAAAAAATCGGCGGCGAGAACAGGGCTCAGTTTCAGCCCCTCGCCCATATCTCCCCGAAAAAAGAGGCAGATTCCCCACAGAAATCAAAAAACTCTTTCCCAAGAGAAATACGAAGACATATTATACCTGACAGAAGGAAGACAGGTTCCGAAAACCGAAATCCGTCACCAGTTTCACCCCTCAAACAACAGAGGAGTAGGGTCTTCCCTTATGGAGGTTGCAATGCCCTCTGATTATCGAGGAAAAATCAAGGGAGACCCCAGGCTCATCACCATCCTCACCGATGTCATACACCGAGGTTTCCCTCACAAGCATCAGTACGCGCCCATCACCCCCCTTGAAATCCGATGGAACAATCGGCTGCGTTCCACTGTCGGGCGGGTTTATTGGGGAGGACCTCTCACTCTCATAGAGATTTCTCCCACCTACCATCGGGCCCACCCTGACGAACTCATCGAAACCATCACCCACGAGTTCGCGCACGTTCTTCACCCCGATGTTGGACACGCAAAACCTTGGCAAGAAGAATTCTCCCACGCTCTCGAACGCCTCGGCATACCGGTACCCTCACGCCTCTCAACAGCGCGCCATCCCGCCCCACACCACGGACGATACCTTTGGCTTTGCATAGCCTGCGGTAACACCGTGGGAAAGCGTTCTCGCCGGGCACCACAAGAAGTGGCCATGCGAAGCACCTGTTGCCAAGCTCCCATCTTGGTTCACGACTGCCAAACAGGACGTATCGCGCCCGAACGTCGACACAAAGTAAGCTGCCGCCAATGCCAAGTACACTACCGAGCATACAACCACATCGAAGACGCGCAACGTTTTGCGGGACGGCATCAATGCCAGTGCGGCCAAAAGCTCACCATCCAACGACCACTCACAAAATAACCTAGACAGTCCCAGCACTTTCCTTACAACAAACCCCAACGTCTCCATAAAAAGATTTTCGTTTCGTAGAGAAGTTTCCGAACTCCGTCGACAAGGAGGGATTCCGTCCGGCCAAACACCCTCCTTCCATTTCAGGTTGCAACCCCTGACACCGAAATACCTTGACATTTTAGTACTTTAATTCGGTAATCCCAAAAAAGAGAGAAGAAGGAAGCTCATCAATGAGCTTCCTTCGACGATTCCTGTTCGAGAAAAACAACAGGTGGCAAAGAAATAGCCGCATCGGACACCAAAGCACCTAAGCGCGCTCCTGCAGACGCAGCAGCCTCCCAAAAGAGTGGGTCTTCGTCAACGCCCCGTCCCATAGAACGTGGCACAACCCCAGCTTGCTCGAGCGGGACACGCCACTCCCCCGTCACCGATGAGACAATCTCATAACGGTCAGCAACTCCCTCAGACAACAGTTTCTCGGACAACAGCTCCCCCATTGCTCCAGAGGGCACTGCAATCTCACCAATCCGTCGACCAGGACTGCCAAAAGTAAAAGCCGTCATCGTATGATGACTCACTCCCCTGTGCCGTACACGCTGATCCGCCTCGCTTGCCCGCACAACCCCGACAGGCATGCCCTTTACACCAGCAACTGTCTCCATAAGAGCAGCCACTTCAAGCGCACTAAAACCCATCTTAGTACCAGTTCCCACGACACCAGGGCCCATCCCCACCACTACAGCATCGGCTTCACACACATATCGGGCCACAAGCAAACCCGACGCCACAGTCACCGATTCATACTCGCCACCAAAAGCCTGGCCAGTACTTACTGTGGTACACAAAAGATCATACGCTCGTAGTTGGGAGACAAGATCAGAAAGAGTCAAAGGGAGAGAGGCCGCGTCCGTCATCACATAAGCAAGACGAGCACCAGGCGCACTCGCTGCAAAAGCTCCCGCTACTGCCGCAATTTGCGAATGAAGACCACATACGGCAACAGGCATACCGTCCACTGTATCGACAGTGGCCAAAAGATCGTGATGAGAAGACTCCTGCGACGAGGCCGCCAAAACCGGAGTCTGACAAGAAGAATAACGCATCTTCATGATATGGCCGGCAGGAACAGAGGCAATCTCTCTATTCGACAAATTCCAGTGGACGATATGCCAGCCACCAGTACCTAAACCGAGTTCAACTGCAGAAGTGTTACAGACAATCTCATCATTTACTGCCACAGCACCAAGCAAATCTGTGTAATTCACAGCCTTACTCGGCGCCTTCTCACCATCGAGCAAAACAGTAAGACGTTGAAGACCAGGACGCGTAGAAAGAATGGACTGGACGAATCCAGTACGAAAAGTAGGCATGCCTCCGACCCTAGTCAAAACAGGCAGTCTCCCTCCCACAACACGCCTTCAAGAAACCCCAACCCCCAGTCACCCCAGAGCCCAGGCGACAACCCAGAACGACAACCCAGGCCCGACCCCACAAACCCATGGGTGCACTACCCGCAACCAACCACCGAAACCGCACCCAGACCTCGGGTTGGAAAACAACGGTGATGTCCTCAAAGAAAAACAATCCGTCTACGAAAAACAGTGACGGCCTAGAGAAAACAAGGATCTGTGTAGATGATGAGGTGCGCGGAAAAAGGAGCAAGTACGCACACTACACACCCAAAAAAAAACAACTACCACCCAGGAAGATTCAGAGAGAGGCGATCAGGCGTTCCACGCGTTCGTCATGTGCTTTGAAGGGATCTTTGCAGAGGACGGTTCGCTGGGCTTGGTCATTCAATTTTAAATGCACCCAATCAACGGTGAAATCCCGTTTGCGTTCTTTCGCATGCTTGATGAATTCTCCCCGCAATCTGGCCCGCGTTGTCTGGGGTGGATGCAGTACAGCTTCTTCGATATCTGCATCGTGGACGATCTTTTCGACCATTCCTTTACGCTCTAGCAGGTAGTAGAGGCCGCGCTTTCGATTGACATCGTGATAAGCCAAATCCATCATCGCCACTTTTGGGTGCAAAAGAGAAATATTGTCCCGAGCTTGCACTGCTTCAATCATTTGGTGCTTCGCAACCCAGTCGCATTCTCGATTCAAACGAAGAGGATCTTTCTCCAGCCATGTCATGACGTGTTCCCACATCGAAAGGGCTTTATGTTCCAAAGGCGTCAAGTCATGCGTTTCAGCATATTGCAGAGCAGCTTCGAGGTTTTCGGATTGCAACTCCAGCGCAGAGGCCTCTTTCCCGTTTACAAGCCGTACTTTACGAGAGCACGTAATGTCGTGGCTGATCTCCCGAATAGCACGGATTGGGTTTTCGAGAGTTTGATCCTTCATCGAGATATTGTCCTCGAGCATATGGAGCAGAAGCGCCGTCACGCCTACCTTAAGAAAGGTAGTGTATTCACTCATGTTGGAATCGCCCACAATCACATGGAGCCTACGGTATTGCTCGGCATCAGAATGCGGCTCATCTCGTGTGTTGATAATGGGCCGGCTTCGCGTAGTGGCTGAAGAGACTCCCTCCCAGATGTGTTCCGCTCGCTGGCTCAAGCAGAACATCGCCCCACGAGCAGTTTGCAAGACCTTCCCAGCACCTGCCCAAATCTGGCGGGTCACAAGATATGGGATCAGAACATCGGCATAGGATTGAAATTCTCCGCGACGACTCATGAGATAGTTTTCATGGCAGCCATATGAGTTGCCCGCAGAATCCGTATTATTCTTAAAAAGGTAAATCTCGCCCCGTATTCCTTCTTCTTGCAGTCGTGTCTCGGCTGAAGAAAGAAGGCGCTCAAGGATTCGTTCCCCGGCTTTGTCGTGACATACCAAGTCGTAAATCGAGTCACATTCAGGCGTAGCGTATTCGGGGTGGCTGCCCACATCGAGATAGAGCCGTGCTCCGTTTTCCAAAAAAACATTGGAAGAACGTCCCCACGAAACCACTCGGCGGAACAAATATCGTGCCACCTCGTCAGGACTTAGGCGCCTTTGCCCTCGCAAAGTGCACGTAACTCCGTATTCATTCTCCAGGCCAAAAATACGTCTCTTCAAACTATCTGAAAGTCTATGTGCTCTTGAGAGGTCTCACGCCCTCTTCCTTGAAAGTCATGAAAAATCTCACGAGCATCAGCACGATTTACCGATTTCCCATCACCCGACATGCCAACAGAAAATATCCTTTCCCACGAGTTGGACGACGAAAAGAGTCCCAGCTTCGCTGATCTCTCTTGCGATACTGCCCTCTGTTTTGCAGCATCTCTCTCCCATTTTCCCAACGCGCAGCTCGTCCGGAGAGAGGGTGTTCTACGATATGGATCATGATGAAAGCCGTAATCCTCTTGAAACGCAGACAAGGAAGCACACACGAGAACTTCCTGTTGAACCTCAATATCTACCTTCGACCTTTGATCACCTCGCTGCCAGGAGTTTCTCGCATCGTGGTATCTGAAGCTGTAGCTGGTCCTGGTGGAACTCCCGCATACGATGCCATGGCTGAACTTTGGTTCGAGGACCTCGACGCTGTACGCCAGCTTGTCGCTTCTCAAGAAGCACGCGACACTGAAAAAGCAATGGAGCAGTTCGTCAATATGGACGCTTATACAACCTTCTTGAGCAGGGAACACGAAATCAGTCTTCCAAACTGACCAAGTACTTTCCAGGAAAGATCTCATAGGTTCATGCCTCGTGGAGCGAGGAGAAAAAGCGAGATCGGGAACAATCACGAAAAAGATGGAAAAAAGGAAAGGAAAAAACTATTCCTCTTCTCCTGTTCTTTCAGGTTCCGCTTGAGAAGCACCAAAAATCTCTGTCAAAGCCGCCTCATCAAAACGGCGGAAGCATCGCCTCTCCAGCGAAAAGTCGAGCATCGCCACTTCAAAATCGGCCATTTTGATGGGCCGCGATACGTGATTTGCCATCGCTTGCACGATGCGACAAAAGGCTTCAGACATGCTGAGGTCTTTTTCGTAGTGCGCTGTAGCTTTTACGTGCAGATCCTCAGCAGCACCACCCATAGTGATAATTCCTGTCTCATCTGAGATCTGACCGTCAAAAGTGACACGGTACAAACGATTGACACTGTCTGGGTCATTTTTGTCTTTGACCTCTGCGATGAGTATTTCCACCTCCCAAGGCTTCAACTCATGTGTGAATGTCGCACCAAGCTGTTGTGCGTAGGTTCCGGCAAGTGAACGGGCCGTCACATCATGACGACTATAGGAATATCCTGTGACATCAGCCTTCCGTATTCCGTAAACGCGCAAAGCCTCAAATTCGTTGTAACGACCAACAGCAGCGAAAGCAATGCGATCGTAGATTTCGGAGACTTTATGGAGAGTTCGCATCGGATTCTCAGCGATGAACAGGATTCCTTCTAGGACTTCACAGATGACAATGGACCTGCCACGAGCTATCCCTTTCCGGGCATACTCAGCCTTGTCCGCCAGTACTTGCTGGGGAGAAACATAAAAAGGCGTCGTCATTCAGTTGTCACCCCTCATCAGTGTATCGAACGCGCAATGATGCCAAGTGGCGGTCAACAATACCCGCTATTTCTTCATCATCAACGGTCTTAATACCGTCTCCAGTTACTACCGAAATATTGGGATAAATCTGCCGCAACAGATCCGGTCCACCGGTAGCCACGTCTTCGTCAGCAGCATCAATCAAAGCGCCTAGCACTATCTCAAGAGCTTCCACCCGCGACAGGTTTTCATGCCAGTTCTGTTTTATATAGGAACGAGCATGTGTTCCGCCCGATCCTGTGGCATAAAAATCGCTATCTTCGTAGCGGCCGCCAGTGACATCAAACTTATAAATACGTCCTACTTTTCGCGACAAGTCATAACCAGCGAAAAGCGGCACGACCGACAGCCCCTGCATTGCCAAGGGGAGATGTTGGCGAACCATTTCTCCTAGCCGATTTGCTTTTCCATCGAGAGATAGCCGGCGTCCTTCTATCTTTTCGTAATGTTCGAGTTCCACCTGATAAAGACGCACTAGTTCGATAGCAGGACCAGCTGCCCCTGCTATCGCGACAACCGAATAATCATCAGCAGAGAATACTTTCTCGATTGTGCGATTCGCGATGGAAAAGCCCTCGGTCGCGCGGCGGTCACCCGCCATCACGACACCTTCCGCGAACCGTAATGCCAGAATCGTCGTGCCATGAGGAGTGAGTTGGGCTGCGTCCTCAAGTAAACTAAAACGTTCAATTACGGCAGTGTCGTGGGTTGCATGAAAGTAACTCGAGAAAGAGGAGTGAAGACCCCAACGCAAGGATCTGAACGAGGAGTTCGGCTCGTAATTCTCCACGATATTGTCACTCCCCACCTTTCTGGATGTAATTACGGACGAACTCTTCAGCGTTCTCTTCGAGAACATTGTCGATCTCGTCAAGAAGATCGTCGATATCTTCTTTTAGCTTTTCCCCACGATCGCCGGCTTCGACGTCATCCTGCTCGACTTCTGTTTCTTCCCTTTTGCGACGCACCTGGCGTCGCTCTTGTTCAGACATCGGATACTCCTGCTATGCCTCTGTCTCCGCCCCATGACGCTCCGAGAGCGTTGCAGATACCCCATAAGAAATATCGGCATCCACTACTCAGACCGTAGTCTATGACATTTCCGTACTTCTACGATTTAGTCATGAAGTCAATTTCTCGATCAGTTCCGCTGGAGTGCGGCACTCATCGAGTAAAGCTCCTACAGCGCTTTTTGTTCCCCGCGTCGGATCTAGCATCGGAAGACGCTGCAAAAGATCCTCCTCCGTGTCAAACACGAGAGAGTCCCAATTGGCTGCGACAATTGACGAAGAGAAGCGATCAAGGCAACGTCCTCGAAAATAGGCTCTTGTACTCTCTGGAGGAACACGAATAGCCTCTACAACTGCCTCTTCAGACACAAGCGTCTCCAAACGTCCCGTTTGCACAAGACGGCGCGCAAGACCCTTCTTGGGGTTAACATCACTGTACTGCAGGTCGATCATGCGGAGCTTGGGACTATCCCAAGAAAGATCATTTCGCTCACGATATGCCTGAATTAAAGCCAACTTCGAGGGCCAGTCCAGCACCCCATTCAGGCGCATCGGGTCCACTTCAAGAGCGGTCAAAACCTGTTCCCAACGAGTCATGATCTCGTCGGCACAAGGGTCTGGGTCTTCGTCGCGCTCTTTCAAATACTTTTTCACTTTCTCAAAGTAGCCCCACTGAATTTCAACGGCAGTCGCAGTGCCCCCATCACTCAACTGTACGATCTGACGGCATGTAGGGTCATGGCTGATGTCGCGCATCGCCCCCACAGGATTGAGCAGCCCTATAGGCTCGATCTCCATGTCTTCAATCATGGAGAGAACAAGCGCTGTCGTCCCGATCTTAAGAAAAGTCGAAACCTCACTCATGTTGGCATCTCCCACAATGACGTGGAGGCGGCGCCATCGAGAAGGATCGGCATGGGGTTCGTCCCGAGTGTTCACGATGGGACGCTTCAAAGTGGTTTCTAGGCCCACTTCTTCTTCAAAAAAATCGGCTCGAGCGCTTATTTGATAGTTGCAAGCAGGCTGGCCATGTTCGGATCCCACTTTTCCTGCGCCCACAACAACTTGACGCGTGGCAAAGAAGGTCAGCATGTGGGAAACAATGGTAGAAAAAGCCACAGATCTATTGAGCAAATAGTTCTCGTGCGTCCCGTAGCTGTTTCCTTTCCCGTCTGAATTATTCTTATAAACGACAATACGCTCGCCTGGAGGGAGAACTCGCTGCACAGCAGCAACAGATCTCGCCAAAATGAGTTCACCGGCACGATCGTAAAGGACAGCCTCAAGTGGGGTAAGAACTTCTGGGGAAGAGTATTCCGGGTGCGCGTGGTCCACATAGTATCGGGCACCGTTCGTAAGGACTACGTTGACAAGATGCGTTTCGATTTCCGGCGGACTTGCCCCGTCTATCATGTACCCACGGGCATCTCGTCCCGGAGACTCGTCATCAAAGTCCCAGCGGACACGGCGCGCCTCAGTATCAGCATAACTGTTAATAAGGAGGCTAGATCCCACGACTGGGTTGAAATCTCCTTGGCCAATGATGGTGATGCCGTACTCGGTTTCAATGCCACAGATCTTAGGAAAAGCCAACGGACATCTCTCTTAAGTTGTCAACGGATCTTGATCTCAAAAAATCCGTTATTTGAATCCTCTGCGATTAGAGAACTCATTCAAAGCCTAATAGCAGAACACACTCCTGGCAGGACATCTACAAGAAGATACGCTGTCTACTCGCAGCTGGGAAAAACATAAGAATACACGCTGAATTTTTAGGGATGCATCGGGAAAAAAGAAATCCCCCGAAAAACCCCAGAAGCCGAAGAAAGCTCCCTGCTTCGGCTTCTGCTGGATTCTCACAAGTACTGACCGGTCGTACTCACTGTGTCAATCGACTTCCCACCTGCGAATTCGCCTTCTCCCTGGTTTACAAGGGTACGAACGTACACGATACGCTCTCCCTTCTTTCCAGAGATTTTGGCCCAGTCATCTGGATTCGTGGTATTCGGCAGGTCTTCGTGTTCTTTGTACTCTTGCTTCACCGCACGCAACAGGTCAGAAGTACGAATCCCCTCTACCCCATTGTCGAGTGTGCGCTTGATCGCATATTTTTTCGCACGGGCCACAATATTCTCGATCATGGCACCGGAAGCAAAGTCTTTGAAGTACAAGGTCTCTTTGTCACCATTCGCATACGTGACTTCAAGAAAACGCGTGACGTCATCTTCCGCATACATTTGTTCGACAGTCTCGTCGATCATGAACGTTACGCAGCGTTTGCGGTTCCCCTTCGCCCTCTCGAGTTCCACAGAATTCAAGGGGAGTTCTGGCCGCAAATAAAGAGCAAAAATCTCCTTCCCTGCCTCTCTGCCAGGACGTTTGATCTTGATCTTCACGTCGAGGCGACCGGGACGCAAAATAGCTGGGTCAATGAGGTCTTCACGGTTTGAAGCACCAATCACAATCACGTTTTGCAGAGATTCGACCCCATCGATTTCTGCTAGCAATTGTGGGACAATCGTGGATTCCACATCTGAGCTAATCCCTGATCCCCGCATCCGGAACAAAGAATCCATCTCGTCGAAGAAGACGATAACGGGCACGCCTTCTTGGCTCTTCTCCCTCGCACGCTCGAAAATGAGGCGGATCTGACGTTCTGTCTCTCCCACATATTTGTTGAGGAGCTCAGGCCCCTTGACGTTCAAAAAGTAGCTCCGAGTATTTTCATTCCCCGTCACAAGAGCCACTTTTTTTGCGAGACTATTCGCCACAGCCTTGGCGATCAGCGTTTTCCCGCAACCAGGAGGACCGTAGAGGAGTATGCCCTTCGGGGGCTTCAGCTGGTGAGCACGAAACAGATCCGCGTGCAAATACGGCAATTCTACAGCGTCACGAATCTCTTCGATCTGAGCCGCCAACCCACCGACATCGTCATAGGCAATGTCGGGGACTTCCTCCAACACAAGTTCTTCCACTTCAGGACGTTCAAGGCGTTCAAGAAGAAGATTGGATCGCTGGTCATAAAGCAGCGCATCGCCAACACGGAGATGAATGTCAGAGTCAAGAAGACTGTCGCCAAAGCACGCGACACGCTCTTCATCTGCCCGCATCAAAATGAGCGCTCGTTGCTCATCGATAATCTCTTTCAGCGTCACAACCTCGCCCAGAAGCTCATACCCCCTGGTTTCAATAACATTGAGAGACTCGTTAAGCACCACTTCTTCGCCTTTGCGAAGCTGCTTCACTTCGACAGTTGGATGCACTCCAACCCGCATCTTCCGTCCAGCGGTGAAGACGTCAGCTGTGCCGTCCTCATTGGGCTGGAGAAAAACACCGAAGCCATTCGGAGGCTGTGTCAGTTTCTCAACTTCATCACGCAAATGGGATATTTGGTCCCGCGCTTCGCGCAAAGTAGCAGTGAGCTTGTCATTTTTCCCAACAGCTTGTTGCAACTGAGCACGCGCCTCTTGCAGACGTTGCTCAAGAACCTGCACACGACGAGGAGCATCGTGTAGTCGACGCCGGAGAACTGCGACTTCTTCTTCAAGTGCCCTTATTTTCTCGTGCACAGCTACTTTGTCGCCGGAGTCCCCAATCATCCATTCGTCTCTGTCTTGTGCCATCCCCAACCCCCAATAGAGACTCTGAAAGCAAGGAAATTCCCCCAAGCCACCAGATCTCTCCATTCGGTCTATTTTCACAGATTTATCGGCCCATGCAAAAGAAAACTATAGCGCCCATTCCCGCTCTTGAAACAGGGCATTTTCGCGCCCAATTACAAATTATCGCAGCTCAAGCCCTAGATCTGACACCAAACAGAAAGAAAGAAGAAAATCGCGAATTTCCGTTTCTACTCCTCCTTCTCTGACCGATATCCTGGCAACGCAAAAAGTCAAGCGTGCAAAACGCGTGAAACGGATAACGGAGTTTTCACGTTGACAACCGTATTAATTGACGTATAGCGAGCGCGACAGCTAACGTGATGGCACGCACCGCCGAATCGATCGCTTGACCGTTGCATTCGCGAGAACACGGTCAGCACCAGAATGTTTTACTGAACATTCAAAGCCCGGAACGCAAGGAGAATTGGGTATGAAGGTCTGGATCGACCAAGACCTGTGCACAGGAGACGGCCTGTGTGAGGAGATCGCCCCGGACGTTTTCGTATTGCTTGATGACGGTCTTGCATACGTCAAAGAAGGCGACCGCATCTTTTCTGACCCGGGAGGATCCGAAGGCTTAGCTGCTGTGCCAGAAGGCATGGAAGAAGCCACTATAGAATCCGCCGAGGAATGTCCTGGAGAGTGCATCTTTATCGAGCCCTGATATTGGCTCTCTGCTACTGAAGTGAAAAAACGGACAAAGGTGATGGACAAGGAACCTGCCTCTCCTTTTTTGCTCGAAGAAGCCGTCGCAATCGCAAAAAAAGCCGGGAAAATCACCCTCCCCTGGTTTCAATCAACGAGTCTGCAAATCGAGCAAAAAATAGATGGCACACCAGTCACAGAAGCAGATCGTGCTGCAGAAGTATATATTCGTGAGTACCTGGAAGAGGCTCACCCCAATGACACCATCATTGGGGAAGAATACGGCATCGAAAAAGGTTCGAGTGACCTTCGGTGGATTATCGATCCAATCGACGGCACAAAGTCTTTCACCCGTGGCGTACCCCTGTACTCCACCCTCCTTGCCGTAGAGGACCAGCATGGCCCAGCCATTGGAGTGATTTACCTACCAGGCCTCGAGGAAGTCGTCTTCGCAGGGCGTGGTCTCGGCTGTTTTGCCAACGAAGCTCCCACTTCCGTCAGCAAACGCACCATAACCCACAACAATCTCTGTGTCAGCACAAGCGGCTTGTCCG
>DEIU01000107.1:25977-38573 GCA_002352645.1 Acidimicrobiia bacterium UBA2766 | reverse complement strand
CGCCCCTAGATCCGGCACCTCCAAGGTCCGGCGCTTCCAGATCCAACACCTCCGGGCCCGGCCGGCTCATCAGTCGTGCGATCTGCGCGCAAACCCAGGGGGATTTGCGCGCCTCCTGGCAGACTGGTGTTTTATCCTTTGGCTGCTTCTGTTACGGCATCTTTGTAGAGAGAAATTGCCGCGATATGGTCGTCTACGGTGAGGTGTCCGGCGTTCATTGTGGCGATGGCAAGATGAGTCGCTCCGAGGGCACGCCATTTTTCCGCGTGAGTTGCCCATTTTTCTGGGTTTCCTCCACGCACTTGGGCTTGGGCTTGCACACCAAAGGTCGAAAAATCGCGCTTTTCTTCGGCGAGGAAAGAGCGGAGTTTATCCAGTGAGCGTGCAGCTTCTTTGCCTGGGCCCATGAGGGGCATCCAGCCATCTCCGTGGCGGGCAGCACGTGCCAGGAGTGCATCGGCACCTCCGCCAAACCAGAGGGGAATCCGGCGTGCAGGGCGAGGGTTGAGACCGGCTTGTGACACGGTGTGATATTTTCCGGAAAAACTCACGACGTCTTGTTCCCACAAGGCACGCATCACCGCGATCTGTTCTACTTGGCGTTTGCCTCGGTTCTGAAAATTCTCGCCAAGCGCTTCATATTCTATGGCGTTCCAGCCTGTTCCGACTCCGAGGCGCAGGCGACCACCCGACAGAATATCGACTTCGGCAGCCTGTTTTGCCACGAGTGCGGTTTGACGTTGTGGCAAAACGAGCACAGCAGTGCCCAGTTCGACTGTCTTCGTGATTGCCGCAAGGTAGCCCAGCACAACAAAAACCTCATGGAATGCAGTGTCTTTGTCATAAGGACCCGTCCAGCCACCAGGCCGGTCAGGGTCGGCTCCCAGCACATGGTCATAAATGAGAAGGTGCGAAAAAGAAAGTTCCTCTACGGCCTGGGCGAAATCTCGCACAGCCACAGGGTCATTGCCGATCTCACTCTGTGGAAAAACGACTCCAAGTTCCATTTGAGCCCCCCTTTTTTTCCCTCTTTACCGGGAGGAAAGCAAAAATTGTTCGCTTCTCCTCTGCCTGTTTCCGCTCTTTCCTCAGGCGTATCCTCCCAAAGCAGACAGGCTACACTCCAGGTTTGCGTGCGATCGAGCGAGTCATCGCAGTGTCCACTCAGTCTTGTGTTCGCACAAGCAAGGCCACGGGAAAGCGTGCGAGCAAATTGGCGACAGGGAACTCGCCGCCCGAGTGCACATCCCCGGTAAATTGATTCGCCCACTGCCCTTCTGGCAGATGCAACATGGTGTCTTCCCATGCGCCGGCCAGTTTCAATGGCCAGCGTGGCACAAAAGTAACGGCTTCGCCTCCGCGCAAAAAAGTGACTGCGTGTGTCTGGGCAGGACCCGACACTGCGAGCGGAACATAACTTCCCCCAGCGGCATACAGGTCAGGACGGCGTTCGCGAAAACGCAAGGTGCGGTGGATGAGCCAGAGTTTTGGCAGGCCTTCATCCGCATCTGCCATCACTTGTTCGGGGGCATCAGCAGAGCGATCAAGTGCTTTCACCGTTTCGAACAGGGAACGGCGCGCATCAAAATCAATGCTGCAACGGTTATCGGGGTCTACCAGGCGGAAATTCCAGAGCTCGGTGCCCTGGTAGAGGTCTGGCACTCCGGGGCATGTCAGTTTCAAAAGGGTTTGGGCGAGGGAGTTCACGCGACCAAAAGGGGTCAAACGTTCGACGAATCTCCCCAGATCCTCACAGAACTCCTTGTCCTCCAACACATTCCCGATAAAAGAGACAAGGGCTTTCTCGTAGACAGGATCGGGTGACAGCCAGGAGGTTTCCCTTTTTTCTTCTCTCGTGGCCTTGCACATGTATTCCTGCACACGTTCCACACTCAAGGGCCAGGCACCAACAAGCGTTTGGTAAAGCAGATATTGCGCGTTCCGGGAAGGCATGTCTCCCTCACGATATTTTTCGTGTTGCACGGCCCAGCGTTGCACAAGTGCCCGCCATTCTCCGGGAATCTCAGCGAGAAGCTGCAGACGAGCACGCACATCTTCGCTGCGCTTCGTATCATGCGTCGAAGTCGCAAGCAGTGCTTCGGGCCACCATTCCAGGGTCTCAGCACATGCAGCATGAAAATGGTCAAGTGAAAGGCCAAAATGCCCAGGGTCCGCACCCACTTCATTGAGAGACACAAAACGAAAGTATCGATACATCGCCGTGTCTTCTACGCCCTTTGCCATGACCGGACCCGACAATTGTTGGAAGCGGGAGCACAATTCCCGCGCAGGACGATCGTCACGTCGACCTTGCAAAATCTCGATCAACACACCTACCCGATCCGGGTCTGCGCCAGTCGCCACAGCACGCGCGCCTGCGGTAGTGAGACGGTCCGCGTCGACTTGGCTTGCTTGACCGTTCGGGGGCACATAGGTGCGGTAAACATCGAGAGACACGAGAAAGTC
Source organism: Acidimicrobiia bacterium UBA2766 (assembly GCA_002352645.1). Classification (GTDB taxonomy): domain Bacteria; phylum Actinomycetota; class Acidimicrobiia; order UBA2766; family UBA2766; genus UBA2766. The sequence continues at coordinate 36,107 of DEIU01000107.1, read as the reverse complement.
GGCAATTACCGCACGGCAAGCAGCAACTTCTCCCTCTCCGTTGAGATTTGATCTCGTCTCCGTTTCCTTTTCCAGGGCACGCGAAGATGCAAACAATGCAGCAAGACGGTCAATGTCGGCACAAAAAAGCTGGGAGACGACCTCTTGTTTTGCCTCTCGCACAATTTCATTCCAAGACCGCTCTTCTCCGACAAAAGAGCGGTAGCACTCCGTGAGCGGGGCCTCTCCCGCAGGATCAGTAAGAAGTGCCCCGACACGCCGGCAAAAATCGTAGCCAGTGGTCCCGGCAGTCTGCCAGGAAACAGGCAGGCGTTCGACGACCATGTCATCCTGGCGTTCGTCACAGAGAATTTTCTCGATCAAAACCCAGCCGTGTCCTACCAGTTCAGACAGGTCACGCAAATATGCAGCGGGATCGAGCATGCCATCAATATGATCGACACGGAGCCCGTCCACATCTCCTTCGGCGAACCAGCGCGCGACACGCTGATGTTCTGCCGTAAAAGCCGGGGGATGCTCCACACGCACGGCAGCCAAATCGTTAATGTCGAAAAAACGACGATAGTTTACGGCCTCACTTGAACGGCGCCAATCGACAAGTCGGTAATGCTGGCACGCCAAAAGCGCAGCAAGATCCTCCTGTCTTGCAGCGGTACTCCCGAGACTCCCCGGAGTACCACCCTCTCTCTTCTTCCCACGATTATTACGCACCAGCTGCGCAGCAAGCTCTTGCCCTGCATCCTTGCGCAACGGAAAAACCCGATCAAAATACCGCAAGACATAAACGCTCTCGGCCGGTAGATCAGCGACTCCCTCCACCTGTTCCACTCGCAACTCACCACGGGCAAGCACCTTGTCAAGCGGAGCACCAAGCACGGGAAACATCAACACACCAGGGGCACCAGGCGAAGCCGTGCGTTCCCAATCGACATCAAAAAAGGCGGCATATGGACTCGCGGGGCCTTCGGCCAGCAAACTCCACCACCAGGGATTCGAGTGATGCGTCGCCAGATGATTCGGCACAATATCCACAAGAAGCCACATTTTCTTTGCGGCCAAGGCAGTCACCAGACGACGGAATGCCGGCTCTCCGCCGAGTGTTGCATTCACACAAGAGGGATCAACAACATCATACCCGTGCGTACTTGTCGTGACTGCTCCGAGCAAAGGCGACGCGTAAAGATGACTTACTCCCAGCCCGGAAAGATAGGGCACGAGATTGACCGCGTCATCCAAAGAAAAATGCGGACCAAACTGCACACGATAGGCACAACGACGTTCATGTGCCATGACGCAACAACACCACAGAACGCCCCCACACCCTCATGCGCGCACCCGCCTTATAACAGGGTGCCTTGAAATGGTTGGCACCGGAGGGAAAAAGAGCATACGTATCCAGCTCTTTCGCCCAGAATGGACTCCACATCGCATCAGGAAGAGTGAAGTCAATCATCCCTTCATGCGCGTTGAAAATCACAAAGAAGGTGTCGTCCACAACTGGTTCTCCGTGTGGACCAGGACTGGGGATCGCCCGTCCATTCAGATAGACACCTATTGTCTTCGCGAAACTCGTGTCCCAGTCATCATCCGTCATTTGCCGGCCATCAGGACGAAACCAGCCGATATCTTTGGCTTCAGTTCCCAATACCGGTCTGCCCTGGAACCAACGACGGCGGCGAAAAACCGGATGTTCCCGTCGCAGTCTGATGAGAAGAGCGACAAAATCAAAGAGATCTTCGTCCACAGCGGACCAGTCGATCCATGAGATCTCGTTGTCCTGACAGTAGGCATTGTTATTCCCACACTGCGTGCGCCCCATCTCATCACCCGCAAGGAGCATGGGAATACCCTGTGAAAGCAGCAGCGTCGCCAGATAGTTACGCTTTTGACGCACACGGAGCGCAAGCACAGTCGGGTGTGTGGTCGGACCTTCCACTCCACAATTCCAGGATCGGTTGTCGCGTTCTCCGTCCTCGTTATTCTCTCCGTTGGCATCATTATGACGGTCGTTATAAGACACAAGATCTTGGAGCGTAAACCCGTCATGGCAAGTCACAAAGTTCACACTGGCCGAGGGACGCCGTCCAGTCGAGGCATACAAATCAGAACTACCCGTAAAACGAGACGCGAACTCGCCAAGTGTCTGCTCATTGCCACGCCAGTAGTCGCGCACAGTATCACGATACTTTCCGTTCCACTCTGACCAGAGAGGAGGGAAGTTCCCAACCTGATAGCCCCCTTCGCCCACATCCCAAGGTTCGGCAATGAGTTTGACTTGGCTCACAACCGGATCTTGCTGAATCAAGTCGAAAAAGGCAGCAAGCCGGTCGACATCATGGAGTTCACGGGCAAGCGTGGCCGCTAAATCGAAGCGGAAACCATCTACATGCATCTCCAGTACCCAATAGCGAAGACTGTCCATGATGAGTTGCAGCACATGGGGATGCTTGGGATTCAAACTGTTTCCAGTTCCGGTGTAGTCCCGGTAATAGTGCAGCGCGTCGTCTTCCAAACGGTAATACGCATGGTTATCAATGCCGCGAAGCGAGAGCGTCGGCCCGAGATGATTTCCCTCTGCCGTATGGTTGTACACCACGTCGAGGATCACCTCGATCCCGGCTTCATGCAGGGTACGCACCATTCGCTTGAACTCTTGCACCTGAGTTCCAGCACGGGGACCACTACGGTACTCATTGTGGGGTGCGAGGTAGGCGATCGAGTTATAGCCCCAATAATTCCGCAATCCCTGCCGATTCAGGCGGTGGTCATGCACAAACTGATGCACAGGCTGCAGCTCCACCGCAGTAATGCCAAGCCTGCGAAGATGATTCACTGCAACAGGGTGACAGAGCCCGGAATACGTCCCGCGAATTTCTGACGGAATATCCGGGTGCAGGGCAGTAAACCCTTTGACATGCAATTCATAGATGATCGACTCATGCCGGAGAGTGCGTGGGTGGCGGTCATCCCCCCAGTCAAAATAAGGATTTGTGACCACAGCTTTCGGCACATACGGTGCACTATCCAACATATTGGGAGGCCCACTGGCATCACCGAAGTTGTAGGAAAACACAGCTTGGTGCCAGACGAAATCCCCTTCCACCGCTTTCGCGTAGGGATCAAGCAAGAGCTTTGCCGGATTACAACGCCACCCTTTCTCTGGCGCATAAGGACCATACACCCGAAACCCATAAAGCTGGCCTGGACCGACACCAGGAATATATATATGCCAGCACAAGGCTGTCGTCTCATCCAACTCGAAACGGCATTCCGTACCATCATCGTCAAACAAGCAGAGTTCAACCCGTTCGGCAATCTCCGAGAAAATCGAGAAATTTGTTCCTGCGCCATCATACGTAGCCCCAAGTGGATAGGGCTGTCCTGGCCATACATCCATAAGATCGAGCCTAGTATTTCTCGAAGTAGGACATTGAACACGACTTTCCTTGAAAGACAACCGGAGACAAAAATATGCGGTCAACAGAGAGAAGGCCGCGGCTCCAACAGTAATCTCGAAGGTCTCCGCGCACGATCCCTTTCTCTCTTCGGACACTCCAGCCAGAAAATTAACCGCATTTGAGTGTCATTTTCCGCACTATTTCCCCGCCTCCCCCTTTTTGCGCTTTAACTGCAAAAAGAGACACTGCTCTTCCAATTTTTTCCACACTCTCCTGCCAATTTTCCCAAGATTTCTCAGAATGTTCCCTCGAGGCGACGCAAGATTTTTCACACAGGCGCCCCGCATCCAATATCTCAGGCCATCTCACCTTGGCCAATCTTTTCCCATCCCTTTCCCAATGGGGAAGAACAGAAAAATACAAAACCTTGTCACAGCCTTTTCCTACAATCAACCTGTGGTGTGGTGTAGGTCTGTCCTCGCTTCCAAAAGCTTCAGAAGGACAAGACAAAAAGGGCATTGGGAAAAGTCTTAAGAAGAAGCACGGTTTTGTAGCTTCCTGATAATTTTCTTCTCGCTTTCTTCTACAGGTTCTCCTGGAACTCTCCGATCACCGGAGAAACAAGGCGCCTTCGCAATGTGCTTCGCGTCTACTTCTTGCGAAAAACGCGATCTTTCACTCAACTTTTCACGCTGCTTTTCTCTCGCCCCAACCTTCGCTCCTTGCCGGAAATGTCGATTTGTAGACTCCCTGGTAAAGCCCATATTTCACGTCCAAGAATATTGGAGAAACTAAACCATACACCCGATCAGACTCGACAATGGTGTCGTAAGATGAACACAATTCCAACAAGTAAGAACTTTTACGGATACACAGGGAAAGAGGAGCCAATTCGTCTTACACCGGGTACCCATAGACGTGTCGTCATTGAACACGTCACCCCCGAAATTGACGGGGGCCGTTATCCCGTAAAACGTGTCGTGGGTGAAACACTCACAGTCGAAGCAGATGTTTTCGGAGACGGACACGACATCGTGTGGTGCGGGCTGCGCTACCGTCACGAAACAGACAGTGTATGGTCAGTAACCCCCATGCACGCATTCACAGCAGAAGTAGCCGAAGACCGGTGGCAAGGCACTTTTTCTGTGGAAAAAACAGGTTCATACTCATACACAATAGTCGCAGGGGTTGACCATTTCGCCACTTGGCGACGGGACCTCTCACTCAATGCAGCAGCGGGAAAAGATCTTTCTCTCGATTTTGCAGAGGGTGCAAAATTCGCAGAATTCGCAGAATCGCAAGCACAAGACGAAGACGCAGAGCAGCTCGCCGAATTCGCCGGCAGACTTCGCTCTTCACCTGCAAGAGAAGATGGTCTTGCGCTCGTCACAGGCAGCGAGCTTGCTCACCTTGTGACAAAATATCGAGACTCCACGGAGGACACACTCTACAGTCGGTCCCTGCAAGTTACCGTGGACCGCCCTCGTGCCCGATTCAGCACTTGGTATGAAATGTTCCCCCGCTCTCTCCGCGTGAGCCATGAAAACGGGCATCACCCGGAAAACCCGGAAAACCTACCCGCTCACGGCACTTTCGCCTCCTGCGAAACAGCTCTTCCCTATATCGCGGGAATGGGCTTTGATGTTCTCTATCTTCCACCGATCCATCCGATCGGGAAGATCGCCCGCAAAGGTTCCAACAACGCGATCACCGCCCAGGAAGGAGACCTCGGTAGCCCTTGGGCAATCGGTTCCACAGAGGGAGGGCACACAGCAGTACATCCTGATCTTGGGACAATTGACGATTTCCGCTCTTTTCGCAAACGGGCGGAGGATTTCGGCATAGAAATCGCACTCGACCTGGCTTTTCAGTGTGCCCCAGATCATCCTTGGGTACAAGAACACCCGAACTGGTTCCGCCACCGCGCAGACGGATCCGTGAAATGCGCGGAAAACCCTCCAAAAAGCTACGAGGATATCTATCCATTTGACTTCGAATGCGAGGATTCCGCTGCCCTCTGGAGAGCGCTGCGGGAAGTGGTTGACTTCTGGGTAGACCAAGGCGTGCGCATTTTCCGGGTGGACAACCCGCACACCAAGCCCTTCCCTTTCTGGGACTGGCTCATTCCCGAAGTAAAACGCTCTTGCCCGGACGTGCTCTTTCTCGCGGAAGCATTCACCCGCCCCAAACTGATGCACCGTCTTGCCAAGGCCGGCTTCACACAGTCCTACACCTATTTCACATGGCGCAACACGAAATGGGAACTCACCGAATATTTCACCGAGCTTACAAAAGACGAGTCACGGGAAATTTTCCGCCCAAACGTCTGGACCAACACGCCTGACATCTTGCATGAATTCCTGCGTCAAGGTGGGAAACCTGCCTTCATGGTGCGGTTTATTCTGGCTGCCACTCTTGCCGCCAACTATGGCATCTACGGACCGGTCTTCGAGCTCGCAGTCACGGAAGCTGCCGCATGGCGAGAAGAAGAATATCAGGATTCTGAGAAGTATCAGATCCGCACATGGGATCTCGATCAGGAACACAATATGCGGGATCTGATCTCACAGGTCAACTTCATAAGGCGAGAGAATCCGGCCCTACAACAGGACTGGACTCTGCAGTTCCACCATATCGACAATGATCAACTCATCTGTTACAGCAAGACCACACCGGTCGAAGGACCAGGTGACCAGCCAAGTAACCAGAATGTTGTACTCACTGTGGTGAACCTTGACCCTCAACACACCCAATCAGGATGGGTCCATCTCGACCTCGAGGCTCTTGCGGTCACACACCAGAATTTCACTTTGACAGATCTCCTCGACGGCACGCGCTACACATGGCACGGCCCCTGGAACTATGTAGAACTCCATCCCGGGACTCATCCCGCTCATATATTCCACATTCACAACTTCCCCTAATTTCCGGCCCTCTTTCTCGACACGAGGCAGCATGGTTTTTGCTCATGCTGTTTCCTCGTTTTCTCCTTTCCCTCTTCTCGACCCTCTCTACAACGCACCACTATCTGCCAGGCACAAATGCTTGCCTCTCGACAAGATCCGTTTTGGCTGCTGCCAACAGACAGCGCTCACGCTCAAGGTGCTCTCATGCCCGCTGGAAAAAGTTTCCCTACTGTTGACACCACATCAGACTGGTACAAAGACGCAATCATCTACCAAACACACGTCCGGGCCTTCAAGGACGCTTCAGAAGACGGTTACGGCGACTTCCCCGGCCTCACCTCTCGACTCGATTATTTGCAAGACCTTGGGGTAACCGCCATCTGGCTCATGCCTTTTTATCCTTCACCGCTGCGCGACGACGGATACGACATCTCGGACTACCGCAATGTCCATCCTTCTTATGGGACGCTCAGTGACTTTCACCGCTTCATGCTGGGAGCCCACCGCCGTGGCCTGCGCGTCATTACTGAACTCGTTCTCAATCACACGTCTGATCAACATCCTTGGTTCCAGCGAGCCCGGAACTCTCCGCCGGGAAGCCGCTGGCGTTCCTTTTATGTGTGGAGCGACACTCCAGATCGATACAATGACGTACGAATAATTTTTGAGGACTTCGAGTCTTCCAACTGGACTTGGGATCCTGTGGCTCGACAGTACTACTGGCATCGTTTCTATTCTCATCAGCCCGATCTCAACTTCGAAAACCCAGAAGTACATCGGGCCATGTTACGCATTATCGATTTTTGGTTCCGCAAAGGAGTCGATGGGCTTCGTCTTGATGCAGTGCCTTACCTCTATCAACAAGAAGGCACTTCCTGCGAAAACCTCAAACAGACGCACGAGTTCCTCCGCTCGCTGCGGCACTATATCGACGAGCATTACCCGAACCGAATGCTGCTTGCCGAGGCAAACCAATGGCCAGAAGACGCCATCTCCTATTTTGGCGCGGGCGACGAATGCCATATGGCATTCCATTTCCCTCTCATGCCGCGACTCTTCATGGCGGTACAACAAGGGGACAGGTTTCCTGTCATTGACATTCTGCAAGAAACCCCAGAAATCCCCGAGAACTGCCAGTGGGCAATATTTCTCCGCAACCATGACGAGCTCACGCTCGAAATGGTGACAGACGAAGAGCGCGACTACATGTACCGCGCGTATGCCCACGACAAGCAAGCACGGGTCAATCTCGGGATTCGCCGCCGCCTTGCTCCCCTGCTCGGCAATGACCGGCGCAAACTCGAACTCATGAACGGACTGCTCTTTTCCCTGCCCGGCACGCCCATCATCTATTACGGCGACGAGATCGGCATGGGTGACAATATCTATCTTGGGGACCGAGACGCCGTACGCACCCCGATGCAATGGAGTAGTGAACGCAACGCCGGTTTCTCGGCCACAAACCCGCAGCGTCTGTATCTCCCGACCATCGTCGACCCCGAATACCACTATGAAGCGGTCAACATTGAGGCCCAACAGGTTAACCCGAACTCTCTCCTCTGGTGGATGAAACGCCTGCTTGCACTGAGAAAGCGGCACCCCGCCCTGAACCGCGGACGTCTTGAGTTTCTACATCCGCAGAACCATAAAGTGCTGGCTTTTCTACGTGAGCACGAAGACCAACGCATCCTTGTGGTCGCCAACCTATCCGGCCAGGCCAGCTATGTGGAGCTTGACCTCTCTGCCTATCGTGGCATGACGCCGCTTGAGCTCTTCGGCCAGGTATCTTTTCCGCCAATTGGGGATCTTCCTTATCTCCTCACTCTCGGCCCATATGCTTTCTATTGGATGTCCTTGGAAACGCCCAAAATGGAGTTCGGGGTGACGGGAATCAGCGAGTTTCCACCTGGAAAAAGTGTTGGAATGGGCGCAAGAGGCCTTCCCCGCACCGACAAAGTCCCCCGTATCACCGCAAATGGCTCCTGGGATAATGTGATTTATGGACAAGACAGAGAGAAACTCGAAAGCGTGCTCCCTGTCTATCTCACAAAACAACGCTGGTTCCGTGGAAAAGCCCGCAGCACACAGGCCGCTGAAATCAAACAAATCACGCCTGTTCCACTTCCACACAAAGCGGAGGACAGCACAAAACAAGAGGCGATTGTGGCCACTGTGCAGGTTTCCTACAAAGAAGGAGAACCTGATACCTATGTCGTGCCGCTGTTGCATGTCACCGACAAATCCATCGATCAGCTCCTGCACGAACATCCCTATGCCATCGTCGCAGAACTTGTGGACGGCGACAAAGAAAGTGTGCTCTGTGATGCTTTCGTCGACGAGCGTTTCGCGCACACGCTTTTCGATATCGTGGCACGCCGACGCAAATGCAAGGGGCAGAGTACTGAAATCACAGGAGTGCGTGGGCACCGCCGGCAGTTGCCAAGCAACAACGCGCCACTCCCGAAAGCACGCGTATCTGAGGCTGAACAATCAAATACCTCAGTTATCTATGATGACAAACTGATTTTGAAGCTTTTCCGCGCCATTGAGCCCGGCCTGAATCCCGATCTGGAAATCGGGCGATTCCTCACAGACAGGGCACGTTTTCGCCACACTCCCCCTGTTGCAGGCTGGGTCGAATATCGGGTCGACGGGCAAGAACCGGGCACACTTGCGATTCTGCAGGAACTCGTCCCAAATGAAGGCGACGCATGGCGCTACACACTCGATGATCTCTCGCAGTATTACAACAAAGTCCTGTCCACAAGCTTGCCTGACAAAGACACAATTTTGCCTCACGCGCACATTGTCAACATGGTCGACCAAAAAATCCCTGAAAGCATTGCGACCACAATAGGATCCTATCTGTCGCAAGCTGACTTGATCGGAAAGCGCACAGCCGAACTCCACAACGCTTTGAGTAGTGATCCCAGCACACCTTCCTTCGCGCCGGAAACCCTCACGGCCTTGCATCGCCGCTCGATCTATCAGCAAATGGGAAGCCACGCCCGCAAAACCCTGCAACTGCTCCGCCAATCTCTTGCACAGCTCCCCGACATCGCGCGAGAACAAGCGATCGAGCTGCTCGACCGAAAAAACGAACTCATGCGGTGCTTCGAGCGGGTGCACGATCGCCCAATTACCGCAACACGTATCCGTTGTCATGGCGATTACCACCTTGGCCAGCTTCTCTACACCGGACGCGACTTCGTGATCCTTGATTTCGAGGGAGAACCGACTCGTCCGCTCAGTCAGCGGCGCCTGAAACGTCCACCTCTTTGGGATGTCGCAGGCATGCTCCGTTCCTTCGACTATGCCGCCACAGCGGCACTCTTGGAACTCGAAGCACGTGGCATCGCCGAAACGGGTAGTCTAACTTTTCAACAATTGGAACACGCCGGTGCAATCTGGCAATGGTGGGTGAGTATCACCTTTTTGCGGGCCTATCTCAATACCGCAAAAGGGTCCCCTCACCTGCCGGACACCACTGACGCCATCCGCGTGCTCTTGGACGCTTACCTCCTTGAAAAAGCAATCTTCGAGGTGGGTTACGAACTTGACACCAGGCCAGAGTGGGTACACATCCCCTTGAAAGGGATCGTTCGCCTTCTCGACACGATTTCGTGAGGAATAAGCTGAGCACTTCCCCTTCCAACACATTGCGCCGTCTCGCTTCTCGCCACGGCGTGCAAATTAGTTATCGCAATGCCGCAGGTCAGCAGGTACAAGCCAGCGGCGATACCCTCATCGCAATTCTGGCGGCGCTCGGGGTTCCGATCCAGAGCACTGATGACGCAGCGCGGGCACTTGCCGCCAAAGACAAGGA
>DEIU01000107.1:20123-25828 GCA_002352645.1 Acidimicrobiia bacterium UBA2766 | reverse complement strand
CACACCATCATTATGAACCTGCAATGTAGGGAACCCCTGCCCTACGGATATCACAAGTTGCAGCTCCGAGGGCACGAGGACACAGAAAACAGGACGAGCGAAAGAGAGTGGGAAGCGTGCGCCACGCTCATTTCAGCTCCTCGGAAAACCTGGTCGCCTTCCAGGGAAAAAGGGAAAAAAAAGCAGAGCCTGAAAAGTCCGGCAGGCGTCTTCGCTCCGCTCCATGCCCTGCACTCTGCAAATAGTCAGGGTATCGGGAACTTCTCCGACCTGGCACTACTCGCAGAAAAAACAGCCGGGCTGGGCGCAAGCCTGCTCGCAACCCTGCCGCTTTTGGCGGGATTCCACGAAGACCCCTGCGAAGCAAGCCCCTACCGTCCAATCAGCCGGCGTTTTCACAACGAGCTCTTCCTCGATCTTGCACGTGTTCCTGAGCTGCAAGACTGTCCCGAAGCACAGCGCCTGCTCGAAAAAGCAGCAAAAACTCTCCCCACAAAAGAGCAGGCGTCTTCCCCCACACACGACACGCCGGATCACGCACCTTTTGTCGACCACCGCAGCGTATCGGCACACATTCACGAAGTGCTCGCCGTGTTGAGCCGGCATTTTTTCGCGCTCGACTGCACAGCAGCACGACGGCAACAGTTTGCTGCTTTTCTTGCGGCAGACCCGGAAATCACAAGCTACGCGGCCTTCCGGGCAACCTGTGCGCGACACGGTACACACTGGAAAGAGTGGACAGCAGAGGTCGAACAAGAAGCGCAGGAAAAAGCTGTTTCTGTCCTCACTTCTGGCGAAGCTGACAAGCTCGTGCGCTATCACGCCTATGTGCAATGGCTGACCGAAGAACAATTCAGCGCGCTCAATAAAAACATGTCAGAGATCGACATGATCTTGTATCAGGATCTCCCGATTGGGGTGCATCCCGATGGCTACGATACCTGGGCGGAGAAAGAAATCCACGTCTCTTGTGTCCATGTCGGAGCACAACCCGACTCTTTCTTCCGCAAAGGCCAGAACTGGCTTTTTCCTCCGGCACACCCAGAAAAAAGCCGGCACGACGGACACCGTCTCTTCCGCGACTGTCTGAGCCGTCAGATGCGCACCGCAGGCCTATTGCGCATTGACCATGTGATGGGTCTGCACCGTTTGTACTGGATACCGGAGGGGTTCCCGGCAAGCGAAGGAACCTATGTGAAATATCCGGAAGAAGAGCTTTACGCGGTTCTTTGCCTGGAATCACACCGGCACAAATGCCAGGTGGTAGGGGAAAATATGGGGGTCGTCCCCAAGTTCGTGGAGACCAGTATGCATCGCCATGGTCTCGCCCGCTTGTATGCAGTCCAGTATGAGCTCGACAGTACTCCTCCTTCTCTTGGAGAAATCAGCGCCGACATGGTCGCGGGAGTGAACTCCCATGACATGCCGTCCTTTGCCGGTTTTTGGGAAGCCAAAGACATCAGCACCCGGCTTGCACTCGGCCTACTCGACGAAACAGAGGCAACTGCCGCACGCGAAAACCGCGTCACACAGCGCCGAGTTCTGCTCGAGTTTCTGCACGCACACGGTATTGAGGCAGCCTCCCCAGACCCCACAGAGACAGCGGACCCGGGCAAAGTTCTCGAAGGTATCCTGGAACTGCTCGCGGCCTCTCCTGCACTCGCCAAAGTCGTCGCGATTGAGGATCTCTGGCTCGAAACGGCACAGCAGAACATGCCGGGCACCGTCGACGAGCATGCAAACTGGCGACGCAAAATGCGCTTCTCTCTGGAAGAGATGTTTGCCGATACCACCATCATGCAGCGCCTACAATGCTTGTGCCCAAGTCCAGGCGACGTGAGTCCGGTCGACACGAAAGACGACACGAAAGACGCTGTGCACAGGGAATCCCCACAAGCAGCCGTACACGCCGGCCCACCGGAAGAGGTCCCCACAAAACCTCCCGCCATAACTGCAACCTCGTCCTCCAACACACCCGGACCGGCAAGTGCAAGCGCGCAGCGCTCGCAGAAATCCGCGCCGCATCTGGCGCTCGCACCGATCAGCAACAATGACTTCCACCTTTTCAACGAAGGCAGACACTTCCGTCTCTACGAAAAACTCGGCGCGCACTTCGGCACAGTCGACGGAGTGAGAGGAACTCGCTTTGCGGTCTGGGCCCCAAACGCCCGCGCGGTCTCTGTGATCGGAGATTTCAATGATTGGCAAGTCGGCGCGTCTCCGCTGCATCACTCTGACAGTTCCGGCATCTGGCAAAGTTTCCTCCCAGAGGTGAACGTCGGTTCTGTCTACAAGTTCCATATCGAATCGCAGTACAACGATTTTAGAGTTGCGAAAGCCGATCCCTTTGCCTTCGCAGCCGAAAAATCCCCGGCAACTGCGTCAAAAGTGGCTGATCTTTCCTATGAGTGGAAGGATGAAGAGTGGATGACAAACCGGAGAACACATAACGCGATTGACGCCCCGATCAGCATCTACGAAATGCACCTAGGCTCCTGGCAAACCAGTGGTCATCCGCTCTCCTACCGGGAGATTGCACCAGAGCTGGCCGACTATGCCGACAATCTGGGATACACCCATGTGGAGATCCTTCCTCTGATGGAACACCCTTTCAACGGGTCATGGGGCTACCAGATCACCGGCTACTTCGCCGCGACTTCCCGTTACGGCACACCCCAAGACCTGATGTATTTAGTGGATTATCTGCACCAGCGAGGCATCGGCGTCATCCTGGACTGGGTGCCTTCCCATTTCCCCTCAGATGAGCACGGTCTTGTGTACTTTGACGGGACACACTTATTTGAGCATTCTCATCCCGAAGAGGGATTTCACCCCGACTGGCAGTCCTATATTTTCAATTATGGCCGGAACGAAGTACGAGCTTTTCTCATCTCAAGTGCTCTCTTCTGGTTCGATCACTATCATGTGGATGGGCTACGCGTCGACGGCGTCGCGTCCATGCTGTACCGGGACTATTCCCGCTCCGAAGGGGAATGGCGTCCAAACAAGTACGGCGGCAACGAAAACCTCGAAGCAATCGACTTCATCCGGCAGCTCAATGAAGAAGTTTACCGAGAGTACCCAGACTGCCAGACCTTCGCCGAGGAATCCACAGCCTGGCCAATGGTCTCTCGTCCCACATATGCAGGTGGACTTGGTTTCGGCTTCAAATGGGACATGGGCTGGATGCACGACACCTTGGAGTACCTGCAACGCGACCCCATCCATCGGGGGTATCACCACGACGAGCTCACCTTCCGCATGGTCTACGCGTTCAATGAGAACTTTGTGCTTTCGCTCTCACACGATGAAGTCACCCACGGAAAAGGCTCACTGCTCACCAAGATGCCAGGAGACGACTGGCAAAAATTCGCGAACGTGCGTCTTCTGCATGGGTTGATGCAAGGCATGCCCGGAAAAAAGCTGCTTTTTATGGGCGGAGAAATCGGGCAATGGAGCGAGTGGCAGCATGATGGTGCAATCGACTGGGCCCTCTTGGACTTTCCCTTTCATGCCGGTATACAGCGTTGGGTTGGCCACTTAAATCGCATGTACCGGAATGAACCGGCCCTCTACCAGCTCGACTGTGAGCCAGAAGGCTTCGAGTGGATCGAAGCACACGACAGAGAAAACAGCGTCCTCTCATTTTTGCGCCAAGGCAAAGACTCTTCGGCACCGATTCTCGTGGTGGCAAACTGCACACCTGTCCCCCGTCTTGGATACCGAGTCGGCGTACCGGCAGGCGGATCCTGGACGGAACTCGCGAACAGCGACGCCGAAGAGTACGGCGGCAGTGGAGTGGGGAACCTGGGCCGCGTGGAAGCCACCGATATCCCCCTACATGACAGGCTATTTTCTCTGGAACTCACCGTTCCCCCCTTGGGGATTGTGTTTTTCACACATGCAGGTGACATGTAGAGCCATGCAAGGAGGCACGGGATGAAAACCGCCGCAGGACTGGCCCCTCCGTTGGGAAGCTGGCCCACCAAACCAGGATGCCGCTTCCGCGTCTGGGCACCGGAAGCTTCTGTGGTAGCAGCGGTTCTTCTCGACAAAACAGGACAGGCTTTCGCGGAGGTTCCGCTCGAACGAGAAAAAGACGGCTATTGGACAGCCCTGACGGAGAAAGCTGGTCCCGGCACACGCTACCTCTACAAACTCGATGGCCCGAAGGGCATGCTGGAACGACCTGACCCGGCCTCCATTTCGCAGCCAGACGGAACACATGGCCCATCTGCCGTGCCGGAAGCGTCTTTTTCCTGGACAGACCACGACTGGTCCCCTCCGGCATTAGACGACTACGTACTCTACGAGCTACATGTCGGGACCTTCACCGCGGCGGGAACATTCGACGCGATCATCCCACACCTGCCTCGACTTGCACGCCTCGGAGTCACCGTGGTGCAACTGATGCCGATCGCCCAGTTTCCCGGCGAACGAAATTGGGGATACGACGGGGCGTTTCTCTATGCAGCCCAACACTCCTATGGGGGGCTCAATGGCCTACGCCGCCTCGTGGATGCCTGCCATGCGCACGGACTCGCGGTCGCCCTGGACGTGGTGTACAACCATACCGGCCCAGAGGGCATGGACCTCTCCGACTTCGGCCCCTATTTCACGGATTTTTATCGCACTCCTTGGGCAAAAGCCCTGAACTTTGACGGGGCACAAGGAGACCACGTGCGGCGGTTTTTTCAGGAAAACGCGCTCTTTTGGGTCACGCACGCCCATGTGGACGCCTTGCGGCTCGATGCTGTGCACGCCATTGTGAACACCACTCCTCTTCCTTTTATAGAAGAACTCACTGCAGCGGTCCATGCTCGAGCGAAGGAACTCGGTCGAACAATCACCGTCATTGCGGAAAGCGCCGACAATGACCCGCGACTCATACGCCCGGTCAGCAAATTTGGCTGGGGTATGGACGCGCAATGGAACGACGACTTTCACCATGCACTGCGCGTCGCCCTTACCGATGACCGGGACGGCTATTACGCCGACTATCGCGGGGCAGCAGACTTCCCGAAACTTTTCACTGATGGCTTCCTCTACACGGGAGAGCAGTCCACTTATCGCAAACGGCGACACGGATACCCACAAGGCCACACACCCCCGGCCCGCCTTGTAGTGTTCTCCCAAAACCATGACCAGGTCGGAAACCGCATGCGCGGCGAGCGCTTGCACGAACACGCCAGCTTTTCCCAGCTCAAACTGGCCGCAGCATTCAGTATTCTTTCCCCGTTTATTCCCCAGCTTTTTATGGGAGAAGAACACGCGGAAGAAGCACCCTTTCCGTATTTTGTACATCATCAGAACCCAGAACTCGTCGCAGCAGTGCGCAAAGGACGCCTGAGCGAGTTCGCTGATTTCTCATGGGAAGGCACTCCCCCCGACCCCCAAGCAAAAGAGACCTTTCTCTCCGCAAAAATCCGCCACGATTCTGCGCAAAAAGGCAAACACGCGGTCATGTTCGCGTTCTACACCGAACTCCTGACAGCGCGGCATGATCTCTCCCCATTTCGGGGCGTGCAAGCCCCACCCCTCACCACAGGATGGGACGCAGAAAAGAAACTCTTTTTTCTCGGGTTTTTCCCCTCCCCCACACACGACAGCGCAGCACCTGCCTTTGCCGGGCTCTTTTCTTTCTCCGATACTCCACAAAGCCTCTCCCTCGCCGACCCTCTAGGGACAACCTTCTCCCTCGCCGA
>DEIU01000107.1:0-20052 GCA_002352645.1 Acidimicrobiia bacterium UBA2766 | reverse complement strand
CCCTCGCCGACCCCCCAGGGACAAACCCCAAGGCACACATCATCGGGGACAGCCTAGAGACGGCAAACAAACACACCCGCAAAAACACTTGGACGAATCGCCTCGACTCGTCCTCTCCCCGCTGGGACGACCCAGATAACCCAGACGATCCGGATCTTTTCCGCACCTGTTTCACTCCCACAGACCCAGACAGCACTGCCTCATCAACTGACCCGCACATCCCACACGAACTACATCCGGAAACGAAGATCCACATCGCCCCGTGGAGCGCCCTTCTGCTTGCGCGTCGCGCAAGCTAACACAAGAAACAGGCCCCACAAGACAACACACCGACCTCAGACAGAGCATTGACCAACCACACTCCCATCTCCCACTGTCATCGCCATCGCCATCGCCATCGCAGACAAAACCACAGAAAAACGTGCAGCACAAAAGTCCGTTTCCGGCCATGCGAGCACAGTCCCTCTCACAGACCCCCGCACACCCCACTCATACGTAGTCCACTCACACAACCCTGTGCTCGTATGGCAGCTCTTTCAGTAACGTCGCAACGCGACAGCCATGGACAGGGCTTCCCACCTGCAAACCGCGCACTTCTTTCACATCCTGGAACGCACGTTACCTCTCCCCGAACGCGTGCCTTTCAGTGCCTTGCCCTGGCGCCCCGCCGAATTTGAACCCCGTCCAAGAGCGCACGATGCCTCTTTTTATCGCCGGTTACACTGGGAGAGCGGGGCCATCGGGCAAACCCTTTATCTTGAGGCAGAAGCAGTCGGCATGCGCGGCACTGGCATCGGATGTTTTTTCGACAACACGCTACACCAGTTTCTCGGCATCACCGATCGGCGTTTCCAGACCCTCTACCACTTCACCGTGGGCGGTCCTCTCGAAGACTCCCGTCTCCGCACTGCACCACCTTACGCCCATTTGACGCCGTAGCACTGCCGCTCGACCTTTGAGACACCATAGGGAAAAAGGCAGCGCAAAAAAGGTCTCGCGACTCCCGCGACTCCCCTTCCCAAAAGCAGGCACCAACAGGTTGCCGTCTTGTTTCGGATCAACAAGACCTCATGTCGTGAACTCCGGTCGATCAGGCTCGCACTACATAGGTCTTCGCTGCCATGTCGTGCCAGCCTTGTTTGCGCGGGTCCCACAAGATCGAGAGGGCAACCAGGATTCCGACCAACACACCGAGGGTAGCGATGGTCGGGGAGAAAAACGAGAGGATAGCCGCGATGCCATTCAGGACAAACCAGCGAAGGAAGGACTCTCTCCATTCTGGAATGGCACCGGTTTCAGCGTCGATGACCTTAAGGTTTATGACCATTTTCCCGAGAGTGGCGCCTCGTGTCGCAACCATTCCGACTTCATAAAAAACTCCGCACATGAAGAAGAAGATGTACAACACGATGGAATCATCATTCACAACAAGGAAGAGTTCAGCGACCACGACGCCAACGATGGCCAGAATGATGGAATCAAGGATGCGGGCAAACAAGCGTTGCAGGGGAGAAGCAAGCTCACGCGGGGCGGGGTTTCCTGGAGGATACTGGCCTGGAAGAGGCGGATATTGAGGCTGTTGATATTGAGGTGGCAACGGATACGGAGGTTGAGGCTGTTCGGGTTGATCCAGCGGGTATGGAGGTTGAAGCTGTTGATATTGGGGTGGCAACGGATACGGAGGTTGAGGCTGTTCGGGTTGTTGGGGTGGCGGATATTCGGGTTCGGGTTGAGATGCTTGTTCTGAGGGCGGATCAGTCTGCATTGTTTATATTTGTACAGAATACGGCATTTAGCTTTTTTACAGTATCTAGTCGTCTCTTTTCCATTGTAACATTTTATTGCTTTATTTCTACGCGACGAGGATAAAGAGCTTGTTGTCGGGGCTGAACTGTTCCGGCTTCACACTTGTTGATGAAGTCTTTCACGGGCGAAGTGGTCACGCAGTCTGCGACGCGTGTGTTCTGGGATTTTTTGTCTGGGGACGTCGAAAACTTGTGTGGTGAACTTCCAAAGAAAAATGGGCCCGGCTTCGCCTCCCCCTCCAAAACGCCCAAGGGTCCGAACCCCAGCCCTCCATAACTTCCTCAACTCCAACTCCCACAATTTCCAAAAACCCCATACCGCGTTCGGGAGGAAGCTTCCTTTGCACCGCTCGTGTGCCCGCTCGCAAAAGCCCTTCCGCCCAGATGTAAGACGCGCTCCCCCACTCCGACCATGCAGGACAACAGAGTGGACAGCTCTGGCAGAGGACCTTCCATTGCGCGATATTGGGCAGCCTCAACGAGTCGTCCAGAGACTTTTGTCAGTAATCGGTCGCCGGTTCCAAAAGACCTATGCTCTAATAATTCGAGAAGGCCTATGCTCTCATCCGGGCCGCTGATCATCATAGGACGCGATCAACGCAGCAGGGCGGGTGCGTTCTCAATAGCCTTGGGATACGGCACAAGCTCTCGCGATTCAGCTGCTCGTACGACGCTTGCGACCTCTCACTACCACCAGGCTGCACCTTCGCGTGCATCATTGGCCGGCGGGACCGGCCAAGCCATTATTGCACATATTGCACTTGTTATGCATAAGGGTGCGACGCAGTGCGCGACGTCACGCTTGGCGTCAACAGTGTTGTGCGCGCCAATGCCTGGTCTCCAAGCAGAGCGAGATCTGTTCTTGAAAGTTTGGAGAGATGATTTTGGCGGACTGTAGAGACAAGGGCCTCCGTCTGCGACGACACCTTTGCCAAGAGTGCACAGTGCAGGTTGCCTTCTCTGTCACAATGACACAATGGAATAAGCCACTATGATGCCAAACGTAAATTATCTACGACGCTGGTTCCGAGAGAATGAGCAAGAGATCCGGAAGGCTGCAGAAGACAAGTTCGTGGGGAACATCGACTTTGATCTTTGCGCCAAACTCGACAGTCAGCTGACCGCCATGCTGACCTCCGTCAGCGCGCTGAACACCCGACGCAAAGCCCTCCAGGGTCGCCAAGTGGACCAGGCCACAAGGGACGAAGCTCGCGCCGTGTCTGCAGAGTTGAAGGTGGTAAAGCAGCAAATCGAGGACACATCCGAGGCGCTGCTTGAACTGTGCTTGCAGATGCCAAATATTGCCTGGAGCGGAGCACCGGTCGGAGCCGATGACACATCGAATGTCGAACTGCGTTCCTGGGGAGGACAACCCGAACTCACGGTCGATCATCACAATTTTGTCAAGGAAACCGGGTGGGTTGATTTTGATGGGGCCCGCCGCGTCGCTGGATCGAGAGCATACGCCGTAAAAAATGGCCTGGCACTGTTGGAACAGGCTCTCCATATGCTGGCTTTGGAAAAGGCAATAGCAGAGGGATTCACCCCGGTTATTACACCAACCCTGTGCTTGGCCGAGTCTTTCGTCGCGTCCGGTTGGTTTCCCGGAGGAAGAGAAGAAGTTTACAAGCTCGAGAACAGCGACCTCCATCTCGCCGGAACCTCCGAGGTTCCACTTCTTGGCCTGCACTTGGACGAAGTCCTGGATGCGGGACAACTCCCGATTCTCTATGCCGGGATGTCACCGTGCTATCGAAGTGAAGCCGGTTCGGCAGGCAGAGATACAAAAGGGTTGCTGCGAGTACACGAGTTCCGCAAGGTCGAGCTCTTTGTCATCTGCAAGGATGACGATGAGATGTCTGCAATGTGGCACGAACGGCTCCTGCAGATATCCGAGAGTCTGCTACAGGCGCTCGAGATTCCCTACCGTGTGATAGAAGCATGTACCGGCGATATGGGACTCGGGAAATTCAGAATGAATGACATCGAGGTTTGGGTGCCGTCGCAAAACCGGTATCGCGAATCGAACTCTTGTTCCACCCTGCACACCTGGCAGTGTTTGAGAGCGAGTATCCGGTACAGATCAGAAAAGGGGACTCGCTTCCCTCACACGCTCAACAACACTGCGATCGCAACTCCACGCCTACTTGCTGCGCTTATTGAGAACCATACAGATGCACATGGCAACTTCCATGCGCCGGGAGTGCTCTCCGAACGAGTCGGCAATGCTTACGGCGAGCATGCGCTCTCGCTCATTGAAGGTCTGTCCAAGACGTGAGGACCGTAAGGCACCTGAAGGACATGAAGCGAAATTCCTGAAGTTGCCAGAGTGTGGCGGACATCTCGCTTCCGTGTCAGCACAAGACGCAGGCAGCAGACCCTTGCCTTTTCGCTCTCGGTCGACACCTTTTTCGCATGCTCATAGTATGCAAAATATGCGTCTTGATCGCAGGACTGCAAAATATCATACGCAGAGAAAAACTGTAGCATGCGTTTTTCTCGCCCAAAAAACCCTTCCAAAACACCTTCCACAACAGAGAAATACCCATTTTCACCAGGGATTTCTCTCCTCGTAAAAGATGCAGAAAAATTCCCCATCCGGGAAGACCAGCGCGCACGAAAAAACCACACAACGCGTTTTTAGGACTCCCTCTATCAATTTTTTCAGTTTCCCTCTATAAACTATGAAGCATCCCTTTGTCCGTTTTCCAACCCGACAACTTTCCCAGAAAAGCCCACGCCCCACGCGGAGGCCCCTATGCGCAAACTCGCCAGTTTCCTTGCCATCTTCTGCCTTGTCGGTGTATCAGCAGTTTTGTTGGCATCCTGTAGCTCATCCGATGATGAGGAAAGCCTCATCATCTATTCAGGCCGCAACAAAAACCTCGTGTATCCCCTGCTTCAACAGTTCTCAAAAGACACCGGCATATACATCAAGGTGGACTACGGGCCAACCTCTCAAATGACATCCAAGCTCCGCCAAGAAGGCGATCGCAGTAAGGCCGATGTTTTCTTTGCGCAAGACGCTGGAGCACTCGGTTCCCTCGACGCGGCAAACATGCTGGCAGCCCTACCAGAAGACATATTAAACCTGGTCCAGCCAGAATTTCGCGCCCCTTCGGGTAACTGGGTCGGCGTGTCAGGACGCGCCCGCACTATCGTGTACAACACCGAGATGGTGCAAAAAAATGACGTGCCCTCATCCGTTTTTGACCTGACGAACGAGAAATGGCGAGGGGACGTCGCGATCGCCCCCACGAATGCCTCTTTCCAGGCATTCGTGTCTGGCATGCAGGTCGCAGTTGGCGATGAGACAACCCAAGCATGGCTCAAAGAACTACGCGACAACAGAGTCAAGATCTACCCGAACAACCTCTCTATTGTCGATGCCGTCGGAGCAGGAGAAGTGAAACTTGGCCTGGTAAACCACTACTACCTTGGCCAAATCAAAGCCGAAGACCCCAGCACGCCGGCAGAAAACTTCTTCTTGGCAGAGGGCGATCCCGGCGCACTTGTCAATGTGGCAGGGGCCGGCATTCTCGCAACAACCAACCAAAAAAAAGCAGCCGAAGCCTTCTTGCGTTTCCTTTTGTCCCCCACAGCCCAAGCCTATTTTGTGAGCGAAACTTTCGAGTACTCGCTTGTAGCAGGAACTGAGACTCCTGCGGGCGCCCCGCCCCTCACAGAAGTCATAGGCGAGCAAATCGATCTCGAAAAGCTCGGAGAAAAGCTCGACTCCACGATCGAGATGCTTGAAGAAACCGGCCTTATCTCATAAGGCACCTGCCCCAGAGAAACAGCAAAAAAGCATCCGTCACAACAAGCCGTCCGGCACATTCCTCACAAGCTGCAGAACAGGACAAAAATGAAAAAACGCCCCCACATTGTCATCCTGGGGGCAGGTCCCGCGGGGCT
Organism: Acidimicrobiia bacterium UBA2766; assembly: GCA_002352645.1. Classification (GTDB taxonomy): domain Bacteria; phylum Actinomycetota; class Acidimicrobiia; order UBA2766; family UBA2766; genus UBA2766. The sequence goes on along the minus strand of DEIU01000107.1, from coordinate 14,332 downwards.
AGGCGCCGCCTACCAACTCGCCAAACGCGACGACATCGACCTCACGGTGATTGAGGCAACATCCCAAACCGGCGGGACAAGCCGCAGCATCGAGGTCAAAGGTCTGCAAGCCGACCTTGGCAGCCACCGCCTCCATCCGGCCTGCCCTCCACACATACTGTCTGATATTCAAGGATTGCTCGGCGATGATCTGTTACAACGCCCCCGGCACGGTCGCATCAGACTGGCAAATCGCTGGGTGCGTTTCCCTGTGCACCCCTTGCACCTGCTGTTCGAGCTTCCCCCGCGTCTCTCCGCCCGCTTCGCAAAAGACATGTGCCGTGGCATCTGGCCCCAGAAAAACCCCTCCCCTGGTTCCGCCACTGGTTCGGACCCTGGTTCGGACCCTGGCATATCCCAGCTTGACGCACCCACATACCGCAATGAGCTCGAACGGCGTTTTGGCACAGCACTAAACGAGTACTTTTATTCTCCTTACGCCAAAAAACTATGGGGACTCCCTCCCGAAAAAATCGCCGCAGTACAAGCAGAAAAACGCGTCGCAGCCGGGTCTCTTTTTACAATCGCCCGCAAATCCCTACTGACCCTGCTTGGGAAAAAACCCTTCTTTTACTATCCACGACAGGGGTTCGGTCAGATCTTTACGGCTTATGAAAAGGCTGTCCGAGACGCAGGCACGCACTTTGCACTCGGCGAGCCCGTGACCCAACTCGCCCGCGCTGCAGAAAAATTCAGGATACGCACAAAAACCGGAAGACAATTCGAGGCCGATGTCTGCCTCTCTTCCCTGCCTCTTCCCCTTGTTGCCCACCTGTGGAAAGGCCCCCTGTCTCCTTCAGTACAACACGCAGCCACACAGTTGCGCTACCGCTCAATGGTGCTCGTCTATCTCGTCATACAGGCCAGGCAGTTCACTGAATTCGACGCCCACTATCTACCAGCAAGTGAACTTACATGTTCTCGCATCTCGGAACCTGCCCACTATCGGGCAAGTGCCCACAGTAACCGCACTGTGCTCTGCGCAGAAATCCCCTGCAACCGCGAGGATGCCATCTGGTCAGCAACCCCAGAAATCCTTACCGGCATTGTGCAACATGATCTCGAAGACTGCGATCTTTCCCTTCCTCCCATCACACACGTGCAGGTAGAACGGATCGAACGCGCGTATCCAGTGTATGACCTCTCATTCGCAGACTCTTTCGCAGAACTCGACAGCTGGTCACAAGGTTTGGAAAACTTCGCAAGTTTTGGACGCCAAGGGCTTTTTGTCCATGACAACTCCCATCACGCCTTGGAAATGGGCTACGAAGCTGCCGATTGTGTCTCTGCCACGGGACCTTTCGATCAGGCTCGCTGGCAAGAAGCCAGACTGCGCTTCGCCGGCAACACTGTAGAAGACTAGAAAACACGGTTCTTGAGGTTCGCAGTGCTCTCAGAGGTTTTGCGACAGCTTCTGCACGCTGCAGCCCCATCATCCGCATCCCGACCTCACCCCAAGCGCAAGAAACGGTGAGGTCCGGGAGAAACTCCCCTGCAAAAACGCACTGCCAAGAACCCTGCACAACGGGACAGGCGTCTGCCTTCACAAAAAATCCCTTCATGTCCAGTGGCGGACAAGTGGGGCAAGGAGCCGCCATTCCAACAGGCGTTCAACTCGGTAGAAAGCAGCAAAAGCCACACCGAACAAGGGGTAGGGAAAAACAATCGCCATGAACGCCAAAACCCCGACATGAAACAGCCAGGCAGCTGGTACCCAAATACGAGCGAAACTCGAGGAAAAACCAGCCAAAGGCGCACCAAGCTCTACAAAAAGTGAGCCAAGTGCCATTGGAGGAAAAACCCAGTGATGGGCAACAAGGGCCGCGCCCAAAGGCGAATAGACCGTTCCAAAGGCATCTTTTCGCATATTATCGAATGCCACTTGGTGCAACAGCACATCACCTGTGGCCCAAGAAAACCCCGCATTGTGGAGTTTTGCGAGACCAGCCACAAGATAGGTAAGGACGGTAATGAGCGCCAGCAAACGAACTGGCCAGCCATAGCGGAAGGCGCGCAAGGGCACAGGCGCAGAAGAACGCCGCCGATCCGATGAGCACACATCAGCAGCCGGAGCAAAACCAATGACCAGCACGTGCAACACCATCAAGTTTTCGCTATGGAAGATCTGTCCCCAGGAATTACGGTAGGTCGTCACAAGGAGCAAGAGCAGACCAAACAGCGGACCAGTCACACGAAAACGCCATCCTGTCGTATAGGCGATTCCCGTAAGCAGGCAGAGCACCGTCAGCGCTTGGAACACAAGTGCGGGCAACGGAGAAGACAGCCAGAAAAGCACGCCTATCGGCAGAAAGCGTGTGCTGTCGAAATGGGAGATGTCCAACCAGTGCGGCCCGCGCAATACCAGATAGAGCACCGAGAAGATTCCGGTGCACAGGCGAAGTACTGCAAGGCGGGCGGGAGGGGCAGGCGAGAAAAAAGCCTCATGGCTCTGTTTTTCGTGCCCTTTGTCGCTTTCTCGCCGCGACAGAGTTTGCCGCAGCCGACTGCTTTGTGCCTCGGCGGTCACTGTGCCCCTAATCCCCTTGGGATTGCGACAGCAGAAGCCGGCTTGTCACGCCGCTCCCACGTCGTCTTGCCTGTTTTGCGCGAGGTCTCAGGAGCGCAAGAGGCATGCACTTGAGTATGCCGGGGCTGTTTCTCACCCTGAAAGTAGGCAACACTGTCGTAGGTTTCACTCACAACTTGCACGACAGGATAGGAATGTGCTCGGGCGGCAACCCGCTGCGCCACTGCAGCACACAAAGCACGCGTTTTTCCCTCTCGCACTGCCCGGCTCACTTCTGCTGCTGCCAGGACAATCTCGTCGCTCCCCCCGATAAGATCAGGTGAAAGGCGGTGAGGTCTGCCATCGGGATCAAGACCAACAACGGTATGCACTGTGGAAATCCGACCTCGGTCCCGAGAAAACATAGAATAGGTGGAGAGTGGGAAGCCATCGTTCGAAAACCCCCGCACAGCAGGGAGAAGCACGGCGATCGAGATCGCCACTACCACAAGAAAAGCAAGTTTGCGCTCCATGCGAAAATCGTATCAATCCCGGCCCTTCATAACAGACCGCTCAGCCTCCCATCTGCCGCTGTGTAGTCGCAGCTCTCCTCTGTCAACAGCCTTCTCCTCCCCTGCTATTCTGCCCCATTTTCACTTTCTATTCTTCAGGTCTTCAGGGAAAGACTTCCCACGCGCACCTCCATCCGGAAACCGGTGTGAAAAGCAAAACAGCAAACCCTGCTTCTTCCCGGAAAAAATCGTGAAGAAAAGCTCCGTCCAGGCCTGTGAAAAAGCAGCTCCCCGATCAGAGAACAAGGACAAACCACTACAGATGAAAATTGTGATTATCTACGAATCTATGTACGGGAACACGAAAGAGGTAGCCGAAGCTGTTGCAACAGTAATGAGCACCGCCGGAGACGTACGCGTCGTGCCGGCTCATGAGGCAAGCGCCACAGAAACCACAGGAGCTGATCTTGTGATTGTGGGAGGCCCCACCCACGCGCACGGCATGAGTCGCAGCAGCAGTCGCAAAGCTGCTGACACCGAAGCCGAACAAAACCCTGAGCTCAACATTGAAGAGGGCGCCGCCGGCCCCGGCCTGCGCGACTGGTTTGCCAAAGTCGCAAAAAGCAGTGGGCAACAGGCCGCAGCGTTTGACACCCGCATCGATAAACCCGCCCTCCTCACTGGATCAGCGGCACGCGGGATCGCCAAACGGCTGCGGAAACTCGACTTTGCACTGATCGCAGCCCCCGAAAGCTTTTTCGTCGACCACAGCGAAGGCCCCCTACGCGAAGGGGAAGCCACCCGCGCCGTACAATGGGCCGAGCATCTCGCGACAGAAGCGCAGGCCGTTGCATCCCCTTGAGCAAAACGCGCGAGCCTGCCGGCTGCGCCAACCGGACACCACAGCAGCGGTCAGGGAGCAACGCTCAGGGAGCAACTGTCTCATAGGCATGCAACACAGGAAGCACTTCTCGCGCGAAAGTCCGCATGCTTGCCTCTGCAGTTTCATAGGGAATACCTGCGTAACGGAAACAACAGGTGAGATCGAAATCACCAATGATCTTGCGGCGGGCTTCGATCTTTTCCAAAATCTGATCAGGCGTACCCCAGGCTTGTACACCTAAGTACATATCCCCCATGCTCTCCATGCCAACCGCGCGCAGAATATCGACCGCGCTCCCATAGGACTCATAGCCTTTGGCACTCTTGAAATGCTCTCCGGCAAGTTCGTAATGCTCCATCACACTTGTCAAATAGCCGAGCAGGTGTTCTTTCGCAACCTCTTCTGCCCGCTTGGGGTCGGTGTCACAATAGACAAAGTCACACGTCACAGGAGGAGCCGGCTTGGACCCGTGCTTTGCTTCGTAACGTTGACGGTAGATCTCAAGCGCTTCGGCCTGCTGCTCCCAAGGCCTCTGAGAGAACACAACCATACGGGCACCAATGTCGGCTGCAGTCAACACAGAATCAGGCGACATCGCAACACAATAGGTACGCCCTTCAAAGGTGCGCGTGGGACGCGGGCGAATCGGGGTAGGCGCCTGCGGGTAATAAGGACCATCCCCCTCGATCACGCCGGTCTCGAGCGCGTGCAAGATCATGGGCGCGGCTTCGTCAAAGCGCTCCCGCGACTCATCCATGGAGATGCCGAAGCCTTCGTACTCGCGGCGCGCCAGACCTCGACCCATGCCGAACAGGAGACGACCATGCGAAAGTTCATCGAGCAAGGCAATTTTCTCGGCAACCCGCAAAGGGTTGTTCCACGGCACAATCACCGCGCCAGTCGCCAGCGAAATCTGGCTGGTGCGGGCCGCCATGTGTGCAAGAAAAAGCGTGTTATCAGGGCAAAACGCGTAGTCCTCAAAATGATGCTCCACTGGCCAGATCGCGTCAAAACCCAGTTCGTCTGCAAGTTCCCCCAGGCGAATCTCCTCGTCATACACCTGCGAGTCAGTCACCGACTTGTCATAGCCGTATGACTGAAACACCATTTGGATGCCGACTTTCATGAAACTACCTCCCCCGTAGCACGCGAAGCCCACCTACGCGCGAGAATGCGCAGGCTTGCCCCCAGCTTAGAGGCACACAACCCAAAGCCAACACCGAATCCTTCCCCGAAATGAGCATTTTTTACCCACGAAGCGAACGGAAAGACCTGGGCGAAAAACAGCTTCCAGTACATTTCAGCTCGGCTTTTCCGGGATCTTTTCTGAGAGATTTGCGCGCGGATTTACCATGTGAAAAACCGCAACGCATCAAGATTGCAGTGGACCGGACCAGGCACACACAGCGCGCGTCATGACCAAATCCCCGGAAAACCCCACTTGCCCAAGGCAGCGTACAGGCAGTCTTACTTTTGCGCCTGCGTACCAACCTTTAGATCCTTGAAGGGGACCTTGTGGGAGTCACCTGGCTCACGCGGCAAGCCGAGGCCCCGCTCACCAGCAATATTGCGCTGAATCTCGTCGGTCCCACCATAAATCGAGGGAGCCGGAGCAAAAAGCGCCATTTCCTGGAGCACTCCATTCAGAGGAGCGTCCTCGGCATACAACATGCCCCCCGCACCGATAATACTGAGACCAAGATCACGGGTAAGACGAACCATTCGAGTATTCGCAAGTTTCGCAATGTTGGCTTCGGGACCAGGTTGTTTCCCTGCCTTCATTGCAGCCTTTGTGCGCAACACGGTATACCGATTGATCTCGTGCAGCATGTAGAGGCGGGCGAGATCCTGGCGAATGTGGGGATCGCCTGTCCGCTCCTGCTTTGTCGCAGCGTCGCGCAGAATCTCATAGCTGCGCGGGAAGAGTGCACCCCCACCAAGCGAGGCACGCTTCTTTTTGCCTTTTCCTACAAAATCGCCCGCCCGGCGCTCCAGGTCACCAGAGACAGTACCAGGCGTCGCGGCGCCCCCAGGCCCGCTACCTCCACTCCCGATACTCTGTCGCTCATGCGCGAGCGTGGTACGCGCGACATTCCAGCCGTTGTCCACCGCGTCGAGCAGGGCATCATGGGGCACCCGCGCGTCATCCAGAAAAACCTCACAGAACAGGGCACGACCCGTCATTTCCCGCAAAGGCCGTACATCAACTCCAGGCTGCTGCATAGGAAACGCAAAATAGCTGATACCCTTGTGCTTCGGAACATCTACATTGGTACGCGCAATGAGCATGCCAAGGTCGGCATCCATCCCGGTAGAGGTCCAGACCTTTTGCCCGTTCACCACCCACTGATCGCCATCTCGTATCGCGCGAGTCTGCAAACCCGCCAAGTCTGACCCGGCCCCAGGCTCGCTGAAGAGCTGGCACCAGCCTTCTTGCCCATTCGCGATCTTCTTGAGATAACGCTCTTTTTGCTCCTGCGTGCCATGCCCAATAATCGTCGGGCCGGCAAGCATCATGCCCAAACCAGCAGGAGGCCCAAGCGCACCAGCCTTGCGAATCTCCTCGGCAACAGCCCGACCAAGATCTCGCGAAAGCCCACGTCCATGCCATTGCTCCGGCCAAATCGGCGTTGCCCAACCGGCGTCACAGAGCTTTTCCCACCATTGGGCAACAGTGAGATCAGGATCCCAGTTTGCTGCGAGCCATGCGGCAACTTCCTGGCGTATCTCGGTTTCAGTCGTCATGGGCGCTCGCTTCTCTCTCAAAAAAGGCGGGGGGCAAAGAGGGAATCGCGTTGACCTGCTCATCTTGCCGGAAATCCAAGAGATACTCCCGGCAAACCATCATAGGCCACGGCATTTCTGCAACAAATTATGAACGCAAGACAAAGGAAAGAGGCAAATCTCGCAAAAACAGAAGCATACGATTGCGCGACACCTCCCTCACAATACCGGCACAGGTCTCTCGCCCCGCGGCATACCAGGGACACGACAGCCCAGCCCAGCTGGTCTTTGCTTACTCTCCCGGCTCTGGGCTCCCGGCTTTCGCCTCTGGGCTCTGGGGCCCTCTCTTCATAGAGAAATATGTCGCAGGCGCGCTTCTGCCACTCCCCCCTACCCACCTATCTGCCCGCCCGCTCAAATTGTCCATGCTTCTCCGCCCAGAAGCACTTACCCCGCTCACCAGCTGGAAGAGCAGCCACATCCCGTTGCCTGAAAAACCCCAACTATGGTGAATAGGTGCGAGAAAAACACACAGAAAGTACCGGACAAAAAACACGAAAAACGGCACGACGCGTGGCAGCCGGTCTTTTGACCTGGGCAGTAGCACTCGGAGCAGTGCGGGCTGTTGCGCACCCCGAGTTTTGCCCAACCGCCACAGCGCACAACACCCGAGCTGCGGCCACAGCAGCCGTAGGCTGGTTCACACGGAACCAGCAACCCGACGGTTCATGGATCTATCGGTATGACAAAGAGAGAGACACGATAGAAGCCGGGTACAACCTCGTGCGTCACGCCGGAGTCATCATGTCGCTCTACCAGGCTGCCCATGCGGGCATTCCAGGGGCGCTTGCTGCTGCCGACGCTGGAACCGAGTATGCATTACGCAGACTTGTGCGACAAGAAGACAAAACCGCCTTCGGAACAGGCAGGCAGCTATCCGCCGGCGCCTCGGCCCTTCTCACTGCAGGCCTGGCGGAGCGACGGGAGGTCACTGGAGATCCCCGTCACGACGACCTCCTCGCCAGTATGGGGCGATTCTTGCACGGACAACTCACCGACGAAGCCGCAATCCTTGCCTATTGGGACCGAGAGACCGGCCCCATTCCCGGATATTTCTCTCCCTTCTATACAGGAGAAACACTCTGGGCGCTCGCCCGTCTGCACTCCCTCTTTCCGGAGGACGGCTGGGACGTTCCTACCCGTAAAGTCGCCCAATATATCTCCACGAGCCGGGACGACGCCGAACGGCGCTTTCCCCCAATATCTGACCATTGGGCGGCATACGGGATCGCCGAAATTGCAGCCTGGCCATCTCGCACGCACGACAAACCCGCTTCGGCCCCGGCTTCTCCCCCGGCCCCGGCCTTGTCGCACACAAACACCAGCACCAAACGCAGTGACTCAGACCTCAGCCCGCTCACCCCGGCAAACATCGCCTACGCAATACGCACTGCAGGCATCTTTGGGGTACAAACCCGCTTCGAATCCCAACGGAGCGACCACGGCATACAGCGCTGGACACGCGGTCCCTACGCGCCCGGCTCCGGCCTCGGCACAATCGGGGAGGGAATGGCAGCACTCTGGCGCGCGGGCCGCGCGGACCCTCGCCTTGCGACGCAAGTACCAGGAGGCCTTGATCGCATGGCAGAACGGGCCACATGCGCAGCAGGAATGCTGGTAACACGACAAATCACAGCATCGGAAGCCGCAGGATTACAACACGCAGAACTCGCGCAAGGCGCCTGGTTTTACCGGGGAGACACACAAATGGACGATCAACAACACGCCCTTTCCGCTTTGCTCGCCGTGTCGCAGATTCTCGAAGAAACCGTAAGAGAAAAATCCGGTTCACCGATATTCTCCCGCCGAAAACCCGCTTTATCCCATCCTGTTATTGCTGCTCCTACCAGAAGAGGAACCCCCGAGTGAACCAGACTCTCGCGCTTGTAGCCGCAATCACTGCCGTGAATCCTGCTCGTCTGCATCCTGCACTCCCTGCTGCTCGCGAAAACCGCAAAGAGCGCCTGCAGATTGCCGCCATTGGAGCGCTCACTGCAACAGTCGGCCTGGGAGGGATCGCCCTCGTCGCGCAAAACGTCAATGACGCCCTCGACGTTTCCGCGGCCACTACTCGCATCGCAGTCGGTGTCGTGCTTCTTCTCAGCGCGGGGCGGGACTTTTTTGCAGCCCCGATCTCTCCTGTCCCTTCACTGATTTCCCCTCCCTTGCTTTCTCCTTCCCGCACATCCGAGAGCACGACAGGCACAGCGGGCACAGCGGGCACAGTCAAAACCTCTCTGGCAACGGGACTTGTTCCCCTTGCCTTCCCCCTGCTGCTCGCGCCAGGTCTTGGTCTGCTTACCATGAGCGCCTCAATAGATGAGGGCGTCTTTTTCGCGACAGCAGCAGCGGCTTTTGCCCTGTCCACAGTGGTCGGATCAGCCTTTTTTCCGTCCGCAGAACCAGAGAGCGTGCTCGCTTGTGCGACAACAGGCGCTGCCCGGTTTTGCGCAGCCCTCCTGCTCCTTTGCGCCACAGGCCTCATTGTGGATGGCATTTTTGACATCTGACAAACAAGCCGGCCCACCCCGAGCCAGACGCCTCAAAAAAGACGCCTCAAGGGAAACACCTGAAAAAAGAGACCAGAGAACAACATTGAAAGCAAGACAACAGACGCTCTTTCCCGCACATGGCCCGGACTCATACCAGGCTCTTTTCTCTGACAGGATCCTCTGCCCAAATGCTCCTCCGATAACCCCTCTGTCAATGTCAATAGAGAAGGGAAGACCGCAAAAAAGCATGCGGCACACACGCAGAGAACTTTCTTGCCGTCGGGGCAACAGTCGGGCAACGCGAGAGGGAGGGCACCCATGTCGAAGCATCTCTTGATTGTCTCTCACTCCCAGTCCGGGAACACGAAAAGCATGTTGGATGCCGTCTACGCTGGGACAACAGACGAAGAAGTGACCGGAGTCGAAGTACGAACACTCCATGCGCTTGATGCCGGCGTCGACGCTGTGCAATGGGCAGAGGGGATAATCCTCGGCACACCAGAGAACTTTGGCTACATGAGCGGAGCGCTCAAATATTTTTTTGACGAGGTGTATTACCCCTGCCTCGAAAAAACTCGTGGCCTCCCCTATGCATTGTTCGTCAAGGCCGGAAACGACGGCAGTGGGGCAGTGGCGAGCGTACAACGTATTGTGGCAGGTCTTGCCTGGAGAGAAGCGCTCCCTCCTCTTGTTGTACAAGGCGAGCTACAGGCAAATGACCTCGAGATTTGCAGGGAATTCGGCATGACCCTCGCGGCAGGCTTGGAAATGGGGATTTTTTGAGCTGGTCGAAGAAATCGGGACCGGCAAGCCGACTCTCCGTCAAGGCCCTGCACCGACTCCAAGGTCCACTTACAAAACCAGTTCCCAGGTCTGCTATCAGGCCGGCTACCAGGCCGGTTCCAAAGTCGACTCCAAGGTCCCACTACAAAGCCGGTTCCCAGGAAGCTCGTCTCACTTCGCTCCGCCGAGATCACCAAGTGCCCCCAAAGATGCAATGGAGGGGTTCTCTGCCCGCAAAGCCTGCTGATAACGGGGAACAACACCGGCAGCCATATCGGGGTGTGTCAGAATCCAAAACTGCTCGTGCACTACTGCATCATGCACCATCTCAGCGACAGCAGCAGGGGCCATCATTGTCTCACTGACTCCAGAGGCAGTTTGCACCCCTGTCCCCAATCCACTCACAGGTTTGTCACCAAAATGATCCGGCCAGTTGCGCTCTGCCGTAAAAATATTGGTGTTTACTCCGCCAGGGCAGAGAACCGACACTCCAACTCTGGTGTCGGCCATCGCAAGTTCGTGGTACAGCGTTTCTGAAATACCAACCACCGCGTGTTTTGAGGCATTATAAGCACCGAGAAGGGGCGCTGTGAGCAGACCGGAAACGGAAGCGGTATTCACCACATGACCTTCGTTTTGGGCAAGAAGCAGCGGAAGAAAAACAGAAATCCCGTGCACTACTCCCCAGACATTCACCCCAAAAATCCACTTCCAGACCTCTTCTGACGTCTCCCATACGCGCGCTGCGCTAAAGACCCCCGCGTTATTACACAGCAGATGCACTGCACCAAAGCGCTCAAGTGCAGCTTCTTTGAGCGCTTCCACCGAAGCTCGGTCTGAGACATCTCGCACGACAGCAAACGTTTCCGCCTTCTTGGTCCGGAGTTTTTTCTCGGCCTGTTGCAGTGCTTCTCGTTCGATGTCGGTCATGACAATGCGCATACCTGCAGCAGCGAAACGTTCTGCCATGGCAAAACCCATTCCGCTCGCTGCTCCTGTGATAACGGCGGTCTTCCCTGCGAGGTCTTTCATCTCCGGTTTCCCCTTTTATCTCACAACCCAAACCCAGAATCAGACGTTCGGGGGAAAAACGCTGATCAGTGTCTTTCAGTATAAGGAACAAAAAACGCAAATACCTGGAATCATGGGCCGAGCAAAAATAGTGCCGCTGCCCAAACTCTCCTCCCCACACGCGCCTTTCATCCGGGCAGAGGCGGCTTCTTCCGCTTTTTCTTGCACCCTGCCCACTCGCACTTCCCCCCTACAAACCGCTCTAAATCAACAAACCCTTGCCTTTGCCAAGAAAAGCCCCTATCGTTTTTTAGGTAAACCTAAGAAATAATTTTTGGTGTTCTTGAAATCTTTGGGAGGCCGACACGTCTTCCGGAAAAGAACACCGGTCGAGCACAGTGGGTATTGGCTGTGACCTCGGCCCCCCGTCTCCACGTAACGGGGTGGGAAAATAGTGGTCATCGGAGACACCAACATGAAAAAGTCGCGCGCTTTCGCGCTTTTACCCGTCGCCTTGCTTTTTGGCATTACCCTTTCAGCATGTGGGGATGACGACGATTCCTCTTCCGGCTCGACCTCCGCAACAGGCATCACAGACAGCGACAAAAAGCAGGTCATCGAAACCTACGCCAACATTGCCCACACTGCCTACAGCGACAGCCTTGCATCAGCAAAAGAACTCGACACAAGCATCGACACCTTCCTTGCCGACCCCAACGACGCCACCCAACAGGCAGCAAAAGACGCCTGGATTGCCGCTCGTGCCGACTATCTCCCCACAGAAGTTTTCCGGTTCTACGGCGGCCCCATTGACAACAGCGAGAACGGCCCAGAAGGCCTCTTGAACGCCTGGCCTATGGACGAGGCCTACGTCGACTATGTCGAAGGAAACCCCAACGCCGGTATTATCAACAATCCTGAGACATTTCCTGAGATCACAGAAACCCTGCTCCTCTCGCAAAACGAACAGGGCGGAGAAGAAAACATCTCTACTGGGTACCATGCCATAGAGTTCCTGCTCTGGGGACAAGACCTGAGTCCAGACGGACCTGGCGCCCGGCCGGCATCTGACTTTACGACCGGCCCAAACGTAGAACGGCGTCGCAGTTACCTCGACATCTCATCTGATCTCCTCCTTCGCCACCTTCAACAGGTCGTGATGGAGTGGGCGCCAGGAGATGACAACAACTATCGAGCGACTTTCACCACAAAAGATTCCGACGAGGCCCTGCGTAACATCTTTCGGGGCATGGGTGCGCTAAGCCAAGGAGAACTTGCAGGCGAACGCATGTTTGTTGCCTACGAAAGCGGAGATCAAGAAGACGAACACTCTTGCTTCAGCGACAACACCAAAGCCGATCTCATCGGGAACGCCAAGGGTATCCGTATGATCTACTTTGGACGATACGCCAACATAGAAGGTCCTGGTATCACCGACCTTGTCGCAACAGTAAACCCCGAGTTCGACGCCGGCCTGCGCCGTCAACTCGACACCGGCGTGGCACAACTAGAGGCGATCCCCGCCCCCTTTGACCAGCAGATTATTGCCCCCGTTGAGAGCCCCGGAAAACAGGCCATCCTCGCTGCCATTGAAATGCTCGAAGCCCAAGGGGACATCATCGTCTCTGCGGCTGCTGCCCTCGGCCTCACCATCAACATAGAGATCTGAGAGACGATGCGGCCGCATACGCCGTCCCCCGAATCCTCTGGCAAAACGAAAAAGAGTTTTCCCAGAAGTCCAAGTGGACGGGCCACTTCCCCCAGTGGTCCGACCAACACCACCGGTCAGGCCACTTCCCCCAGTGGCCTGACCGGTCCCCGTCTCTCCGCTGCACATTCTTCCCCAGCTTCTGATTGCGCGACACGAAGCAGCAAAGCCCTCCTTGTCCGTGGGTTTTTCTGGCTCATCGCGGCTTTTGTTTTTGGGGCGGCGGCGTGCAGCTCTACCAACGAAGACACGGACCTACAAGTGCCACTGCCCTCACGCGAAACCGCGGTCAGGACGGGAGGGGCAACCACAGTTTTCGACGAAACAATAAACGCCTTCGCGAGATCAGCAGCCAACCTCACGACGGAACAGAAACGGGCTTTCGCTGTAGGCAACAACTTTTTCAACGACAATTGGGTTACCGCGCCTGCCTCAACCACAGGACGCGACGGACTTGGCCCTACTTTTAACGCCCTCTCTTGTTCGTCATGCCATTTCAAAGACGGCAGAGGGCGCCCGCCGGATCAAAAATCCGACGATAACGCCCTCGGTTTGCTCTTGCGTTTGAGCATTCCCGGCACTGGCGCACATGGCGGTGTTCAACCTGTCCCCGCCTACGGCGACCAGCTCAATGACCGCAGCATTATCGGTCTACCCGCAGAAGGCAGCATTGGCATCACGCACGAAGAGATACGCGGCAGCTACGCGGATGGCACGCCCTATCTCATGCGTAAACCCATCTATACGATTATTGACCCCCAGTTTGCCTCGCTTCCTGAGAACCTCTTGATCTCCCCGCGTGTCGCGCCACAGATGGTGGGACTTGGACTGCTCGAGAGCATCCCAGAAGCCACTATCCGCGCCTTGGCCGATCCCGACGACAAAAATCAAGACGGGATTTCCGGTCGCGTGAACGAGGTATGGGATGAAAGACGGCAGGAAACACGACTTGGCCGTTTTGGCTGGAAAGCCAACCAGCCGACAGTCACGCAACAAGTTGCCGGGGCTTTTCTTGGTGACATCGGCATCACCTCCGGCATCTTCCCTGCAGAAAACTGCCCGGCAGAACAAAAGGCCTGCGCTGTGGCACCCAATGGAGGAACACCCGAGCTGGATGATCACAAACTGGAACGGGTCTCTTTCTACTCCCGCACGCTCGCTGTCCCCGCCCGGCGCAACTGGGAGGATGCAGAAGTCGCACGTGGAGAACGTCTCTTCCACCAGATGGATTGTGCTCTCTGCCACACACCAACCTTGCAGACTGGAGAAAATCCAGAAATTCCTGCGCTCTCTGACCAGACAATCCATCCTTACACCGACCTGATTCTGCACGACATGGGCCCAGGTCTCGCAGACGGACGCCCCGATTTTCGTGCCACAGGCACAGAATGGCGCACACCGCCACTATGGGGAATCGGCCTCGTAAAAACCGTGAACGGGCACACACGATTCCTGCATGACGGACGGGCACGCAACCTCACGGAAGCAGTGCTGTGGCATGGAGGCGAAGCAGAAGCATCCCAAGCAGCCTTTCTTTTGCTTGTTGCACAAGACCGTGCCGCGCTGATTGCCTTTTTGCAGTCCCTCTAGGCCACCCCGGGAGTGCTTCCCCAC
>DEIU01000036.1:20621-34860 GCA_002352645.1 Acidimicrobiia bacterium UBA2766 | reverse complement strand
CAACGGCAACAGAGGAAACGACACTCTCAACGGCGGCAGAGGACACGACACTTGCAAAAACGACGGCGCTTCCAAGATTAACTGCGAAGCATAAGGAGCAAGCCCGACACGCTCCGCCTCTTCATGCAAAAGAAGCCGGAGAACAGGTGAAATGCCCCGCGCAGGCATACCTGGTAGAGCTGTCGATCCGACATGTTCAACAGCGAAGACATCGCCTCCGGATTCCTTCAGGAGACGACCAAACACCATTCGCCGGGGTTCCTCCCACGGGAGGACACGAGCCGAAATCCCCACAGCAATCTATTTAGATGGCAGACAGGAGGCCGATACAACCGCTAGCCACCTCGCAGGAGTGCACAATTTGCGCGCAGCCGATCTCGCACTGCCCAACAAGCCGGCATAAACCCACAAAACTACAAAAACGGAAAAACCATGAGACCTCAGAATCTTTCTTCCCGCTTCTTCGGCTGGACAACAGCAGCAATCTTCCTCACAGGGACTCTCGCAACAAACACCGCAGAGGCAACAGCAGTCCCTACTTTGAAGTGCCATGGCCTCACGGTCACCATTGCAGGCACACCAGGGGACGACGTTCTTATTGGTACACCCGGCGATGATGTCATACACGGTTTCCAGGGGAATGACATTATTTATGGTCTTAATGGCAATGATGTGATTTGCGGCGGCAAAGGCAATGACATTCTCCACGGCAACAAAGGGCACGACACCCTCTACGGCGGCAAGGGGAACGACACCCTGAACGGCGGAGACGATGACGACACCCTGAACGGCGGCATCGGTCACGACACACTGAACGGCAACGACGGGAAAGACACCCTGAACGGCCACACGGGGAACGACACCCTGAACGGCGGCAACGGGGACGACACCCTGCACGGCAACGACGGGAACGACACCCTGCACGGCAACGACGGGAACGACACCCTGCACGGCCACACGGGGAACGACACCCTGAACGGCAACGACGGGGACGACACCCTGAACGGCCACAGGGGGGACGACACCCTGAACGGCAACGACGGGGACGACACCCTGAACGGCCACACGGGAAACGACACTCTCAACGGCGGAGACGGTCAGGACACTCTGAATGGCGGCATCGGTCACGACATCCTGAATGGCGACGACGGGAACGACAGACTGAACGGCAACAGAGGAAAAGACGGCCTGAACGGCGGCAACGGGAAAGACACTTGCATAAACGACGTCATCTTCAAGGTTAACTGCGAAGCTTGAGGAGCAAGCCCAACACACTCCGTCGGAAGGTCAGGACGCTTTATGGCCACTCGCGCCTATTCCTCCTGGCATTTCGCGGTAGGTTGGGGCCACAGGGCTGAGCACGTTCAGCTCTGTGGCAGGGATCTTCTCTTTTTCCAGATAGAGGAGAAGCCCAAGGGCAGCATTACCCTTCTCTTTTATATCGAGAAGCGGCCCAAAAAATACACGGACCCCCTTGCGTAAAACCAAAGAGAAATTCTCTTTTGCGAACATAACCCGGGCAGTCTTCTGCCGCAAGGCAGGCGGAAGCAGGGCCAGCGCCTCAATCAGAACTTTTCCCTGAGCGTCTTTCCAGTAGTCGCCGGGACGGGGCGGAGAAGTCGACACATCTCTTTTCTTGTGTGACACCTCTTCACTACCGGTCGAGGCACTACCAGTCGAGGCCGCACTGTCCACTTCCAAGATGGGAAACTCGCTCGCCTCTTCAGCCGTCAAAGTAGTGAGTACTCTGCAATGCTCGTCGATCAAGAGAAAACGGTCCGCCAAAAGCACGGAGACGAGAGGCTGACGCTCTGTGATTTCCAGGCGTAAACGTCCTGGGAGATGACGGGAAACGTTGGCATCTTCCACCCACGGCAACACTTCCAAACCCCGCTCGATTTCCCCGACCCTCACACGGACAATATTCTCCCCCTTTTGTACTCCAGACATGCGGATCAGTTCGGCTTGGGAAAGACGCTGCGCACCAATTATTTCTATCCGGCCCACCTGAAAAAGGGGAGAAAAAACGAGCGAGAGCAGGACTATCGCAAACAAAATCCCGCCGATTATCCAAGTCCGTTGTTGGCGAGCCTCCACTTTACGGTCGTGCTCGATCACACGACGCCGGGCTGTAAGACGGGGATCAAGTGAGGTCACAGACCCAATTGGACGGGAACGCGTGACTTCTCCGTCTGTCCGGGCCGTGACCCGGTTCATGTGCCCATGTCCCGGGAATTTTCGCAGGGATTTTCGCGAGGGCTCTGATCTGGGCTCGCAACGGTTTTCCCCGAACTGGTATCAAGACGAGCACCTGTCGGGAAATCGAAATCGCCAATCAAACGAAGTTCCGGCACGAGATCCGTTCCGCAAATCTCTCGCGTTTTTGCCCGCACAGCCTGAATCACATGGAATACATCCGCCGCTGTCGCCCAGGGCTCAGCCATCACAAAATTTGCGTGTTTCGCCGAGACGTACGCGCCACCTATGCGCAGGTTTTTGCAATCAGCAGCATCGATCAAGCGGCCGGCAGAATCCCCTGGGGGGTTCGTGAAAACACTGCCACAATTTCCTTCCCCTGCCGGATGGTGGTCTTTGCGCCAGCGCACAATCTCGGCAAGTCGCGTACCAATCTCAGTTGCGTCGCCCTTCGACAAACGAAAGTCAGCCCGCAGCACGACATCAGTTGAAACCAAGTTGGAATGACGATAAGACAAATCCAAGGAAGCAACACTGCGGTCTTGTGTCGTACCCGAGCACAAATCCATGATACGTGCCCCTTCGAGCACTGCAGACATCTCAGATCCATGCCCACCCGCATTCATGCGTACCGCGCCTCCAACTGAAGCGGGAATACCCACACCGAACTCGAGTCCGGCAAGACCGGCCTTCGCCACTTGCCGGGCAAGAAAAGGCAGGGGTGTTGCGGCCCCCGCTTGCACGCGTACACCGTCTTGTGTGCTCCAGTTAAAACCGGCGCCAAGCTGTAGGGCAAGTCCGGGAAATCCCTGGTCAGATACGAGCATGTTCGATCCCCGCCCTATCATCAGAATAGGCAGGCCGTAACGTGCCGACATCTCTCCAGCGGCGCACAGCTCATCTTCGTTTTCCACCGTGGCAAAAAGCGCAGCATTCCCGCCCACCTTATAGGTGGTCAGGGGAGCAAGCGAAAAATCGCGCTGTGGTGGAACAGAGAGAATGCCTCGCAGTTCTTCCCACACCACAGCAAAAGGATCCGCCATCAAGGCAGAAAAGGCAGGTGTCCCTGTCTCCTCGGCTGCTTCCGGCCGCGCAACACCTGGCGTCTCTACAGAAAAGCTGTTTTTTTCTCCAGAGGTTGTTGTTTTTGTCGCGCTTTTTTCTTGAGAAAAAGACTGCAAAAGCGGGGCTACTTCTGCAAAAAGAGTGGTGACGTCACCGGCCCCAATCGACAAGCACACATCGCCCTGGCGTACGGAAGCGGCAGTGGCTGCAGGGAGATCGGCGCGCTGGGGCACATACTGGCATTGCCCGCCGGCCTGTTGGGTTGCGACAGCAACCAGCTCGCCGGAGACTCCTGGTATTGGGTCTTCCCGCGCGGGGTACACGTCGGTGACAATCACAAGATCTGCTTCCGCCAGGGCGGCACCAAACTCTTCGGCAAAAGAACGCGTGCGTGAATAGAGATGGGGTTGAAAAACGGCGACAACCCGCTCCCATCCTCCCGCGCGTGCTGCCTGAATTGCGGCGCGTACTTCAGTGGGCAAGTGCGCGTAATCGTCCACAAAAACTGTGCCTGCGACTTCACCACGCCGGTCAAAGCGGCGGACGACACCCTGGCAGCGGCTGAGTCCTGTGAGCGCTCCGGAGACAGATGCACCGAGTTGCACGGCCATGGCAAAAGCCGACAAGCTGTTCGCCACATTATGCGCACCTGCCTGCATGATTCGGAGGTGTCCCAGCTCTTTGCCTGCTGCTTCCACACGAAACGAGACGCCATTTTGATCTTGACGAAGATCTGTCGCGATATAAGCGGCGGCGTCCCGGCCCGCATACCAGGCTTTTTCGTCTGTGTCCTGAGAAATCACAGGGCGGAAACCGTCGACCCAGACTCCGGTCACGTCCAACCCACGCGCCACACGCGCGATACCAGGATCATTCAAACCAACCACGCGGGGTCCTGTCACCTGCCCGAGAAAACGCGCAAAGGCCGCTTCCAGCCCAGCCAGGTCACCATAGTGTTCGAGATGATCTGCCTCGACATTCGTAATAATCGCGGCTTTTGCTGTAAGCGTCAGAAAAGAGCCGTCCGACTCGTCGGCTTCGCACACGAAATATGCGCCTTCTCCGCAGCGGGCGTTGGCACCGATCCCCTGCAGTTCC
This sequence comes from Acidimicrobiia bacterium UBA2766, assembly GCA_002352645.1. Taxonomy (GTDB): domain Bacteria; phylum Actinomycetota; class Acidimicrobiia; order UBA2766; family UBA2766; genus UBA2766. Next base: position 30,501 of record DEIU01000036.1, on the reverse strand, counting down.
CCTCCCACAATGTAGCCGGGGTCAAAACCCGCAGCTTCGAGCGCACTTACCAGAAAAGCTGTGGTAGAGGTTTTTCCGTGTGTGCCCGCGACTGCCACAGTGCGCCAGCGACGCGTGAGGGCACCAAGCAACTTGGCACGCGATAAAACGGGAATGCCTGTCCGTACTGCTTCTTGTACTTCTGGGTTCGTGTCACGCACGGCAGCAGACACAGCCACAAGATCAGCATCGCCCACATTCAAAGGATCATGACCAATGAATACAGGAATACCAAGCGCTTCTACTCGCTGTGCAAAACGGCTACGTGTCTGGTCTGAACCCGAGACACGGTAGCCAAGAGCAGAGAGGATTGCGGCAATAGCGCTCATTCCAGAGCCACCAATCCCCACAATATGTATATGACGGGAGGTTTCACCAAGAAGACGGCAGGCCCGCTCCCCGGAAGTCGCGCTGTCATCGCGCGCAGACAGCGAAGCAAAGGCCGTCGCGCTTTGCTCTTTTGTCGGGGGAACGTCACAAGAGCCCGCAGGATCAGAGGGTTTCATGTGGACGACCCTACACGACCAATCTCTGCCACAATCTCCTCTGCCAGGCGGCGCGCTCCTTGTGCTTCTCCCAAGCGAGAAGCAGCTCGCGCCATGGTCTCTCGCATTTGTGTGTTTTCCAAGAGAGGAGTCAGCACCGCGGCCAAAGCAGTCCCGGACACTTCTGCATCAAGTAACAGCTCCACAGCCCCCGCCTGCACAAGCTCCTCTGCATTCAAACGCTGATGGTCATCTGTCGCGTAGGGATAAGGGACGCACACTGCCGGTAATCCCGTCGCGGCAAGTTCCGCGCAAGTGGATGCCCCGGAACGACACACCATGACATCGGCAAGAGCAAAAACCCGTTCGGCCTTCTCCTCAAAATCAATAGCGACATACTGCACGGAAGATCCCTGAAAAAGCCCTGCTGTTTGCCGCGCAATCTCGTCATAATCGCGACGGCCAACCAAGTGCACACACGCAAGATCGTCTCGTCTGCTCCAGCCAATCAAAAGGTCCAGCACGGCCTTGTTCAGACTACGCGCCCCTTGGCTACCGCCCATCACAGCCAGAACCTGGCGTCCTTCCTCAATCCCATACGCGGCACGCGCCTCTGCAGCAAGCTCCTGTCGCCGCCGTGAGGGCCTACCATCTGCATCCACAAGACCAGCAAAAACAGGACGCACAGCAAAGCCGATACGCTCGGCTTTCGGAAGATACTCTCGCGTTGCTTCAAAAGCCGTTCCGATAAAAACTGCGCGCCGTCCCGTGATCTTTGTGGCAATCCCCGGCACACTATTCGACTCATACGTCAAGACACGACGCTTGCGACCGGCAGCAAAAACACAAGCAAGACTGGCATAACCGCCCATTCCCACCACAACACGCGCGCCAGAAGCACGCAGGAGACGGCGTGCCTTCCAGACAGCGCGTCCCATGCCGGCGACTGTCCTGAGGTTGCGCGCAAGTGCAGGAGGACGCAAACTTCGTTCGAGACCCTGTACGGGAAAACCCACAAAATCAAGCCCAGCAGCCGGCACTGCCGTGACTTCAACGCCGGTCCGGCCTCCCACAAAACCGATGCGTTCCCGCGGAATGCCCAAAGCCACAATCTCGTCTACCACCGCCAAAGCAGGCAGCACGTGGCCGCCCGTTCCGCCACAAGTGATGACCACATCCCAGGGACCAACCCTGTCCTGCTTCTCCGGGGGAGGGCCCCCCACGTCCACTGCAGCCATACCGCCTACAGGCACGGAACTCTCAGAAAAAGCATTCTCAGGCACGTGAGTTTTTCCTCTGTTTTGCCAGCATTTGCCGGTGTTCATGTAATTTCTTCTCGACGACCTTATCTCCCTCGCGCGCCACGGAAATCACGATCCCAAGTGATGCCAGCAGCACAAAAGCGCTCGTTCCACCTTGCGAAACCAGAGGCAGCACAACACCCGTAATCGGGAGCAAACCAATGACAGCACCAATGTTCATCACCGCTTGCACAGCGATCCACACCGCGACACCTGACGCGATGAGCCGCCCGAAAGTATCAGGAGCACGGCGAGCCGCTTGCGCACAAAAGAGGACGAGGCCAAATGTGAGGACGAGCACCACAAGCGCCCCGATAAGACCAAGCTCTTCCCCAATAATCGCGAAAATAAAATCGTTGTGAGGGTTCGGGAGCCATGACCATTTCTGCCGGGAAGCGCCGAGACCGGTCCCGGTCCAACCACCGGAAATAAGCGCAATGATCGACTGCACAAGCTGGTATCCATCCCCTTGGGCATCACCCAACGGATCGAATACGCCGCGCACCCGAGCCATACGATAAGGCGCGACAGCGATCAAAACCAGCGATGCTGACACAGCCAGACCAAACAAGGCCCCCATCAGCTGCACACGCACACCAGCCATACACAAAAGAAAAAGCGCGATCGAACAAAAAACAAGAGTGGTACCCAGGTCAGGTTGGAGAAGAAGCAGAATCGCAATCATCGTCAGCATGGGGAACACAATGGGAATAAGCGCGTGCAGCGAATCGTGCAGCAAGCTCTCCTTGCGACTCAGGACAAGGGCCGACACGAGAAGAAAACCCAGCTTGGCAGGCTCAGAAGGCTGGATCCGCATGGAACCGACCCGAAGCCAGCGCGTTGATCCCATTTCTGTGACACCAATACCTGGCACAAAAAGCAAAAGCATCAGAAAAATGCACACAAAAAACACGAGAAAAGCCCAGCGGCGCCAAATCCGGTAATCAATGAACGCCATCACCGCAAAGGCAGCAAAGCCAATACCGACCCACACCAGCTGTTTCAAAAAAATTGTGTAGGCAGACCCTGTTTCTTTCAGGGCAAAAATCGAACTCGCAGAAAGGGCCATCACCAGCCCGAATATTGTGAGAAAAAGCGTGAACCCAAAGAGCATTCCCGAGGTGGAGCCAACGGTGCGCACCGCCCGAGAGGCGGTCTGTTTCGCACGCGTCGACGAACGTTTGGCACGCGCTGTCTGCAGCTCCCGTAATTGCACAGGTCGGTTGACTGTCCGGGACTCAGTCATAGGCAACATCCGCTCCGTACAACTCCTGCACTGCCTCTACAAAGTCCTCACCTCGGGCCTCATAATTTCGATACCAGTCGAAACTTGCACATGCAGGAGAAAGAAGAACCGTGTCACCAGGATACGCAGCCTGCACTGCAGCCTGCACCGCCTCACGCATACTTTTCCCCGTGACCGCAGGGACTCCTGCAGAACGAAAAACCGCCTCAATTTCAGGTCCTGCTTCACCAATTCCCACAACCGCGCGTACATGGCCTGCCGCTTCGGCAAGACACGTCAAATCAAGCCCTTTATTGCGGCCTCCTGCGATCAGCACGACTTTTTCGTAACTCGAAATCGCAGTCTGCGCGGCATGGGGATTCGTAGCTTTCGAATCATCAACAAAAGTTACCGTATTGAAGACCGCGACAGTCTCCATACGGTGCGGTAACGTGACAAAAGACGCGAAACCCTGACCGATCGAATCCGGTGGCACTCCCATATCCACACAGACCGCAGCAGCAGCCGCATAATTGGAACGAAGATAGGCCGGCAAACTCTTGTCCGCTGTCTCCGGATTCTCACAGGGAATTTCCAAGGGACAAGCGCCAACCCCTGCAACAAGGAGTTTCTCGTCCTGCCATCCTGCCCACAAAACCTGCCCGGTCTCTCCCCCACACAGGCTTTTGGGCGCAGGACGAGGAGCCTCACGGCCGCTTGCTTTCGCGTGCTCACGCGCACAGTCCCCCAGTTGGGGCATAGTATTCGCCGCAAGGTCACGATACGAAAATGCCACCTTTCGCCCCGGTGCCGCGAACGCAAGAGAGGCAACAAGCGCATCATCGGCATTGTAAAGACAAAGATCGTCTTCCGTTTGGTTCGCCCACACCCGAGTTTTCGCCTTCGCATAGTCATCCACATTGAGATGCCAATCAAAATGGTCTTCTGCAATATTCAACAGGACCCCTACGCGCGCCCGAAATTTCTCTGTAAGCGCCAGTTGGAAAGAGGACACCTCGGCAACAACGACTCCTTCAGGCGGCACACGCGGCCCCATGACAATCATCGGAGTACCGATATTCCCGCACACTGCAACAGGAACCCCTGCTGCTTCAAATATCCGCCCAATGAGCGTCGTCACCGTCGATTTCCCGTTTGTGCCCGTCACGGCAACGATAGGTGCGACACACGCACGAAAAGCCAGCTCAATCTCGCTCCAAAGCTGCACACCTTGCTCGCGTGCCACCGTGAGCAAAGGGTGAAAGGGTGGCACGCCGGGGCTTGCCACAACCAGGTCTTTCCCTTCCAACAGCTCTGCTGCATGTTCTTGTACAGCAGCATTTTCTGCTGCCTTCCCAAGCCCAAGCCCAAGAAAAATCTCCACACCCTCGGCACGAAGTTCCTCCGCCCGCCTCGTCTGCGCTTCACCGGCGAAATCATCCGCCACAGTGACATTGTTTCCCTTTTCTTGGAGGTAACGTGCAGCAGCCTGCCCACTTACTCCAAGACCAACAACGAGCGCGTGCCCCATCACACTCCTTCCGTCGAAAGCCAGTCGGCATAAAAAAGAGCCACACCAAATGCAGCAAAAGCGGCAGCCACAATCCAGAAACGCACCACCACAGTGATCTCTGACCATCCCAACAATTCAAAATGATGGTGCACAGGCGCCATGCGCAACACACGCTTGCCAAAAACCCGAAAAGAGAAAACTTGCGCGATCACAGAAAGAGCCTCCATCACAAACAACCCCCCCATAATTGGCAAAAGCAATTGAGTGTTTGTGAGAAAAGCCAAGGCTGCCAAGGAGCCTCCTAAAGACAGAGAACCTGTGTCGCCCATAAAAATCTTGGCCGGAGCAGCATTCCACCATAAAAACCCCGCACATGCCCCCACATAGGCCGCAGCCACAACAGCAAGGTCAAGCCCCTGATCAGTAAAGGTGTAGAAGTCATCATGACGAAACTGCCAAAAGGCAATAAGAACAAAACCCCCAAATACAAAAGTGCAACTGCCCGCAGAAAGGCCATCGAGTCCGTCCGTGAGATTCACTGCATTTGACGTCGCCGTAAAAAGAATCAGAACCCATAGAGTAAAAAGCACAATTGGCAGTTGAATGCCAAGTGGGCGGACAAAACTGACCTCTGTCGTGGCGTCAGTGTACCGGCGTGCCAACCAGGCGAAGAGCAAAGCAACAATAACTTGCCCAATAATCTTTCCGGTCTTGTTCAGGCCCAATGAACGACGATTGCGGAACTTCAAAAAGTCGTCCATGAAACCGATAACGCCCATCCCAAGCCCGCCGCCGAGTGCAAGAAGACCATTCCAGGTCACAGGTCGTTCATTATCGACATCGAAGATCGAGAGGTGGCTAAAAAAATAGCCGCACACAACAGCCGCGAGGATAACCACCCCTCCCATAGTCGGGGTGCCCTGTTTTATAAGATGCGTACCAGGACCATCTTCTCGTATTTCTTGCCCAATTCCATGCCGGTTTACCAGACGGACAAAAAAGGGTGTTCCTACGAGTGTGATCGCTGCTGCCACACCGGCAGCAAGCAAAAGAGCGATCATACACTGCCCTCTCCACGTGCGGAATCATCCCGTCTTTGTAGACGACCAAGTTCCTCGCGCGCCACTACACGGTCATCAAAAGGATGAACTACCCCGCCCACAATCTGTCCAGTCTCATGGCCTTTCCCGGCAATCACCACAAAGTCCCCAGGATTCGCGTGTACAAAGGCGTCTCGAATCGCAAGACGACGATCAGAAACAACCACAAAAGACGCGCCGCCTTTCCGTACTCCAGGCAAAATATCATTAATAATATTTTCCGGACGTTCGCTCCGCGGATTATCCGAAGTCACCACAACATGATCTGCAAGTGAAGCCGCAGCCTCTCCCATGAGAGGACGCTTCTGCCGGTCCCGGTCCCCCCCACACCCAATGACACAGTAAAGACGCCGGCCGGCAGGGAGCAGATCACGCGCTGCCGAGAGCAGGTTTTTCACTCCATCGGGGGTATGCGCGTAGTCAACAAGAACACTAAAATCCTGCCCAAGGTCAATTGCCTCGAAACGCCCAGGAACAGACATCATAGAGGCAAAACCATGCTGTATCTCTTCTGGGCTGAGATGGAGCGGCCACGGCTGGGACTCGTGTCCCAAAGCAACTGCGATTGCGGCAGCACAGGTGGCATTGGCCACGTTGAAAGTTCCACCAACCCCAAGCTCAATAGGAAGAGAACCCCAGGGTCCACGCAGAGAAAAAGCAAGCGACACAGGACCAGGCCGGACGTCAGTCGCGACAATATCTGCATCTACGTCTACGCCAGCGTCTGTGTCTGCACTCATTCTCGTGGCAGAACGGGGCTCGACCGCGTACGTGATGATGGGAATTTCGGCGCTTTCTGCCAAACGCCTGCCATACCCATCCATGACGTTCACAACCCCAACACAGGAGCATCCCGCGCGGAAAAGCTTGGCCTTCGCCTTAAAGTACTCCTCCATTGAAGAGTGGTAGTCGAGATGATCCTGAGTGAGATTGGAAAAAGCCGCGACAGCGAAAGAGATACCGCCAACTCGATGCTGGTCCAAGGCATGCGAGGAGACTTCCATCGCAACGGCTTGCGCTCCCCCTCTTTTCATCTCGGCCAGCAGGCTGTGCAGGGCGGGCGCCTCGGGTGTGGTACGCACAGAAGGCAACGAACGTCCTGCCACACGCGTCTCTACCGTCCCGCTCATCCCTGTCACAAGGCCCCCGGCCCGTAGCACCGCGTCAATCATGAAAACCGTTGTGGTTTTGCCGTTTGTTCCGGTGACCCCAATCACAGGCATCACGCGCGAAGGACATCCATACACAAGAGAAGCAATAGGCCCCATAATGGGGCGCACAGTTGGGACAATCAGCTGAGGAACAGGCAAGTCAAGAGAACGCTCACACAAAAGAGCCACAGCACCGTCTGCCACGGCATCTGCAGCATGAAGATGCCCGTCAGCCGTCGCTCCAGGCACACAACAAAAAAGGTCGCCTGCCACAACAGCCCGCGAATCATGCTGGACGCCTGTTATTTCAACTGTGGACAAGTCGACTGTGGCCGAGCCGACACCAGGAGAACAGGAAACCCCCTCAGAAAACACACGGATTAATTCAGCCAGATTCATCTGTGAAATCTCCTCTCCTCATACCCGGTACACCTCTGGGTAGATTGCTCACAAACCCTCCCATTGGCCATAAAACCACACCCTGCACAAAGCGCGAAATCTCCCGCGTGTCAACACGCTCATCTCCTCTTCGTCTCTGCATCAAACTCGTCGTATTCCACGCGTCTCTACTTCTACGTTTCCTCTGCGACGTTCTTCATTTTCAGAGGAAATAGACCGTACGGTTAGTCAAATCAGGATTCTCCCTGTAAAAATCTCGCGGAAACTCAAAACATGCCGAAAAACCTCAAACAAGAGGCCTCAATTGCGATCGGAACAGGATCGCGAAGGATAAGCTGCCACGAACGAGTCGCGAGATTTTCTCTTCATCCTTCCCCATGGCCCAACAGGCGCTATCTCGATTTTTCTCCCTTTTGCGAGGGCTTCGCCCGTGGTGGAACAGGACGCAGTGCAGGACGGTCTGCAAAAACCGAAGAAGCCGTCGTCTTCAGCACCGGCGCATAAGAGTCTCGCTTCTGCCCAACCACACTTGGAGGAACGCTCAGTCCCACAAGGGCAAGATTTGCCATCTTTGCGAAGGTAGGTGCCGCGGTCCGTCCGCCTGAATAGACCGGTTGTGGAGCATCGAGGACCACAAGCCCAATCAGTCGGGGGTTATCAAGGGGCGCCATCCCCACGAAACTCGAACGGTAGACAGAAGCGTAGGTACCGTCGATCACTTTACGAACCGTGCCCGTCTTTCCCCCAACGGTATAACCAGGCACAATGGATTGCCCGCCGGTTCCGCGCGTCACCACCAACTCCAGCATGTCTTTCATTTGCGCGGCTGTTTCCGGACTCACGACACGAACTGGATCCGGGCGTTCGAGGAGTACTTCGTCTCTATCCTGGCTTCCCGTTGAAAGCACAATCCTCGGCTGTACCATGACACCATCATTGGCAAAGACACTATAAGCCTGCAGGATTTGCAGAGGGGTCAAGGTGAAGGCATAGCCAATGGCAGCGCTTGCCACAGTCACCCCATCCCATTCTTCAGGAGATCGCAGCTTTCCCCCTGCTTCCCCAGGAAGCCTCACCCCAATTTTCTGCCCATATCCAAAACGCTGCATCCAATCGTGTAAGCGTTGCCCTCCCAAGAGGTCAGCAATCTGGATTATGCCCACATTCGAAGACCGAGCAAAAATCTCTGAGACATCCCAGAAAACATCATCATGTCGCGGGGAATCCGTGAAAGTCTCTTTATACACTCGTATTTTGTCAGGGACTTCGAAGATCTGGTTTGGGGTCACCAGCTTTTCTTCGAGCGCAGCAGCAACAATAATCGCTTTCCCGATGGAGCCCGGCTCGAACGTGTAACCTACTCCCCCATTTGTCCAGGTCTGCGGGGCAGATTCCCCTGGACTGTGTGGGTCGAAAGTGGGGTCAGCAGCATAGGCTAAAATGTCGCCAGTCTGGGCGTCCATAATGACCGCAAGTCCACCTTCCGCTCCGTGTGCGGCGACGGCCTCACGCAAAACCTGTTCCGTCTCAAACTGGATAGAAGCATCTAAAGTTAGCTTTACGTCCTTACCCGACCGCGAAGGCGTCCACTCTTTAATGCCATTTGGAATAAGGCGTCCATTAGGGTCAGCCTCTGCGAGCCATCTGCCCGCAGTCCCCGTCAACTCCTCATTAAAAGCCTGCTCGATTCCCGCTTTCCCAATATTCTCGCGATTCACAAATCCGAGCACTTGGGCTGCCAAAGGGCCCGAGGGGTACCTACGAACAGACTCGTCCCGCAAAGACACACCCGGTATATCCAAATCAACAACTGCCTCAGCCACTTCTGGTGCAACACCGCGCGCGACAAGCAGATAAAACTTGCTTGAATCACGAATCGACCGGGCCAGTTTGTCCACAGAAAGGTTTGGAATCACTTCGGACAGGCTTTTTGCTGTCTTGTCTGGATCATTTATCTGTTGGGGATTCAGCACCACATTGGGGCGGTTCACAGAAGTAGCAAGATGCTTCCCATTGCGGTCCATCACACTTCCACGCCCCGCAGGCACTTCCACGCGCCGCAGCCATTGTGACCTGCCGCGTCCCTGCCATTCATCGGGAGTCACACCTTGCAGCTGCACCAAACGCGCCACAATCAGACCAAAAAGCAGGATAAGCAACAGGAGAAAAACACCAAGGCGCTTCGTCAACATGCGCTCTTGCGTTTCGCGGTCCAGAACACGCGTCCCAACAGGCTTACGATGCAGCTTTTGCATCACCGTATTGCCAAAGTCAAGCGTGATATCGCGCGTTTCCTCGATACGCCGTCCAACCCACCCAGAAGGCGGCCCGTCCATCTCGCCAAACCCAAGACGGCGACCAGAACGAGGCACATACCCCTGCGAGAAACGCACGTCCTTTTCTTGATGATCCCCAGTTTTTCTCCGCCTTGCCTTTGCAAGAAAGGCGACAGAAGAAACTCCCTCTTTTTCCGCGGCTACAGTCCCGCGAGAACGGGATTTCTTCTGCCCCCTCCGCAAAGGAGTATTCGGCGAAGCACGCTGTTTCGCCGAAGCCCGCGTGCGTCCTGACCGAGTTCCCGACCTGGTTCCTGACCGAGGCGCCGTCGCTTCAGCACCCGAGGAAAAAGAGGCCTTTCTTTTTCGGCGCTGTCCATCTTCGGACTTC
>DEIU01000036.1:9520-20557 GCA_002352645.1 Acidimicrobiia bacterium UBA2766 | reverse complement strand
ACTTCCGGCGCTGTCCATCTTCGGGAAAGCCATTCGCTGCCGAACGAGAAGTAGGCGAAGAAACGGGTGGAGTATCCAAGGGAAAAATCCTACCCTGCGCGGCTGGAGTCTTTCTCCCGCCACCTTCAGCCCTTCTCCCTCCACCTTTTGTCTTCCTGTCACTTGCCTGGGCAGGACGACCGCGAGCAAAACGGCTCGCTTTCCTGCCGTCTTTTGCGACTGCTTTTTTCACGGCAGAAGCAGCACTCTGCGGAGAAGATCGGCCTGCAACCTGAGGAGAAGCAGCCTTTCCCTCGCTCTGAAAAGCAGACTGTTTTGAGCGCTCCTTGGGCCCCTGCCCTGACTGTTTTCCCGAAATTTTGGAACCAGAACGTGCAGTATCTTGCACATTACGAGAAAGTGCTTCATCTGGAAGTCGCTGACGAAGGGGTGTCGGAGGCTTTTGTCGCGGCTTTTCCGGCCGCTTCTGCCCTAGTTGTACACGAGAAGCCTCTTCGCTGGGCACAGAAGGGGCAGGCTGTCTGTTTACACGCTTGGCGCTCTTGGCGCTCTTGGCAGACTTCGTAATGTTTGGCCGGTCTTTTTCGCTTGCTTTTCTGAGGCTTCCTTTCCCGGAAGCAGACGCGACATCACGAGTTTTCCTGTCCTTGTCGGGGCGCACACCTTTCGCACCTACAGCTTTGGCAGCAGCAGCAGGATCAGGGGAATACCCAACATGACGGGAAGATTTGTTTTGAGGAGAAGGAGTAGGCGACGCTTGCCGAGAACGCTGCGTTCTCGAAGGAGGCATTCCGCTCTTTCCCGTGACGTCCTTTGCGGCGTCTCTCTTCGCAAATGAGCCTGCGCGGCCCGTCCGGTCAGAACCCGTCCGCTTGGGATCTTTCTCCCGGCCTTGACGCTTTTTTTCTTTGCGTTCTGCTGGTCCGTCAGAGTGTGCACGCGAAGAAGCCGAATCGTCAGCGGGGATACGTCGAGCTGAGGACATTCGTCTTCTCCTGCTCAGTAGTCACTATCTGGGACTGTCCCCGCGACTCCGCCTACATCTTCGCCTGCCGGCATCATCGTGCGACGTCTGCCGTTGTCTTTGCCATACTGTTTCCTGTCTCATGGGCATCTTGTCCAGCAGCTCCCGTCGCGCCGGCCTCTTCCGAAAGAAGACCAGACACATCAACCAAAACAACTGCTTCGTTCTCTGGAATCACCATTCCCAATTCCGCAGCAGCTCGATCAATCCGCTCCGGCGACTCCAACACGGCCACTTCAAGGCGTTTCTCTTCATGGATGTCCTGCAAATACTGTGATCGGCGCTGTTCTTGGTCGAAATCAAAAGCTGCCTGAGCAAGACGAACATGCACAATAGAAATCCCGGCAATCGCAGCCATCGACACAAACCCAACAACAACAGCTACGACCCAGGGTCGCCGTCCAATAAGAGAGTTCTCAGCAGAAACAGATCTTTGCCCCTGTTTCTCCCGTCCTTTCGGAGCAGCATTGTCCGGCGAATCATTTCTTCCACGCGAGGAAGCTTTTGTTTCGACTGAAAAAGACGACGGCAACCATTGCCGTGCTATCTGAGCCATTACACTTTCTCCCCTGCTCGAAGCTTGGCAGAAACCACACGGGGGTTCTTCTCTGTCTCCTCGGCAGAAGGACACACAGGTTTTCGAGTCAAACACCGCATAGCTGGAGGAACAAGATCTTCTACGGGCATGCCACGCGGGTGCTCCGCTGGTCGGCATTTACTGAGAAAAAACCGTTTGACCGCGCGATCTTCCAAAGAGTGATAGGAGATAACCGCCATACGGCCTCCAGGAGCAAGCAGCGCAAAACCGCGATGGAGCACATCTTGCAACGCGCCCAGCTCATCATTGACTTCTATCCTGATTGCCTGGAAGGTACGACGCGCAGGATGCGGTCCGGTACGCCGCGTTGCTGCAGGAATCGCGTCTTTCACAATCTCACCTAGTGCAGTTGTGGTGAGGATCGGAGTGTGTTCCCGGTGGCGAACAATCGAGCGGGCGATTCTCCTTGCAAAACGCTCTTCTCCGTACTCTCGGATCACGCGTTCCAACTCGGCGAAATCATATTCGTTCACAACATCGCTCCCACGCAGAGGAGAACAAGTATCCATCCGCATGTCGATGGGAGCTTCCTGGCGAAAACTGAAACCCCGATCAGCCCAGTCAAGCTGGGGAGAAGAAACACCGAGGTCCAACAAGATTCCGTGCACTGACGACAGCCCTTGCTCTGCAACGACCCTGGTCATATTGCGGAAATCGCTTTGCACAAGCCTGACCCGCTCCCCAAAGGGGGCCAGCCGGGAACCTGCCGCGCGAATAGACTGTTTGTCTTTGTCAATGCCCAGCGCCCGGCAAGAAGGAAATTGCTGCAAAAGAGCTGCGGAATGTCCGCCCCCTCCCAGTGTCGCGTCCACAATCCAGACCGGGCTCTTGTTGTCGTCGCTACCGTCGCTACCGTGGATGTCGTGGATGTCGTCACTGCTGTGGTTTTTGCCGTCCTCGCCATTTGATGGGTTTTCTCCGAACAAAGGAGCAAAAATAGCGAGCACTTCTGTGACGAGAGCAGGGCGATGAAAGAATTCTCGGCTCCAACAGGACAGGAGGTCGGCATTCTCGGTGTTCATTCCTCGCCCTTCCTCTGCCTTTTACGATCTCAATTGTCAAACAGTTCTCTTGCCTGCAGGCAGATCTGCTGCCGGCCACAAGCAAAGCCAGGCACAACAACCTGTGTAGTACGCTGCGAGAGCAAGAGCACGAAAAAGCTCAACAGGGCACAGGCATTGCTGTCGACCTTCCTGTGATTCTCCCCTGGTTGTTCCAGGAGTTTGCTCACGAAGCAAGGACAAAACCCGCGACATCACAGCCTTCTTGCACGCGATCGCAGCACCTCACACCAAGAAAAGTCCTGATGCAGCCGGTCACTTCCAAGAAAAGACGTATCCCGACTTTCTCTGGCAGTCTCACGGAAAAACGGCTCTCCGGCCGTTGGATCCTCACATGGCAAACCGAAAAACTCTCACCACGCTTTGCCGTACGCGAGGTGCCATCGAATCACCTGTCATGAGAACCGTCTCGTCCCCCGATTGCCTCATCACCTCGTTGCCGTTCAGCCTCCCATCTTTCCAATGACCAGAGCTCGATGTACGCGCCGAACCCGATCACTGTCACATCCTTCACAAAGCCCGCATAACTGCGGTGTTGCTTCCTCACCAGCAGACGGCCTTGTCCGTCCAGCTCGACCTCTGCCGCAGCTGAAAAAAAGGCCCTGCGATACTCACGATTGACCTTTGTGCCCATATCGAGCCCCAGCACTTCAGCTTGGCGCTCGCCCCAGACAGAAAGCGGATACACGTGCAGGCAGTAATCCTCGCCCTTTGTGACCACTATGCCTTCAGCCAACTGCGATCGGTACTCAACTGGAAGTGTCAACCGTCCCTTGACATCAAGCGAGCGCACTTGCTCACCAAGAAACAAGCCACGCCTCCTCAATCCCTGAGGTGCACAGAGCATGCAACGACTCTGTCTGGTTTCCTGAAATATGCCAGGTTGCCGGCTCTTCTTTCGCCAACACACTCACGCATCATGCAACAGGATGACGATCTCCACTTTACCCCACTAATTTCCCACTATCAAACACCAGCCCCCACTATTGCCATACCTTTCCCCACCTTTTCCCGCTTTTTGGAACACAGAAAGAGAAAAAAACAGGGCTACACCAGGGGAAAAATCGAAAACCACACAAGTGAGAGAAAACATCACAAAAGGCTTAGAAAAATACCTAACAAAACGGAATAAGCAGACAAATAACACAAAAAAAATAGACGTCACCGCAAGCGGCAAAACACAAGATCGTGTCACGTCGCCCCAGCCCTACCACGGCCCTCGCAGCGCGATGCCGGCCTCCACACCAACACTGCCACTCCGCAGAAATCCTCCGGAAAAACCAACACACACGGGAAAACGCACAGACAAACGAAACAACACAAACAAAAAAGCTATCCGGACAGGAAGAACCTCTTCAGGTAGGTGATCTCACCAACAAAAAAACCGAGAAAAAATCTATGCCGACATGCCGACAGAGAGATAGTTGCACCAATCGGGATGCAACCGCCCCGCTGCCGCAGCAAGCCATGTGTAATCACTCGGCGGACTGGGAGGGGTACGCAAACGCAACCCCGCTTCCCTAGGAGTCAGGTTCCGTTTTGAACCATTACAACCCCGACAAGCCGCGACCACATTCTCCCAAATATGCGGACCGCCCTTTGACCGAGGAATCACATGATCAATGTTCTCCGCCTTCGCTCCGCAATATTGACAGCGAAAACCATCACGTAAAAACACAGCCCGTCGAGAAAGAGCGGCGCGACGTCGAAAAGGCACACAAACAAAATACGTCAAACGAATCACAGAAGGAACTTCAACAGAAAGTACTTCAGACCGCAAACATCGGTCTTCCGCGTGCACAACTTCTGCTTTCCTATTCATCACCAGGACAACAGCACGACGCACCGGTACGACACATAATGGCTCGTACGTAGCGTTCAAGACCAGCGATCTTCCCATGCCAAGGTCCTTTTGCTCCCGCGACCGAAACAGCAGCAAGTATAGTTCAGCCAGGCACCAGAGGAAGAACATCTCCACAAACAAGTGCAAAGTTAAAATCAGACAAGATACTCCGCACATCTCCCCACACGCAGTAAACCTCTAGCCGCAACGCCGTAAACCTCGACAATATCTCAACCAGGACACCAGGTCATCGCGACGCTGTTGCGCTGTCACTGTCGAAGGAACCTCTCCTTTTTTTCCTCCATACGCCGTCTGACGTCGCCAAGCCAAATACGCAACGTCCGGCAAAGGCAGAAAGGGCCACCGCTTCCACCAGCCGCGCCGCGCAACCCGGAAAACCGCCCGTATGCCCTCGGGCCACAATAATGGGTGCAAAAAGACTCCCCAAACATCAGAAAAATCATCAGAAAAATCACTTACGGTCACAGTCCGAGTCGTCCGTCTCGCTGCACCCTGGTGCGCCCGCTCAGTTTTTTCTCCCATATCTCCTCCAGAACGCCCTCTCACCGCTCCCCTGGCCTTGTCCCTGTCCCCTTGTCTCCTGGCCTTGGCCTTTCTCCTGCCCTCTGCCTTTCAGGGAAGAATCCGGCCGTTTACGAAACAACCCGAGCAGCCCCGCTCCCGAAAAACGCGGCGGCAGACCCGACTCCAGCAGCGATCATTGCAAGCGCAGCCGCCCCCACTATTCCCGCATCCTCCCCAAGCAAAGCAGCCACAATCTCAAGAGGTCGCGCGTGCGCGATCCGTGCCCGCCGTTTTGCCTCGGCTCGCGCAGGAGCAAGCAATAAATCTCCGGTAGCGCAAACCCCTCCCCCAACAACTGCCATACGCAAATCCAACAAATTCGCAACCGAAGCGATCCCGCGACCAAGCGCCTCACCTGCCTGCTGAAACACCTGCAACGCAAGAGCATCACCTGCTCTACTTGCCATCGCCACATCCCGGGCGGTAAAACCATGTACCGAACTCAGAGAACGGTCGGGAAAAGCAGCAGCCGCAGTCCGTTCTTCCCATATCTCTCGCAAGACACCTCCGCGTCCTTCCCCGTTCTCCAGACGCTGTACGGCCTTACGCGCAATAGCGGTCCCCGACGCTTCAGCTTCAAGACAGCCTTGCGCCCCGCAGCCACACATCTCTCCTGCCGGCGACACAATAATATGGCCAATATGACCGGCGTTGCCTGCTTGCCCATGCAGCAATCGCCGATCGAGCACAATGCCTCCACCTACTCCTGTGGAGACAACTACCCCAAGATAATTTTCCACACCTCTTGCTGCCCCGGTCCATCCTTCCCCCAGAGTAAAAGCCTTTGCATCATTGTCAACAGTCACATCGCCGGCCAGGTCCACAGTCACGTCTTGTTGGAAGTGGGTGGAAAGCCGATCCTGCAAGGGAAAATCCCGCCAAGCTGGAATATTCAAAGGAGAGACTCCCGACGCGATCATCGGCCCCCCACACCCAACACCAATACCAAGAATCGTTGCACGCCTTTTCTCTGAGAAAGCGCCTGTCCCCCGCTTGTGTTGCGCGAGTAACGTGTCAACGAGTTTCACTGTGTCGGCGAAGAGGGCTTCCGCCGTCCCCGTGGCATGAGTAGGAACGCGTTGGCGCGCAAACACTTCACCATGCATATTCACGAGGCCCGCGGCTAATTTTGTTCCGCCGATATCCAAACCGATAAAGAAAGCCATGTCCTTTTCGCCCCCCACACAGACACCCCACAATCCTCAGAACATCAACAATCCTCAGAACAGTAATCAGGATACCGCGGGATTTCTCCAATCCCGTTACCAGGAAATCCTGCAGAATATGCAGCAAGCCCTGCATGGCAAAGACGAGGTGATCCACCTTGCCACCACAGCGCTGCTCGCAGGAGGACACGTTCTTGTAGAAGATGTCCCTGGGGTTGGAAAAACTCTCCTCGCCAAGTCTCTCGCCGAGACTTTCGGGTGCACCTGGAATCGCGTGCAATTCACTCCCGATCTTCTCCCCTCCGACCTTATTGGCGTGAACGTCTTCGAGCCGGAAAACGGAAAATTCACCTTCCATCCCGGCCCGGTCTTCGCCAACATACTCCTGGCCGATGAAGTGAACCGGGCATCCCCAAAAACCCAATCAGGCCTGCTCGAGTGTATGGAAGAACAGCAGGTGACCGTCGATGCCACAACCTTTCATCTGCAGCGTCCCTTTTTCGTGATCGCCACACAAAACCCGGTGGAACATGAAGGCACCTATCCCCTTCCCGAGTCTCAACTCGACCGTTTTCTCATCAAACTCACCCTAGGATATCCGTCTCGGTCTGCCGCAATAGCGATGCTCGACTCCCAAGGTAAATCAAGCGAACCGCGTGCGAGCCTTCTTCCGATATCCAACCCGGAGGAGATCCTGCAGCTCATCAGGATCGCGTCTCAGTGCCATACTGCCGCACTTCTGAAAGAATACGTACTTGACATTGTAGAGGCCACGCGAAAGAACGAAAATATCGCGCTGGGCGCCTCGCCTCGGGCATGTATCCACCTATTGCGGGCAGCGAAGGCAACTGCTGTACTACAAGGGCGAGACTACGCGGTGCCCGACGACATCAAATTCACCACGCATGCCGTGCTTGAGCACCGGCTTGTCCTCTCTCCAGCAGCCAGAGCCCAAGGGATCACGCCAAAAACAGTGCTCACGAGTATTCTCGAACATGTTCCTGTTCCTCATCCCCAGTGACTCCCCAGTGACAGGCATGATGTCCCGGTCATGTCACTCGTCATGTCTCCGACAATTCGAGAACCCGACGGTGGAACCTGAGATGAAGCAAGGCCGACGCACGGTACGACCAACACTCCGAGGCATTGGCCTCGCCTGTCTCGTGCCGACTTTCTGGCTCAGCGGACGGCTACTCGGTAATCCTGAATTATTTGCTTTGTGCGCAGCAACAGCTGCTATATGGGTAGGTTCGGGGCTTCTTCTGATTTTCGCCCCTCTCGTTCCGGTGCTTGAGCGATCCACTCCTCCCACGGAGAAAAATTTTTTTTTCTCCGATACCCTCTCACCGCCCGGCAAACTCTCGATGAGCTATGCCCTACAGGTACGTTTCCCTTGGGTGTTTCCTGTCTGGTCGATCGAAGAACGACTCTCCCGCCAGGGGGCAGGGGAAGAGAAACTAAAAATAACTGGAGCAATTGCCAATCAACGTACCGTTGTAAATCTCGGACCGGTACCCCGTGGCCTCTACACACTCGGCCCGACAGAGACACGCCGTTCAGACCCGTTCAGCCTCTTTCAGTGTATTTCCCGGATTCCCGGGACAACAACCTTTCGGCGCCTGCCCGATGTGATTGACATCAGCAGCACCCTTGAAGCCTCAGGTGTCACAACACGTACAGGGAATCTTCGCTTCCTGCAAGAAACCGCTGACGAATTCCACCAGTTGCGGGAATTCGTGAGCGGAGATGACACACGGCGCATTCATTGGCGCTCCAGCGCGCGCAAAGGGCTTCTTCTCGTGCGAGAAACCGGGCATGAGGAGAAAACAGACATACAAGTAGTACTGGATTGCAGATCTTCACGGTACACACAACACAAAGCAGGAAAAACCCCTTTTGCCACTCCAGCTCCCAGCTTTGAAACAGCAATTTCCCTCACCGCTTCCTGTCTCATCGCTCTGCACCGTCTCGGCCGGCAAGTCGCCTTTACCGCGCTACCCACATCACAGCACCCAATCATCACCCAAATTCGCACACAGACCGACTTGCACACAGCAATCAGTGCACTCGCAGAAATCACACTCCGGTCTCAAGAAGAAACTCTGGATCAGGAAAAGCAAACACTCGCTTTTTCCGCACAAGTACAACGCCTACCCGCACTTTCCCTCATTCTCTGTACAGGAAAAGCGGATGTCGCCGCACTGCGGGCTGTGACCTCGAACAGGGGACGAAAAACAGGAAACGGGACACTTATCCATACAGAAACACCACTCCCCCCAGAACACGCGAATATCGAGCAATCACGCGTTCTTTATATCCCTCGCCTGCAGGACGCCCCATACGCCCCACACGCCCGACACGCCCGGAATGGCAACTTCTCCGAAAAAACAGAGAGCCCGTCATGAGCGCAGTAGGCATCCTCCTCCTCTGGACCGTGGCGATAACTGGGTTTTCTGCCCTTTTCGCCGACGGACAGTGGCGCCTACCTGTCCTGCTTGCAGCATTCATCGCGCTCGGCATTGAATGGCAAACAACACAAGCTCACGCGAAAAGCATGCGCGAAAACCGCCGAAAGCACAGTGCCCGTGACAAACAGACCAAGCGTTTCGTGGCAATCCTCGTCCATCTCGGCGGCGCGCTTTTCGTCATCGGATGGACCGTCTTCCCCGACACCCTGATTGCGGGAGTATTCCCCTCGCCTTCCACCCTGACCGAACTGATCGCAGCAATACAAGATGCTCGCTCTCTCATCCGGCAGTCAGCCGCTCCCATTGAGAGCGCTCCCCCTTTTGTCTCTGTTGCGACACTCACTGTGTGGTGGTGCGCAGCAGTCTCCGGGGCTGCGCTCTGGGGGGCATCTGCACCTGCGCTCTCGGCTGCTCCACCGCTCACGGTTTTCATCGCGGCACACGTGTACAGCAACGCGCATTCCGGCGGGCTCCCCCTGGGAGCGCTCTTGGTAGCGGTCGCTCTTTTGGTGATCGGGACAGACTACCGGCGCTTCACAGCGAAATGGACACAAATGCTGGCCCCTGTTGCTCTCGCCGCCATACCGCTCCTTTTCGGCAGTCTTCTTGGCCCCATTCTCCCTGGTTACGACGAACCACCTTTGCTGCATTTTCGCACTACTGTCGGCACTTATATTGGAGAGAATCCCCTCGTTGACATTCGTCCTCGACTCACCGACCCAAGTGATACAGTTGTGTTCTACGGACGTGCTGACCAACCCTCTTACTGGCGGCTCACCTCGCTCGACCATTTTGACGGACACGTCTTTTCTGCTTCCAAAAATCCCCCTTTTCTTCGCGCCCCAACCTCTGACCCACTGACGCACTACCGGGTCTACATCCAGAACCTCTCAAGCCCATGGATCCCGGCAATCCCGTTTCCCGTGGAAAATTCTTCTTTTCTGTATTCAACAGACAAACGTACAGATACGGCAGACCTGGAAACACGAACAGAAAACAACACTGCGTATTCCATGCTCTCTCGTCGCCACACGCCTTCTTTTGAAGACCTCCACACCACCAAACCCGCCGATATTGCCCGCACCAGCCACTATCTCGAATTACCGAATGGACTCGCCCCAACCCTCCAACAATGGGCACAGGGCATGAAAAACCCGGTGGATAGTTCCCTCTCCCCTTTTGAACGCATGCTTGCCTTCCGCACAGAACTCCGCTCTTTTACCTATACCCTCGAAACAGACTCAGGGCATACAGCCAAAGACATTGAGACCTTCCTCACGAACCCTGAAAAAGGACAGCGAGGCTATTGCGAACTCTTCGCGGTCGCGATGGCCGCACTCGCTCGTGCCGAGGGAGTCCCCTCCCGTGTCGCCATCGGATACCTCCCCGGCAAGCGCATCACGAAAAATATCGATAACGAACAAGTGCCGCTCTGGGCCGTGCGAGGACACGACGCGCACGCTTGGACCGAACTCTGGTTTCCTGGTCACGGCTGGATCGTGTTCGATGCCACGCCACCGGACCGAGTCAAACTTGCCCCTTCATACCTTCCTTCGGAAGAAAACCCGGAAGAAAACTCTCCTGACACATACCCGCCCTCTTCAGAAGCAGCAGAGACACCACCCCATTCCAGAGCAGTCCCACTCCCACCGCCTCCTGCCCCGGTTCCAGGATCCACCCCCCCTGATTCTTCGCCCTCCAAAAACCAAAAAAACCCAACAAACCCGCAAAATCCCGAAAAAACCTCGGACAACACCAACCCCAAGAACCCTCTTCCGGCAAGACTCTTCTTTCTCGCAACCGCAGTCGTAGGCATTGTCCCATGTGTTTTGGCAAGCAGACTCGTGCGCAAAAAAGTACGAAGATACCAGCGCCGCAAAAAAGGCGTCATTGGAGCGTGGGAAGAGGCCATCTCCCTCATGACTGACGCCGGCTGCCCCCCCACACCTGCAAAAACCCCACAAGAACAGGCAAGAGAAGCAGAAAAAACAGGCATTCTCATGACAGAACTCGCCGGGCTTTACGTCGAATATGTCTTCGGCCCTGACAAGCATGCCGGCGCAAACCCTACTCATACGGGGCAGGGAAGCAGGCAGACAAAAGACAAGCGGCATGAAGCCTCCTGGCAAGAGATCGAAAAAATCGAACGTCACTTACGCGAGACAACCCCCGCACGCGCGCGTCGTGTCAGTTTTTCACGACAATCCCTCCACCGGTCAAGCCACTGGTCACAAAGGTTGTTCCTTTGGAAACACGTGCCTTTTTTTTCGCAACGAGACAGGGCAGGGGCAG
>DEIU01000036.1:9349-9489 GCA_002352645.1 Acidimicrobiia bacterium UBA2766 | reverse complement strand
GGCAAAAAGATAGGCTTTTCTCTACTCGAAAGAAACCGCATCAAGTCATAAAAGCCGCAAATAGTCAGACTGTCCGCTCTCGGCAGACCTGTTGCCCCGACGGGATCCCACCACATGCCCCCCACACCCAGGCAACACCA
>DEIU01000036.1:8551-9295 GCA_002352645.1 Acidimicrobiia bacterium UBA2766 | reverse complement strand
CCCCCCACACCCAGGCAACACCATCATGAGCACACACGCAAGCGGTCTCGGCGGAGGCCGAGATGTAGTGATGATCGTCACCGGACTGCCCGCAGCAGGGAAAACAACAGTAAGCCGCCGTCTGGCGGATGCTGAGTCAAAGAGCGCGCATGTGGAATCAGGTTACTTCTTCGGATGCACCCGATCCGGCTTCATTCCCCCCTTATCACAAGAAGACACACACACAAAACGCCCAAGTAATGGACATCATTCGCGATACTGTGGCGGGATACGCACAAGCCGGATATGTCGTATTCCGGGATGGAATCGCCGGGCCCTGGTTCTTGGAACCGATCGCCAGCCGACTCAAAGGGGCAGGATTACGGGTGCACTATCTGGTGTTACGCCCAACGTGACCAGTGGCAATCGAACGGGGTCGAGTTCGGGACGGCGATCTCAAGCTCTCCGACATGCAGACAATGTTCGACCAATTTTCCACACTTCGCCCTCTCGAAAAACATATGCCGGGCGCCCACGGAACAATCGACGAGCTTGTCTCCCAGTGCAGATCCGCGCTGGAACGCGGAGACCTGCTCCTCTGAACAGATCACGAGGAAGCAACAAGCTGAGCTGGGAACACGGCAAAACACGCCCCGTGACGAGTCCACCGGACGCCCTCAGATCAGTTCCCAAAAAAGCAGAACGTTCTGGGGTAGGTCAGCCCGAAAGCAGTCTGTCATCGGCGGCACTACAGGTCCCCTTACC
>DEIU01000036.1:0-8512 GCA_002352645.1 Acidimicrobiia bacterium UBA2766 | reverse complement strand
CGCAAGGCGGCACTACAAGTCCCCCCCACACGCCGATGCGCTCCTGCCTGCACATTTATACGAACTACGGAACTACCGGATCATGTTTTCCAGGAGAAGTGTGCCAGGGAACGTAGGAAAAGACACCCTGGCATGCACAAAAAGTGTGCCGGAAAAAAGGCAGGACAGTCCCCACAACAAAATCCTTGTGACAAACTCCCTGCACCCCAGGAAAGTATCACAGTAAAAAAAGAAGATACACGCAACCGGCAACCGGAATCAGAAGTCTTCGTCCCGCCGGAAACGACGCCGGAATCTCTCTGGAGACGCATCTCCCTCCATAAGCGTACGACGCTTGCGGCGCAGGTCATTGATTCCAGCCTGAGTCACACGACGAAAAGCAAAATACGCCCAAATACCTGAAGCGAAAGCAACACCAAAGCCGATTGTAACAGCAAGGGTCACCGAGCGCATCGCCAAGAAAACAGGGATCAGCAATATGCCAATCACCATTCCCGCGATCGCCCACTTGAGATGACGCCCCGAATATGCATACACATTCGAGCGTTCTACCTCGCGGGCAAGCCTAGGGTCTTCTTGGTAAAGGTGCTCTTCAATCTCACTGAGAATGCGCTGTTCTTCCTCAGAAAGCGGCACTCCGCCCCTCCTGGCAATCGATTCGGCCAAGGCGACCACACACATAGAAAGAGTCGTCTTGATTATATGATGAGGAACCTCGGAGTTCCTGCAAAGAGCCGGCAGAAAATTCCTTTGACTGCCCTCTTCTCATCGGTTCATGCCCTTCTCCGAGTTAAGAAGGCTTCCAAAAGAGAAGAACCAGAAAAGACGAGGGCACATTCCCGTTTTTCTCTTTACGTCTGCTTTTGTCCTTCTCCTGATATTATTTGCATGGCCTGCAAGCTCGAGATTCGAGAATAGGGCTTCTTTCTCAAGGCACCCTTCGGTTTCCAAAACCTTCTCTCTTTCTCCAGCCTACTTCTTTTGGTATTCTGTCAGCATGCCCTCTCAGCATCTTTCCATAGCGCGTGAAGACTATCTTCAAACAATCATGCAACTTGAAGAAGAAGGCATCCCGGTTATTCGCGCCCGTCTCGCCGAACGCCTCAAAGTCAGCGCACCCTCAGTATCCGAAGCCATTCGTAGCCTCGCCGACGACAATATGGTCACGATTCAAAATCGACGGTTTATTGTCCTCACCGATGAGGGTCGCTTGATAGCCCACAATATCGTCCGCCGCCATCGAGTAGCAGAGCGTATTCTGACCGACCTCCTTCATCTTCCCTGGCATGTAGCACACGAAGAAGCCCATGTTCTTGAGCATGGTCTGAGTGATCGCGTCGTTGATGCGGCCATGGATGTGCTCGGGAACCCCACCACTTGCCCTCATGGCAGCCCAATTCCCGGCTCAACCTATATTCCCCGAGAGATGGCTCCCCTGAAAACACTCTCCAAAGGAACCATCTTCACGCTTGAACGTCTTTCCGAGAGTGTGGAATTCCAGCCCGAAATCATGGAATATTTCGAAAATGCAGGATTTACTCCCGGTATCCGCGCAACAGTACGCGATGTCTCACCGGACGGTAGTTTCAGTATTGACAGCGAAGACAGCACAATATCCATCAGTGCCAAAATGGCAGGGAACATCTCCGTTTCGATTCCAGAGATGACGGCTTCTTAGGCCTCATCTCTCAACAATCTCCCATCACACTTCATAGGACATTTCAGCGCCCTTCTTTTTGCGAACTCCACACTGACAATTCGCAAGAATAGGAAACACTACGAGTGGGGAAAACATAACACTCCACCGAAAAAATTTCTCGGCGGGGCGCGCAAAATCCCTTTTTACACTGGTATTTCACCAGAAAACTAGGGAGACATCATACAATCAACTAGCCAAAAACCAGTCGAAGAAGAAAAAACTCAGGCAATTCCTTCATCGACCACGCCATACACTCATCGCGTTCGAGAGTGGAAACAGACAAGGAGACAAGAGAAAAAAAACACTCAACGCTTGTCGAGACCAGACACTCTTGCTTCTACTCTTTTTCAAAGTCCATGCCTAAAACAGGAACTCTTTGTATAGGAGCAAGACATCTGCAACAAAAAGCAGAGTGATATCAACAAATATCAGTGGGAAAAACTATTCACTCTCAGGGCCGGAGAATTCGGGGCCATGAAACTCATGTGCCGTCCTTTCTTGGCCGAGAAAGGTAGCGTCGAGATTGTTCCCTTGCAGGGGGACAATGCCAAGACCACCAGGAATAGGAAGAATAAGCTTCCTCAGATGCGCGCCGGATACTCGCTCAGCTTTCTCTTTTATAACTTCCATACTGTTCCTCCCCTTCACTCCCCGCTGGAGTCGTTCCGCAGCAAACTCTCTCGCAGAGATCACGAACACGTATTTACAAGTCGTTACTGATTCTACGCGTTTGTCGTCAGAAACAGGATGTTCTCTTGAGGAACTTGTGGAGAATACACGAGAAACATTCAGAGATCTTCCGTAATATGCCCAAATCCCAGGGAAACAACGGGAGAAAACAACAAAAAAAGAAAAACGGCCTTACTCTGCTTCAGCAGCAGCTTTGATGGCATCAAGCGTGTCGCGCATCCCCCGCTCATTCGCTTCCGGATGTTTCATCAACCCCATGATCCAGCCACTGGGCTTCAGGAACCAAGGGTCGTATTTTTGTTCACACTTCTCCGTAAGGAAAGTACCGCCATCACGAGCCTCCATCGCGTAGGTCCAGCGATTGAGTTCTTTCTTCCCCATCATTGTACTAAAAGCAAACTCGGATCCAGCTTCTGCGACTTGGATCTCACAGGTCGTCGTCCATCGCATGATTTTGTACTTATTTTGCCCCCGGAAACGAGCACCCACCTCTGGTGTATGGCTTTCCCCTTTCCATACAACACGCACACATTCAGGACTCCACTCTGGGATACGTTCAACGTCAGAGATCATCGCATAGACCTCATCAGGGGACGCGGAGATCTGGAGAGAACAAGACCGTAGAAGCATTTTCGCACTCCTTGGCACTCTTTACCACTTTGTCATTTATCGCGGCTTATCAAGCCTTACGTTCCCCGAACCATACATACACAGAGAAAAAAAAAGCCAACACCAAAAAGAGTTCTTTTTAAGGAGATCCTCTGAACTGCCGAGGCGAAAACGAAAACCTCCATGAATAGACACGAAGCATTGGTCGACAGGCGCAGAGTAAAAACAGCATCATAGGCTTTTTTGCTTTTCGCCCGAAAGAGACCCTCCACTTCCCGCACAGCAGAAAAGTCCAAAAACCGTACACAAGGAGCAGGACGATCTCTTACCTCTGGAAAAATCAGAGAGGTCGCGCGGTTCTCGGCCTTCTTATTCTTCTTCTGCTTACCAGCCTCGGACGCTCGGTTTTCACACAGCACCTTACCCACGAAAACGGGACGACAGACACCGAAACAGCAGCAAGAAAACACGCTCCCGAAAAAAAGATGCAGCTCGCTCCAGAGAGAGATGCCATCCCGACCGTCATCCCGACTGTCATCCCGACCTTGGACACGAAAGCAGTAGGCTGGTCAGCCTCGACAAAAAAAGACCAAGGCACAACTGCCTATGCCACCCCCACAACGGATAGCACACCGATTGCCCTCTTTCCCGCACAGAACGAGTTTTCAGACCGCTACACCTTTCGAGTCTGGGAAGAACACCAAAATGACAGCGGGGATATTTGGTACCGGGTACAACTACCTCTCCGCTCTCCCACAGAAGGCTGGATTCCAGCAAGCCAAGTCGTCGTCACCTCTCATCAGAAACGCTTTGTGATAGACACCTCCGCCCACACCGCAACGCTCCATGAAAGGGAAGAGGTCTTGGGAACATGGCGAGTTGGCATCGGAAAAACCAGCACACCCACACCTCTCGGCAACTTCTACCTCTGGACAAAATGGGAAAAAAACGTGAACTCCGTGTACGGAAGAGGGGTACTTGGTTTAAGTACCCATAGTGAGGCACTACCTGGATGGCCTGGTGGAGGTCGTATCGGTATCCATGGCACATTCCGCACGAGCGACCTTGCCAGAAACATCAGTCATGGGTGCATCCGTATGCTGAACAAAGAACTCGATGCTCTCTGGAATTTGCTCCCACTCGGCATGCCCATCGACATTGTGTAGCCGGCGTGTAGCCGGCATTGCGTCAGCAACCCTTCCATTTGGAAGCAGCCTTCCCCCTCAGAGGGCATACCCGGATTCCCCCACAAACACGCAGTCTTTTCGGGAAACTTTTCGACACACGTCCCTGTGCCTGAAGAAAGCACACACCTCAAGTTCCTTCAGCACAAGAACCCGGTGCGTACGCTCACCCAACACAACACGCCAAACACCAGACGTGCTTCTTGCATACCTGCAAAAGATATACACAAAAATCCACGGGAAGACGCGTCCCAAACCGAGTGCTGCCCACACGAACGCACAAGACCCGGGCAACACACGGCCTTTTTCTCTGCAGCGCGTCAAGAACGAGAACCGGGGAAAAGATATCTCCTTCTCATGACAGAAAAATCTCTGGAAGAGAGAATTGCTGTCACCGAGAGTGCGAAACTCCATCTTTTGCCACACAAACACGCCAACAGTCAACCGCACTCCCATGGAAACGAAACAAGTTTTTTTCCTTTCGAAGGCGCCTATTAGCATTTATTTTCTCGCACCTTCGGAGACACAGAGCCATATGACCGCACCTCACAAGCAGTACTCAAAGTTTCAACAGCGCCCTCCTTGGTTCGGAGGACACCTTCAAACACTGCGCAACACACTCATTCCCGCCAGAGTCGACCTTCGCCTCATCAGTAAGGAAGAACACTGCACGGCAAAAATGGATGACGGATCACACGATGCGCTCGCGCTTCTCTTCAATACTCCGCACTCTCCTCCCCAGGCCGACAGCGGCGTTTCATCACAAACCGCTCCACAGGTAAACCGACCTACATGCGTGCTTTTACACGGACTCGGCGGTTCTGCAGATTCCCTCTATATGCGCACTACTGCCTACGCCCTACTCGAAAAAAACTTCCCAGTATTACGCGTGAACTTGCGAGGAGCCGGACAATCCGGGAGACTCTGCGCCCAGCAAGGCCATGCAGGACTCACGCAAGACATCCGAACTGTGCTCTCCTGGTTCGCGCAAGCCCACCCGGAACACGCGCGCCATGGAATAGTGCTCGCAGGCTATTCTCTCGGCGGAAACACCACATTGAAATTCCTGGGCGAACTTTCAGACTCCCCCTCTCAGAATTCACCCCAGGTTCTCGCAGGTGCCGCGGTATGCGCCCCGATCGACCTGGCTGCAGGTGCCGCACACATTCACGGCTGGCCTCGCCGCCCCTACGAAAAAGCCATGCTGCGAGGGCTGAAACAGCAGGCACTGCGACCGGAGGCAATACTCTCTCTCGAACGTCGCGCAGCCGCCGGACAAGCCTCTTCGCTCACAGAGTTCGATGACATTGTTATTGCGCCATGCAATGGATACAAAAACGCTCACCATTACTATGCCGAGAATTCCTCCCGCTCCTTCCTCCCAAAGATCACCATCCCATGCCTCGTCTTGCATGCCCTCGACGACCCCGTCATCTCGAACAAGCAATACAAAGAAGTAAAATGGGAAGCAAATCCCTGGCTGCAGCCTCTCTTCACGAATCGGGGTGGACATGTCGGCTTTCACGGAAGGCACGATCCACGGCCCTGGTACGCACACTGTCTCACAAGTTTTTTTGAAAGAGCCGAGAAACTGGCGGACTGAAACAGCACCCTCGATCCTCCACAAACGGCGGGAGAGCGGCGCTATGCAGACAAACAAGAAAAACCAACAGTCGCTCCCTCCTGCCACACACGTGTCATCAGTCACAGGGGCCATCGTCACGGGTGGCACAGCCTTCTTTCAGGACACTTCCAGGCGTCGTCACAGAGTCGTCACAGCCCGGACCTGCCTGCAGAAACTGCCACCGGTGTCCCGGAAAAAGAGCACTTCTTCTGAGAAAAAGCTCACAACCCCAGGTCAAGACGAGAGTTTTCCTCTGTAGGGTGCGCTTTCTGCTCGATGCGGAGCAGAAAAATTTTCGTATCGATACCCGCGGCAAAGCCGGTAAGCGCGCCCTTGCTGCCAATAACACGATGGCAGGGAATAAAAATAGGCAGGGGATTTCTGCCGTTGGCAGCGCCGACTGCGCGCGAGGCAGTGGGTTGCCCGATTTCTTGCGCGATCTCACCGTAGCTCACAGTTTTGCCGTAAGGGATTGCGCGTAGGGCTGTAAACACCTTCTGCTGAAAGGCAGTGCCTTGTGGTGCCAGTTCAAGGTTGAACGCACGCAACTCTCCGCGGAAGTAGGCGTCAAGCTGGCCTGCTTCTTCCGCAAACATCTCGGGACGTTCCTCCCAGTCAGAGGCGGGCGCAATCCGGTGTTTTCCAGTGGGGAAGTCAAGACGGCGCAAACCGGCACTGTCGCGTGCAAGAAGGAGCTCACCCAGCGGACTGGGCAGACGGGCAAAATACATACACAAATCCGTTCTTCTCAGTTTTTTGTGGCGGGTGGATACCTCACGATCCCGACCCACCCTGTCCTACCCACACAGACCACCCGCGGGCCTTTTATAGAGGTCCGGCCTATTGTTCCACCTGGTCCGGAGACCATCTCCAGAGGTACAAAGAGGCGTAGGCGCGCCAAGGACGCCATACTTCCGCGCGTTTGAAGAGACGTGCCGGAGTAAAAGGCGCTCCCTTCCCCAAAAGCTCTTCTGCTCTGCGCACAAGCACGAGATCGGAATGAAGAAAACTATCGGGAAAACCAAAGGCCCGCATGGCGGTGTAATGGGCTGTCCAAGGGCCGATACCGGGAAGCGCCGTCATATTCTCCGCGAAAGACTCCAGATCTTGGCCAGGATCGAAAGAGACGGCACCAGAGCAAACGGCTTGTGACAGCGCAAGCAGACCAGTTGCCTTCATGCCTGCGATACCCAAGACAGCCAGCTCAGACCGCTCAACTCCAACAAGCTGTTCGGGAGACGGGAAGAGCCGGCAAAGTTCGCCGTCAGCGCCATTGATCTCGCTGGTTTCACATACAGCGCCAAAGGCATCAACAAGACGGCGCGTGAGCGTGCGCGCCGCGGCAAAAGACACACGTTGCTCGAGCACGGCCCGCACCGCGGCTTCAAACCCATCCCAACAGCCAAGCAGGCGAAGACCGGGATTCCCCTGCACAAAACCCGTCATTTCCGGATCTTGCAGGAGACAGTTTTCGATCTCCAGCGGGTCAGCATCGAGGTCGAAAACGCGCCGCACACGTTCAGCCACATCAAAGAGGAAACGAGCCCCCGAAAGACGCGTCTCACACAAAAGATAGTTCTCCCCAGGAACAGGAGAAACACTCAACAGGCCGGGAAGACCATCCACCAAAATGGTGCGAGCATAGGTAGTGCCGCGCACGATTTCCATGCCGGGAACAGCGCGCCGGGCAAAAAAATCGAGGGCGTCTGCCCAACAGTAGGGAGGCCGAAAAGAAAGGCGCAGGCGAAACAAGACCGCGTCGCTCTTCTTGTCATCTTCACGCGACGTCATTATCGCCCCTGAGCGCAGGCCGGCCGGCACATCACGCTCGACCGCCCTCCCACGATATCCCGGCAAGCCGGTCAGGGATGTCTCGCCCAGATCCCGTCCAGCGCGGACTTCTCTTTTGTGCGGGTGGGCACCATTGCGCGCAGGCGCCCGCAACCGGGATGGGGTTCGCCCGTACACCTCCTTGAAATGGGCGTTGAAGCGACGCACACTGCCATAACCAGCCGACATCGCGATCTCGGCTATGGAAAGGTCCGTCTCATCCAGGAGTTTCTTGCCACAATGCAAACGGCGGGTCTGGGCAACAGTCTGGGGGGATGCCCCCACATGCGCGGCAAAAAGGCGGGAGAGCTGACGAGCACCCACACCGAGACTGGCGGCAAGCTCTGCAAGCGTGCCGTGATCAAGCGCCCCGTCCGAGATACGCTGCAAGGCACGCGTCACCGTGACCGACGGCCCGACCCAAGTCGGCGCGCCGGGGGCGGCCTCGGGACGGCAGCGCAAGCACGGCCGAAAGCCCGCCTCGACCGCGGCTGCCCTTGTCGGAAAAAAGATCACATTTTCAGGTCGCGGCAAACGGACCGGGCAAACTGAGCGACAATACACACCGGTCGTGGTCACTCCCACAAAGAAGCGCCCGTCAAAACGGGCATCCCGCGACACTCTCGCCCGCTCGCACACTTCTGGGTCTAATCGCATGAGCTGTCAGCATCCCCTCCGGCACAGCCCCGCCGGGCTCACCCCTCGTTTTCAGACCGGCTCCGCCTCGCCGCACTGATTCTTGCCCAGCCTCCTGCACCGACCCTGCCTGCAAAAAAACAGCAGGACAATGCCAGGGAAAAGCCGCAAGAACACCAACCTAATAAAAACACCCCCACCTGTCTGGCCATTTTCGGACATGGTCTCTTCTCCCCCCGG
>DEIU01000045.1:56592-62345 GCA_002352645.1 Acidimicrobiia bacterium UBA2766 | reverse complement strand
TGGTGTCGGGATATGACCACATGGATGGGCCGGCAGATGGTCGAAGGAGATGTGACTGGCCCCATGATGTGGGACAGCCCGGAGAAGGTGCGCGGCACTTGCCACCGCTGGGTGGAGGGTATCCCCGAGGGAGTGCCCGGAGATGGACCTGGACATGGGCATAGTGCTTGGTGCGACGATATGACTGCCTGGATGTCAGACCATATGGACTGGGGACACCATCGCGAAGACCGGGGCGGTCATCGTATGAACGATAGGACGCGTCAACAGATGCACAAGTGATGCTGTTGCGCGTGTGTTTTCCGGAAGGTGGCCGCTCGAAGAGCGAACGCGCGAAAACAAGGGGCAGGCAGGCGCGCGTTTCTTCCTCTTCTTCTGAGGGAAGCACTCGCCTGGGACTATCTGTTTGTGAGAAGGAGAGACAACAGGGGTGGGCCTGTTGCCGGGGCCTGCTGTCTCTTGTCTGAACTTTTTTCGGAACTTTTCTGACAAGCGGGGATCACTTGTTGGTACGCACGTCCCGGAAAGGAAGATCCGCGTCGATCTGCGGTTCTTTCGGAAGGCCAAGTACACGTTCTCCGATGATGTTGCGCTGGATCTGATCGGTCCCACCTGCGATGGAAGCAGCAGGAGTGGAGATGAGCACTTCTGCGACTGTGCCGCTTGCAGGGGAATCTGGCCCTGTGAGCATGCCGTGGGCGCCTGCCACATGGCTGTGCGCATCGTTGGAGGCGCGGGCAATGTTGCTTGCGCAGAGTTTGGAGAGCGATCCTTCCGGGCCAGGAGGACGCCCCATTTTGCGGGCTGCCCGTGCCCGTTGCACATTCCATTGAGAAGTGCGTTGGAGACTGTACAACTTCGCGAGTTCCTGGCGTATGATCGGGTCTGTATTGAGACCGGCTTCTTTTGCCTGCAAGGGCACAAGGTCAGGGCGCCCCGCCCGTTGCGGGTACCAGTCATAGGTTTTCATGTAAGCGGCAGCCTCTGAGATTGCCTCTTGTGCTGCCTTGCCTTTTCCCCCAAAGGGAATTCCCCCAAAAGCACCCGCGGAGAGGTTGCGTTCGTGTGCGAGCGTGGTGAGCGCGACTTTCCATCCGCCGTTGACTTCGCCGACAATATTGTTGTGAGGAACTCTCGCTTCGGCAATGAAAACTTCGTTGAAAGAAGACCGGTAATTCATTTGTTGCAAGGGGCGCACTTCTATTTCGGCTTGCTCCATTGGGAAGGCGAAAAAAGTGATGCCCTGATGCTTGGGAATATCCCAGTCAGTGCGGGCAAGAAGCATGCCGTAGGCAGCATGGTGCGCGCCCGTTGTCCAGACTTTTTGTCCGTTGACGATCCATTCGTCGCCATCACGCCACGCGCGTGTCGTGAGTCCGGCGAGGTCAGATCCGTTGCCGGGTTCGCTGAACAGCTGGCACCAGGTGTTCTCGCCCGTAATGATTTCTCGTAAAAGCCGTCGCTTGAGGTCGGCAGGGGCGTGGGCAAGCAAGGTGGGGGCGGCGAGTGCCATGCCGACTCCGATGGCCGGCCCAACTGCGCCTGCTTTGCGGAACTCGTCGGCGACCACATTACTGAGATCGGGAGAGAGTCCGCGTCCATAGAACTCGATCGGCCAAGTCGGGCAACCCCAGCCGGAATCGGCGATGAGACCGCGCCATTCATGCAGAGAAATATCAGAGTTCCAGTGGTCAGCAAGCCAGTCATGCACTTCTGCGCGCACGCTTTCCTCGGTTGCAGCTTCGTTCGATGACGTAGAGGCCATGGTTTTCGTTTCCCCTTCCCAAGTCCTGTGAAAGATTCTAAAGGGCAGACCGGTGCTCAGGTCACTTCAGCGGGATTTCCCAGCTGTTGTGCCGGCATTTTCTCCCTTTTCCAGGTTTTTCCAAGGCCGATAGAGGTGGGTTTTCCGCCATGTCGCGTCATGTCGAAGGTCTATGCCGAGCGTCTCTTGTGTGTGGTGCGTGTTGGTCGCGCGCTTCCAAGAAATCGAGCGAGAAGTCGTGGACGAATGCAGGTCAGGAATCGGGGGAGGGGGTTGCAATCCAGATTGCCGCCCCGCTTTGCCCGGTGCCTCCCACAATGAAGAGGCGAGACAAGTTCGTATTCTGTTGATTGGTTTCGTGGGGGTTGAGCAGAGGAGACGGCCGGCGGAGCGCGGTCACGGCCATTCCCTGTGCTGCCTGGCCGGTATTGCTGCTGAAAACATTGTTCCTGCTTTCCGCGCGTGCCCAAGTGTCACCCTTGTCGTCTGATACCCAAACCGCAGCGTCTCTGGGATTTTCTCCCGCGGAACTTTCAACGTATCCCGCGGCCACAATCTGGTTCGCTCCGTCAGAGGCGATTGCGAATAATGTTTCGTTTTTTGAGTTCCTGAAGACCTTGCTGCGAGAGTTTGTGCGGTTCCAGGTTCGACCATGATCATCGGATATCCAGACGGCAGGGTCTCCATTGGGCTTTTCTTTGTTGTTCTCGCGAGACCAGTCTTCACCGACTGCGACAAGTCTCTCTCCAACGCGGGTCACGGACCGCATCCATTTGCCTTCAGGACTGTCCAAGCTGTCTTTGGTGTGAGAGAGGCGGATCCAGCTGTTTCCACTATCTTGTGAAATCCACACGGCAGCATTTCCGGTTTTTTTCGACTCGTTCCCAACTGCGACGACGTCTTTTTCTCCTGCCCAGGTGACAGCGGCCATTTCTTCCCAGCCCTGGCCGCTGAGAACCTGTTTTTCGTCGAGGATACGCGTCCAGGTGTTGCCGCGATCATTGGAGGTCCAGACAGCGGCATCCGAATCTGTTGCTGACCAGTCTGCTCCCACTGCGACGAGCTTTTTTTTTCCTGCCCAGGTGACCGAGTTCATCTTCGTTTGCCAGTTTGGCCGGTCGGAGGGGTTTTCCTTCTGCGGGATGTGTGTCCAGGTGTCGCCGTGATCATCGGAAACCCAGACCGCGGCTTTGCCTTTGCTACCAGGCCAGTCCTCACCGACTGCGACGAGTCGGCTCCCAACAGTAGTGACTGCATGCATGGTCTGATAGGTCGAAGAATGTCTGCGATTGCCAGGCGATGTAATGCTATTTTTTGCCACAGGTTTCCAGGTATTGCCCAGGTCGTCTGAAATCCAGACTGCTGCGACTGACGTGCCATCGCCTGACGTGTTATCGCCTGACCAGCTTTCGCCCACGGCGATCAGCCTATTGTTTGCAACTGCTGTTAGTCCGTGTATTTCCTGCTTGCCCGGGGTGCCGAAGATTGCCGGTTTATACGGGGCTGACGTCCAGGTCGCGTTGCGGATCCAGGTTTCTTCTTCTTCATTGTGCGCTGAAGTACTGTCGGGGTCGGAGGAGCACCTGGAGAGCAAAAAGATGACAGAGACGACCGCTGCGACACCCAGGAATGCCCGCCGTATAATCCGGGACGTCTTCGTCTCTTGTTTCTGTTGTGAGGGGTTGTAGGGGGACATGGTGGGGCTGTATCCGCTGAAGGAGATCGGTGACTTTCCGGAGCCATGTTAATCTGGTGTGGTTCTGAGAAAAAGTGCATGAGAAGAGAGAAAAGAAGTGAATTGGCGACAGGGCGTGAGAGAAAATCGCTCCCTGGCAGTGTAGCGAGCGATGCTTTTTCTTGAGAGTTTTTTCTGACCTGGCCTGGGAAAAAGCTCAGAAGCAGGGAATCGGTCTGCTGGGAGAACATATGGGTTCACACCCTACAATAGTGTTGAACTCAGCTCGCAAAAAAACAACAGGACAAGGGGTGCTGTCGAGATGGCGACGAGTGCGCTTCGACTTTCGACTCTGCCGCGTGGGCGTCCCCGATGGAAGAGGAATCTTCCAGGACTCGATAGCCTGCTCTTTCTTCTCGCTGTGCTCGGTATCGTTTTTTTTCTGGTTCTTGTTACAGCATTGGATCACCACGAAGGCGGAGATGTCGCGGCTGCTTTCGTGGGGATTGTTGCGCTTCTGCTTCCCGCACTTGCCGCGGGGTTTTCTTTTTCTGCGGGATTTTTGCTGCTGCCTGATGTCACGCTGACGGTACCCGGGTCTTCCGAACTTGGCCAACAGCGAGAATACCAGGAACACGAGTACCAAGAAAGAGCGCAAGAATGGGACGGGGAAAATCAAACGCGAGATCCTGCGCATGAGATTATTGCTGCGTGGGGTGTGGATTTTGGGACTTTTGCCCGGCTTTTAGAGGTGATTGACAATCTGCGTGCGCAAGACCTTGCAGCTTGGTGGCACGGGAAAATTGCAGGGATTCTCACAATTTCCAGAGTGTTTGCGGGAACTGTCCTTATTGTTGGCTTCGCCCAAGATGTTCTTCCCCCCCAACTTGTGGGGACGCTTGGTCTTGCGATTTTTTTGACAGAGATTTGTGATAAAACGCTGGGTCCTCGCGAGAGACAAAGTACTGCAGTCTGCAAGGCTTTTTCTCTCCGTTCAGCTTTGCGTGGCATCGAAGATGACTTTCGTATTCCTTTTGCGATTGATGAAATTGATGCTCCAGTTTTTCGAGAGCGCGTCGACATCCTTTTGCAGGAAACCTGGTCCTGGCAAGGTGGCATGGGGCAGTGAGCAGAGCTTGTAGTTTGTGATCGACTGTGTCGCGTGGATGTTTGTGCTGGATGCAAGCCTTGATATGCAAAAGAAAACGACAGGGATGGGCACACGCGGAGCAGCCGGCAGTAGGCGAAGTTGCAGGTCAGGGGATGCGTCGACAACCGGATCGTGTGATTTTGCTGTTGCAGGCGTGCTGGAGAAGCGCGATGCTTGGGCCAAACTGCGAAACCAGTGTTATGGATGTTTTGCTGCTGTAGGGAAATTCCATTGGAGTAGTGTGCGCAGTGTGTTCGATCTGCTTGATCCAGGGGAGCATGAGAACGGTACATTTGATGTTTTTTGGAGGTTTTTCACAGGTCTCTACAGGTCTTGGCTGTTTTTTCAACTGTGAACGTATGCTGGTGAGGAGGAAACGCCGTGGCTTGGCCTTCTTTTCTTGGGTTTGAAACCGTTTACGGCTTTCAGGATGGTCCAAGGGGAGGAGTCGGAGAGGTCGGAAAGGGAGATGCGGCAATGGCACATGTGCTTGATATAGCGGATGCGACACGCGTCTATAGGGTGGATGACGGTGCGGCGGTGCGCGCGCTCGACGGGGTTTCCTTGCGTGTGACCCAAGGAGAGTTCGTGTGCATAGTCGGGCAAAGTGGGTCCGGGAAAAGCACGCTCCTCCATTGCGCGGGAGGTCTTGACTCCCTGACAAATGGGGTAGTGCGCGTGAATGGTTGCGATATCGCCAAGATGTCAGAGGATGATCTCAGAGATCTGCGCCATCACCGGATCGGCTTTCTCTTTCAATTTTTTCAGCTGGTTTCTTCGCTCACGGCAGCAGAGAATGTCTGTCTTGGCAAATTGCTCGATGGTATTCCATTGGAGGCCTCCCGTGACTGCGTGCGCACGCTTCTGGCCAAAGTCGGCCTCTCCCATCGGGCTTCTTCTCGGGCCAGTACTCTTTCTCTTGGGGAGATGCAGCGTGTTGCCATTGCCCGTTCCCTGATGTTTGACCCTATGTTGGTGTTGGCGGACGAACCTACTGCGAACTTGGATGTTGCCACCGGGGGGGCGGTGATGCGTCTTCTCCTGCAGTGCACCGTGGAAGAAGGACGTACTCTTTTGGTTGTCACGAATGACCCTGGGGTGGCAGAGCAAGCTGATCGTGTGATCGAGATGAGCGATGGGCGGATTATTTCCGTGGTGCCAAA
>DEIU01000045.1:37881-56464 GCA_002352645.1 Acidimicrobiia bacterium UBA2766 | reverse complement strand
ATGTGTTGTTTTTGGTTTTCCTTCCTGTTCTCCAAGTGCTGCTGCCCATGTTTCTGCTGGTGTTTTCCGGAAGTTATGATGCCTGTTGGCCGTTGGTGTGCGGAGTGGGGCTTGTTACTGTATCGGCGATTTTGTGGGCCCAAGCGGTGACTTGTTGGGGATCGCGCCAGTCCCCGGGCTTGCTTGCCCGCCTGATGAGCAGGCGAAGCAGGCCAGGAGCTTTTTCGGGGAGACGGCCTCCGAAGGTTGCGACATCCTGCAGCTGAAGCTGGTCGGCAAGGACGCGCACATTTTTCGGAAGAGGCATCGGTTGGTGGGCGTTCTCGTCGCCTAATGGTCCACTGTGAAAGAGCCATACCGCCTGTGGAGCAGCTATTTTGACCATTTGACGGAGCAAACGTACTGGGTGGCGTTGCCATCTCCCTGAATAGAGAGCACTTCCTATGATCGCGACATCATGTTCTGGCAGATCGGGTGTTTTGCCGGCCTCTTGCAGTATGACCTCGCAATTGCGAGAGCGCAAAGTATCCGCGATCCATGTGGCAATTTCGGCTGTTCCATGCGTTTTTGAGGAGAATGAGATGAGAATACGTGGCATGTTGGACATTTCTTCCTCTTTCCCTGAGTTCCTTGGATGGCGCCTCTCGACGGGCGTACCAGTTTTACTGGTTTCATATTCTTGTCATGTTGGGGTGATTTCCAGAGTCCAAAGTCCTTGGAGCAGACATTGAGGCAGATGTTTGCAAATGCTTGGGAAAGTGGGAATTTGCCGGCGTGTGGAGTGGGGGCTAGGTCAAAAAATGAGTTGATGTGCCCCTGGGCAAACAGGACTTTTTTCTGTTTTTCCCGTTGCAGGGTACGGTGTGCAGGGAGAAATGCGCCGGAGGGATGCTCTCGGCAGAGTTGAGGCGAAGGGGGCCGGCCGATGAGGTTTGGCGTGTTTTACGAGCTGCAGTTGCCCAAACCCTGGGAAGAGGGGGATGAGTACCGCTTGTTCCATGAGGCGATGGAGCAAGTTGTGCTTGCCGATCAGCTTGGTTTCGATTACGCATGGGAAGTCGAACACCATTTTTTGGACGAGTACTCTCACTCTTCAGCGCCGGAGGTTTTTTTGGCTGTTGCCGCGGGGCGGACAGAGCGGATCCGACTTGGGCACGGTATCCGTCAGGTCATCCCAAACTATAACCATCCTGCGCGGACTGCCGAGGGCCTGGCCACGCTGGATCTACTCTCCAATGGGCGAGTGGATTTCGGTATTGGCGAAGGTGCCACCCGCATGGAGCTGCACGCATTCGGTATTCCCGCGAAGAGTAAGCGGGCAATGGCGCTGGAAGCCGCGGAGCAGATTGCGCACATGCTGGTTCTCGACCCTTATCCTGGCTATGAGGGCGAGTTTTTCTCGATGCCTTGTCGCAATGTCATTCCGAAACCCTTGCAGAAACCGCACCCTCCGATGTGGATGGCGTGCACGAACCGAGACACGATCCGAGTCGCGGCGCGCAATGGTCTTGGCGCGCTGGCCTTCAGTTTTGTGGACCCTGAAGAGGCCAAGAATTGGAGCAAAATCTATTACGACATCATCAGGAGCGAAGAGTGCGTTCCCATCGGCCATACGGTGAACCCCAATATTGCGATGGTGTCAAATTTTTCAATACACGAGGACCGGGCCGAGGCCGTGCGTCGTGGTCTTGAGGGTTTTGAATTCTTTTTCTACGCGGTGCGTGCGCTCGTAGTGCAGGATGCTGTCCCTGGTCGTACTACCTTGTGGAAGGATTTTCAAGAGTTGCGTGGGAACCGTACTGCCGAAATCGTTGCCCAAGCTGAAGCAGGAGAACACAGCGGGACCGGCATCGGTACACCTGATGATATGCGTGTGCACCTGCGAACATATCGTGATGCCGGCGTGGACCAGATCATTTTCTTGCAGCAGGCCGGGAAAAATCGTCATGACCATATTTGCCAAGCTCTTGAGCTTTTTGCGCGTGAAGTCATGCCTGAATTTGCTGCCGAAGCGACACAATGTGAAGCCGAAAAAACCGCGGAGCTCGCACCTTATGTGGAGGCCGCCCTGCAACGGAAAAAGTGGATGTCTCCTCTTCAAGACAAAGATATTCCTGTTGTGAAAGCTGCAGTGGTCGCTCCTGAGATCAACCGTGCCGCTCCCCGTGAGGGCTAGGGCAAGGGCAGAGAACAGAAGTTTGCCTGCGAAATTTTATCGCTTTTTTGTTTTGCAGATGGGGCTGTGCTCAGTCAAAGTCGCTCTCGGAGGTTTCCCCATGGGAGCCCTCATGAGTGCCGTCGGAAAAAACGCGGATTCTTGCCCAGAGTATGCGTTCTTCGCTCGGTGAAGTGGGCTCGTTGCTGAAGCGGCCTTCTGCATAAATCTCAAAGGCGCCTGCGGGATTTTGTTTCCAGGGGAAGAAGGCAGAACGGCCGCCGGCTTGCACTGCATGCCAGGTGTTATCGGGAGTTTCATTGTCGATGCTTGCGATGGTATCGCAGAGGCTATCGAGATGGGTGCCGTTGTAACGGAAAGTGATCATGAGACGGAGGGAGAGAGGTAGCAGGCGGTTTGGGAGAAAGATGTCTACTTGTTGTGTGGCGGCCCCTTCTTGCCATGC
This sequence comes from Acidimicrobiia bacterium UBA2766, assembly GCA_002352645.1. Classification (GTDB taxonomy): domain Bacteria; phylum Actinomycetota; class Acidimicrobiia; order UBA2766; family UBA2766; genus UBA2766. Next base: position 53,843 of record DEIU01000045.1, on the reverse strand, counting down.
ACTCGATGGCGCAGGAAGGGCAGGGTTGTTTTCGGGGTTCCCGGAAGAAAATTCGCATCCGGAAAGATATAACCCGGGGCTGGGTGGGGTTTCGTCTGGGGGAGGGAGTGGAGAGTGGGTCTCCGAAGGTGTGACTGCGGCTGTGGAAATGAGAGTCGGAAAAGTTTCCGAGGCTTTGGCCGGGAGCACAAGCGCAAAGGCCGTGAGGACCGGGACCCATCCAAGGGCAAGTGTGCCTTTTCTCATGGATTTTCCTTCCTTGGGGTCAGCAGGGCTCTCCAGAAATTCTGCTGATTTGCGAGTTTTTTCGATGTAGGTTGTTGCCGGTTTCCCTGTTCTGCTGTCTTTATTGCTGTTCGTCGCTGTTCGTCGCTGTTCGGCTCTTTCGGAAAGAGTTTTGGCCTTCTCCGCGGTCTTTTGCAAATTGTCGAGTACCGGTGATTATTTTTGTCGAAAAGCTGTGTATGGATAGGAGATGTTCCCCTGACACTTCTTTTCAGCACGATGGCCGGATTGTCAGATGGGTTGGGATTGTGGGAAAGCGCGGGGTAGGCCGAGCAGTTCTCGAGACGAAACAGGGAGCGGTCTCCGCATGGGCGTATCTTGTGGGAGGGAAGCAGCAGCAAGGCTCCGGACAACGCAGCATCTGGCACATGGTGATTGGCGGGCAAGGGAGCATGATTTCGCAAGTGTGCCGTGCGAAGAACTCAAGTGTTGCCTCACAAGCCGAGCAGCAGTTTATTGAGGTCGCCCTTGCGGGGCCCTGTATCTTTTCTGGTTTTTTGCAAGGTTTTTTGCAAGGTTGCGCGCCGGCGGGAATGCGGCGGTCTGCCCATTCTGTAGGTATCTATTCAGATACCTACATGGAGGCAAGGTGCCCAGAATCGAGGGCGGGCGAAAGGGCGATCGTCCGGAACGCGTAGGTTGAGGCGCTCAGCTTGTGCTACTGCAGTTTCAAGTGGCATGCGCTCGACTGCAATGCGTATGGCTTCTTTGAGTTCTGGACTTTCCTGAATGAGCGTGGCGAGTTCTTGCGCAGTGATCTGGGAGAGCTTTCGTTGGGCATAGCGAAGAGCGCTTGCCGGAGTCTGCGCAGGAATTTCCGGAACGGGCGCATTTTCCGGAAGAGAATCAGAGGATGAGGACGAAGAGGAGTTCTCCGTTTGTGAAGTTTGCGGTGCGGAAACTTCTGATTTCAGGCTGTTCTCCTGCTTGGCGCTGGGTTCTTTTTCTGGGGATATTTTGTTTGTGTGATAGAGGTAGAACCAGCGCATAAACAGCAAAGTAGAGATGTCGTCAACAGGCCAGAGAGAAGTAGTGATTCCAGGGACGCCTGTTTCCAACATACTTGCGGAGAAGAGAAACGGATCGCAGGAGGGAATCGAGCAGCCTGGCTGTGCGCTTTTCCAGGCGGAGGTCACCACGAGACGGGCGTTTGCGAAGGGCCGGTCCATGAGAAGGTCTTGCGCGGTAAGAGAGTCTGCATGTGCAAGATCTATACCTGACGCGAGCGGGGTGTCACTGTGGAGGGTGCCGGGACAGGCCAGGTGGATATGTGACGCGTTTTTGGCAGCATCGTACAGTGCATTTTTTGTGACGCTTGCTTCGGTGAGAAGCTGATCAGGGGTGGTGCTCTCTGTGCGAGAGGCAACTTCTTGAAGTTCTGCCTTGGTGAAAAAAGAGGGCGATGAACTGGGAAAGGGGCTCGCTGCCCCCGCGAGGAGCAGGGGACGTTCGGGTAGTTGTGCGAGGCGTGCCCGTGCTGCGTTGAGGCTGCGTGCCGATGGTATGTAGGAGATCTCGAATTCGTCGAGCAGGCAGCAGGTATTGCCTTCCCCGTCTGTATAGGGGGCTGCGTGCAAGGGAAGAAAACCGAGTTTCCCGCATGGCACGATCACGGCCGCCTTTGCGCCGAGGGCGCGAAGGCGTGTGGCCAAGGGGCCCGCAAAGGAGGAGCCGAGAAGGGGGAGAAGCTGGTCAAGCGCGCGATCGATGTTGTCGGTTTCTTGTGTCTGGAGAGTTTGCCGGTTCGTGCCGGCTTCTTTGTCCATAGGGAACGCATTTTCCAAGCTTTTGCTTGTCAATGTTTCTTGGAGATTGTGGGGGGGTGTCAGTCTTTCGACTTCTGGAGAGTCGAGGCTTGTCTCGCGGTGTGCGAGAAAAATCATGCTGTCCCGGTCAGTCAAAGCAAGATAAACGAGAGGATGGTGAGGGAGGATGGCCAGGTTACAGTCTGGGAAAACGGGGGGCTTGAGAAAATTCTCGAGGCCGTTGATTTGTCTGACATGTTCGACAGCGACCATGAGCTCGGCATGGGCTTTTTTACTTTTTTCCTCTCGCGTGCGACGCTTTTCGTGGTCTGGGACAGGGGTACTGTCCTCCTCTGCCGGGAGTGTTGCCGGTGTCTGTTGCTCTTGTAACTGTCGCAGCTTGTGTTGGGCTTGTGTGTATGCGTGGAAAATTTGGGGATTGGCCTGGGATGCTTTGGTGAGGTCGTCTGCATCTTGTCCGAGGGAGGAACGAGTCGCGTGGATGCGGCCTTTTTCTAATAAGAGCATGCTGTGCGTGGGGCTGTTTTCCTCTGTATGAAGAAGAGAAAGGGCATGGTGCACATAGTCTGATTCGGTTGGGCCGGCTGATCTCTGCGCGTCGAGGGACATCAGATAAGCGATGCGTCCAGCAACCTCTATCTGTTCGTGTCCGTATTGCGCAGACTCCCAGTCTTCAATTTCCTCTGCAATTTCTGTGAGCTTGCGTGCCGTTTCGAGGCAAGTGTGGGGAAAACTGTGTGGTGAGCGGACACTGAGTGCCAGGGTGTAGTGTTGCACAGCTTGTGCGAGGTTTTCTGGGTGCGCGCCTTCTTCACGCCGGCTGTACAACAGGCCGAGACCATGCCGGCTGTTTGCCCACTGCACGGGAAAACTGTCTTGTGTCCAGATGTCAAGGGTGTTCTTCCAGTGACGAATGGCGGTGTTCGTGTTTTCTGCCTGTTCTCCGCGCAAACGGTCTGTGTAGACGGCACCAAGACCGGCCTGTACATTGGCCCATTCGTGGGGGTTCGTGCGATCGTTCCAAATCGTAAGGGCGTGGTTGTAATGGTGGATCGCGATTTCGAGGTTTTCCGCCGAGTTGTCGGCTTTTTTTAGCCTGTAGGCAGTGGCGAGATTGTGCTGAGTGGTTGCCCATTGATACGGGGATGTTTCTCGTGTCCAAATGTGAAGCGCAGCGTTGTAATAACTGATGGCAGTTTCGATATTGCCGGCCTGGTTACTGCGGATACGCCGAAGGTACGCGGATCCGATATCGTGTTGTGCGGTTGCCCATTGGTGGGGGGAGGTTTCTGGAGTCCAGACAGTGAGGGCTTGGTTGTAGTGATGGATCCCGGTTTCGATATTGTCGGCCTGATTGTCCTGAAGATAATCGAGGCAAACTGTGCCGATATCGTGTTGAGTGGTTGCCCATTGGTGGGGGAATGCCTCTGGAGTCCAGACGGTAAGAGCTTGTTCTAAATGCTGGATAGCGAGTGCGAGGTTGTGGGTCTTCTCGCCATGCACGCGTAACTGATATGTCGTGCCGAGGTTGTGTTGTGCGGTTGCCCATTGGTGGGGGGAGGTTTCTGGAGTCCAGACAGTGAGGGCTTGGTTGTAGTGATGGATCCCGGTTTCGATATTGTCTGCCCAGCTTTCATCTTTCTGTTCTTTGTAGGCGGTGCCGAGGTTGTGCTGGGTAGTCGCCCAGTGTTGGGGGGTTGCACTGCGTGTCCAGACAGTGAGTGCGTTTTTTTGATATTGCATTGCCATTGCAATATTATCTGCCTGTTGACCACGAATGCGGGTGATGTAGGTTGCTCCTAGATTGTTTTGTGTTGTGGCCCAGTAATAGGGAGAAGTTTCTCGTGTCCAGATGGTGAGGGCGCGATTGTAATGGTGGATCGCTTGTTCGATGTTGTCAGCTTTGTGGCCGGCGTCACGCTTTCTATAGGTCGTGCCGAGGTTGTGCTGGCTTGTGGCCCATTGTTGTGGGGCAGTTTCGGGAGTCCAGACGGCCAGAGTGTTGGTGTAGCACTTGATGGCGGTTTCGATATTCTCGGAATGGTTGTGCGATCTTCGTCCCATATAGGCATTTCCCAGGTTTTGTTGGGAAGTGGCCCAGTTGGAAGGATCGCTGGAAAAGGTCCAGACAGTAAGAGCATCGCAATAGCAGGTAATGGCGGTCTCGATATTTTGATCTCGGTTGCCTTGCGAGCGTTCCGCGTAAAGTATGCCGAGGTTGTGTTGGGCTTTGGCCCAGTTTGTGGGGTTGGAGTCTCGTGTCCAGATGCTCAGGGTATTCGCATAGGACTCGAGGGCAGCCTCGCTGTCCTCGATGTTGCCCCCGTTGCTGCGTTTTTTGTAGGCATTGCCGAGGCTGTACTGGACGGCGGCCCACTCTTGGGGAGCGGTTTCGTATGTCCAGACTGAGAGGGCTTGTGTGAAATACACGATAGCCGTCTCGATATTGTCAGAGGGGTCTCCCTCATGACGGTCAAGATACGCGTTCCCGAGATGATGTTGTAGTCCTGCCCATTCCTGGGGCGTTTCCTGTTGTGTCCAGGTATCGAGCACCCGGGAATAGTGCTGGAGGGCTTTTTCGACGTTTTTTGCCTGGTCTTCTGGATGTTGTAGATAGCTGTGCGCGAGTTCCGTGCGTAGCACTGCCTCGAGTGTGGTGTTGCTGTTCGGTGGGAGTAGGTCGAGGGCGTGCCGGCAAAAGAGCGCTCGCCGTTCCATATCGGCGGGAGTAGTGAGTGAACGGATCTTTTGCAGGAGCGCCTGAATGCTTTCTTCGGGAGCCGGGTTTACTTGCCTGCTCATCCTTTGAGTCCTTCGAGTTGGTTGTTCTGCTGGGGGAGAACAGCGAGTCGTGGTGTGTGAAGTTGGCACCGGCTTTGCCGGAAATAGGAGAGCCTTGTTGTCCGCAATAATAAGGTTATGTTGCTGTACGTCATGGTGAGGCTTGCTGTTTGCGGAATGATGTCTATTGTGTGGTGTTATGGATTTTGGGGTCAATCGGGAGCAGGCGCTACCGGCGGCAAAGGGGTGTACTGTCGCTTTCGCGGAGTTGTTGGGGTTGGTCTGGCGACCGGAAGAAAGGTTGTACAGGCAGTATTGTTCTGATCGGGCGTGATAGGGGTTTCAGGAAGTTTTGGGGTAGAACGAGAAGAAGGCGCCTCTGTAGGTTCGGCTGGTGGTAAGCCGTGGGTTGTGTGCTGCGAAGCGGAACTGTCATTTTCGTTGGGGTAGGGAAGCATATGGGCAGGCCAAACTCGGTGTGGGGTTTTGTCTTCCTGGTAAGGCGTTGTGATGGGCTCGTAGACCGGAGGGAGGTCTTGTGGGGAAAAGTCGTGAGAGTACACCGTGTTTTCGGTGCCTTCTGGTGAGAGCAACCTCATTCCTGGTGCAGGCACAAAGGAGTTTGTCTGGTTTGGATCTTGTGGAGGCGGGGGGAGCATTGGGTCGGTGTTTCCCGTTGTGTGGCGGGGAGAGGAACTGTCGGGAAGAACGGAGGAATACGGCATACTGTTCTTGTGTGGAGAATACAGCGCATTGGGGTGATAGGGGGTTGTGTGTGCGGCCAATTTTCTTGAGATATTCGTGTTGGGCAGGTGGGGTGTTGTGCGGTCTACTGCAGGCAGGATCTTGGGGGCAGAGTTCAGATCGGATGTCAAAGAGGCTGCCGGAGCTGCGGGAGACTTTTGCGGAAAAAAAGAATGAACCCTCTTCCGGGAAGTAAATGCGGACGGATTGCTGTTGTTGGGATTTGTGTGATCGTAAGACCTGATGGAGGGCACTTGCCCTGCTGTCATGTTTGTGGTGTGCGGACATGATGGATTGAGGTGAGGGAACATCATGGCCAGAGGGTGCCTGAGATGAGAGCGAAGTTGTTGGAGTCGCGTTTTCCACATTGTCTTTTGTGAGGGTTTTTTGTGCGACAGATTTGCTTGCCTGGTCATTTTCCCACCCTTGGAAGTTGTGCACTTGTTGTGCATCATGTGCCTGTACGAAAGGAAAGCGACGTCTCGTCTTGAGACGATGCTTTCCCCCATTGGTAGTTCGCTTATGTTCTTTAGCTTTTCGGACCCACCCGAGCAGATTGTCAGGAACTGAGGAATATATTTAGTTAATCAGATAATAGGCTGTTATGGGGGAGTGTGTAGTCTCTGTCTGTTTTATGAGGCTGTGTCGTCGCAATATTGACAGTCAAAAGGAGTAGGGAACTGCTTTCTTTTGTGGTTAAGGAAGCGGGAAGAGAAACCCTCGAGAAGTCATTGGCGACCACTTTTCGGATTTTTTATGCTGCTTGTGATTCTTTTTGATAATGAGAGCGTAGGGAATGTGCGAAGAGGGAGTGGGCTGAGAACTCGAAGGAAACTTGAGCGGAACTCAAAGGAAACTTGAAGGGAAAAGGTTGGTGTTGTTTGTGGTAATCGAGTCTTTTTCGTGAAAAGTGTGTTAAGTAAGAGGGGTGTTCTGGGGGGGTATTCTGTAGGAAAGGTCGGGTGTGTCGATGTCTGTGCAGCGGGCAGTTTTTTTCTGGGTTGGGTTTGTCTGCTGCTGCGTTTCTGTTTTGTTTGGAACGAGAAAGAGGAAATGTGGCCTGATCGAGAGAGGGCGCGGTGTGAAAATGTGTAAGGAAGCTTGTTGTTTAAACTTCTTTTTGTCGTAAATATCCTATGACCTTGAGTGAAAGTCCCTGTTTGAATGTGATGTTTTCAGACAAGAGGAAGTGTGAGACTTGCATATAACCGGTTTCACGAAGCGCTAAATTCTACCTGTACAAGTACTATTGTTTTTGTTTTCTTTTGATGACCGCGTGTTTTCCTGAAAGAGAATACGCGTTGCATGTGTGGGTATTGCTTGTGCATATGAAGTTGATGTGTGCAAGGTCATCTGGTTTTTTGTGTTGTGGGAGTAGCGAGCATGATCGAAGTGATGGTCACCGGGCTAATTGGGGTGCGGGCTGACGGACACGAATTGGAACGGCTGGGACGCACGGAGCGCTTTCTTGTCGCAGCCCTTGCGCTGAGTATTCCGCGTCACGAAGTCACGATGCAGGATCTCCAGGAAGCCTTGCGGATGGACTCGCGCATTATTTCTCAGGCGATTTCTCGGTTGAATAGGAAATGCCGGGAAGCTTGTGGGGCAAAACTTATTCGTTCTGGTCCATCATATGGCTTTTCAGAAATGGTGGTTGTTGACGCTGATCTGTTTGAGGAGCACTACAAAGCAGGGCAGCAGGCAGCTTCACATGGGAACGCACTGCAAGCCCTGGAAGAGTTTGCCTCTGCTGATGTGGTTTGGTCGGCGGGGGATGCGACGAGCCTGGACTTATCCCGTCTTCTTACTGACGAGAAGAATCTTGCGACTTTCTTGTTCGAGCGGATGGAGCGCCGTCTTGAGGATTTGCTCCGGACACGTCGTGCCTTTCTCCAGCATGCTGCCCAAGTATGGCTTGGGATGGGAAGAAATGCGCCGCTGGAGTTTGGCAGCCGTTTTGCGGGCTGGTGCCATGAGGTGCCCGATGCAGCAAGACTGCAGTTTGTCAATATTATCTACTTGTTGCGTGTGGGACTTCCCGGAGTTGCCTGGGACGCGTTGCACGCCTGGAAGCAAGATTGGGCAGCAAGAAAACTGTCGGTGGAACAAGGAGCATATCATGTTCGCTTATACACTTGGGCGCATGAAGCTGTGCAATGGTATGCAGATCGCAGAATCCAAAATTTTACGGAGAACCCGGAAGATCCGGCCCGTTATATCCCATTAGCGGAATTCTACGAGCGGGGTGACCGACGACCACCGGCCTTGGTCGGCAGACAACGAGCTCTTGCACAGGGACAGCGATTTCTTGATGGTGTGCGTCGTGGGCAGGGCGGATTACTTCTTATCACCGGAGTCGCGGGAGTGGGGAAGACGGTTTTCACGGAATCGCTTTGCCCTGATGCGAGAGCGAGAGGCATTGATCTTTGGGGCATGGTCGATATTGCTGAAGGTCTTGCCGGATATGACGTGTGGCATCGGATTTTTCGTCCGGTGTGGGAACAAGCACTTTTTCAGGCAGATGTGCAGCCTTCTTTGGTAGAGCGTGCTCCTGCCATTCGCGGCTTTTTACTCGGCGACAAAGACCATGTCGCATATCGTGGGGATACTGATTCCGCTCTTGCTGAGCAGGTTTCTGTCACGACAGGACGCCAACTTGCACGAGACCTCTTTCCTCTTGTTGAGTACGCGAGCGCGAAAAATCCGCTTATTATTGTTTTGGAGAATGTGCATGAGATGGGCATCGATGCATGCGCTACTCTGATCGAGCTGCAGCGGCTTTTTTCCGATACCTGCTTGGGCATTATCGCGACTTTACGCGACGAAGAGCTTGCATCAGACAATCTTTTGCGCAATTGTCTCGAGTCTTCGATTACTGAGAATGACCTTGTTTCGGCCTCGTGTTCTCACATACAACTCGCTCCCTTTGACGATAATGAAATGGTTGACTATCTCGACAAAGTGCTCGGGATTGTTCCCGACGTGAGGCGTGTGCATCAGGCGAAAAAGATCAGCGCCGGGATCCCTCTTGTCCTGACTGCCTACGGGGGCGATGTAGTGACGGACCTCCCGCTGCGAGCAGAAGGGGTCGCTCGAAACACTGGACTCCACGAACTTTTAGCCCCTGTCCTCCGTCGGGTACCAAAAGATGTACGTGTTGCTTTGGAAGCAGCTGCTCTTGTGTCTCCTGGGATGCGGATCGACACTGAGCGGGCGGCGATTTTGCGGGGACTCACCTCAGCAGTTTTTCGCGCACTGCTTGAGGATGAAGCGGTGCGCGAGCGGGTGATCCATGGCCACAGCGGTGAGTTTTGGTTTGTCCATGCGTTGTGGAAAGAAACACTTCTTGCCTTGGGAGAAGACACGCCGGGTATGCGAGCGCAGGCTTTTCTTGTGTTGCAAGATCGCTTGGAAGACTTTGAAAACGCAGGTGAGACGGACCGGGCTTTATTGTTTTATCTTGCTGATCATGCAATAAAAGCCGGTCCGGCTTATCTTGACGAGGAACGTATTGTCTCTGTTCAGCTTAAGGCAGCGCGCAGTTGTGCTGACCGGCATGAGTATGCAGACGCTCTGAAATTTTTAGAACACTGCCTCGCCTTTTCTGTGCCTTTTCTCTCTACACAGGTGTTGACAGACCTGGGAGAAATGCAGCAACAGCTTGGAGAATGGAAAAAAGCGCGCCATTCCTATTGGGAGGCATTGCGCACCGTGCAGACGGCAGAACAGGTGGAAGAGCAGAGCGAGATTTTGCTGCGTCTTGCGAGAATCACTTGGGATCCGGGTGAGGAATATGAGCGTATTAATACTGCTCTGGAGTACTGTTTGTGTAGCTTGTGGTCTTCTCGCCGTTACAGGGCACGTATCCAGGCTTCTTTGGCAGAGCGGATACTCGATCGAGACCCAGCGGCAGTCTCTCGGAAAATTGCCCTTGCGCATGCTGCTGATGAAGCCGCGAGTGACCTTGTCGACTTAGGAGAAAGAGCATCTGCTTTTCTGTCGATTCGTTTTGCTCTCTTCGGAGTTGATGATCCTGAAAGCACTTTTCAGCGTTCGACGGCAGCGCTTGACTTCGCGCAAAGGGAGAACTCTCCTGACCGTATTGCATCGGCCCGGATCGCCCGTTTCTTGGACTTGGTTGTGTTGGGAAGATTTGAGGGTGCGAAGTCAGAACTCAGGTTGCATCAGGCTGTAGCTGGACGCACGAGTGCACAAGAGTATTTGCTCGAGAACCGAATGTCTCATGCCATGCTGGAGATTTACGAGGGAAAATGGGAGACGCTTGAACATTCGTTGAGCTATGACGAGATTCTGCGTGTGCTCGGACCGTTTGCAGCGCTTTCCTCTGTTACACAGATAATGGCGATAGCGAGAGGTACAGGGAATCGTTCTGCACTGCTTGGAATGATTGCCAATGCAGGTGCACGCTTCATGGACATTGGGACTATCGAAATGTGGGAGGCGGCCAGACGGCTGTTTCGTGTGGAATGTGGCGATATAGCAGATTCGTATGCACAACTGCTCAGTCTTTTGGATGCGTCAGGCAAATTCCGCGACTATCAGAAAGGGCCTTTTCGCTTGGGGAGACTCGCTTTTTTGGCGGAGACATGTACCAAGCTCCGTGGGCATTTTCCTGAGTCAGAGGAACTTGTTCGTCTCTCTGAAGGTATTTATTCTTTTCTGAAAATGGAACCCGATCAGATCGTGATGATTGGCTGGCCCGGTGTGCTGCTGGGGCCTTTGGCTCGCTATCGGGGTCTTGCTGCATTAGGGGCGAATGATTTTACTGCTGCCTTGGAAAATTTTGCCTTGGCTCGAGCAAGTGCTGGTCCTGGAAGACCCATGTGCGCTCGTCTGCAGTTTGATACGGCTTGTGCTCTGCAGCAGCTCGGGAATGTGACGCAGGCGCGTCACATGGCGTTGGGTGCACGTAGGGAAGCGGTGGCACTCGGCATGAATATTTTTGTAGAAGAGGTTGCTGATTTTCTCGTTCGTCTCGGTCCTGATGTTGCCTAGTGAGATGTTCCTAGGTATTTCTTCTCTTGTAAGAAACTTCTCTACCGCGGAAAGAGCGAGCAAACAGCAGTTCTGTGTAGGTTTTGAGAGTCCCAGAGGTCTGTCTGACGACTTCACCAGGTTGAGATGTCTGTGGTGGATGTATCTAGTGTGACGAGAATCCAAGAGGCTTGGATATATCTGGAAATGTTCTAGAATATAGTTCTTGAATTTTTTGTAAAAGACGATATAGGGCGCTATTTATTCTTATTTTCCGGTATTTTTTTTGCCTAGTTCGAATAGAAAAAAACAGAACTTTCGACAGTTTGCAGGCTAATTCAGAAGAGAAGAGAGAGTCTTTTTCTCTACGAAGGAGAAGGAATTTTTTCTTTGAACTGGCAAAAAAAGTTTTAAAAGCTTCTTTGTATTTCTTTTTGTATCTGTATACAATCCATTTTTTTGCGTAGTATATTTTTATTTTCGTATAGAAATAAGTGCTCTTTATTCGCAATAATATGGGGTGTGATCTGCGATAATGCAGTGTTGCGTATTGCGTGTTGCGTTTTCTTTAGATGGAATATGAAAATTTTTTATGGGCAATCTGATGATTGGATCAAAATAGTTGTTCGATAATTTGATCTTTATTCATGTGTTGTTTGTGTGCTGAGATTTTCCTTGAGTACTAATTTAAAGATACTTTTCCTTCGTTGGATACGTGTGCATCATGTTTTTTCGCGCGTGAGATGTATTTTTTCGATGTGCTTCTGATGAGTTTTTCTGTGGGATACAGCAGGTTAAGAGATTTGTGTATTTAAGATAGGGCGGTGGTGTGATGGCTGATTCTAAAAAAGAGAAGAAGCGTTCAGGTAACCTATGTTTCTTCCTCGTTCTTGTGTGCTGTGTTTTCTATCTGCCTCTGGCGATATTTCTTGCAATGCTTTTGCTGGGAGGATGGGTGGTAAATGCTTTTGAGACCACTGGAAAGAAAAACCAGAAAAAAACGTGGTAAATGGATATTGGATGAGGTGGGTGTTAGAGGAGACGTTTGCCAGGAGCAAGGATGAAAAAGATAAATAGGAAATTTCTGCAAAGAGAGATTTTTGGAAAGTTTTCTGGCTGTTTCTGAGCTTTGCTTTTGCCAAAAAAGGGTTGTCCGCAGCAGTGAATTTCTCACCTTCTGGGGCATATGCCGTTGGTGGGTTGCCTGGATACCGTGTTGTGATGTGATCCCGGGAAGTCAAGGGGGAATGCAGGCAACCTCCGTGTGAAGCAGGCTTTCTCCACCCGTATGCATGTTTCATACTCAATAGTATGGATTTTTTTCTGTATCGAACGATATTTTTTTCTTCCGTTCTCTTCTCTGTTGGCCTGTGAGATTTGTAGATGCTTTCCTTGATTATCTCTAAAAAGGAACAGGTTTTCTCTGGTGTTTAGGGAAATTTATTCCAGCAAGACAGCTGATCTCTAGGTTTTTCAGGGAAAAATCTTTGTAAGTGTGAAAGTAAGTTCTATCTTATCTGGTAGGGCCTTGGCAGGGTTTTGTTGCATCATGCCACAGGATATTTTTCTCGCTGCAAGTCTGTTGCCGGTGTATAGTGCTTCTGCTTTGCTGTGCTTTTTTTGAAGTGTGGAGTGATTTTTTTCTTTAGATTTGGAGAAGGCGGCTATCTTTCCAACGAATTAGCTTGTGAGACTTCCTGGGAAAAAGCTCAGGTGGAATGAAATGAGATGGGTTTACCTAGGCACATTTTTTCCTGTTTGTCTATTACAGGCTTTTATTGTTGTGCAGTTCTTTTTTACTGAGATTGTGTGATCATTATTTTGATCACTTCTTAACTAGAGGTATTGTGTAGATTTTTTGTTTTGTGATATAGAGTGGCTATTTTAGATTTGTCTTGAGCTCTATGAGGGTATGTTTTTCGATTCGAAAAGTGTTCTTTTTATTATTAAATGTTTCACGTATGGTGTTTTTTCGAGTGAACTGTATAGATGGAATCAGTGTTCTATCTGTCTCACTACCGAATCTGCTAGAGAAGCAATTTATTGTATGAAAAATCTGAAAAACGATGCGTTTTTTGGTGTTTATAGTTTTTGGGAAAGACCTGTTATTTTGGCTTGCATACGATTCTGCATAGATATTCTCGGTATTTGAGCCCCAAGTAGAAAGCTATTTGTGCTGGATATCGTCACTTTTTTTTGTTTTCGTGATTTTTCCTATGGGAAAGAGATTCTTATTGTTGAGAAAATAATTTTTTTCACGTTCTTTTTGAGGAGGAGCAAAATCCTACTCACTAGTATTTTTGTTACCAATGAGTAGGGATATTGGTTGTCGAATACGAGGACAAATTTTTCGTGTTTTTTCTCGATTGCTTTGCCTATAGTGCTCTAATGCTGGTTCTCTTGGAAGAGAAATTTCTCTGAAAAGAGACAGGTAGCTCTTTATTTAAAGGAGAAAACAGAAAACAAGCAGGGAGATGCCTCTGGCTGGAGAGGAAAACGTCAACAAAAAATCAGGCAAAAAGTGGATTCCATGAAGGGGGAAGAGTGGAGGCGTGAGAAAATGCGGAAAGTAGAATAGGGTAATCGGGGAAATATATCCAGAGAATTGCTAGGAAACTAGTGGGTATTTTCCATCGAATACTCGTCAACATGGGTAGAAGAGTAGGTCGGAAGATATTCTTCCTGCATATTTTTTACGTGGCTGGTAGGAATATGGACTTGATGAAAGTCGTCAAAGAGCCAACATATGGTTGATAAGTAGGGGTTTTCTAAAGATTCCTGCTATTTCTTTTCTATTTCTATGTTCATTGCATCAGGAATTTCTCGCGTTCATGCGTTTTTCGGGTGGATGGCAAGCTATGCCGTATGGACTTTGGCTTTTTTCATATTTATTTTGGTCGGTTCCTTTGCTTTGTATGTGCATATTATTTCTGTCGAAAATCGTAGTTTATATCGAAATGAACTGCTTTGTTTTTGCAAAAGTTATGATCATGGAATCTATTGCAACCGAGCGTTTTACTCGCAGGAATATTTGATCAGAGCCAGGAATATTCGATCAGGATTTGATAACAGAGAATCCTTAAAGTTCTAGAAGGAGGAGAAACGCTTGTTCTGGTCATTAGGAGGCGTCGTTTACCGTCACAAGAAGGCGATTTTGCTTGCTTGGATGGCGATTTTTGTGGCAGGAGTGTTTTCCGCTGCTCCAATGTGGAGTCGCTTAACATCTGAAGTCATTACGGACAACCGGTTTGAAGCAATCCGAGCTGACCGACAGATAAAAGAGGTTGCCGGCCTCAAAGGAGAAGTGATCGCCGTTGTCGACGAGGTCGATGTGGACGATCCGGTCGTGGCTGAGCAAGTGAATGCTGCCGTTGCTGACATCATGGTGATGGAGGGTGTGGTATCCGCACTTGACTATTACATAGCGCCTCTTCCCATGCTCGTATCTGAGGATGGGAATGCCACTCTCGTCATGGTCAACATCTCAAATGGGTTATCAGATGAGGATGCAGTGACACTTGCCGAGCGAGTAGGCGAACGCCTGCGTAGTATGACGGTTGGAAAGATTTCTGTCGGCGGTTCTCTTCTTTTCCCCGATGAGTTTGTGGATGATGCCGTTGCGAGCGTGTGGACGAGCGCGAAGATTATTTTACCTTTGCTTATTCTTCTCGTCGCCCTGTTGTCAGGTTTTTTTGTCTCTTCCTTTCTCTGGGGCGGTGTCTTTATTGCTATAGCCGGAGGGCTTGCCGCTGTTCTCTTGTCTATGCAGTTTGTGGGAGATCTTCCGATTTTTGTGCTCGGTGGAGTTGGTGTGCTCGGGATCGGTGTCACGCTCGCCTCCTCTTTTCTTGTCCTGTTTCGTTTTCGAGAGGAGATCGCGAGACATCCTGACAGTGTGGAAACAGCGATAACGAAAACCGTTGCCACCGCGGGAAAGACTGTTGTGATGGCAGGGGGTGCGGTTATTCTCTGCCTTCTCCTGCTGGCAATCACTTTTGATGTTGGGCTGTTGCGGACGCTTGTTCTTGGAGGTGTTCCTGCCGCTTTGCTTGGAACTGGCGTGGCACTGACCTTTGTTCCGGCTGCTTTGACCCTTGGGGGTCATCGTTCGCGATTTGTGAAAAAATTCAACCCAACGAAGGCCGGTCGCTTCTTTTCGCTTGGCGAACTTCTCGCAAATCGCGCTCTTCTCGTGACGAGTGGCGTGTTGATTTTCTTCTTCCTGCTTATCATCCCTTTGCGGAGTGCGACTATTGGTTTGAATGGTCCGGAAGTAATGCCGGATTCGCCTGGTGAATCGCGCCGTCTTATTGAAACAATACAAGAACGTTTTTCTCTTCCGATGCCAGTCATCAACGTGTTTCTTGCCGCTCCTCTTTCTTCGCCTGAAGTCAAGATGGTGCTGCAAGAACTCGGTGAAATGGAAGAAGTAGAATCGGCAATGCCGCGGCTCGGCGTGACGGGCGATGGCACTATTATCGATGTTATCCAGGTAGGGACGACCCAAGGCACCGGTGCCCAAGAGATTATTCGATCTGTACGGACACTTGATCTGCCTGTTCAAATGCTTGTTGGTGGTCCGACAGCCTTACTCGTGGATTTTAAAGACCATCTCAGCGACCGGCTCCCCATCCTGGTTGTATTCACCGCTTTGGTTGTGGGCCTGCTCATTTTTCTTCTTACGACTTCCCTGATCATGCCTTTTCTGGCGATTGCTGTTGCTGTTGTAGCTGTATACTCCAGTATCGGAGTGACGATTCTCTTGCTGGATAAGGGGCGTTTTGCCGGAAGTTGGGGATACGAGTCAGTGTTATCTCTTGACATCTTGACGATCCTTCTTGTTCCGCTCGTTGTGGGAGTGACCAGTTTGCAGATAGTTGTCTTCCTGCTGGGACGGATGGTCGAATTGCGGTCCAAAGGGGGAGTAGAACACGAGCCAATAATTGCGACGCATCATGTGAGCGTGGCGGCTTTGCACCGTACTGGGGGCGCTATACTTTCTGTAGCTTTGCTGCTTTGCATTGTGTATACCGGCCTTGCTTTAGGAGACCTTTTCACTCTGGCCCAGGTTGGTTTAGGTGCTGCGACTGCCATCTTTGTGGCAGGCGGAGTCATGCTTTTGCTTATGCCTGCACTTGCTGCTTTGACGGGTGAGAATGCCTGGTGGGCACCTGCTTTGTTCCAACGCTTTGCTTCATCTGACGAATTTCGGTTGAGTGGAGAAAGTCCTGTGCCCATTCCTCTGATCGATATCGCTGATTCCACCGATATCCATACTCCAGAGAATGACCTCGATCAGGACGAAGACACTACGGACAGCACAGACGATGCTGAAGATGCCGCACCCCCGATTGTTTCGCCAGAACTTTAAAAGGGCAATGTTTGGCGATT
>DEIU01000045.1:20008-37823 GCA_002352645.1 Acidimicrobiia bacterium UBA2766 | reverse complement strand
TGTTTGGCGATTGTTTCGCCAGAATCCTAAAAGGGCAATGCGCCGGCTTTTTTCGAATGAGCTTTTGCATGTTCGTGCTCTCCTCTGAGGTTGTTTTCCTCAGAGGAGAGCACCTTGAATTCGGTCGGTTTCAAGCGCTTTTTTGGTTTTCGCGGTGAGAGAAGACACAAAAAAGCGCTTGACCAGTCCATAAATAGCCTAGGAAACGGCTGCTAAGGAGACGCGAATCTGCCTGAAAAGCCAGCAGGAACCACGAGAGGACACCGGAGGTAGGAGCGGTCTGTATCTGCAAAGGACGTACGAAGGAGTGCGGGCAGGACTGAGAGGCTACCAGAGGATATGAGGTGTTTGTCGGAGGGTATGAAGAAGCACGAGAAAAAGGGCGTTTCTCATGAAGAATTCCCTGCTCTTTTTCTATAGGTCGTGTTTGCTGTTTTTTTGAAGAGCGAGGTGCGGGTCAACCGAAGTTTTTACTGCCGCCCAGGTCTCTCAAGCACCCTTTTTGTCAGGCAAAGGATCAGCGTCAATAAGCACTGCCACAAGCAAAGCGGGTTCCGATCCTTTATTTATCCAGGCATGATTTGTGCCGCGCTGAATGACGACATCGAATGGTCCGAGCTCTGTTTCATCGTCATCGAGCAGGAGAGTGACTTTTCCAGAGAGCACAATTATGTAGTCGATGGTTTTTGTGCGATGCATTGCTGGATGACGCGAAGTATCGGGGCGGCAGTGCGCAGCTCCAATAGCAGCGAAACCCGCTTCGGTCATTTGCTCAAGTTGCTCCGTTGAAATATCGGGATTTTCAGGGGCTACACCAAAAAAGCGGAACCGGTCGCCGGTAGGGGGTGGTTCCAGTTGCAATTTTTCTGCGGTAAGGCCTTCTTCCACCAGGTTGTTTGCCGGCCGTTGTGTGTTGACCCACATTTCAAAAAGTCCGACACCGCCTTGTCCCAGACTGACTCCAGGCGGTCCGTCCTCTGCGATGATTGATTTTCCTGAAGCATTGTGCCCTGTGACGACGCGACGAAAATTGTCATGAGCCATCGAACATCCCTTTGTTTCCCTAATGAGAAATTAGGTATCTACTTGTTCTTTCTACAAGCGTAACGCATGGGAAGTATTACGGGTTGTTTGCTTCTCGCGGCTTTTCTTCTCTGACAAAGAAGGCGAAAGACAAACGCGGCTTTTTCTTTCACCTGTGTTTTCGGGAAGGGAAGAAGAACCTGAATACAAGATAGTGCTTGCTGGCTTTTGCTTTGGATTTCCTGTTTTAGGTTTGTTTCATGTTATTGGGCGTGTTGTTATGGCTGCAGAAGTATGGGGCGACCTGCTGCCGGCGACTGTGGTGGTGGGAGGAACCGTGGTCGTGCTGAAGGGGAATGTAGTTGTAGGAGGAACCGTGGTCGTGCTGAAGGGGGCCGTGGTCGTGGTGGTTCTGCTTGGGGGGGCGTCGGTGGTGAGTGCGTAGGGGATTGTGGTTGCTGTTGTGCTTGTGATCGGAACCGTGGTCGTGCTGATCGGAACCGTGGTCGTGGGAGGGGCCGTGGTCGTGGTTGTGCTCGGGAGTGCGTTGCCGGCGAGTGAGGAGGGGACTGTGGTGATGGGAGGAACCATGGTTGTGCTGGTTGTGGTTGTGGGCAGCGTGGTTGTGGTTGTGGTCGTGGGCAGCGTGGTTGTGGTTGTGGTGGGAGGCAGTGTGGTCGTGGTGGTCGTGCTGGTTGGTGTGGTTGAACTGTCTTTCAGGCAGGTACTCCACAAACCGGTCCGTTCCGCTCGTGCTTTTGCTTGGAAGCTCTGAAACTCTTTGAGGTGGGTGCTGTTTGTTGTGTTGCGTGCGACTTGTGCATGTCCTGTTTTTATGATGCGGGCATTTACCCATGTGCCGTCTGTGAGATAAACATGGGCGCTGACCTGCTCTGTTGGGTGTGTGTTTGGTTTCGCGCGCACGAGCCGAACAATCGTTCCGTTTGGGAGGAGGGTAGAGATGAAATCGAAAGTTTCTTCTGTGTAACACTTTTTCGGTTGGTCTGGGGTGGGAATATCCACGAGCAGAAAGCGCACAGTCACAAGATCCCCAGAATTGCGTATGCGGGCAGTGAAAGTACCACCGTTGAGTACTCTGATAACTTCGGCTGTGTCGCCATCTGGAATGTGAGAAGCGAATATGTTTCCGGGTAGCGCGCGCTCTCCATTCTTGAGAGAAGTGGCGTTGTTGTTTTTGGCAGAGTTGGAGGATGAGAAGGCGAGTGCGTTGATACTGAAAAGGAAAATCGCGGACACGCTCAGGAGAATGGAAATCTGTAGGGGGGAAGAGATGGTTTGCCAGCGTGTTGCTATTGCCGAGAAAAGAGCATGCTTTTTCTCGGTCGGGTGAAATTCTTGCATGTTGAATTGGTCGATCGGGGGTAGGTCCGTGTGCGTGTTGGATATTGAGGCAGCTGCGGCAGTGTGTGCGGGATTTCCTGTCCAGCTAGTGTTTTCGTGGGGTTGATTAGGATTTGTCAGGAATTGTCTTTCTTTTGCGGTTTGTGTGGCGGAAGGCTCGGTCCAATGGGTGTTGTCAGAAGAAGGGATCTGTGGTGAGCCTCCTTCTCGGGCAATGCCCTCCCATCCGGCCTCTTCTGCTTTTTTCTGGTCGGGGATAATCGCCTCGATCGCAGGAGACGTTGCTTTGTTTGGGTCGGTTAGGGGAAGATCGTGTGGTTCAGAGTTTTGCTGCATTGAGTTGGGGGGATTCGCCTGATTTGTCACGCTGGTGTCTGGGTGCCAGCGAGTGCCATCCCACCATCTATAGGGGGCGTGTTTCTTCGGATCCGGGTACCACCCCTGTGGTGATTCTGGTGCCACCCACCACTCCTCTGTTTGCTTTTCCTGGTTTTTCTGCGGACACGAGAATGAGCTGGCAAAAGGTGTTGTGAGGGTTTGTCGTCGCAGCGACTCTATCGTGGGTTTTCCACGTGTAGCATGCCGGCTTTTCCGTTATTTCCCTGAAGGGGGAGCAATTTCCTCGGAAGGATTTCAGGACATGAAAATGGGAGCAAGGAAATCTCAACCCAATAGGGCTAGCTCAAAATGAAAAGATAGAGCTGTGGAGACTGGCCGTGTGACAGTGACAGTAGAAATCCGAGCTTCGCTGCACCGCGTGTGGGAGGCTCTTGTCGATCCTGCTCAGGTAATGCAGTGGGATGGAGCTGTTCCGGTGAAGGTCCCTGAGGGGTATCCGTGTCCAGGTCAACACGCTCGTTGGCGTGTGCGCGTGTGGGGTGTCCCTCTGATATTACATGATGAGGTGCGCGATGTCCTTCCTTTGCGTTGTCTACGTACCCGACTGAGGTATGCCTTTACGCGTATCGAAGAAGAATACCGGCTTGAAGAAAGTTTTGCGGGGACAGTATTTCTGACGAGTGATAATTTTTTGCAGGCGTGGGGATTTTCTTTTCTTCCTGTTTTTTTGGTTTCCTGGCAGCACAAGAGGGCAACGTGCCGTGTGATGCGCGATGTCCAGAGCGCTATGACCGCCCTTGTCTATCACTGCGAGAATGAACCAAGTAAAAATGAATGAGACCGATCTTGCAATGAGAATGCCTGGCCTTGTCCGTGTAAAAAGTGACAGGGGCATGTGTATTCGGGCAGTTCAAAGGCTGTGCTGATATTTCCCCTCTCTCTTTTTTATGGAGAATTTTTTACTGGTCTCCCCGGAAATCCGGGATGATTTCCAGTTCTTTTATTCCTGGCCAAGGACTGTGAGTATGTCGAGTTGGGCCGCGTGGCGCGCGGGAAATATTGCTGCTGCTGTTCCTGCTGCCGCAATAAAAAACGCGAAGAGAGAAATTGTTTGAAGGGGAATACCTGTAGCGCTGAGTTCTGTCGCGGCCTTACTTATTGCCGAGCCAAGACCCATCCCCGCAAGAATGCCGAGCATTGTTCCCATCAGGGTGATGATAAGTGATTCTGCCAAGATGCTAATACGTAACTGTTTTCTATTCATTCCGACTGCCCGCAAGAGTGCGATTTCTCTGGTGCGTTCCAGCGTGGAGAGCACCAGAGTATTTGCCACTCCGAGCAGAGAGATGAAAACGGCAAGGCCAAGCAGGGTTGAGACCAGTGCGAGTAGCTCATCTGCTTGCGCCTGCAAGTTGTCGGTGAGGGTGTCGGGAGTAAAGAGCTGGAGGCTGGGGTAAGCAGCCAACGTATTTTCGATGGCGCGTACTGCAGTCTCGTCGGAGAGGGCGAGAAGGAGCATGATGTCCGTTTGGTTGATGATGTGGCGTTCATAATCAACCAGAGAAAGAAGATAGTCGCCGAGAAGATCTCTGACGCCTTTCGAGCTGAAAATGGCCTCGACGCGGATTTGTTGGATTCCTGTGGTCGAGAATTCCATAGGAATCTGTTCTCCTACGGACCAGCCGCGTTTCTTCGCTTCTGCCGCAGAGATTGCTACACCTCCGTCCGCGAGGTCTGTAATTCTTCCTTTTTTGACTCTGAGGTCAAGCACGCGATCGAGACCGTTCGGCTGCACTCCTACCAGAGTTTGTGTCTCCTTTTTCAGCCGCCAATGAGTGCCTCCCGGTCTGGCGCGTAATGGTACTGCTGCGTCTATCCCCGACAAGCCGGCAAGTGTGCGCGCAATGTTGGGGTTCATCGTGCTGGTGAGACGTTCGTCGGACACGACGTAGTTTGCGGTTATTGCCTGTGTGAGCGTTTCGGCAATTGTGTTTTTTATTGACTGCAGCAGCACGCTCACCGTTGTGACAAGGGCAAGCGCGATCATCAGCGCGATTATTGTGCTGGCAGTCCGGTGTGGAGAGCGTAGGACGTTCGCTCTGGCAATTTCTCCGTTTATGCGGAAAATTCTTGCAATGGGTGCTCCTACGAAGCGGGCGAGAGGCGGTGCGAAACGAGGACTGAGGAGGATAAGCGCGAGAAAGATGCAGCCGGCTCCCACCAAGACCATGATGATTTTTTCTGTGCTTTCTCCTGTGCGACTGAGCAACCCCCAAAGAAGAAAGCCACTTCCTCCTGCGCCGAACAGCAAACCGCTGCGGTTGCGCGTGCGAAACGATGTTGTTGTGGTGTTGGTTGTGGCGCGTAATGCATGGAGCGGAGGGACCTTGGCGCCTTTTCGGGCAGGAGCGAGAACTGATATCAGCGTGACCAAAATCCCAGTGCAACAGCTTATTGCAAGAGAAGCCGGACGGATCACAAGAGGGCCTTTGGGAAGAGAGACCCCGAAAAGGCTGAAGAGTTTTTGCAGGCCGATGGCCACAAAAATGCCGAAGAAGATCCCGGCTACTGAGGACAAGAGGGCGACGGTGCCGCTTTCGAGCAGGACAGATGAGAGGATCTGGCGTGGGGTGGCACCAAGAGTACGCAAGAGGGCCAGCTCGCGGGAGCGTTGCGCAATCATGATGGAAAAAGTGTTGTGGATCATGAAAGCCCCGACAAACAAGGCAATACCCGCAAAAGCCAGAAGGCTCGTGGTGAACACACGGAGCTGTTCATGGAGACGGGCTTGCTGTCGGGATATCTCTTCTGCACCGGTGATGATTTCGAGTTCTGCGGGAAGAGAACGACGAAGCTGCCGCGCGAGCTGCGCTTGCGAAATGCTGTTTTCTGCTGCCACGCGGATCAGGTTGACCTGGCCAGGTTTGCCGAGAAGTTTTTGTGTTGTCCTGAGATGAAAAGAGACCAGGCTGTTTTCTGCGAGTTCCGCTTCTTCGCCAAGATCGATCACTCCTACGAGCTCGAAGGGAACTGGCTTTTCATCGATGAGAAGCTCCACCGTGTCGCCCGGTGTGAAGCCCTGTTCGTGTGCGGTTTTCCTGTCGAGTACGAACTCTCTTCCCGCCTGTGGCGCTCTTCCCTTACCCAGGACAAAAGGCCGTAACTCGTCCGCGGCGGGCCATGAGACGACCGGGAAAAAGGGCCAGGGTGACTCGTTTATTACGTTTCCCTGCGTGTCGAGTATTTTGCTGACCCCGAAAACAACCCCTTCAGCGCTGGCAACGCCGGTAATTTTTTGCACTTGTGTCACGAGGTCTTCGGAGAGGAGGGCTCGTGAACTTGCACTGTTTTCCGGGTCGAGGCTCGGGGCCTGCACGATGACGTCGATTTCTTCGTTCTTCTCTTCGAGCAGACCATCGATGATTTTTCCGACAGTTTCCGTCAAAACGAAGGTACCCATCATCAATCCGACGCTCAGCATGATCGCGAGACCAGTCAGGACGAACCGGACAGAGCGAGCACGGATGCTTTTCAGGGTGATGTACAACATAAAAGGCCGGTGAGGTAGTGAACGTGGTCGGGAGAGGGGTCTTCGTGGGCTCGAGTGGGAATCTTCCCCATAGAGTGTTACCCCATAGAGTGTCAAAGGGAAAAGGGGCTGTAAAATTTAGATCTTGAGGATTTCCTGGTAGGTTTTCGCGTTTTTTTCGCTAAAGCAGCAGAAGATGACGAGTTCTGGGAATTGATGTTCCTGTAACCAGGACAGGGTCGTTCCTACTGCGATTTCTGTGGCTGGTTGCAGTGGGTAGCCGAAGATGCCTGTGCTGATCGCGGGAAACGCCACCTTGGTGAGGTTGTGGGTATCGCATAGGGAGAGGGCGGCACGGTAACACGATGCAAGGAGACTGGCTTCTCCTTGCTTTCCGCCGCGATATACCGGGCCGGTGGCATGGATCACGAAGCGTGCGTGCAGGTTGTAGCCTTGCGTGATGCGGGCGCTCCCTGTGGGGCAGCTTCCCAGGCCGGCGCATGCTGCGGCGAGGTCAGGGCCTGCTGCCTGATGAATCGCGCCGCAGACGCCTCCCCCTGGGCGAAGAGAGGTGTTCGCTGCGTTCACAATGGCGTCTACTCGGAGCGTGGTGATGTCGGCCTGTTCGACGAGGACGCGCGCTTTTGTTGTGTCTGTGATGTGTGAGGGAATGAGAGAGGGAACACCTTCTGCGGCCTCTGTATTAGCTTGTCGTTTTTTGTAGTGTCGCACACTTTTTGCTTTCTTTTGTTGTGTTTGGGGACTTGTGCGGCTCGGTTGATATTTTCGCATGTTTACTGTATATCGTGACATATGGCAGCCCGTAGTATCTCATGGCAAAGGCGATATTGCAGCGCGTGCTCGACCTGTTTTTCGGAAACGAGCGAAGTGCCTTCGAATCGAAAATGTGAGTGAGTAGCATGCCAGGGCGAAGCGCGTGCTGTGCGCAGTGCAGTGAAGGAGTGTGAGATGTCAGAGAAAGCCGCGTCGTTGAACTCTGTTGTAGTGAACTGCGAAAACCCTGAAAGTTGTTAGGATTTTGGGCAGAGATACTTGGTGTGGGAATCGCGTAGCAAGTACCGGGAGGATTTTTTATCTGGCTTGAAGCACAACAAGAGGGCGGGGTTGCTCTTGCCTTCCAAAAGGTGCCTGGCCCCACGCCGGAGGCCGTAACAAGATCCATCTTGACTTCCATGTGGAAGACTTGACTGCGACACAATGCAAGATTGAGGAAGGTGGTGGGCGTTTCCTTGCCAACCAAGAGATTGAAGGTTTCTCCTGGAAAGTGATGGCCGACCCGGAGGGAAACGAGTTCTGTATTGCTGTTTGCCCTCGCTGATGTTCCCTCGCCGATTTTTTTGTAGGGACTTGCCTGGGTAGGGAGGGCGCAGAGAAAAGAACAATGACGGTGCTGGTGTGGTTGCCATAGAGATCCTGACGGGAGTACTTCCGGAATTGTTGCCTTTTTTCGCCGCTTTGGAAACTGCAAAAACCTGATCTTCCTCTCGTGTGCGCATTGTGGAGTGCGCACACGAGAGGAATGCATGTTCGTTGTCTTATGCTCTCTTGCGGTTTCAAACCCAGGGTTTGAAACCGCAAGAGAGTGGCTGGCTTTGTATGGATTGCTGTGAGGTGGTGCGAGGTGAGGGCCGAATGAGGTGATCGGTGCTCTGGCAGATGGTCTTTTTGAGGCCGGTACGAGGTGTGTGGAAAAGCCCGAAATCTTTCCGGGTAGATGTGGGAGGGACAGAGTGAAAACCTGGTTTCAGCATTTCGCGTTAGAGGCTGGAATGGTGGCAGTAGATGAGGAAAAATGGCTCGGGACGAGAAAGAATAATCCTGAGATTTACGGTCAACTTGGAAGCGGTGAGGTCGGTTTTCCTTTTCGTGTTGAGGTTGACCCGGTGGACCGGCTTTTGCTGGCCTACTTTCGTGGAGACCCTACGTACAGTGGGGCAGAACTGCGAGTGTATCGGGATTCTCGCGGGGAAGAGGGCGCCGCGGTTTTCCTGCATAAGTGTGACGGAACCCTAGAGGGATATCACACGCCTGGTTTCTATATGGCAGAAAAACAGCAGGGGTTCCAGCGGTTTTTCCCCAGGATGAAGTGCCATGAAACAGATTTCTCGTGGCGTTTTCTGTGTGACGGATCTTCGCTTGACGCGCAATTTCAGCTTGTTGACTCCTCAGGTACGCGTATCGAGTTAGAGATGACCGAGACGACGACCCCCCCTGACTTGAAGCCCCTGTTTCTGCCTTTTCACGCGCCTGCCCCGGCTCCGAGTTGTTTCCCGATTCTTTTCCTTGACAAGTGCAGAGTGCTCCCTGTTGAAAGTGGGCATTTGCGGATTCTCATAAATGGGAAAGAACGCAAAGGTTGGGAGCTGCCCTTGTCAAAGGATCGCGTGTACATGGGGTGTTACGCGCGTAAGCCCGCGCTTTTCTCGTGGAACGACGAGAGTGAAGGCTCTCTCCCCTTTGTCGGGCTTATGGGGCTTGAAGGGCTTGGCAGGGGCGAAGAAACGGCGGCGCTGACCTATGACCTTATTGGGGAGGAAGACCATCGGGAGATCAAAGGTTTTCGCGCGCGGAGAGAATCCCATACGCTGCGTTTTCGTTTTTCTCCTGCCATCCCCGATATCACGTGTCTGCGGGAATACGCGAAAGTGCGAGGGCGGTTTTCGGTCAGTCTTAATGAATGGCCGGGTCTTTTGGCCGGAGAATGGGATGTGCAACGCACTGGCAAAGAGATCTTTTTGTCGTTTGTCCCTTTGCACGCGTGGCAGCCTGCCTCCGGCCTAAAATGGGTGAAAACCTATCGTTGGCTGGCGACTGTACAACCTATTGAGAGGGGCATTCATTTGGTGGAGACGCCACGAGACCGTCCCGAATTTCTGCTTTCTTCGCGTTGGGAACGCCAGTGAATGCGTCTGCGCTTTCTGATTTCTTGCGGTTTGGTGGAATGCCGGAGGGAGTTCTTGCCGGTTTGGGTGTGGGTTTGCCGGTCGTGTTTTAAGGAGATGGAGCGAGCCAGTGCAACCATTCTCCGTGTGCCTGCACGTGTTCGAGGTCTGTTTTTGTTGCGTTGCGGAAGTCGGTCAGCGTCACGGGACGTCCTGCGCGCAAGGTCGAGATTGATTCTGCCTGTAGCCAGAGCAGGTCGTCTTGGCGTGCGTGTGCGAGGTCAGAGACGAGTTGGGAGAAGCGTTCCTGGTTTTCTTTCTTGAAATGGATCAGGGTGGCGTAGTGAAAGATTATCGGTGTGATGCCTTTGGGAATGCTTTCTACTATTTCTGGCAATAGGTCGAGGGCGTCACCTGCGTGTAGCTCGACGGGGTGTGTGCCGGCCAGCGCAAGTGCCGCGTCGAGACGGGCGAGACGGTCGGTGTGATCAGGCCAGATCAGAGCGCGTAGCCAGCGTATCGCGTCGGTGTCGTCTGTTCGGATGGGAGAGAGGTCAATGCCGGTGCGGCCTGCGAGTTTTTCGCTTGAGAAGTCGAGCGGTGGCGCAATTTCCCCGCGAACCTCACATTCCAGAAGGAGCGGGGAGTCGGGGTCACCGGCTTGGCCTGCCCAGCCGTAGTCGTAGCGGTAGCGGTCGAAGATGAGGAGAAGACCGGCGCTTGCGCCTACTTCGATCAGCCAAAGAGGCGTGTTGCGCCGGCGTGTGGCTTCGGTAAGAGCAGGTAAGAGGAGGCAAGAACGACGTGCCTCGTTTGTTTGCACAAGGCGGCCGGCGCAGAGGTCGGTAATTTCATCTCCATGTTCCCGACAGGCGGTGAGGAACTCTTCTGCCGGCATTTCGCGCAGACGTTCTCCAAACAAATACTGGGAAGCCGCGAGAAACATGTTGGGAATTCTCTGGCCCGGTCTGGTGCGGGCTGCGAGTGCGAGTAGGTCGGGGGCAGTGGCGATGGCCCGAGAAAAACGAGCATAGGTGGGCGCGTAGCTGCCACACTCTTGGTCTGCGAATTCCTTGAAATGCGCAGCGAGTGCAGAGAGATCTTGGGCAGGCGTATTTGGGGAGTTCCGTGTGGTCATATGATGGTTTTTTTTGGGGTCTCTTCTCAGCGTGTGTTGCCGTAACTGGCTGCGATGCTCGCCATAGGGGAGCTTTGAATACCGATATTGGGAATGGGGTAGCGCAGGCCGTTTTTACTGAGGGCGGCGAGTCCTTCGACGGCTTTCGGGAGGAAGCTTGGGGGCATGGCGATGAGAAGTTCATCGTCGGCGACTCCGCCGAATTTGCGTTCAGCGTAACAGGGGATGGAGACAGAAGGCTCGCCGGTTTGCAAAGCCCTGCCCCATGAGTCCGCGCAGGCGCTCTCTCCCACGACTGAGAATGAATATTTCTGATAATCCTTCCACTGTAGGGCGTTGATGAGCAGGATCATTTGCCCAGGGGTTGCATACACGAGACAAATATCGGGGGGAGTGAGCCGTCCTGCAGTCAGTGGGGAGATGGCCATTGCCTCGTATTCGCCGTGCGGTGCGCAGTCCATTTCGGCTTGGTGACGGGCACTCGATTCGAGGTCCGAGAACCAAACGCCGTTCATCATCCCACCGCCCAGGAAGTTCTCGTCTCGGGGGGAGAGGCCGACGACCGCGCCACATTGTGGCCCCATCAGGTCCTTCATGGTGAAGCCGAGAGTCCATCCGATGAGTCGGGCTTGTCCGACAAGCTGGTCAGTGGCTTGCACACTTGTCGGTCGTTTGATGCGAGGTATCTCCATCATTTCTGCTTCAGTGGCGAACCGTTTCATGCCGACCGGAATACTCCCCAATCGCAAATAACGATTCAAGCTATCTACGAGTTCGGCAAAGTTGTAATTTGTGGTATCTCCCCAACAGTTGGTTCCCATGATTCGGGTCCCTCCTCGCGTATTTTTCGGTTTCGACCTGTGGTCTCGGAGTATTCCTGCTCTGCAGTTTGGGTGCGTGAGAAAAACTCCCTGTGCGTCTTTGTTGATCATGGCACTGAGTCACGCGGGAGAAAGAAAAAAAGAGCAGACAGCGATTTTTGCTTTGTGTTTTTTATTGGAGAAAAGAGCTATTGCCCTGTTCTTTCGGGAGAAAATGACGGATGGGCGTAGTCAGGCCGACTACAGGGCATGTGGGGAGAAAGATGGTGTCTCTGTTGCGGGGATCTTTTTGGGAGGATTTTTTCCGTTGTCCAGAAGAAGTCGTGCAGATAGGGTGATATGGGGAGCTTTGTGAATGGGGAGGCTTTTTGGAGTTTGTCGTCTGGAAGGAAGTCTGCTCTCCAGGGGGAGTCAAATCAGACAAGATTGTGGGTTTGTCTGGGGTTCTTGCTCCGTTGCCCGTGGCTTTCCAGGGCTTTTTGTCGTGAGAGTTATTGCTGATTGCAATTTTTCCTTTTCTTTTAGAAGACTTATTTTCAGAGGTATTTCCTGTTGAAACAGTATGAGAATCTCAAATTATTACAATAAAAGTGCGATAATGGAGGAAGGGGCGGAGTGCTTTGCAGAGAAAAGTGAGATCAGTTGGACATGAGGGAACTTTGACGACTTGGATTATGAGTAGACGTATAACTGTATGAATCTCCTCGTCGCGACAAGAGGAGCGCATGCGCTGAGAGGTGGCATCTGTAAGTCACTCTCATTCGCCGGCAACGGTGCAAAAAATAAGCAAGGGATGTGGAGAAAAGTCAGACCAAGGAAAGTGGACTGGAGGAGTGCGGGGCGCATTCCGGTCCCTCGTGAGCGGGTGGAAGGGACGTGTGATGGATCGGCGTAAACATCACTGGGGCTTTGAGAACGGTATTTTCTCATGTAATTCCGGCGGATTCGGAAGGGTTTTCCGTCGGGTAAAGGGTGTGTGGGGGCGTCGCTCACGTACCGAAGCGGTTGCACCCTTCTCCGGCGCGTCTGTTGATCTTCCTCAACTTCTTGAGGTGATTGAGCAGTGTGTCCCGGAAAAATTGGGTTCTCCGCCTTTTTTGGTACAGAGCGCGAAGAGGCCTTCTGTTTTTCAGGCATCTCTCATAAATGTGCTCTACGACCTGGAAGATATTGCAGCTGTTCTCGGTGCAGATCGCAGCATGGTCGCTCAATGGTTTTATGATGGGCATCCGAAGTTTGAGATGCCGATACCTGATGTTCTTCTGTCCTCTGGGCCAAAATGGTTTTCGAATCGTATTTGGCCCTGGATACGGACGATTGATCCCTTTGTCGGACCACCACCAGAAATTGTGCAAGCGCATCCTTCTGCTGTTGCAGCCAGGAAGCAACAATCGGCAACGCTGATCTACAATAAGGCACGTGCTGACTTTGAGGAGATGGGGGAGCAAGTCGCCACGGCCGAACTTGCTGTGCTTGGTGAAGATTTCTCGAAGATGGCCCGTGTCGGTATGGCGGTAAGCGCCGAACCGGACTGGCTGGTCGATGTGGCAGATCGTCTGGCCCAGGCAGGTTGTTGGTCGGCTTTCGATATTGACGATGAAGTTGTGAAGAGTCCTTCTTCTATCGGGGTGTTTTGTCGTGGGCTTCGTGGCGTCCGTACCCGCAACTGTGGTGCCATTGAGGACGCGGTCTCTGATCTCGCGGCTGCTTTGCGCTCTCCTTTGCTCCCTTCAAAAGCACGTGACTTTTTACGCTTCCAAAAAGCAACTATTGACCGGGACATGGGGCTTTACGGGATTGTTGGTGCTGAATACGATGCGATTGCGACCGCCGGTGGCCCATACGCTGACCAAGCACGCTATTGCCAGGCGTATCTGGCCTTTGACGCCGAAGGCCGTTTTAGTGATGTTTTAGATAAGACAAGCGGTATTGTCGGCCCTTTTCTCGATGTTCGTGTTCTCCTACTTCGGGGAAATGTGTATCGCGTCAATGGTCGCTTTGCCGATGCCGAAATAGCGTGCCGGAAAGCCCTCGCGAAAGCGAGAGAAGCTGATGCTCGTGGCCTGGAGGGACGCGCTCTGACCTGCTTGGCGGAGACACTTTGCTGGACGCGTCCGGCAGAGGGACATTATGTTGCAGAAGAAGCCGTAAGAGTGACGCGGGAAGTCAAGAATAAAATCCACGAGCTGCGCGCCCATGCTGCTCTCGCCATTGCCTCTGTTGGGCGAGGTCCTGAAGGGGCGGTAGATGACGCCTTGGACAAGGCATCTCTTCTTGTGGAAGCGACGGGCGACCGAACTGGCGATATCCGTGTGCTCACCGCGCGTGCCTTTGCGATGGTCTCTGAAAACCGCCTCGAAGAACTCCGCCAGATTTGGGATCGTATGCAGCGCCAGACTGCCGCGCTGGGCTCCAATGCCTTTTGGAGCGATATTTTGTGTGCCTGGGACAGCAGCCTGTCTTATATTCCAGAACTTTCAAAAAACCACCATTTCCAGTGGCTTGATGGTCTTGACAACACAATGGGACGCTGGCGTGATGTGCTGATCGCCCGCCGGGGGTAAGCGCCGGGAGTAGCAAGGTAGCGAGAGGGTAGGTAGCGAAGCCGGATACGCGAGGGAAATTTATTTCTTGTTTTCCCCTTTTTTTGTTTGGGGGATGTCATAGGGGGGTGTCGGCGTCGTCTGGGGAAGCGAGTCTGTGTTTCGTGACTTTTCCCAAAGCATTACGCGGGAGGGCTTGCACCCAGTAGATTGCTTTCGGCCGTTTGTAGGGGGCAAGGCGTTCTGCCACGAAAGATGAGAGTTCTTTCGTGAGAGCTGTTTCTGGTGCGACTTCTTTGTTCGGTGTGTTGTGGTGCGCATCTTGCTCCACAAAAGCAATAACTGTTTCGCCCCATTCTTTTGACGGTCTTCCAATGACTGCAGCGTCTCCCACTGCGGGATGCTCGCGTAATGCTTCCTCGACTTCGCGTGGATAGACGTTGTATCCGCCTGAAATAATGAGTTCTTTTGCTCGGCCGACAATGCGAAAATAACCAGTTTCGTCGCACTGCCCCAAGTCTCCGGTACGAAACCACCCGTCGTCGAATGCGCTTGCTGTGGCATCGGGGCGGTTCCAATAACCACTGAAAACATTTGGCCCTCGAACAAGGATTTCTCCTGTTTCTTGCCCATCGGCGGTGTCGAGCCGTACTTCTACTCCGGGGAGAGGGAATCCCACGGTCCCTGGGCGCCGTTCCCCGTGATAGGGATTCGACAGATTCATGAGTGTCTCTGTGAGACCATATCTTTCGAGTATGCGCTGGTTGCTCTGCTCTTCGATAGTGTTGAAAAGATCGGGTGGCAAGGGAGCGGATCCTGAGACGCAGAGCCGCAGGGCGGAAAGTTCGTGTGCACGTGCCGACTGGGCAAGCCGTTGATACATGGTCGGGACGCCGAAAAAAAGACTGCAATTATGGTCGCGGATTGCATCAAGCAGCAGATCTATGTCGAAATTTGGCAGAAGAACCACGGAGGCGCCGGCGTGGAGCGTGCCGTGCAGACCAATGCCGAGACCATGCATGTGAAAGAGAGGAAGCGCGAGGGCGAGACGGTCTTGTGGGCTCCATCGCCATGCAATCCGCAAACTTTCGGCAGCGGCGACAAGGTTTGCATGTGTGAGGAGCGCCCCCTTTGGTCTGCCGGTTGTGCCTGATGTGTAACACAAGATCGCAGGGCATTCTCCTGTGGCGGTATCGAGGATCGCGCTGTCTGTGCTCGTGCTTGTGGGGATTGGGGCAAAGAGCCTGTCTGTCTCTGCTGTTGCCCCTGCGCCTGCGGGAGAGAAAACCTGGGTGTCCAGCCTGATGCGGCGAATCTGCGTTGCGCGTGTTGGGCTGTCCACAATAGCGAGGCTGGGGGTCGCGTCTTGCAGAATATGCGCGATCTCGGGCTCTTGGTAGGCAGTGTTCACAGGAACCACAATGGCGTTTACCCGGTGGAGTGCAATATAGGTTTCAACAAGCGCGCCGGAACTTTCGGCACTGAGGAAAACGCGTTCTCCTGGTCGGAGACCGGCAGCCCAGAGGTGTTCTGCTATTTCTCGGGAGCGTTTCTCCAGCTGGGCACCGGTTCTCCAGCCTCCGTCAGGAGCATGGAGGACTGCCCGATCTGGATGTTTGTGCCAGTGGGCTTTCCACGAGTGCACCAGGCTTTCTGCCTTGCGTAATGCAAGATCGAAGTTCTCTGTATCGTGCGGGTGTGGGAGAAGATGCCGTTGCCAATGGGGTTTTCGCATATTGTTGCCTTTGCGGCTTCGTTCTCTGCTGGAGAGACCGAGAGAACCCAAGGGTGCAGAGAGTCGGCAGAGAGCAAAAGCATAGGGAAAATAGTGTGCGCGACTACAGTCGTGCAAACACCCACATTGAGGAAAGATGGGGCGGAATATGTTTTGTCATGTGCCTCTAACCCAAGATGACGACAGCCCGATACGCTAATGTCTACGCTAGTGTCCACGCGAATGTCGAAGTGATGGCAATGTGATGTCAACGCCATACAAGAACTTGGACGAGAATCTGCACGGAAAAATATCTGGTCGGAGCGGAAGAATTTTGGCCGATCAAGTTCTTTCTGTCATTCCCTGGGAGCGAGTCGATTATTTAGGCCGTCAAGCCTGGTCCATTGTGGGAATTGTGGCCATTGTTTTAGCAATGGGGTTTGTTTTCGGTTTTCTTGGCTGGTTTTTGCTCCCTATGGCTTTTGCCACAGTGATCAGCATCCTGACTTCTCCCGTAGTGGCATGGATTGAGAAGCGTGGGGTCTCTCGTTTTGCTGCGACCCTCGGGGTATTTCTGGGATTTTTGATGGGATTGCTGGCACTGATATGGATTGTGATCCCTCCTTTTGTGGCACAGGCGAGTGAGCTGGCCGGAGAGTTTCCGTCTTTCTTGGACAATGTGGGAGAGGATGTCAAGGATTTTGAGAAGCGTCTTGAAGCGACGAATCCCGCGGCTGGAGAGGCGGCGGCAGAGTTTGGACGTGCACTCAACGATCGTGCGCTCGAGTTTGCAGACGGTCTCTCCGGCACGCTTGTTGATATGGTTTCGTTTGCCTTCAGTATGGTGCTTGCTCTGATTGTTGGGGTTATCCTGGCTTTCTTATTGGTGAAGGATCTGCCGTCCTACACTGCGCCTGTACGGTTCTGGTTTGAAACTTCGTCCAGTCCACGTTTAGTGGGGGCACTGCGACAAGCCGGCCAAACGATTATGGCCTTTGTTCGAGGTCAGCTTATTTTGGCTTTTATCGCGGGTGCTTTTTCGACTGTGGTACTTGGGGTGATTGGAGTGCCCTTCTTTTTACCCCTTGGCGCGATGGTGGCAGTTGGCGATCTTATTCCTACGATCGGGCCAATCCTGGCCGTGGTGCCGGCAGCCGTGCTTGCGTTAAATGAGGGAGGGCCAGGGCAAGCTGTGCTCGTTGTGCTTGGTCTTACTGCAGTGCAGCAGATCGAGTCCTATGTTTTTGTGCCTCTTATTGTGGGGAATGCGGTCGAGCTTTCCCCCCTTACTGTGATGATCTCTCTCACTGTGGCAGGTGGCGCGTTTGGTGTGGGGGGATTGCTGGTTGCTGTTCCCGCAGTCGCGATTTTGCGTGATAGTTTGCGCTGGTATCTTTTGCGCCCGGAGGAGATCGAACAGCATGCTCTTGCAGTGAAGAAGCAGGAGGCCTGAGTTTTTTCTGCAAGGGCAGAGGAAAACTCAGGGTGCCCAACCCAACACAAAAATTGTTGTAGCTGTTTTTGTGTTGTCACGCAGTGCAGCACCCTACTGAGATCCGAGGAGACCCGACTGTGTGGAGGAATTTATCTGGCGTAGGTGGGAACGGCAAAGAAACCTGTGACACCACACTGGGTGTCACAGGTTTTGCATTAGCGTGGGTGCTGACTGGGAGGATCTACCCGGTAAATAAACTCGGTGCGTCCTACCAAAATGCGATCACCATCTACGAGTTCTTCGTGATCGATACGTCGACCATTGACCCACGTGCCGTTTGTTGAGGTCAAGTCGCTCAGCAGCACATTCCCCGATCGACTATCGATACGGCAGTGCACTCGAGAAGAGGCTGCATCATTCAGTACAAGCGTATTGCGAGGATCGCGCCCGATACTCATGACCCCAGAGATAGGGTGCTGATGTCCATCGGTGTCGTGTAGATTGCCTGTGCTTTTCCCTGTATACGGCTCGTTTACCTGGGGAGGCTGCAACTCGTTTCCGCAATGGCTGCAGAAAGGGGCGCCTGTATCGCTGGGAGTTTTACAGGTTGCGCACACGGCCCAGTTGCTTTGTGTTTGGGAGGGTGCAGCCGGAGGCGGCGTGAGATCTGTCACGCCTGGTATCGCCGAGGTTGACCCTTGCGGGGGGTCATCCCTGCGTACATAAGAGAATTGGCCGCGTTCTTCCTGAGCAGCTGGGATAAAACTATTCGAGGGTACGGGGGATTCTGGGTTGTGCGGGAGGACAGGGGCCCCGACCGCGGGGTCGTTGAGCCCCCCGTAAGGAGCGTGCTCAGCATGCCGAGTCGTAACGGAAGCGGAGGTTTGCGACCATTCTTGGGCTTGAGGGGGAATATTTGCCTGTGGTATTTCTTGCCCCGTTGGTGTATCTGCGCGTCCTGCCAAATGGGGCACGCCGCGGTTTGCCGGGGGCGTTGATGGATGTTGT
>DEIU01000045.1:0-19951 GCA_002352645.1 Acidimicrobiia bacterium UBA2766 | reverse complement strand
GGATGTTGTGAGGCCGGGGGCATTTGCCCTTGGGAGGGGGGCCCTTCGGTGCTGGTATGGCTCAAGTGACTCGTTGTTTCCCCTGGCACCATTGTCGGACTCACCGGGCTGGGATAATGCATATCTTCTGGAGGAGGAGTCGTGGTGGGTTGCTCAGTCCAATAAGGGAGTTGCCGGGTGTGTGTCTCAGAGCGGGAGAGACTCTCAGCAGGGTGGATGTCTTCTCTTTCTTGCCGTGTTTCCGGCCAGGGTGCGCGTTCGGGTGTATCCCAGAAAAAGGCGTCTGCTGATGAGAGATCAACTGCACCTGTATGTTCATTATAAGGTGAGACGCGAGCCTCTTGTGGCTCTGGGATTTGTTGATGATCGGTTTGAGGTATTGGCTGACGAATAGGTGGGGCCTGATCGACTGCCATGTTGCTCGGTTGCGTTAGCTGGTTACCGCATGAGATGCAGAACCGGGCACCGCCAGGATTGGCTGTACCACATTGGGTGCAGTGGATGATCTGTCGCTCCTGCCGTTCCATGGACGCTCTGCTCGCTCCGTGACGCTGACTTTGGATCTATTTCGAGAGATTCGAATCTCTCGAGAGATTCGAATCTCTTCTGAAAGCGCCTCCCACAATGGTCTTATGTGGGATTCGACTTCAGATAGCGGGATTCCCGCCTGATGTTTATCTTCTTTTAAAGGCTTCTGCGGGGATTGCTTTAGAGACTGTGTGTGATTGCCCAATAATGATGTATGGGTTTTTTCTCAGATTGAAAAAGTGCAGGAAGTTTAGGCATTAATTCCATTTTCCAAAATGTGCTTCA
The DNA here is from genome assembly GCA_002352645.1 of Acidimicrobiia bacterium UBA2766. GTDB lineage: Bacteria > Actinomycetota > Acidimicrobiia > UBA2766 > UBA2766 > UBA2766. The sequence continues at coordinate 19,138 of DEIU01000045.1, read as the reverse complement.
AATAGGGTCTTGTGCAGGGTTTACTTCTGGTCGTAAGGAGGCTGCGGCATTATCGACAGCTTCTCGCAGATATTCGTGGATGTCGATTCCCATCTCAGAGTTTCCTTGGAGGGAATTTTCTCCAAATAGCGAGTGCATGAGGTCGATCGATGCGATTGCTCCAATGAACTGTAACGCGAAGGCGTTTGTGTTGCACGGGCGGGCGAGACCTTCGGCGATAAAGATGTCGATACGGTCTGCAATGCTGCGGCATAGCTGGTTTAGGAGGTTTGCTATGCGCCGGTCTCCAACCAGCATACGACTTTCTGCCACCATAAGATCGATGATGTCTTTGTCTCGCCGACCGATTTCAATTGTCGTGTATGCTGCCGCTTCCAGCGTCTCACGCAGACGGAGGCCGGCAAGGCGTGGTGCTCCAAACTGTAAGTAGGGTTGAAGGTGATCAAGGCCATCTTGTATGACAGCGTCGAAAAGATGTCTTTTCGACAGAAAATATCGGTAGAGGAGGGCTTCTGATATGTCTGCAGCCTGGGCAATTTTCCGTGTCGTTGTCGAATGGTAGCCCAGCTCGAGGAAGAGTTCCCGTGCGGTATGCAAGATATCGAGACGGCGACGATTGCCATCCGAAGTGAGTTCTCTGCCTGGGGTGAGGTCTCTGTTATTGGGGTCCGGGGTGGCCATTGTTTTTGCGTACCAGAACGCTAGCGACGCAGGTTGTCAACGCAAGCCTGTTCGGTTGTCTGGTGTATTTCCCTCTCAGGATCTCGGGTTCTATTCCGCCCTTTGATGTGCAATTCTAGGGCCTGTTCAAAGTGGAATGGGAGCTGAAACGGGTGTATTTTCCGTGTGGGTTTTTCTTTGCTTGTTTTTTCTTTTTTGTTTCCTGCCTGCAGGCCACTTCAACGTCTTTGTCGGGAAAGAAAAACTCCAGTTCGCGTCTTATTTCGAACAAAACACCTTGGTGAGATCCGATGACACAAGTCGAACAACGATCTCTTGTATCTTCTCCGCCCCTGTTTTCTGCTGTCGGGGAAAGAAGTATCCGATGGCTGCGCACACGTTTGTTGCTGGAGTTTGCTGCTGCGAATTTTCTTGGTCTTTCTCTTCTGGGAGTGTATCTCCTGATCTTTCGACCCCAGGCTGTTGATATTCTGCCCACAAGAAGTGCGATTGCGATGGGGGCCATCCTTCTATTTGGAGCAATTGTGGGGCTTGCTGCGTCCTATTGGGTGGCTCGTCCAATTACGAGCTGGTTGAAACATGGCACGAGTGCTGCTTCTCAGCGCTTGCAGATTTCCCTGGTTCTCCAGCCTGCAATACAAGCGGCTCTCGTGGTACTTGTATGGGCAGGGTTGGGAGTCGTTTCAATCGTTTCCCAGACAGTTCTGTTCAACCGCGCGCCACGTGTGGTTTTTGTGGTTTTTCTCGCGAGCGTGGTGCCAGGTCTTGCGACAGCGGCGATTACTTATTTACGTATTGAGTCGCGCTGGCGGCCTTTTTTCCCCTATGTGTTTGCAGAGGAAGACCCGCTTTCTCTTCCTATCCCGCAGGCCGACCGTCTTCGTACTCGTATGCGTTGGGGTTTTATTCTCGGGACGGCTGTTCCGCTTCTGACTGTGTCATCGATGATGACCCTGCGTGCGTATGCCATGGAAGCATCACAGGGAGAGAGCCCCATTGAAGAACTGAGAGAAAATATCGAGGCACTGCGCCAGGAGACGGGACGTCTTTCGGATGTCGGTGATGAGCGAATTGAAGAATTGCTTCTTGAGGTGGAGCGTGACGCAGAAAGCATTGATGAAGAGTTCTGGAATATCGAAATTTTCTCTTGGTTTGTCGTGATTGGTGGTGTTGTGATTGCGGGGGTGATGGCTGCGAATCTGCGACGTTCGGTGACGCGTCCCGTAGAACAATTAAAAAGAGGCATGGAAGGGGTCGAATGCGGAGACTTCGCAGTGTCTTTGCCTGTTGATCGTACTGACGAATTTGGCCTTTTGCAGCGGGGTTTTAACCAGATGGTGGCCGGATTGCGCGCGCGGAATCAGCTTGTGGACTTGTTTGGAGCCCATGTTGGTGGGCAAGTGGCAGAACTCGCGCTGGCAGAAAACCGTTATCAGGCGGGGCAGTTTGGAGAAACCCGAGAAGTGTCGGCCTTGTTTGTGGACTTGGCTGCTTTTTCCCGTCTGGCGGAAACAGTGTCTCCCGGGGAACTCGCGGAGATTCTTAATGTTGCGTTTGAAAAGGTTGTGACTGCAGTCGAATTGCAGGGGGGACTGGTCAATAAATTCCAAGGAGACGCTGTTCTCGCGGTGTTTGGAGCGCCTCGTTCTTCGTCTTCGCATTCTCTGCAGGCAGTAAAAGCGGCAGTACAGATCGCGCTTTCCCTGGAGGAATTGAGCTTGGAATTTGGCATTGGAATCTCAAGTGGTGAAGTTTTTGCGGGCAATATTGGTTCGGAGACTCGATATGAATACACGGTGATAGGAGATCCCGTGAATGAAGCAGCTCGTTTGCAACAACTGACCCGAGAAGTCGGAGAAAAGGTGCTTTTATCAGGGGCAACTGCCTGCGTTGTGCAGAGAATGGCGGACAGGCGACTTGCTGCCTGTCTTGTTTCTCTCGGTGACATGGTGCTGCGTGGAAAATCGGAAAAAACTTCAGTGTACGCCATATCGCAAAGCGCGTGGAAAAAGCCTTACTCGAAGACTTCTGAGATGATGAACTAAGCCAGACTTTTCCCCCATACCCCACGAAATGGCAACTGTGCCGACTTTCTCTGGGCAGGCTTGAAGCGTGCTTGTTCTCGGTGAAGCCCTTTGGCAGAGCTGTGCGTTGCGTGTTTTCTCTTATGGTGTCGCGCGCGGCTTTAGCCGGCAGACACGGAAAGTCGTTCTTCTACGAGTTTGCGTACGAGACCAGGGTCGATGTCGTCTTTGTGGGATTTCATAATTGCTCCCATCACTCGACCAGTGTCTTTTGGGCTGAGTGACCCCTTGGTGGCAAGGCCCGCTATTGTCTCGTCCACAAGCGTCGCGGTGGCATCTTCGGAGAGTTTTTGCGGACGCCACTCTGCGAGATAGTCAATCTCAAAGCGAAGTTTTTCTGCTTCTTTGTTGTCTCCGGCCCCGCTCGTCTCGTATGTGTTGAGCGCTTTTTCAAGTTTTTTCGCATAAGCATCAATCACACTTGTGTAGAAGGCATCATCTGCTGTGCCAGAGAAGCTCGACGCGGTGACTGCTTTTTGTACTTCGGATTTGAGGTTTCGAATGGCATCAAGAAGCGGTCGGTTTTTTTCCCGCATCGCGTCCTTGAGGCGCTGTTTCAAGTCTTCTTCTATGGTTACGTTTTTCGTCACGTTCCGCACTCTATCAGGAGCTGATGAAATAGCTGGAGAAGAGACCGAGAAAGAGCGAGCATACTTGTTTTTTTACGTTTTTTACTGGTGAGTTTGCGGGTTCCGTTTGTGTTCTCTCTCTTGTCGCAGGCAACGTTGAGTTTGGCAGAACTACCTTGGACTATTTTGTCGTGTGCCTCGCGTGCCGGTGCTATTTTTTCGCATGTTCTGTGAAAAGAACGAAAGATTTTCACGCGCTTGTGGATGTCGGGCTTTTTGCCCTGGATGCTGGTTCGCGAGACTATGGGATGCGCGGCCGAGGATGTGCAGCCTGAAAAGAAACAGGTCTGTAGCTGATGGCGGAGCGGACGAATCAGTCATGAAAACGACGCAGGAAACGATGCAGGACGGAAGAGGAGCACTTATGGAGGGACGGGGACTTTTCGATCTGGAAGGACATGTGGCAGTAGTGACAGGAGGAAGTCGGGGTATTGGCCTTGGCTATGCCAAAGGGCTTGCTCGGCATGGTGCATGTGTTGCGATCTGGGCACGTGACCAGGATCGTATCAATGATGCGGTGGGACAACTGCACGAACTTGGCGCAAAAGCTGAAGGCTTTGTGTGTGAAGTCTCGGAAGAAGACCAGGTAGTGGCGCAGACCCAGGCGACTATCGAGCGTTTTGGGAAGATCGATTCTCTCTTTGCAAATGCCGGGGTCGGGGTTCCTTCCCGCTTTGTCGATATGTCTGTTGACCTTTGGAATCAGGTCATGGCCGTGAATTTGGTGGGTCCTTTTTTGTGTTTTCGCGAGGCGGCAAAACACATGATTGATCGAGGTGAGGGCGGGAAACTCATTGCGACCGCCTCTATTGGCGCGAATTTTGGTAGTCCTATGCAAGAGCATTATTCGGCGAGTAAAGCCGGTGTTATGGCTCTTGTACGCGGTTTGTCTGTGGAACTTGCTCGGTACGATATTCAGGCAAATGCTATTTTACCGGGTTGGATTGAAACCGACATGACGACGGGTGCCCGTTCCTGGGAGAAGTTTGACCAGGCAGTTTTGCACCGTACACCCGCTCGCCGTTGGGGTGGTCCGGCAGATCTTGAAGCTGTTGCTGTCTATCTTGCCTCGGCGTCTTCGCGTTTCCACACGGGTGATGTGCTTGTGGTGGACGGTGGCTATTCGATTTTCTAATGACGCGGACTTCGGTTTCCCTTGTGCACCTTGCGGATAGAGAGCCTGCGATAGGGCAGTCTGTCGAACGTGTGCAATAAGGTGTTCCGAGGCGATACTGGGATTGGTCGTTGTCGTCGTCGCAAAGGGAGAGAACAAGAGGAGTATGCGGCAATTCTGGAATTGCCTTTTCGCTGACTCTGGAGGAGAGCGAAGGAAACGGGGAAGTCAGCTGTTGCGGAGCAGCATCTGAGTGCCAGAGGCTTCGACGACAGATTTGCCTTCGGCGTTCGTAATGACCGCGCGCAGAAAAGCGATTTTCCCGCCAATTTTCACGATATTGCTTTTCACAGTGAGCTGGTCGTTAACTTTGGCGCTACGCAAGAACGACATTTTCATCTCGAGTGTGGTGCAGCGCTCGCCACGTTCGAGACGAGAGAGCGTGGCGAAATTCATCGCGCCGTCGAGGACTACGCCGTAGACACCTCCTTGTACTGGTCCATTCGGGTTGCAGGCAAGTGCTGTGGGCACCCAGCTTGCTTCGACTGTGCCTTCTGTGAAAGAAGTGAACTGCATTCCGAGCCGGCCGAGCAGAGGCATTCCTCCATCGCCGAGGAATTTTGTCATGTCTCGTGACACTGCGCGCCCTTTCCTGGGTTTTTTGTCTTGTGATGCTATGACATGGGGTATGGAGCCATGCCGGCCAAACCGGGTTGGCGGTGCGTTGGTCTGCTCAGACTTTCGTGTGTGCAGCACTTGGACAACATGAGCTTGGCGCTGCCTGCTCTGCGATAACGCTAATGATCAGCAAACCCGTTGACAATTCGGGAGAGAAGAATCCGGGAAAGTTTTTTGTGCGGGATTGCGGGATAAGACAGGGGCTTTTCGTATTTCTGGAGCATTTGTAGAGGGAGAAGAGGAAAAATTGGGCGAGGGGAGGATGCTGCTGGGCTGCACGAGATGGGGGTTCGAGGGTTCTTACTCGAGAGAGCGGTTCGGGCTGAGGTTTTTCGAGAGGCTTCGTGACGGGTTTTCTTCTGTTGCAAGTCCTGTGGGCAGTGGAGGAGAAGGAGCGGAAGGAACAATCTGTTCTTGTCGAAGTATTGTGCTCGCGAGGGCAGCGAGCACAATACTTCCGCCGATGAGGTGCCATGCAGTGATCTCTTCTCCATGGAAGGGAATTGCGAGACTGCTTGCGACGACGGGAATTGCGAGGACGAGAAGGGAGGAGAAAACGACTTTGACATGCTTGTGAGCCCAGTTCATAAGGAAATGGCCGGTTGTTCCAATGAGGGCTAAGGATACGACGCCAACCCAATCCCATCCTGTGACTGCTCCGAGGTCATTTGTGAAGAGCAGGCTTGGAAGAGTGGCGACAAGGCAGGCCACGACAATGACTCCAGTTTGGTACTCAATAGTTGCTACATGTTTTCTTGCCTGTTTCGAGACAAGAAAGTACGCAGTCCATAAAAAGAGATTAGCGACTGCGAGTAGATCTCCTGTGAGGCTACGTGCCGTGGTGCCGGCAGACCCGTAGAGCAAGAGGGCGAGGCCTGCGATGGCAAGGAAAGTCTGTCGAAGTGTGGCAAGAGATATCTTTTCTCCGAAAAGATATCCGGCCACAAAGAAAACGAGCACAGGCTGTAAGGCGGAGATGAAGGTCACGTTGGCGATGCTCGTGAGTTTTACCGCGGAGAAAAACACGAAAATATGCGCGGCGAAGAGTATTCCTCCAAGAAAAGCAAAGAGAACGAGCTGCTGGTCGATCTGCCGTTTTTTCAAGACAAAGATGCCGAGTGCAAAGGCTGTCCCTACCCATAGGCGAAAGAAAGAAATCGCTGCTCCGCTCGCGGTGATGAATTTCGCGACATTGTCGCCGAGGCCCCAGAGAAAGGTCGCGAAAATGATTGCGAAGGGAGCGAACTGTTCTCGATGCATGTGCCTGATCTCTGGGTTTATGGTGCTCTGTGCTTGGGAAGAGGCCGAGTGTGCAAGAGGAATGATTCTCGGTAAAGCGAAGAAGAGAAAAAGCGAACAGGGACCTGGTCGGGAGGGCTGCTTTTTCTGGTCTTCAGCCTGGTCTTCAGATTGAGGTGATGCTGTTCTGCGTTTTTCTACTTTCTGTTACTCTGTCTGTTTTTCGATGATTTCTCTGTATTTTAGTTGAGAGAAAGGTTTCGCGAGCAGCACCATCAACACATTATTTGCTGCTTGGCGATAGTGACGTTCGGTGTCGAGTAAGTTGGCGCGGTTTCGTAGTAAAAGGTTGATGCGACGTACTTCGCCATACGCGTCGATCACCGTCGCTGATACAACTGCGAGTTGGGTATGCACCTCGACGAGTTGTTGATGGGCGCGGATAAAAGAGATCGCAAGATTTGGCTTTGGTCCTGCAAAACGGGCAGCCGTGCTTTTTTCTGTCTGTGCGACAGCGCTTTTCCATGATGACTGTGCTTGCCAAAAGAAAACCCCGCTTCCAATGAGGAAGAGAAGTCCCAGAATTGCTGTGATTATGCAGAAATGATGGAAGAGGGACGGAGAATGAGCCTTGCCGCTTGAAGCAGGATCGGAAGGCAGGGGGGGAGGCGCGTGAGAATGGAGGGGGTTCCGGGGAGAGAAGGGGAGAGGATCGCTCACTGTGTCCTTTCTGCGGGAAGTCTTTGGCTGGAGATGTTTTTCAGAGGCTCTCGCGTAGGAAGAGACTTGTTTCAGTCTTACTCTGTCGTCCCATGGCTTTTTTCCTGGGAAAGGTGCTGTATTGGGCGGGGTTTTGAGACTGCATCAGTACTTGTCGTTGCGCTTTCTCCAATCGGGGTACTTTTCTCGGAAGGGTGAGGCGAAGACGGGACGACAATGAGAAGTTCTTCAAGACGTTGCACTGTCCGGTGAAAATGCTGCAAGGCTGTAATCGAACGTTCTAGTGCGGGGCGGGCTTCAACGTCCATTACTGTTTCCCCTGTGGCAGTCTGCCCATGATTCCAGTGATCAATTGCCTTTTCGATGCTTTCGGTTGTGTCCTCTGTTGCGGCGCGCAATGCAGTCACTGACTCTCCGAGCTGTTGGAGAATATTTTCGAGCTCAGAAGGGTCGGTGCTTGCTTCTGCCTGAAGTGCTGCTGTGCTGTCGCGGAAATTCTGTGCTCGCGTCAATAAGTGTGCGCCGGTCAAAAAAAGCGCGAGCGTAATGATGAATATTGTGATGTCTTTTCGGAGACAGGGGAGATTTCTTCGAGGTGAACTCGCGGGAACATGCGGAGAGGTCGGGAATGGGGATGGACCCGTGTGAGGAGGTACGAGTTCGCCATAGGTATTCGTACTGTTGCTTTTTTCCAGAGTATCGAAGATTACTTCAAAAGTGTTATTGGGACTGGGACGCCTAGGGGGTATAGAGGCCGCCACTGTGTTTTGATCCTTCCCCGGCAGGAACTCTTCTTCTTGTATGCCAGGGCGTATTTCTCCTGTGTTCTCTGGAGTGATCCGCTGTTTCGCCGCTTTTCTGGGGGGTGAGACCCGTCGAATGGCCTGTTTTCTGCTTGATGGATGGGGTGTAGACCGGAGGGCAGAGGCGAAAGAAAATGGTCACGAAACTAGTGATGAAAGTGATGAAAAGGCATTTTGCATAGTTGGGAAATAGAACGAGGAGGAAGGTGCGAGGGAGGTGGTGATTGTATTGCGCTGGCTTTCTTTTGGGATTGTAGACCGAGACGGAAAGAGCGTGCATCTTGGGTTGTGTTCTCTGTATGGGATTGAACTGTTGTAGGGGGAGAGGGAAGATATGCGGAAGAGAGAAAAGCGGAGAAAACCCAACAGAGTGCCGATTTTCCATGAAATAAGCAATTGGTGAAAACGTAAAATAGGGAGGGAAACCGGAGAACTCCGAGATGGAAAGTGGCGCGAATGCGTGTGTATTTTTCAAATAGGGGGGATGTGGGTCACGAAAACCTCTTCTAAATGTGATTTTTTTTCCGTGTGCACCGATGGGAACCGCAACAGGCGTGTCTGGGGTATGGGAGGTGAGACGCGTGATGAGGACTGTCGGGCGAGGGTCGTGGAGTAATAATGCAGAATCCCCTGATGGCGAAGATGCAGAACGCCGAGGAGGATGCTCTCGAGCAACAGTCTGCGGGGGAACCGTCAGAGGAAGCAACTGTTCTTCCGACTGATGATGATCCGATGCATGTGTTTTGCGCGGATGATGATGTGGTGTCTCTCAAGATTCTGAAGGCTGTGCTTGTGCGGTGGGGATACCATGTCACGACAGCGTGCGATGGGCTCGAAGCCTGGGATGTGCTCGCACAGGAGAACTCTCCGCGTTTGGCAGTACTTGACTGGATGATGCCGGGGCTGGCTGGTCCTGAGATAGTCGCGAAGGTTCGGCAGGAAAAAACGGGACCTTATACGTACCTGATCCTTTTGACTGGTCGTTCTGACCGGAATGATATTGTGGCAGGTATGGAGGCTGGGGCCGATGACTACATCACAAAACCCTTCGACCAACATGAATTAAACGTGCGCATTCGTGCGGGAAAAAGAATTCTTGACCTGCAGAAACGTCTTCTTGAAGCCCAGGTAAAACTGCAGCGGCAGGCGACGCATGACGCTCTGACCGATGTCCTGAATCGTCGCGCCATTATGGACCGGCTTGAAGCTGAACTCAATCGGGGTGGTCGTCTCGCGACTTCTGTTGCGGCGATTCTGGTCGACTTGGATCACTTTAAGAATATCAACGACACCTATGGTCATCAGGTCGGTGATGAAGTGCTCCGAGAGTCAGCGCGTCGTATGCGAAGTGTTTTGCGAAATTATGACACTGTGGGGCGTTATGGGGGAGAAGAGTTCTTGATTGTCCTGTCAAACTGCTTTGGTGTTGACGCGCAGCATGCTGCAGAACGTATGCGCGGTATTTTGGCGGCTACTTCCGTGCAGTGTGCTGGTGTGGATGTGGCAGTCACCGCGAGTTTTGGTGTGTCGGTCACATCTGCTTCTTGTGCACTGGACCCCGACACGATGGTATATGCCGCGGATATGGCTCTGTATCGCGCAAAGGATGGGGGGCGGAACCGAGTGGAAATGGCGTTGGGAACAGAGTTCCATCGTCCGTGATTTTGCTTGCGGGCTTGCGGGCTTGTGTGGACGTGTTTTTGCCGGCCTCTTTTTTACTGTTCCCACCATAGGGAGAAAATCCGGCAGCATGTTTTTCTCCCTTTCGTTTTTGCGCACTGTTTTTTCATGAGCACACACTGTTGTGGGGCGCTCCTTATGAGAGTGGGCGCCAGTTTTTTTGTACGCACTTTTCTCAGAAAAATAAAGGAGCTAGGGGGAGGAAAGAGTGGCTGGATGATGGAGTGCCACAGCGGTCAGGACTTCTTTGAGTTTCAGGATGTCAGCCACAGTGAGAATACCGATAGGGAAGTTTTTTCCGTCGACCACTGCTGCATGGTCTGTGTCTTCTTGGGAAAGAAGTTGCGCGGCGTCTCCTATGGTGACTTTTTCATGAAGTATTAGAATGTCTTTCTTCATGGTGTCGCCGATGTTTTTTGTTTTCCATTCCTCCTTTGGCAATGAGCCCATGCTGGCCAGGGAGAATATGCCGACAAGGCAACCTTCTTCGTTGACAACGGGAATATGCAGGCTTTTGTGCGCGAGGAGATCTTTTTCTGTCAAGGTGTGCAGGGGAGTTCCCGCGTAAAGGGGATGCGGATGTTCGTGTAGGAGTTCTCGTATTGGGTGGGAGAGCCTTTGTTCGACACTGCTCCAATAATGCGTGAGCTGTTCACCTGAGATGGAGTGATCTCCCATGAGCATGTAGGCGGTAGCCGAGGCAAGCAAAGCCGGGATGAGAAAGCCGGGCTGTCCCGTTGTTTCCGCGACAAAAGCAACAGCAGAGAGGGGGGAGCGATACCCTGCTCCCACAGTGGCAGCAATGCCGACAATGGCATAGACGCGCAGGTTACTTTCTGAAATGAAGGGCATTTCTGCAAAGAGTCTGCCGGTAATGGCTCCGATGAACACGAGGGAGAAGAAAACTCCGCCGACTCCGCCGGCTTTCGCGGTGAGCGCGGAAGCGAACATCCTCATCAGGGCTAAAGACAGCAGTATCCACCAACTGGCATGGCTGAGTACGACAATTACCGGGTAGGACGTCCCCATGCCGAGTGCCGCAGGAAAAGCCAGAATTAGGTCTGGATACGAATCTGTCAGGACATAGGAGAGAACGCCGAGAGTTCCGACAAGAAGTCCGAAGGTCGGAGGAAGCGCCCAAGAGGGAATCTTTCTTGCGAGGTCTCCCACGATTTGGAAGATGAAGATGAAGAGGCGTGCCGCAAAGGCGCAAAACACGCCCAGAAGAATAGCAAGATAAAGGTCTTGGTATTCCTCTTGGGCGGGCCATTCGAAGTCCTGAAAGATGCGGGTAGTTCCTTCGATGGCAGTAAAAGAGAGGTAGCTTGTGGAGGCCGCGATGAGGGAAGGGACGAGGGCTTGGCGTGCCAGGTCTCTTTGGTAGGGAACTTCGAGAGCGAAGACAACCCCGGTGAGAGGGGCTTTGAAGACAGCGGCAATCCCCGCTGCGACCCCTGCCACCATAAGGATGTTGGCGTTATCGGGGTTGAACCATTTGCGAGAGAAGTTTTGCACGGCTGTGCCGACCGTGGCTCCGGTGGCGATGCCGGGCCCTTCGAGGCCGAGGCTGCCTCCGAGACCAATGGTGGCGGCCGACGCAATGAGGCGTCCCGGTAAATCAGAGAGGCGTAGTTTGTGATCGGGATTGTGATATGCCTTGATGAAGTCTTCAGTGGTCTCATGGGAACACTTGGCGATGCCGGCTTTAAAGACAAATCTGGCGATACAGAGGCCGACGGCGGGCAGTAAGAGGTAGGCCCAGAGATTACCGCTCCCCTGAATGCCTGAGAGTGTTCCTCCCTTCCCTTCCCACAATATGTGGATAAAACGATGGAATCCTGCGAGCAGGATTCCGGAAGTGCCGCCAATGATACTGGCAGAGATAATCCACTGGAGCCCATGACGCTGATAGTAGGTCTGTAGGACCTGGAGAAGCTGTGAAGAGTCGACAGGTGTGGTGGGGGTTTGGTTTTTCTCGTTTGGGGGTAGCGCTGGAACCGTCATGCGGCTCGAGTGTGTAGTTTTTTGGGTGGGGTTTTCTGCTGACAAGCGGAAGCGCGTAAAAAAACGATCGAGTATCGCGTGCTGTGAACGAGTAAATTTTCGCACTATTTGCGTACTGGGCTGTGAGACAATGATTGCGTTCTACGGTTTATGTTGTCTTGTCTCTTTTGATGGCTTCGCATAGAAAAACCGTTCTATGATGAATTATTGCCTATGAGTGGACACCTCGTCAGGAATCCCGGTTTTTCGAAGTTCTCCTGCATCCACGATGATGTTTTATTGTGGTATCGCTAGGCTTTATGGATGATAGCGAACTGCGTGTCGTTCACGCGTGAGGCGGAGAAGATCCTGTTTGTTTCCCCAGTTCGCTGCGGTGAAAGAGAGGGCAACGGGTCGAGTAAGCCTTTTTTCACAAGAATCTTGTTAGAATTTGATGTCTAACCTTTTTTTTTATGGAGGGAGCGCTTGTGAGCGTTCGTGATTCGCTTGCTTTGGATCGTCCCTACGAATACGCGTGGGTTGACGATATTGAATACGAAGTGGTTTTACCTCCCGGCATTGACGAGGCTACTGTCCGTGCCATTTCAGAGATCAAGAATGAGCCTGACTGGATGTTGCGCTTGCGTTTGCGTGGTTTGGCATCTTTCCAGCGCAAGGCCGATCCCCGCTGGCTTTCTTTTTCTCTCGATACCGTTGACTTTGACCGTATCTCTTTTTACATGCAGCCAAAAGGTGCTTCTGAGCAGGTCACCGATTGGGCAGAAGTACCGGAAGACGTGCGCCAGACGATGGATCGCCTTCGTCTTACAGAACAAACGGACATTCTTGCCGGACAGGTCGCGCAGTACGACTCCTCAACAGTTTTTCATAAACTCCAAGACGAACTCTGCGCTCTTGGTGTGATTTTCTGCAGTTTTGAAGAGGCAATTACTGAGCATGAGGAGATTTTCCGTCCCTGGATTGGCAAGGTTATTCCTCCTGCAGACAATAAATATGCTGCGCTGAATTACGCGGCGTTTTCCGGTGGCTCTGCGATCTATGTGCCTCCGGGTGTCAAAGTAAAAGAGCCACTGTCGAACTATTTTCGTATTAACTCTGCCGGAATGTTCCAGGGGGAGCGTACGCTTATCATTTGCGATGAGGACGCCGAACTCACCTATTACGAAGGCTGCTCTTCTGCCGGACAGAACTTGAAAGAGAAGAAGAGTGCCAAGCTTGGCCTGCCCGAACCGCTTCATTCTGCTGTCGTGGAGCTCGTTGCCCTTGATGGTGCCGTGATCAACTATGTCACTATTCAGGAGTGGGCTGCTGATGTCTGGAACCTGGTGACAAAGCGGGGTGCATGTTTTGGTGAAGGGTCCAAAATCAATTGGGTGAACTTTGAGTCTGGGTCGGGACACACTGCGAAGTATCCCGGGACTGTCTGTATTGGGGCGGGCTCGTCGACCACAATCGATACAGTCACCATTGCCGGACCTGGTCAGGTGCAGGACTCTGGCGCGAAAGTCATTCTGGCGGGACCACACACTTCAGGAACTGTGAACGCCAAGGGTATTTCTTTCGGGGGAGGACGGGGCATCTATCGTGGGCTGCTTGAAGCGCGCGAGAACGCGGACGAGGGCAAACTCAGCTCAAATTGTGATGCCTTGCTCTTTGACGATATCTCTGAGTCCACTACCTACCCTTCGATTGATGTGCGGAATTCCTCTGTCCATGTGGCACATGAGGCGACAACCTCGAAGATCAGTCAGGACCAGCTTTTTTATCTTATGAGTCGTGGCTTGAATGAACGTGAAGCCCAGGCCATGATCGTTTCTGGTTTTGTGGCAGGAACGGCAGAGAAGCTACCTGTGGCCTACTATGCCGAAGTACAGCGTATGATCTCTCTCCAGTTTGGTGACGAGAGCATCGGGTAATTGCGGGAATAGCCTGGGAAGCCTCGGCTGGGAAACACCGGTCGGGGCTTGCGGACGAGCGGAAAACGAGGGCTTCCCGGATGGATTATCCGCCTCAGGAGAAGCCGACAGGCTTTTTCGGCGCGTGCACTTGATCTGAGATGAGGGGAATCCCGCAGCCGATCTGTTGTCCTCATGTGCTAGACGCTGTTTGTTTTTCTGAGCCAAAAGTGCAGGCCGAGCTTGTCGTCTGTCTGCAGGCCCGTGTGGGAGGTGTATGCGTCGGCAGGAATTTCGGTAAATGAGTGTTCTTTAATGTCCGTGGCGAGGACAGCACCAGCGAGTTCCTTGGTGTGCGCACGCAGCGCGTGCGCAGTTTCGCCGTCTGCTGCCCACGACAGGACAACGCGGTCGGTAACCTCGAATTTCGCGTCTTTTCGGGCGGTCTGGACGAGTCGAATGATTTCGCGTGCCACACCTGCCCTGCGGAGCTCGGGTGTGATGGTGATGTCGAGTGCGACGGTCACGTCTTGGTGGCTGCGTACTTCCCACCCGCTGCGTGGCACTTCGTTGAGTATCACATCTTCCAGGGAAATTGTGATGTTTTCTCCATCGAGCTGCAGTGTTGCCTGACCATCTGTTTTGAGTGTGTGTGCGAGTTCGTTGTGGTCGGCAGCACTGATGATTTGCGCGACTTCTTGGGTTTTCGAGGCGAATCGCCGCCCAAGGATGCGAAAGTTGGGTTTCGCGGTGATATTGACGACTTCGTCTGTTTGGCCGAGCCTGGCGATTTCGCGGACGTTGAGTTCATCTGCGATTTCTGCGATAAGTTCGTCGGGTAGCTCTCGTCCGGCAGGGATGTTGATCAATGCCCGTTGCAAGGGTTGCCTGATGCGCACGTCGCTGGCTTTGCGGGCGGAACGCCCGGCTTCTACAAGTTGGCGCACAACCTGCATGTTCTCGCGCAGTTCCCGATTGGTGTGCGTCGGGTTGGGTACCGGCCAGGCGGCAAGGTGCACGGAGTCCGAGGCGGATGGGGTGCCGGGTTTCACTGCCTTTTGCCACACGTATTCTGTGATGAACGGTGTGAAAGGTGCCAAAAGCCTTGTGAGGGTGTGCAGACACTCGTGCAGTGTGCCGAGTGCGTTTGCATCGCCGTCCCAGAAGCGGGCACGGCAACGGCGCACATACCAGTTGGACAAGTCGTCGATGAATTGTGTCAAGACGCGGCCCGCTCCGGCGGTGTCGAAGTCCTCCAGGGCGGTGTCAACGCTGGTCACGACATGATCAAGTTCGGCGAGTATCCATCGGTCGAGCACGGGCCGTTCGCTGATGGTCTTGGCGTTGTGCGGTTGCCGGCTACTGACACTGGCGTAGAGCGTGAAGAAAGAGACCGTGTTCCAATAGGTGAGGAGAACCTTGCGTATGATTTCTTGCAAGGGGCTGTCGCCGATGCACCGGGGTGCCCAGGGGGAGCCTGTGCACAGCATGAACCAGCGGATCGCGTCGGCGCCATGCTTTTCCATGAGGGGGATTGGCTCGAGGGTGTTGCCAAGATGTTTGCTCATTTTGCGACCGTCTTCGGCCATGAGGTGCCCAAGGCACACCACATTTTCGTAGGACGAACGATCAAATAGCAGTGTTCCGACCGCCATGAGGGTATAAAACCAGCCACGGGTTTGATCGATTGCCTCGCAAATGAACTGGGCCGGATAACCCTGTTTGAACTGCTCGATGCTGCCTTCGGCATAGGGGTAGCCGATACTGCCAAACGGCATGGAACCAGAGTCGAACCACGCGTCGATAACTTCGCTTACCCTGTGTGTTTGCTCCCCGCAGCTCGGGCAGGCGAAGGTGATGTTGTCGACACCAGGACGGTGCGGGTCGAGACGAGAGAGGTCTTCGTGTGCAAGGCGCCCGAGTTCGGCACGAGAACCCACACAGGTGATGTGCCCCTGGGCGCAACGCCATACTGGGAGAGGTGTCCCCCAGTAGCGATTGCGCGAGAGTGCCCAGTCGACATTATTCGCGAGCCAGTCACCATAACGCCCATGTTTGATATGTTCGGGATACCAATTCGTGCGTTCGTTTTCGCGCTGCAGCTCTGCACGTTTTGATCTGGTGCGGATATACCAGGACAGCTGCGCGTAGTACATCAAGGGTGTATGGCAGCGCCAGCAGTGCGGATACTGGTGCTCATAGGGTTTGGATTTGAAGAGCAGGCCGCGCTCGGTGAGGTCGGCCACCAGCACCGTGTCGGCCTCTTTGAAAAAGACACCGCCCACAAGGTTGACATTCTTGAGAAAGTGCCCGTCCGGGCCGATCGGGTTCACAACTGCGAGGCCATGCTCCCGACACGCAGCAAGGTCGTCGACCCCATACGCGGGAGCCTGGTGCACAAGACCTGTGCCGTCTTCTGCCGTCACATATTCGGCAGTGATCAGAAAATGGGCGTCTGGGATGTCGATCAGATCAAAAGGGGGCTGATAATGTGTGCCGGCAAGACTTTGCCCGGACATCGTGGCGAGCACTTCGACGGTGTCCTCCCCCTCGCCGTTTTCACGAAAGACTGTGTCGAGCAGCGACTCGGCCAGCAAAAACGTCCCTTTTTGTGTGCGCACTATCACATAGGCCAGAGACGGATGCACTGCAATGGCAGTGTTCGATACCAACGTCCAAGGAGTAGTGGTCCATACGAGCAGCTCCACTCCGGAGATGCCCTGCAACTCGCCGTGCACCGGCATGCGCACATACACCGAAGGGTCCACTATTGATTCGTACCCTTGCGCGATCTCATGATCGGACAAGCCTGTGCCACAGCGCGGACAATAGGGTGCGACACGATGATCCTCAACGAGTAAACCCTTCTCGTGGATCTGTTGTAATGCCCACCAGACGCTGTCGATATATTCGGGTGCCATGGTCGAGTACGGCTGCGACATGTCGACCCAAAAGCCCACGCGCTCGGTCATTGCTTCAAATTCGTTCACGTAACGCTGCACGGACTCTCGACAGCGTGCATTGAACTCCGCAATGCCAATTTTCTCGATGTCTTGTTTGCCCGAGAGACCAAGCTCTTTTTCCACCGCGATCTCGACCGGCAACCCATGACAATCCCATCCCGCTTGGCGGGCGACATGAAAGCCTTTCATGGTCTTAAACCGAGGAAAAATATCCTTGAAGACACGAGCTTCAAGATGATGCACCCCCGGTTCGCCATTGGCTGTCGGTGGTCCATCAAAAAACACCCATTCTGGGCCGCCTGCCGTCTGGGCAAGGCTTTTCGCAAAAATGTCGCGCGCGTGCCAGAAGTCAAGAATCTCGTGGTCAATAGCCGACAAGTCAATACGTGGGGGAAGTGAAGTGTAAGGCGATTGATCGGACATGACGATTCCTCTCTGGCGAACCGGTAGGTAGGCGTGGCCGGGAGAAGGCGCTGGCCTGCTGTTTCCGGCTCAAATGCGTGTCCACCACCCTGTACCTACCGACAAACGAAGAAGCATCGGCAGCGACACGCAGCATTCTGAACTCAGCGAAAAGCCCTGCCTGCGGTGATCGGAAGAGACCTCGAACAGAGGTTTGCCAGGCGTAACACCTGCCAGACAGAGCAAAACTGTACAATATTCTTTATTGCACGCGCGAGGAGTAACGAAGCTCTTTGCAAGTGCAGGATACAACGCATGCATGTGTCCTGTATTGCGGTTTTTTGGTGACACGGCCTGCTGTGGACAAGTAGCTGGGAAATCCCATTTGGGACCCCAAAGGGCGCGACCCCCGTTACAAGACCACGAAAGCCTGCTCTGTCCATGACCTCGCAATACCACGACACCAGCAAGATCTTGCATGCCCCCAATAACGAAATATGCATTGTTCCCCTTCTCTGGGATCAGACAAAACAGTTCGGGTCGCCAGGCTGTTATGCACAGAAAATCTGTCCTCTGACCAGCAACAAGTGTAGACCGGTGGTCAAAATGAAGGAGCTACACCACGTGCACGTGGGTTTTCGCTCAGATCACACCGGCAACGCACCATAAACTGTCTGATTTTTTGTTGATGCCCTCACCTACCTCGTCGCCTGTCTTTGCACAGCGCCCATAATATCGTCGCGCAGCCCAGGAAAGCTCACGTGTGCATCGAGAGTTTCGATCGTGAGGCAAACAAAATCACCCCACACCTTGCTCTTGCACACCCCCTCACGCAGAGGTCCCGCCTGATCCGAGACTCGACCAAACGAGCAGGCCGATCAGCGGCTCGACCTACACGCGTTGCGTTCCTGCTCAACATTTCTGCAACTTGCCTCCCCTCTGGAGGGACGCTTCGAGAGGTACGCGCTTTTGCCTTTTTTCGTGGCGTCGCTCAGCCAACCGAGACCCCACTACAGAGCACACGTGCAGGTATGCCATTCTTGGAATGCGGGCTTTTGTGCGAGCGAGCCGTTGAGAGTTCAGTGGTTACGCAGGGCTTTTGCCTGCCCCGCTCCGCGAGCACTTTAAGCTGCGAGCGCTTTGCGGTTGTCGAGCAGTTGTCGCCAGCGGCGCATGGTGTTCTCGGGGCCATCGAGCCATTCCCAGCGGGCGGCGAGTTGTGCGTGTGCGCGGGTGTGGCCAGGGAGCCAGGCACGGGCGATGTCGGCCCAGTGCCGGCCGGAGTTGAGACTCGCGACGAGGCGGTTGATCTCTTCGATACAGCGTTCAAGGGCTTCGTTGTTGTTTGTGACGGCGGCGTGCCAGGTATGTGCAACAAGACAGGAGAGGGGACGTGTTTTGTTTCCTGTTTCGTAGGCGAGAGATTCCGCTTTTTGTAAGGTGGCCTGTATTTCCTCGTCGGGGTCGGTTCCTGCTGCAGCGATTGCAAGAGCAAGATACGCGCGTTGTTCATCGATAAGGTTGCCTGTTTTGCGGGTGAGGCGGAGGGCTTCTTCGGCGTGGGTTTTCGCGGCTTCCGGGTGGGCCCAAGCTTCAGCACGTGCGAGGTATGAAAGGGCTTCTCCTTCTGCCATTGGAGAACAGATATTGCGGGCATGTGCGACTGTTTTCATACGCGCTGCAATAGCCTTGTCTGTTTGCGCGCATTGGGAATAAACGCCTCCGACATTGAGCCAGTAATCGCCGGCGATGTCGGGTAGTCCATCGGGGGTTGGCATGGTTTCGAGGCATTTTTTGGAGTCAGCGTGAAGAAGAACAGCGTTTGCTATCCAGAACTGGGCTTGGATACCGATGGAAGCCTTTTGTGTGGCGAGGTTCTTGAATGCGGGGAGGGCAATGTCGGACCCTGCAAAGAGTTGTAGAACGCGGGCGTTGTGGAGGGCAAGAAGGTCGCGGGCATTTTGCGGCAGGAGCGGGTTGCGTGCGGCTATGGCGAGATGGGCTTGGGCGTTTTCGAGGGTGTCGTTGCGGTGGAGCCAGAGGCCGTGTGCGCCGCGGGCGAAGGCTGCGCCAGGAGTGTTGCCGGTGATTGCGTCTTCGGTGATGTTGAAGGCGTTCCAGAAGCCTGCGAGGGCAAGGCGGTCGGCAGTGTGCACGAGCCAGTCGGGAAGCCGACCAAGTTGGGTGGCGTGGGCGAGGAGTTGGGGGTAGTCGCCGGCGAGGTTCGCGAGGTCAGTGTGGGTGGC